>CAVZCG010000012.1:0-266273 GCA_963773675.1 uncultured Acidobacteriaceae bacterium
TAGCCTTTGGAATGAGCTCCTTTTGCCATGGGCGAGCCCGGCGAAGTTCCCCGGCTTAACAAGCTGGCGCCACGGTTGATCATTTCCTGCAGTTCTTCCTGATTGCTGGAGCGCGCCAGGCAGGTCTCCAACGAGACTTGCTTCTGGAAATAGGCTGTGGCCAATGCCTGGTTGAACGTCTGCATGCCGAACTTATCCTGCCCGGACTGCATCGCCGAATAGACCTGGTGAATCTTGTCTTCGCGAATCAGGTTGCGAACCGCAGGGTTCGGAATCAGGATTTCCATAATCATGGCGCGGCCTTTGCCGTTCACGGTGGGCAAGAGGGTTTGGCACATGACGCCTTCCAGCACCAGTGAAAGCTGGGCCCGAATTTGCGGCTGCTGGTGCGCCGGAAAGACGTCGATGATGCGGTTAATGGTGGACGTGGCCGAATTGGTGTGCAAGGTACCAAAGGTCAAGTGGCCGGTTTCCGCAATTCGCAATGCCGACTCAATCGTTTCCAGGTCACGCATTTCGCCGATCAGCACGACGTCGGGATCTTCACGGAGAGCAGCACGCAGGGCGTCAGTGAAGCTTTTGGTATCCGCGTGGAGTTCGCGCTGGTTGACCACGCAGTTCTTGTTCATGTGCACGAACTCGATGGGATCTTCAATGGTAAGGATGTGGTCGTGACGTTCGCTGTTGATCTTGTCGATCATGGCCGCCAGCGTTGTCGATTTACCCGAGCCGGTTGGTCCGGTTACCAGGACCAGCCCGCGGGGCTTGTCACAGAGTTTGCTGACAACAGCGGGCAGACCGAGCTGGTTGAAGGACTTGATCTCGAATGGGATCAGACGAAAAACAGCAGCGGTAGCACCGCGCTGGTTGAAGACGTTGGCGCGGAATCTAGCCAGGCCCTTCAAGCCGAAAGAAAAGTCGAGTTCCAAACTTTCTTCGAAGCGATGCTTCTGCGAGTCCGTCATGACGCTGTAGGCGAGTTGCTTGGTTTCGGCCGGCGTCATCTGCGGCAAATCGAGCGGCACCAGATGTCCGTGTACCCGGATCTGAGGCGGCGAATTGGTGGTGATGTGAAGATCGCTGCCATTCATCTCCAGCATTCTTTTGAGCAGATCGCTTAACGACAACCCCATATTTGTTTCCTTCCTCTAGATCGCGGACCCAGCCGATCGCGAATCGTGGTAACGCAAATCAGTGAATCGTTTCGCGGGCGACTTCTTCGAGCGTGGTCATACCCGCCGCAACTTTGATCAATCCACTTCGGCGCAGCGTGATCATGCCGCGTTCGATCGCCTTCTTTTTCAATTCCACCGCCGATGCGCCCACCAGAACCAGTTCTCTGATCTCGTCATCGACTTCCATCACTTCATACAAACCACAACGGCCCTTATAGCCAGTGTTGTTGCAAACGCCGCAGCCTTTGCCTTTTTGAATCTTGACGGTCTTGGCTTCCTCGGGCCCGTATCCTTCTTCGATCAGGGTCTGCACCGGAACTTCCACCACCTCCGCGCAATCCTTGCAAATCCTCCGCACCAGGCGCTGAGCGCAGATCAGGTGCACCGAGGTCGCAACGAGAAAGGGTTCAATTCCCATGTTCATGAGTCGGGTAATGGTTTCCGGAGCACCGTTGGTGTGCAGAGTGGAAAGCACAAGGTGGCCGGTGAGAGCGGCTTTAATGGCAATTTCCGCGGTTTCGAAATCACGAATTTCGCCGACCAGAATGATGTTGGGATCTTGCCGCAAGAAAGAGCGGAGTGCCGCGGCGAAATTCAATCCGATCTGTTCCTTCATCTGCACCTGGTTGACGCCGCCCAACTGAAATTCGACCGGATCTTCGGCCGTCATGATGTTCGTATCCGGCTGGTTGAGGCGCGAGATGGACGAGTACAGAGTGTTGGTTTTTCCTGAACCCGTGGGGCCGGTGACCAGCACCATGCCGTATGGCTTAAGAATGGCTTTTTCGAACTTGACCAAAGACTCGGGCTCGAAACCCAGCTTAGTCATATCGAGCCGCAGGTTTTCTTTGTCGAGCAAGCGGAGCACGATCTTCTCACCCCACAACACCGGCAGGGTGCTGACGCGGAAATCGAGCTGCTTCTTGCGGCCGCCAATATTCATTTTCAGCATGATGCGGCCGTCTTGCGGCAGGCGCTTCTCGCTGATGTCCAGTTTCGCCATGATCTTGAGGCGGGACGTGATTGCGTCCTTCAGCTTTAGCGGCGGCGACATGATCGATTGCAGGATGCCATCAATACGGAAGCGTACGCGGAACTCTTTTTCGTAGGGTTCGATGTGGATGTCGCTGGCGCCGCGCTTGACCGCATCGGTGAGGACCAGATTCACCAGTTTGACTACAGGAGCCTCGTCGGCAGCCTTCTCCAGTTGCGAGAGCTCCATCTGCGTCTCTTCCGCCTGCAGTTCGACGTCGCTCTCGTTCATCTCCTGCATCGACTGCATTACGGTTTCGAGGTCTTCTTCTTTTTCTTTAGGACCACCGTAAGATTTCTCGATGCCTGCCAGAATGGAACTTTCGGAAGCAACCACTGGCTCGATGTTGAAGCCAGTCATGAACTTGATATCGTCCATCGCGAAGACGTTGGTCGGATCGACCATGGCGATGGTGAGCGATGCACCCACCCGACTCAGAGGAAGAATCTGATAGCGCTTCGCGGTTTCAAAGGGAATCAGCTTGACGACGGCCGGATCGATTTCAAAGTACGACAAGTTGATGGCGGGGACGCCATACTGACGGGAGAGAAAGTTGGTAACGTCCTCGTCCGTGAGGAAGCCGAGCTTCACCAAGGCAGAGCCCAAGCGGCAATTCTGCTCCTTCTGGGCCTTTGTCGCTTGTTCCAACTGCTCTGGGGTAATGATCTTCTCTTTGACGAGAAGGTCACCCAGCCGTTGAGACATACGTCGATCTCCTATCCACCGAGTGGAACGATGCCTGGCAACATCACCGGCATTTGCACGAAGCGCCGCTTATGCTAATGGGAGGAGAGCAGCGTCTTGGTGTTGACACAAATTGTCAACGCAAGTGGATTACCGTACCAGTTACCGTAGTACTTGGACTTGTCGCCGGACTTAGGCGTTAAGGAGCGGACTTGCGGAACCCGCGCCAGATGAGCTTTTTTCGCGATGGTGGAGGAAGAGCAGGCCGCGGTACATGCACTTCGGTAAGGACGATCAGGCGCGTGCCCGGCGTCCGTGGGCCGGTTTGTGGGCCGGGTAGACTCAACCATGAGGGAGACCGAGTTTGCGAGTCGACGAAAACGAAAATCAGATTCGGAGCTACTATCGCGCGTTGTTTCGCGCCTGGGGGCCACAGAATTGGTGGCCGGCGCGCTCACGATTTGAAGTGATCGTGGGCGCGTATCTGACGCAGAACACGGCGTGGACGAACGTGGAGAAGGCTCTGGCGAATCTTCGAGCGGCCAGACTGCTTAGCGTAAACGGCATCCGCGATGTGCGGTTGGCTGAGCTTGAGCGCCTGATCCGGCCATCGGGATATTTCCGTCAGAAGGCCAGGCGGCTGAAAACTTTCGTTGATTCTCTGGATCAACGCCACAGCGGATCTCTGACACAATTATTTTCTCGGCCCACCGCGGAACTTCGAGAAGAACTCCTTCAGCTGAATGGCGTTGGACCTGAGACTGCCGATTCCATATTGCTCTACGCGGGAAATCATCCGGTATTTGTGGTGGATGCCTACACACGACGGATTCTTGCGCGGCACGAGATTCTGGCTGAAGAAGCCGCTTATGAGGAGATCCGTGAATTGTTTGAGCGAAGCCTGGGATCATTAGCGGATTCTGCAGCCGACTCAGAATATGTTCCGACTGGAACGTTAGCAGCTGGCTTTGGGGCTGCGCATGCCCCTTCGCGAATGAGTGCGGCCAAGCGCACGGCTCTGACGCAGGTTTATAACGAGATGCACGGCCTTATCGTCGGCGTAGGAAAGAATTACTGCAGAAAGTCACAGGCTCATTGTGACGGATGCCCTTTACAACCCTTCCTGCCGCGACTCTAGTGAATCAGAAATCGAAACAACGAACGAAAAGACGATGAGAGTCTATCTTTCTGCGCTGGCAGTCCTACTGGCGTGCGCCGTCGCGCCTCCGACGAACGGCCAAACGCTGCGTCAAGCGGCCGATAACGATGGGGTGCTTATCGGCACAGCCGTGCGCTCAACTCAGCTGTCGGAGCCGGCCTATGCCTCAACCTTGGCTCGCGAATTCAACATGGTGGAAGCGGAAGATGCGATGAAGTGGTGGGTATTGCGGCCGGACGCAGACACATACGACTTTCGCCAAGCTGACGAACTGGTCCGCTTCGCCGTGGCTCATCAAATGAAGGTCCGCGGACACTGCCTGGTTTGGGGACGCTACAACCCGGATTGGCTGACCCAGGGGAATTTCACCACCTCACAGTTGTCGCAGCTTCTCCACGAACACATCACTCGAGTGATGAGGCACTATACAGGCCAGGTTTTTGCGTGGGATGTGATCAACGAAGCGCTGGACGAGAACGGCAACGTGCGCGATTCTCTCTGGTACAACCAGCCCGGCGTAGGATTTTCCCGGCAAGGAACGGCCTACATCGAGCAAGTATTTCGCTGGGCGCACGAGGCGGATCCGAAGGCGCTCCTGTTCTATAACGAGGCCGAGGGCGAAGGCGTGAACCGCAAGTCGGACGCGATCTATGCCATGATCAAGGATTTCCGGCAGCGGGGCGTTCCCCTCCACGGCGTGGGACTGCAGATGCACATACCTCTGCTTGATGCGGACATTCCGGCGATTGCGGCCAACATCGCCCGGCTCACGGCGCTCGGCGTGCAGGTTCACATCACCGAGCTCGACGTATCCTTGCCGCTGGATTCCGTCGGTCGCGTTCAAGCGGAAGATCTGACCCGTCAAGCCGCGATTTATCGCGATGTCGTCCGAGCATGCCTGAACAGTCCCGGCTGCACCGCGATACAGACCTGGGGTTTCACCGACAAGTACTCGTGGATCGGTTCTTACTCGCACGGCGCTCGCGGGCAGGCGCTGCCCTTCGATCGGGCCTATCAGCCCAAAGCAGCGTATCGGGCGGTGCTGGAGGAGATGCTGGCGGGGCGGCCTCGCGTTCGTTAGTTTCCTGCTTCCATTTCCCCCTTGCCCTTGTTGCACTTCGCGCATCCTCCATGCTTCTCCCGTATCCACCAGCATCTATAATGAGAACGCGTGGGGCAAAACGTTCCAAGCCGAGCTGAGAAGAACGCCAAACGCCAGCGGGCGATTGTCCTGCTGGCGATCGCGGTTTTTCTTTTGTTCGCCATCCTGGTTTCGCAAACCGCGTTCAACCAAACCATATTGCGCCCTGATACCAACCAGCAGGTTGTGGTTTTTTACGCGCTTTCACTGCTGATTTCTCTTCTGTTTGTTGCGCTCACCTTCGTGTTGGCGCGCAATCTGCTCAAGTTATTCGCCGAGCGACGCTTGGGCGTGCTGGGATCAAAGTTCCGCACGCGCATGGTGGTGGGAGCTCTACTGCTCTCCTTCGTACCTGTCATGGTGATGTACTGGTTCGCCTACGGCCTGATGAACCGCTCCATTGATAAATGGTTCTCTACGCCGGTAGAAGAGGTTCGCGCGGATACGGATGCCATGGCCTCGCTGCTGGCCAACTATGCAGCCCAGAACGCGCGCTCGGAAGCTGTATCTCTCGCGTCCGCGCCCGAGACGCAGAGGGCTTTCGAGGGCCATGGGTTCGCCGCAGCAGTCGAGGAATTTCGCATTCACGAACCCACTCTGCAAGGTGGATTTACCGTCGCTCTACAAGATGGAGTCGCGGCGGCTAGCCTCGGTGCTCCTGCGCCTTGGGAAACCCTGAAAGAGAAACTACCGCTCGCGCAAGCGGCCGCCGGGCAACCCGCCCGTTTCACATGGGGGCAAACCGAATACACGTTGGGCAGCGCGCCGGTGGGGAAGGATGGCTTGATCCTGGTGGCGATGCCGCTCCCGGCGGAGTTTTCGAAGACGGTGAAGCAGATTGAGGCGAGCCAGTTGCGTTATCTTCAGCTCAGTCGCGAGCGTAAGCACGTGCGCCAGACTTACATGGGGCTGCTCTTGCTGCTGACCATGATGGTGCTCTTTGTGACTACATGGCTGGCGCTGTTCCTCTCGAAGCTCGTAACGCGTCCTCTGGCGGCGTTGGCCGAAGCCACGCAGGAGATTTCTCGCGGGCGTTTGGACTACCGCATCGATGTAAGTGCGGCCGACGAGATTGGAGATCTGGTCCGTTCGTTCAACCGCATGGCGGAAGAATTGGAAACCAGCCGGCGACAGATTGAAGCCTCCAGCCGCGATGCGAGTGCTGCTAACGCTGAACTCGACCAGCGCCGCCGCCAGATGGAGACCATCCTCGAAAGCATTCCAACAGGAGTTCTTTCACTTGATGCGAGCCGGACAGTAACCCACGCCAATCAAGCTTTGCAACGCATTCTTCACCCTGAGGGATACGCGGAGGGAAAACACATCCTGCGGGGAGCTCACTTGGCGGACGTTTTTCCAGCCGAAGTGCTGCAGGATCTTGAACCGCTGCTCCGCCGCGCCGACCGCATGGGAATGACAACCAGCCAGATGGAGATGCCGCTGCAGCGCACGCCTTTGAACGTAGCCGTCACAGTGGCAACTCTGCGTCATCAGGACGAGCAGTCTGGATACGTGATCGTATTCGAAGATCTCTCAGATCTGTTGAAGGCTCAGAAACAGGCGGCGTGGCGCGAGGTTGCGCGCCGAGTGGCGCATGAGATCAAGAATCCTCTCACTCCCATCGCGCTATCCGCAGAACGCATCCAGCGCCATTTGGAGCGTGCAACGACTCCTGACAAGGCCTCGATGGAGATCGTACGATCGTGTGCCGAAACCATTGCAGGCGCAGTGGAAACGGTTCGGCGGTTGGTAGACGAGTTCTCCTCTCTGGCTCGCTTTCCTGCGTCCAACCCGCATCCGGCGGATATCAACGACGTCATTGAGAATGCTCTCACCATGTTTAACGGAAGGATGGAAGGCATCGATCTGCATAAATCGCTGGCTCACGACCTGCCCAAGGTTATGGCGGACGCGGAAGCGATCAAGCGCGCTATTGCCAACCTGGTGGACAATGCAGCTGAAGCTATGCAAGATTCTTTGGTGCGCGAGATTCAGATTTCCACCTCGCTGGTGGCCAGCCGCGACGCCGTCGAGATCATCGTCGCAGATACAGGTCACGGTGTGACTCGCGAGTTGAAAGAGAAGCTATTTCTGCCTTATTTTTCGACCCGGAAGAGAGGAACCGGACTTGGACTGGCGATCGTGAGTCGAGTGATCGAAGAGCATCATGGCTCGATTCGCGTTGAAGAGAACCAGCCGGTCGGAGCGCGCTTTATCGTGGAACTGCCAGTCGTTCCCGAACCTGCGTTCACCGCGCCAACAGCTCAGCATGCATAAGATTCTCGTAGTGGATGACGAAACCGGCATTCGCGAGTCGCTGCAGGGAGTACTGACGGACGAAGGCTACGAAACCGCATCGGTAGACAGCGGTGAAGAATGCCTGAGATTGTTGCGACGCGAGCACACCTACGAAGTGGTTCTGCTGGATATATGGCTACCCGGCATCGATGGCCTGGAGACGCTGGAAAAGATCCGCGAGCTCGATAACGCGCCTGAGGTCATCATGATCTCCGGACACGGCACCATCGAAACCGCCGTGCGCGCCACCAAGCTCGGCGCCTATGACTTTCTGGAAAAACCACTCTCCATCGACAAGACGTTGATCCTGGTCAAGAACGCAATCGAATCCAAGAAATTGCGGCATGAGAACGTCGACCTTCGAAAACAGTTGCACACCAAGAGCGTGATCGTTGGCGACAGCATCCCGATGAAGGCGTTGCGCCAGCAGATTGGTTTGATGGCGCCCACGAACGGACGCGTTCTGATTTACGGTGAATCCGGAACCGGGAAAGAATTGGTGGCTCATGCGATCCACGCGCAAAGCCTGCGCAAGGACGAAACATTCGTCGAAGTAAATTGCGCGGCGATTCCCGAGGATCTGATCGAGAGCGAACTCTTCGGCCATTACAAAGGATCATTTCCGGGAGCAACGGTCGACAAGGAGGGGAAGTTTCAAAAGGCGAATGGAGGAACGCTGTTCCTCGACGAAGTGGGCGACATGAGTTTGAAAACGCAATCCAAAGTGCTGCGCACGCTCGACGAGCAACGGGTTGCCCCACTGGGCAGCGACGAGACCATCACGGTGGACGCTCGCATCATCGCCTCGACGAACAAAGATCTGGAAGAAGAAATCTCCATCGGCAACTTTCGCGAAGATTTGTTTTACCGCTTGAACGTGATCCCGTTCTTCGTGCCTCCGCTGCGCGACCGAAAGGAAGACATTCCGTTGCTGGCGCGGCAGTTTCTGAAGGATCTGGCGGCAACTTATGGGCGGCGTCCGCGCGAGATCACCGACGACGCGATCGAGGGATTGATGCGCTATTCATGGCCAGGGAATGTGCGCGAACTGCGCAACGTCATTGAACGCATCGTAATCATGAATCCAATGATCACGCGATTGGACCGCAAACATCTGCCGCCGCTGGTTTACCGCGATGGACACCGGCGCGCTGCGCGCAATGAGTTCTCGACACTGCACCAGGCTCGGGACGCTTATGAGCGGGATTTTATTCTGAAGAAGCTCGACGAAAACCACGGGAACGTCACTCGCGCGGCGGAAGTGCTGGGGCTGGAGCGGAGCCACCTTTACCGCAAGATGAAAACGCTCGGCATCGTGGTGAACGAGTAAAGTTCCGCAGATCGGATCTAGCGCTTCACCATGCGGATTTCGGTGCCGTTCTTTCTGAACTCCACCTTGTCCATGAGTTGGTTGATCAGAAAAATACCGCGCCCGTGATTGGAATAGACATTCTCTCCCACGGTGCAACTGGGGATGACTTCCGGAGTAAAACCGGTGCCCGGATCTCGCACGATGATCAATATGCCTGCTTCGTTGTCGCTGCTGACCAGACACTCCACGGTTTTGGTGGGATCTTCTTTTGCTCCATGAATGACGGCGTTGGCCAGCGCTTCCTGGAGAGCCAACTCGATCGCGTCTTCTTTCCCGTCCACGCCATTCATCTGACGGACTACGGCCATTACTTCTTGTACGACTGGGTCCACGGCTTTGCGGTCTGCGGAAAGTGTAACCCGCAAAATCAAAGCCAGCTTCTCGGGGTCAAAGTCTTTTTCAGGGAGAGGTTGTTCGGAAGAATCCGACGATGGCAT
Organism: uncultured Acidobacteriaceae bacterium; assembly: GCA_963773675.1. GTDB lineage: Bacteria > Acidobacteriota > Terriglobia > Terriglobales > Acidobacteriaceae > Sulfotelmatobacter. The sequence goes on from CAVZCG010000012.1 coordinate 9,300, forward strand.
GTATTGGCTCGTTGTTATGATTCGGTTCGGCGCTGCTATCTATTTGATTTTAGCTGTTAATACTCAGAACGACAATCGAAGCAGGCGAAGCTACACTTCGAAAGAGGCGCGGCTAGCGCCAACTGGATCGGCCGCACCGGTCATTGTCACTTGTGTCTTCCGGCGATCGAAGCTTTGTCCGGTGGTTCGACGTGTCCGCCGGTGAGATGCTCCAGTTGCCTCCGCCAGTCGAGTTCTTCAACAAAGCCACGCGATTCCCGCCAGTTGGGCTGCACCTTCACGTAGAGTTCAAGAAAGACCTTTGTGCCCAGCATGCGCTCGATCTGCAATCGCGCGGATGTGCCGATTCGTTTCAGCATCTCGCCCTTCTTGCCGATCAAGATGCCTTTCTGTCCCTCGCGTTCGCAATAAATCGTTGCGGAAATGCGGGTCAATCGGGCGCCTTCTTCGAAGTTTTCAACAATCACGGTGGTGGCGTAGGGAAGTTCTTCCTCGGTCTCGAGCAGCACTCGCTCGCGAACAATCTCTCCGGCCATGAAGCGCGCAGGTTGGTCGGTGACTTGATCTTCGGGGAATAGCGGTGGTCCCGCGGGCAGCGCGGCGACAACCTGCTTCAGTAATATCTCGAGGCCATCCCTCTTTAGCGCAGAGATAGGAATGATCTCATGAAAGGGATGGAGCTTTTTGTATTCCTCGATCAAGGGCAGCAGCTTGCCTTTGCCTCCCTTCAACAAGTCCACCTTGTTGAGGATGAGGCAAACTTTCGCCGGCGAATGCTTCAGCATTTGGATGGCGAACTCATCGCGCTGATCCAGCTTGCGCGTAGCATCCATGATCAGCAAAACGACGTCGCAGCCTTCGAGAGCTTCTCGCACTTCAACCATCATCTTGCGGCCGAGAGAGCTGTCGGGCTTGTGCACGCCCGGAGTATCAATCAAAACAATTTGTGCGCCGCTCTGGCCTTTGTTTTTGGGAATGTTAACGATGCCCTGGATGCGGTTGCGAGTGGTTTGAGGCTTCGGCGAGATGATGGCGAGTTTCTCGCCCACGAGCGCGTTGAGCAGCGTGGACTTCCCGGCGTTCGGGCGGCCGAGGATGCAAACAAAACCTGAGCGGAAGGGCATAGGGGTCTCAGATTGTCGGGTTCAGGTCTTAGGTCTTAGGTCTTCGGTCTTAGGTCTCGGCCTAGCACATGACAGCTACGACCTGATACCTGTTATATCAGCTTCAACTGCCGCGGCTGGACCGTCGTAATTCTCACGCGTTCTACTCTGCGATCCGTCGATTCCAGAACCTCGAAGCGCAGGCCGTCATCGTCCACAGTTTCGCCCTTCTGCGGAATGTGTCCGGCCAACTCGCTGACCAGGCCTGCGACTGTCGCCGATTCCCTTCCCTCCGGCTTCGTCCCGAAGAGTTCCGCAAGGCGGTCCACGTCCATACCTCCGGAAACGATGTACGAATCAGGATTCTCTCTGACTATTTCTGGCTTCTCGTGCTCGTCGCGGATTTCGCCGACGATCTCTTCCACCAGGTCTTCGATCGTGACCAGCCCCGCAACGCCGCCATATTCATCGACCACAATCGCCATACGAATGTTGTTTTTCTGCATTTCGCGGAGAAGGTCGCTGCCGAGTTTGCTCTCGGGGACGAAATAGACATCGCGGCGCATCAGGGTTTCAAGAGTTTTGGAAGCTTCGCTATCCGGTACTTGCAACACATCCTGGGCGTAGACGATGCCTTTGATGTTGTGAATGCTTCCGTCGTATACGGGCACGCGCGAATAGTGCTTGGTGCGCAGCATTTCGATGAATCGCTCGACCGTGGTTTCCATCGGTACGGCAAACATCTCCGGGCGCGGCTTCATGGCTTCGCGCACGGTCTTGCCGCTGAATTCCACCACCGATTGGATCAAGTCGCGATCGCCTTCCTGAATAATGCCTTCTTCCTGGCCAGCTTCGATCAATGCGTCTACCGCCTCGGATGCGCTCTCCGGCTCCTCGCGCGTATTCTCGCGCGTAAGCGATACCACGGACTGCAAGAAGCCCAGAACGATCGTTACCGGCAGCACCAGGTAGATCAGGATGCGCATGAGCCATATCCAGCGAATGAGCCAGGCGCCGTTGGTGCGCGAGAAAAACAGGAACGGCAGAAATTGATTGAAGACGATAACGATCACAATCAAGCTGATGGCGGCTTGAGCGATTTCGTAGGCGCTCCAGCGCTGGTCACTGAAGAGCGCGAAGCCCACCAGCAAAGCAATGGTCGCGGTGGTCAACTGCTTGAGCACGGCCATGGAGAGCGACGCCCGCGAACGGCTTACACCCAGAGCGGGTTCAACCTTCTGCTCGAAGACGTCAATATTGTCTTGAAATTCGCGCGAAAGGAATTTCCCGATTTCCTGGTAGACACGATCGACGTAGGAGGCCAGCGCCAACAGCCCCAGCAGCGGAACAAGCGCAAGTGCGACTGCCCAATTCATAAAGTTCTGCGCCGTGCGCGGGATGGGCGAGCGCGAAGCGATGTGCGACCTGAGGACTGGCCGGCAAGCGCTGCTGTCCTCTCGATCAGCCCTACGCTCAACTTCAGTCGCTGTCGCAATCGAGTCTCTTCGCGAGCCATCGCACCATTATCCTGCTCGTGATCGAATCCGGCTAGATGAAGAATACCGTGCAATACCAGAATTCTTATCTCTTCCGCGGCCGAGTGCCCGAGGCGACTGGCATTCTCCCGCGCGATGTCAGCGGAGATCGCAAGTTCGCCAGCAATCTGTTTCGCTTTACGCAGCCCCAGTTGCGGCGATGGAAAAGACAATACATCGGTAGCCTTGTCTTTCCCGCGGAATTGACGGTTGAGAGATCGCAATTCCTGGCTATTTGTCACTAACACGTTCACGGTATCGCGTAAGTGGACCGCACGCCTTGCCCGCAGAACAAAGCGTTCGAGGGCCGACGGGCTCAGCCCCGTGATTTTTTTTCGAAGGATAACCAACTTTTCCTTGCACGGATCCTATTCCCCCGACGCTTCTCGGGTTCTGCCATTTAGATCCTTCGCCTCCGGGCTCTTCACTTCAGAGCTTTTCAGTCCACCACCCGCTGCCTCGGCGCTCTTCCCGCCGGACAATAACAGCATCTGCTGCTCGGCGATATGGGTCTTGTGTTCGTCATAGGCGCGAATAATGCGCTGCACCAGGTGATGCCGCACCACATCGGCTTCGTCGAAGTGAACGAAGGTTAAGCCTTCCACGCGCTTTAAAATGTCAATCGCTTCCAACAACCCGCTGCGGCGAGCGTTCGGCAAGTCGATCTGCGTAATATCTCCGGTTATCACCGCTTTGGAATTAAATCCCAAACGAGTCACGAACATCTTCATCTGTTCTGAGGTGGTATTTTGCGCCTCGTCGAGAATCACAAAGGAATCGTTCAGCGTGCGCCCGCGCATGAAAGCAATCGGTGCAATCTCGATCACATTCTTCTCCAGATACCGATCCACTTTCTCCGGCTCGAGCATGTCATAGAGCGCGTCATAAAGAGGACGCAAGTAAGGATCGATCTTGTCTTGCAGCGTGCCGGGTAAGAATCCCAGGCGCTCACCAGCTTCCACCGCGGGTCGCGCCAGAATGATGCGATTCACCCGCTTCGCAAGCAGCGCAGAGATCGCCATGGCGACGGCAAGGTAGGTCTTCCCTGTGCCGGCGGGGCCGATGCCGAAAACCATATCGTGTTTTTCGATGGCCTCGACATAGCGGCGCTGATTCACGCTCTTGGGTTGCACCATGCGGCGTCCCAGCGAACGCTGCTTGCCGGCATCTGCGAGTCCACGCAGGGTCGCGGTCGGATCGGCCACCAATACGCGCAACATGCTGTTGAGATCGCCATTGTTGAAGGTATATCCGGAGCGCTGCAGGCCTTCGTAGTCGGCAAACACTTGCTCCGCCCGGGCTACCTCGCGCGCCGCGCCTTCCAGTTCAATGGCGTTCGATCGCAGGTCGATCGTAACGTTCAGGCCATCTTCCAGCACGCGCATGTTCTCGTCGCGGGTACCGAAAAGTGTCTCGATGTTGGGAGTTATCCCGATACTTTTCTTCATTCAGTCTCTTTTTTGAACCATGTGAGGGCAGGATGGACCCCGAGGGGGATAGCAGCCGGGATTACCTCACGCGTTGAAATAATCACACCTTTTGCAGACAAAACAGGATTGTGCTCAGAGACGGGACCAGCCGGGATGCTCATGCCCACAGGGCAAGTCACTACCATTGCATCAAGCGTACCCCGCGCCGGGATGGGAGTCAATGGCTTCGCAAGTTACGCGTTTTCTTCCGTCGCTGATGCCGGGACCGCACGAGTTCCCGCCCAGTCGCGCAGAGCGGCGATCTCCTCTGATCGCGTTGTGGAGAGCGGTACCGTCTGCGCCAGGGCGTCCAGCAAGAGTTGCGTGGCGAGCGGCTTTTTTTCGGAGAACGCAACGTAAAGTGCTGTCTGCACGGCGGCGTTGATTTCGGCCCCGGAGTATCCTTTTGCGGCGGCGGCAACCTGTTTCAGGTCAAACTCCGAGGGATTGCGTTTCCGCCGGTTCAACTGAATCGATAAGACTTGCTGGCGCTCTGCCTGGTTGGGAAGATCGACGAAGAAAAGTTCATCGAATCGCCCCTTGCGGATAAGCTCCGGAGGCAGAGCGGTCACGTTATTGCATGTGGCCGCCACAAATACCGGGGCTTCGCGGTCCTGCATCCAGGAGAGAAACGAAGCCAGCAGCCGAGAGGAAACTCCGGCGTCCGCCGAAGCAGAATCTGGCCCGCTGCCAGCGAACACCTTTTCGAGTTCATCAATCCAGAGGACGCATGGCGCAAGACCTTCCGCGACCTCGAATACCTTGCGAATTCGTTTCTCCGTTTCACCGACGTATTTGTCATAGATGGCCGCGGTATCGAATTTCACCAGCGGAAGATTCCATTCTCCTGCGACAGCCCGAGCGCAGAGCGATTTCCCGCAGCCCTGCACGCCCAGAATGATTACCCCGTGAGGTGGTTCCAGGCCGAAGGCGCGGGCCGAATCTTCCCACGCGCCGCGCCTGAGAGCCAGCCAGCGCTTCAGGTTATCCATTCCACCAACGCTGGAAAATGCTTCGCTCGCTTCCGTGAACTCCAACATCTCCGAGCGCCGGAGCAAAGACTTCTTGGTCTCGGTAACGTCGCCCGCAATCTCCGGGCACAGGGCATAGCGCGCCACCAGGGCCTGAGAAAGCGCACGCTCGGCAGCCTCTTCAGTGAGGCCGCGCAGGCTTTCCACGACTGCGTCAAATCCTTTGGGATCCAACTTCCGCTGCAGAGTGTGGGCCTTCGAGATTCTCACGACAACTTCGTCAATGATCTGGCGCAGACGCCGCCGATCGGGCAGGGGCAGTTCGAGAAACTCCACGAGTCCTCTCAACTCGGCTGGAATCTCGATTTTCGGCGAGGTGAGAATTATGGTGCGCCGATTCTCGGAAAATTTCTGCCCTACGTCGCGCAGCCGCCGGACCACTACTGGCTCATCCATATGGCGGTGCAGGTCCTTCAAAATAAATGCGGCACCGATGGAAATGCCTTCTAGGTTGGCGAGCATCTGGGCGGGCTCCTGACTGTTGTAGATGGCTTTGGAGTTGGCCAGCGCTTGCTGGGCGGCCGCACCGTGAGGAGAGGTTGAGTCTGGGCCGTCGACCACCAGTTCACCAACGTCGCTACCGCAACGGACCAAGCCGCTGGCGATTGTCCACTCGAATGCGGCGAGGTTGAGGGCCGCACAAGCCGCGCGTACCAAGCGAACCGCGCGGACTTCCTCGATGGTTTCGATCGCTACGATCGGGGTCGAGGAATCAAGCAGAACTTTCAGACGAGCCAGCGGATCTGGAATCAGAGGCCATGCCATGTGTTTGACCGGTCAAGACTTGCTCCCCTATAATAGGCAATTCGGGACTCCCCGAATATCTTGCTGGACACACGAAGGTAACGAACCAGACATGGCTAATCATTTTTCGGCGCTCAAGCGCGCCCGTCAGACCGAAAAGCGCACTGCCACCAATCGCGCTAACTCGTCCCGCTTGCGTACTGCTTTGCGCGGACTGCGCGAGACCATCGAAAAGGGCGACAAGCAAGCCGCCGAACAGACCTACCGTCAGACCGTATCCGCGCTCGACAAGGCCATCCAGAAGGGCACGCTGCACAGCAATACCGCCGCTCGCTACAAGTCGCGCCTGGGCGCTCGCGTCAACGCGATGAAGTAGGGCTTTTGGCTTTAGCGCTGCAACGGCACCTGAACTGTCGCTATTCCGACTGGCCGCGAACCGTACCACAGGGCGGCCATTTTGTTCGCGTTTCCCGGAACAGGACATCCTCCTTCTGAAAGTCGACAATTCCATTGACTGCGTTGCCATGAGATTGCAATCCTCTCTACATACCTCACGTTTTCGTAGGAGGATTTGGAACGATGAAACGCGAAATCGCGAGCCTCATTCTCATTGCAATTTTCGGCCTCGCCTTGAGGGCCAATGCTCAACAGACAAACTCGCTTGAGCCTTACAGCGTGAAGGGTGACAAGCTTGGGGAAAGTGCCGCGGAATGGCTAGCGAGCGATCCAGTACATAAGGCCTGGACGTGCGGTAATGTGTCGCACCTGCCGGAAGGGAAGACGACAGAGTGCACCAGCTTAGGGTGGGCAATCGACAAGGGCACTTATGCTGAAGCACTATTGTCGTCAGGGTCGGTGTTCTTTGTGGCAAAGGACGGCAAACTCATCCTGTACAAGGTTGAAATGAACTTGTGGAATGACATGTATGTGCCGCGGATCATGAGGGCCCTGAGAGACAAGTTCGGCGTGCCCGCCGCACACGGGGTGACCTCGCTGCAAAGCGCCGGCGGATCGGCATTTGACAGGAGTACGTGGAGATGGACGAATGGCGTCTCTTCGGTTGAGCTTGTGTATGCTCTTGGAGTTCCGGATGATATTCCGGCACTGACCTTCACGCTTGACGGACCAGCTGAAGAAGTTGAAAAGCGCGAGGGTAGGAAAAAAGACAACGCGGCTCGAAACGATATGTAAGTGCGTCGATTCCTAGAACGAAGAGCGCTACGGTTCACACCGGCAGCCGATCCTGCATCCAGCCCGGCTCTTCTAGCTTGGGCTCGGTGGTTAAATCCATTACCAATCGCTCCAGCACCATGCGCTTGCTGACGGGATTCGAGCGCAGAGCCAGATCAGCCTTCGCCACGAGCCGGATTGCACGCGTCAACTCGCGGCGGGATTTATAACGGCGGGCTTGCTTGATAATGTCGTCGGCGGCGAATGGGGGCACGCGGAAGCCCTGCCATAGCGCGGCCCAGAGCATGCGCTGGTCGCGAACGTTGCGTTCGAGAATCACCAGCATCTGGCGAAAAGTTTTGGCCAACATGTAGATGTGGCCGATGGCGGCCTCTTCGCCGTCACCGGAAGACAGCATCGCGTCCAACACTTCGAGCGCTCGCACGCGGTCCTTGGAAGAAATGGCATCGGTCAACTCGTAGAGCGAACGCTGCTTGGCCGCAAGCACCATGGTCTCGACGTCGCCCAGCGTGATCCGATTGCGCGCGCCGACGTAGAGCATCAGCTTCTCGAGTTCGTTGGAGATCATCATCATGTCGCCGCCGAGGGCATCGACCAGCTCGCGGGCGCCGTCGGCGTCGATCTTTACGGCGCGGCTGGTGCAAAAGTCGGAGATCCAGCGCACCGCCTCGCCTTCCTCCACGCGTGCCAACTCTACGATGCCACAGTACGGGCCCATGGTTTCGCGGATGCGCTGGTAGCGCTCCTTGTCCTGCATCTCCATGCGGCGGACGTCGGCCGGGATGCTGATGTGATCGGCGACGAAAACCAGAAGGGCGTCAGGATTGGGATTCTTGCAGTAGTCCTCGATGGCGGCGAGCTTTTCCTCGTTCGAGCCGCGGCCAAAGAGGTTCTTCACACCGCGGATGAAAAATACCTGGAACGGCGCCATCAGCGAAGGAGTGCGGGCGCGGTCGAGAACTTCGGCAAGATCGTTTTCCGCGAGATCAAATTCGAACAGGCTGAAATCTCGCAGATCACGCGGAACCAGATGTTCGATAATTGCGTCGCGGAAGCGCTTGCGGAAGAAAGCCTCGTCGCCAACAAACACATAGGCCGGACGGAGCTTATGTGATTCAAGCTCGCTGACAAAGCGATCCGCCTGGGCGAAAGCCCGCATCAAAAGTTCTCCGTTATGGACTCTAAGCAGCGGCTTATAAGGAAGCGAACCAAACGCGCAGTTCTTGCGTCGCAAGAAACGCGACGCTTTGCGCGGCTCGCCCAGATCCCTCGCTGCGCAAAGAACGCTTGCTCAGGATGACAATCAAACTCTAGCATCTAGAAGCCCTCCAGAATGTTAGAGACCAGGGTTCGCGCGAAATCCTGCGAGAGCCGGCGGAAAGCGGGCGAATTTTCTTCGAAAAAGCTGGCCAGATCCTGGGAAACTTCGTACTGCTCGCGAAACAGGTACGAAGGATTCTGATACAAGATCTTACCCTGCCGGTCGGTGAGAGAAACCCTCATGCTCACCACCACCAAAACGCTGGCCGCCTGTCCGGTTGCGGAATTGTACGTCAGCGGCGTTGAAGAGGTGGAAAGCACGGTGCCGCGCAGCGTGGCATCGGCGGCTTCGTTGGCATCGTTGAGGATGTGATAATGCGTGCGAGTCGTGAATTCCCGCACTACGGATGCTGTCAGCATCTGTTCGATGCGGTAGGTCGTGGTCACGTTGACAAAGGCCGGGACGGCGATCGTCTTCACATTTTCCGGAAGCTGCGCGGCATGGCCAGCCGTGTGGTAGCCACAACCAGTGGCTCCGGCGAGCAGCAGCAGCCACGCACCGCGGCGCCACTTCATTCTCATTGAATTTTTCCCACCGGTCGGGTTGCGATCATACTCTCGGCACACTCCACCGCGGTGATGGCCGCGACCCGCAGATTGTCTGCCGCCGCCCACATCCAGATTCCATTGGGCCGCGAAGATTCGGCCTTCAACGAAACCAGGATGTTACCCTGGCCGGCGGTGTTCACGTTGCTCGGCTGCGAATCCTCTTCCGCTCCCGCAACGGTGACGTGATCGCCAGAAAGAGCTTCGGACAATTTCACCGGATCCACGGATTGGGTCATCTCCAAGAAAATCGCGAGTCCGTGGCCGTGAAAAACGGGTGGCTGGACGGCGATGAGCGCAGGCTCGGGTGCGTCCGCTCCGGCAAGTTTTTGATAATGACGCCGCACGCGCTGCTCCAGCGAATCCAGCGACAGCTTGGAGTTCGGGCCATAGCGCGCAACCATGTTGAAGGCCACCTGCGTATCGAAGACATCCTTGGGCAAAGTCTGGAACGATAGCAGGTTCACGGTTTGCTGGTGCAACTCGTCCATGCCTTTTTGTCCCTGTTCAGAGGCTGGCTCGAAAATGGTCGCTGCGGCGCTGCGAATCGCGCCGGTCTTGCTCGCCCGCAGCAGCAGCAGAGCAAGCGCGACCGCTGCAGGATGAGCCACGACGCAGGGGCCGGGTTGCAGATCGGGCTGCCAGACCTGTCCACGCTCACGCTCCACCCACAGAGAGCGAACCATGGCGCCAGGCTCGTCCTCCAAGGCTCCGGAAAGATCGATAATGGCGCTGCCGGCATCGCGGGCACGCTTCCAGTTCTGGCGAGTGCATCCCGCATCGGCGGCAAAAAAAGTGAAATCCATTTTGGTGAACTGTTCGGCGCGCACGCTCTGGATGAAGTTGATCTCATCCCCGGTCGCTTCGAGCTGTCCGATGGACTCATCGTCATCGAGCAGGCGCACATCCACGGCGGGAAAGTTTCGCTCGTTGAGCATCTCGGCAACTTCCTTGCCCTTGAGCGTGGCTGCGCCCACGATAGCGGCGCGATAAAGCTGCCCGCGCACGGACGAAGAAGCGGTCGACGCCGCGATTTTGGACGGACTACTCATGAAGTCTGCGAAGCCTCCTTGTAAGTGGGTGGCGGAGGCTGGCTCCGGCGACGAAAGATCCACTGCAAGCGCCAGAACACCCCAGAGAACGTATAGAGCAAGGCCACTGCGAATAACACCGGCTTGGAGAAGAACCACACACCAGCGAACAGAGCGCCGAGTAGAATAATCAAGCGAAATGGCCGGCGAGTAGAAAAATCAATATCTTTAAAACTATAGAATCGCCACGTACTCACCATCAGATAGCCCACGGCTGCAACCATGGCGAGCCAGGTGATCGCCGTGTACCAGGATTCGAGCGGAATTCCTCCCTGAAAATGGACGACGGCGGCAATCACGCCAGCGCCCGCTGGAATGGGCATGCCGACAAAATATTTCTTTCCCGGCCGGCCGGGATTGGAAGGCTGCGGATTGGTCGTGATATTAAACCGAGCCAGTCGGCTGGCTCCGGCCATCAGAAATAAAAAGCTGGCAATCGCTCCCAGTTGGGTGAGGTTGATGTTCCATTCGGTAAGCGCAACCGGCGGCATTAAGTGAAATCCCCATGTCCAGGCCAGCATCGCCGGAGCCACGCCAAAGGTGATCACATCAGCCAGCGAATCGAATTCCTTCCCGAAGTCGCTGCTGGTCCCAGTCATGCGGGCGACGCGGCCATCGAGTCCATCGAACAAGACCGCAAAGCCGATTGCCTTGGCAGCATTGTCCAAATGCCAGAAATTCAGCGCGCTGGCGTGGACTACCTCGAGGATGGCGTAAAAGCCGGCCGCCATATTCCCCGTGGTGAAAAGCGAAGGGAGAATGTACATCCCCTTGCTCATGCGGCGCGGACGCCGCTTCTCCGAGGGCTGGTCGGGGCGCTGGGTAAGGTCCATTATCGGGCCCCTTCCGCAGCCGAATCTCGCCCTGCTGTTGCCAGTTCGCCCTTGGGTTGCAGATATGCCAGAACGCTTGCCCCGCCACGGACACGATCGCCCACCTTCACTTGCACGTTGGCGGTCGGGCTCAGGAGTACATCCGTACGCGAGCCAAATTTGATCAGTCCTACCCGCTGGCCGCGCTCCAACCGGTCGCCGACTTTGGGATGGAAGACGATTCTTCGCGCCAGCAATCCTGCGATCTGCTTGAACACGACCGCGTGACCATCGCCTTCCACGCGAACAATATTCTGCTCGTTTTCCTCGGCGGATGCCGGATTCATGGCGTTCAGAAATTTTCCGCGCTGATAACGCACCTCGCGAACTACGCCGGCGATCGGGGAGCGATTTACGTGCACATCAAAAACACTCAAGAAGATGCTGATGCGGAGTTGTTTTTCGCCGCCGATGGTCACCGGAGATACATCTGTTACTTTCCCGTCGGCAGGCGAAACTACGGTTTCTGCGGCATCGGGAATAGAACGCTCGGGATCGCGAAAGAACCAAAGAAAAAATAGGGCCAGCAACAGCGGAACGATCGCCCAGGCTGGCCGCGCGAACCAGCCAACCAGAAGGCCTGCCACGATCAAACCCAGCGCGTAAAAGTAGCCGTCACGAACCATAGGAGTAGCGCTCAAGAGAACAGGCTAATTATAGAGCAGAGGTGAACGACCGTGGCTCAGCTTCAGCCTAAGTGCAAATAAAGAAAGGCGCTGACCAGCGCCTTGGAGCAGATACAAATATCCTCTTGCGGCGATAGCCGCCGGTACAACGGCCAAAGACTAAGCTACGTGAACTCCGTACTGCTGCCGATACTGCCGCTCAATCGTCTCCATCTGATCCTTGAGACGCAGCTTCAGCTTCTTCAGCCGGACTTCTTCCAGCTTTTCATCTTCGCTGAGGTAGCGCTTTTGGGTGAGTGAATCAAGACGAGTGGAATATTGCATGTGCTCCTGAGCCAGCTTGCGGAATTCATCATGGCTGGTCAGAAGAGTGTCCTTCGGAGTCAGCATCCAGCAGACCTCCAAACCGGGATTCTTCGCTAAAACTATCACAGCCCTAAAATCGGTTCAATGCCATATTCTTGGTGCAGTCTCGTTGTGAGAAACATCTAAGAAATGCGCCGCCGATACAATACTGCATCTTCCCGGGGAGAGCTATAATAGTTTTTTCGCAGGCCGGTTTCCTGAAAACCGACCTTGCTGTAGAGGCTGCGCGCGGGCTGGTTCGACTCACGGACTTCAAGAAATATCGCGCTGCCATTCTCCGCGTGAACATGTTCGAGCAAAGCACCTAGCAGCTGTGTAGCCACGCCGCGTCGCCGAGCAAGCGCAGAGACGGCTATGTTTTCCAGCTCCCACTCCTCATCAATCCTATTCGCGATCAAAAAGCCAAGGAGAGCTGGTGCCCCGCCTAGATTTGTTGGTGGCTCTTGGAGTTCAGCCACCCATCCAACGCGTTTGGACAACGAATCGCTGGCCGCTAAAGCGCTTTCATATTGTGCCTCGGACCAATGGGCGGCGGTTGGGGTCTCCTGATCGATAGCCATCATGGCGGGAATGTCAGCTGGGCTAGCCCGTCGAACACGCATGCCTAACCCATTCTCTCGAGCATTTCGGCATCGGTGCGGCGGATATAGTTTGCTTCTAATTGCTCGGGTGTCACCGTCTCGCCGGACCCAATCTTCCGCCAACCTAAACGTGCAACCTCGGAGGCAGAGACCGGAGGCAGAGTCGAGACCGATAACCCGGCTTCACGAACTGCTTCGGCAAACGCGGCATCAGGAGTCACAATCTTCCATCCGCGTGCCTGGGCAAGAAATTCGCTCCGGCTCAACATGTGCTCTTTCGGGGGTTGCCCCACGCGAGCCGGAATTTCGTATTCGCCTACATACACATCGCGCCGGCCGGCATCGAGCGCAGCCATGATCTTGCCCTCGTGACCACTGGTAAACACGCACACTTCCAGTAGCGACACGGGCGCGATCGGTTTGTTCAAAACCTCAGCCAGTGCCTTGACTGCGGCCAGACCAACGCGAAGTCCGGTGAAGGATCCCGGTCCTGAGACCACTACAAAAGCGCTGACGTCTTGTTTGGTGAATTCGTGGCTGGAGAGCAGTGTTGCGATCTGCGGAACAAGCTGCGCAGAAAAAGTGCCGCCGACGACAGGCACCGTGTCGATCACTTCCACGTCGTCCCGCTCTGCAGAGCACTCCCCCGCACGCGCCAGCGCGATGCTGCCATGCTTGCCGGAAGTATCGATGGCGAGAAGAAGCATTCAGCAATTAAAGTGATCTACCCGTCAAAATCCGCGGGCATCTGCGGCGACTATTTTTCACTTATCCGTCTACCAGTTCCAAAAGCACTCCGCCTGTGCTGGCGGGATGCACAAAAACATAGCGGTGACCACCCGCGCCGGTCTTGATCTCCTCCGAGACCAGTCGCACTCCATCTTTCTTCAGGCGCTCGACGGCTGCAGGCAAGTCTGGAACTCGCAGGCACACATGATGCAAGCCTTCGCCGCGCTTGGCGATAAACTTCGCGATCGTCGAATTCTCCGAGGTCGCCTCCAATAACTCCAATCGACTCTCGCCCACAGGAACCATCACTAGCCGCACCTGCTCTTGCTCCACAACTTCTTCTGGAGAGATGCTCAGACCCAGCTTTTCGTAAATCGCCTTCGCCGTTGCCAGCGACTTGACTGCAATGCCGATGTGATCGATTTGCGCCATCAGCTTTTTCCTACGTTCCCGGCAATCTCTTCCACCAGCGTATAAGGATCGCGTTTGTGCGCGGCCACTTCCGCCGCGAGCCGAGCCAAGTTTCCGTTTTCCAGCCGCGCCCGTGATTTCTCGAGCAGTGCATCGCGGAGCATCTCGATCAGGCGCTCCTGCCAGTTCTCGACGCTCTTGTTCAGCGCGAGATTTTCCTTCTGCAGATATGCCTCATAGTCCGAAATCGCGCCCGCCAGTTCCTCGAGTCCCACTCCCTGGCTTGCAATTGTCTTAATGATCGGCGGCGTCCATCGATCATTGCGCGTAGCCAGCGATTGCAGCGTGCGGATTTCGCGTTCCACGTGCTCGGCGCCGTCGCGGTCGCTTTTGTTGATCACGAAGATATCTGCAATCTCCATGATGCCAGCCTTAATCGTTTGCACGTCATCGCCCATGCCGGGCACGAGGATCACTATCGTGACGTCAGCCAGCCGCACGATATCGACTTCATCCTGGCCGACGCCGACGGTCTCAATCATGATGAGGTCGCGCCCGGAAGCATCCAGCACCGTGGTGACGTCCGCCGTGGTGCGCGCCAGCCCACCGAGCGAGCCGCGAGTCGCCATGCTCCGAATATATATGCCGGGATCAGAGAAATGATCCTGCATGCGAATGCGGTCGCCGAGAATTGCGCCGCCGGTGTAGGGACTGGTCGGATCGACAGCGATGATGCCGACGGTACGATTGTCCTTGCGATACAAGCGGGCAAGCTGATCGACCAGCGTGCTCTTGCCCGCTCCCGGCGGCCCGGTCAAGCCGAGGACGCGCGCTTTACCGCTGTGAGGGAATACGGCCTTCAGCAGCTCGGACCAGCCGGCCGCGCGGTTCTCCACCATCGAGATGGCACGAGCCAAGGCGCGCACGTCGCCGGAGCGGAGTTGCTCAATCCAAGTCTGGATGGATGGGTTCAAACGATCAGTGTAAAGCAGGCGGCCCGGAAGAAGAAATCCGCTGAAGCGTTCAGTCTTTTAGCAACTGCCTCGCAATCACCAGGCGCTGAATCTCACTGGTTCCCTCGCCGATGGTGCAAAGCTTCACGTCGCGGTAATACTTCTCGGCGGGATAATCCTTGATGAATCCGTAGCCGCCGTGAATCTGCACTCCCTCATTGGCACACTTTACGGCTACTTCGCTCGCGTAGAGCTTCGCCATAGAGGACTCCAGCGTCGTCTTCATTCCGGCGTCCTTCATCGAGGCAGCGCGCATGGTGAGCAGGCGAGCGGCATCAATTTCGGTAGCCATATCAGCCAGCTTCCACTGGATCGCCTGAAACTCGCCGATGGCCTTGCCAAACTGCTTGCGCTCCTTGGAATAGTTCAGAGCCGCCTCGTATGCGCCCTGCGCCATGCCCAGTGATAGAGCCGCGATCGAGATGCGCCCACCGTCGAGCACGCGCATCGCGTCGATAAAGCCGTCGCCTTCCTTGCCCAGCAGATTTTCCGCGGGAATCACGCAGTCTTCGAAGATCATCTCCGCCGTATCGCTGGCCCGCAAGCCCAGCTTGTTTTCTTTCTTGCCGGGACGGAATCCCTTGGTACCCTTCTCGACGATGAACGCAGAAAGCCCGTGGGTATTGGCGGCGCGGTCGGTCACAGCGATCACCACGATCACGTCAGCATAGTGGCCATTGGTGCAAAAAGTCTTTGTCCCGTTGAGCACCCAGTTGCTGCCCTTGCGCTTCGCAGTCATGCGGGCGCTGCCGGCGTCCGAGCCAGAAGAAGGTTCGGTCAATCCCCAGGCGCCGATACATTCGCCGGTAGCAAGTTTGCTGACGTATTTCTTTTTCTGCGTCTCGTCGCCGGCAAGAAAAATGTGATTCGAGCAGAGCGACGTGTGCGCGGCGACGATAATGCCTACGGAGCCATCCACGCGTGACAATTCTTCGATGGCGATGACATATTCCACGTAGCCCATGCCAGCGCCGGCGTATTCGGCGGGAAAAACTGTCCCCAACAAACCGAGCTTGCCTAACTCCTTCACGGCAGCCAGGGGAAACTCGCAAGCTTCGTCCCACTTCATGACGTTGGGCGCAATCTCTCGCTCGGCGAATTCGCGGACGCTCTTCTTTAAGTGCAGCTGCTCGTCGTTCAGTTGAAAATCCAAAGATTCCTCCACTGGATGCGTTGGAGCATTGATTACACCACAGCGACAGATCGGGGAAAAGTTACCGCGGAGAGGTGGAAGTGGACACGGCGAAGGCCTCGTCGATACTGACGAATATGAGTATGAAGGACTTCTGTCCAACCGACCGGATGGTATGGCTGCAAGCCGCAACTTCCACGAAACCATCGGGCATTGAGATTAACGGAATTAACGGACTGATTCCTCGGTCAAAATGAACCGCTCGAAAACTTCGTTCGAGACCAATCTGCCGCGCGAGGTCATAGAGGCGACATCCCCGCGACATTGCATCAGTCCATCTTCAACGAGCTCTGCAATTACGATGCGGGCCTGATTGATCGCGTCTTCTCCGAAGCTTACGGAAAGTTCGCGCAGACTGACACCTTGCGTTAGCCGGAGACCAAGGAAAAAACTCTCCTCCAAAGCTGCCGACTGCGAGACTGCAGTTCGCTGCAACGCGGCGTTGCTCATGTACTGTTCCAGGGAGTCGGCGGGCGCGAAGCGCACCGCTTCAATGTCAGGAGTGGTAGAAGCCAGCATCGAATGCGCATCCACTCCGAAGCCAAAGTAAGGCAGCCGCTTCCAATACTTGAGATTGTGCCGCGACTCGAAATTCTCTCGAGCGAAATTGGAAATCTCATACTGCGCAATTCCGGCGGATTGCAGGCGCTCACAGGCGGCGTGGTAGAAGTCCGCCATTGACTCCTCGTCTGGAACAAAGTGGGCATGATAGCGTGTGCCGCCGGCCAGTAATTCCCGGCCCAATCGCGAGTCCTCGTCGACCTCGAGCATGTAGACGCTCACGTGCGGAGCGCCAGAGGCGATGGCTTCCGCCAGAGAAAATTCCCAACTCTCGGCGGTCTGATGGGGCAGCCCGGCGATCAGATCGATATTAATATTCGTAATGCCCGCGGCGCGCAGTCGTGCAATGTCCTCCAGCACGGTCTCGCGCTTGTGCAGACGACCGACCGCGGCGGCTTCCTGATCCACAAATGACTGCACACCGAGACTCACGCGGTTCACACCGCTGCGCAGCAGAGTCTGCATCATGGCGGAAGTTAACGTCCCGGGAGCACACTCAACCGTAACTTCCGCATCGGCACTCACTTCGAATTGTTGCCGCACCATCGCAAAGACTCGCTCCAGTTGGGCCGCCTCGAGCACCGTCGGAGTTCCTCCGCCCAGATAAATGGAATCTACGGTGCGCTCCAACTGCCCGCCCGTTTCCGCCGCGGTCTGCGGGGCCTTCTGAATGTCGGCGCAAACTCGATCCACATAGCGCTCAAATACGGCTCGCGAAAAGACATCGGAAGCGAAGTTGCAATAACTGCATTTCGTGCGGCAAAAGGGCACCGAAATGTAAACACCAAGCGGCATGGGTCTCTATTATCCCACTCTGCACAGGCGCACAAAACGTTTTCCATCCTGTTGACTGCCTGCGCCATCTATTTGAGTTACCCTGTTGCTAAGGCCATTGGCGATGTTTCAGTGCGGATCGCCAATCAGCGGATCGCCAATCCACCGATTCCAAGAACAACGGATCACAAAGACAGATGTCGCAGGAAGAAGAGGTATTAGGCAAAGCTTATGACAGCCGCCTGATGGCGCGGCTGCTGAAGTATTTGCGTCCCTACCGCTGGCAGGTGACGATCGCGCTGGTTTCGATCTTTCTGAAATCTTTCGCCGATGTACTCGGTCCGTATCTCACCAAGGTGGCGATCGATCGCTATCTGTCTCCGGCGAAGGGGTTATCTTCTGGCTTCTGGAGCTGGCTCAGCCCGCGCGCGATCACTGGCATCGCGCAGATTGCATCGATCTATGTGGGGCTTCTGGTCTTCAGTTTTCTGCTCGAGTTCCTGCAAACTTACTTCATGCAGTGGACGGGCCAGAAAGTAATGTTTGATCTTCGCCGCCAGATCTTTCGCCATCTACAACGTCTGCACGTTGCCTTCTTCGACAAGAACCCGGTCGGCCGACTGGTGACACGCGTGACAACTGACGTGGACGCGTTGAATGAGATGTTCACCTCCGGAGTAGTGTCCATCTTCGAAGATATTTTTGTACTGCTCGGAATTTTGGGCGTGATGCTGTGCATGAACTGGAAGCTGGCGCTCATCACTTTTGGCGTGCTGCCGTTCATCGTTTATTCCACCAAGATTTTTCGCGACCGCGTGCGCGATTCCTACAGACGCATTCGTGTAGCCATTGCTCGCATCAACTCCTATCTGCAAGAGCATGTCAGCGGGATGGTCGTGCTGCAACTTTTCAATCGCGAGCGCAAGGCCTATAACCGCTTCTCGGAAATCAATCGCAATCACATGGACGCGTACAAAGACGCGATCATGGCCTACTCGGTTTACTACCCTGTCGTCGAGATTCTCTCCTCAATTGCAATTGCCTGCGTTATCTGGTTTGGCGGCGGCGATGTGATGCGCCACATCCAAGTGAGCAGTGTGGCCGTGAGTTTCAATTGGAAGACGCTGATTGCGTTTCGCCTGGTGCCGACTGTCGCGTCCTTGGGAGTGCTGGTCGCGTTTATCCAGTATGCGCTGCGCTTCTTCCGTCCGATCATGGACTTCAGCGAAAAATACAACATCCTGCAATCGGCCATGGCGGCCAGCGAACGCATCTTCAAGTTGCTGGACACACCCGTGCAGGTGGTTTCGCCCGCGGTAATCGAGCGTCCCGAGGGACCGGGCCGCATCGAATTCGAGCACGTCTGGTTCGCCTATCGCGACACGTCGGAAGAAGCTGTCAGAGACAGCGAGGGCGCTGACTGGGTCCTGCGTGACGTAAGCTTCTCCATCGAACCGGGCGAAACCGTGGCGATCGTCGGGCATACGGGCGCGGGCAAAACCACGCTCATCTCACTTCTGCTGCGGTTTTACGATGTCCAGAAGGGCGCGGTTCGAATCGATGGCGTGGACGTGAAGGATATGGACCTTGCCGGCTTGCGTAGCCGCTTCGGCGTAGTGCTACAAGATCCGTTCCTGTTCAGCGGGACGATTGGCGGAAATATCCGGCTCGGCACGCAGCGCATTCAGGATAAGGATGTCGAGAAGGCCGCTGAAGATGTGAACCTCGCCGATTTCATACGAGCCCTGCCCAAGGGCTTCGACGAAGAAGTTCGCGAGCGCGGCTCGACTCTTTCGACTGGCCAGAAGCAGCTCATTTCGTTCGCGCGCGCGCTGGCCCACGAACCGAAGATTCTGATTCTCGACGAGGCGACTTCCAGTGTGGACACCGAGACTGAATTTCGCGTCCGCGACGCGCTCAGCCGCATGGTTGAAGGGCGCACGTCGCTTATCATCGCCCACCGGCTCTCAACCGTGCAGCGCGCCGATAAGATCATCGTCATGCACAAAGGCCAGGTGCGGGAGATGGGCACCCATCAGCAACTGCTGGCCCAGCGCGGGATTTACTTCAAACTTTATCAACTGCAGTACAAGGACCAAGAGATCGCTGCGGGACCAACAGTTACTGCCGGGGACGACTAAGTCTCGCCGTAGCCTTACAATGCTTGCTTGCGAATCCTGATCTCAGCGGGCGAAGCCTCGGGGGAAATGTACGGGGCGCAGCTTATTGAAGCTCTCTACCGAACTGCCGAGCTAAATCTCGCAGAGCTTCGCTCTGTTGGACAGCCGAGGGCGGCTGTCCCCACACAAACATCTCATCTTGAGTTCTTCGGCGTTGGGGGAGAGCGTATGCGCGCCGCCGGTTGCGAAACCGTGGTTGATGCGAAGGATCTCGCGGTTGTCGGCATCACGGAAATTCTCAGCCGCCTGCCAAAGATTTACGGACTATACAGGCATTTGATTGCCGAGGCCGACAACCGCAAACCCGATCTCGCCATCGTCATTGACTCGCCGGCCTTCAACTGGCGCGTCGCACGGCAGTTGAAGAGGCGCGGGATTCCCGTGGTCTATTACGTTGCGCCGCAGTTCTGGGCGTGGCGCCAGGGGCGGGTGCGGCTGCTGCGTGACTATATCGATAAGGCACTGGTGATTTTTCCGTTTGAAGAAAAATTCTATTGCGAACGTGGAGTGGATGCGACGTTTGTCGGCCATCCGCTGGCGGATTTGCCGCAGCCGGCGATCAACCGCAGCGACTACGCCGCTCAATTTCATCTCGAGGCGGCAAAACATTGGATCACGCTGATGCCCGGCAGCCGCGTGAAGGAAGTGCGCATGAATCTGCCTACGATCCTGGAAGCGGCGGCTCAGCTCGGTTCTGACTATGAATTCCTGTTGCCGGTTGCACCCACGCTCGACCACGCTTTCATCGAAAGTCTAATCGGTCGGCAGAGAATCACGCTCGTGCCTGAATCCTTGCCGGCGCTGCGGCATTCGCGCGCAGGCATTGTCGCCAGCGGCACGGCAACGGTCGAGGCCGCCATGATGCGCACTCCGTTCGTGATGGTCTACCGGGTGTCGTCGCTCACTTATCTGCTGGGCAAGCCGCGCGTCAAGGTTCCATATTTTGCCATGGTGAACTTGATCGCTGGAATGGAGATCGTCCCGGAATTGGTGCAGCACGATTTTACTGCCTCCAATGTAGTTGGCCGAGTGCGGCAGATCCTCCCAGACGGTCCGATCCGCGAACGGATGCTGGATGGCTTGGCTCAGGTAAAAGCCAAACTGAGGTCTCCGAAACAAGGCCTCAGTGGCTCAACCGAGACCCCGGCGGATCGCGCGGCAAAGATTATCCTGGGCCTGCTGCGACGAGTGTAAGAAAATGACAACGGGATTTTCCCCATTCTTGACCTCGGCAGTGAATGGCGCGAGGAACCTGAGGACTACCGGGAACCGTAGAAAGCAGGTTTCTCGCTGGGCTCGAAATGACAAAGGGAGGGAAAACCAAATGACAGACAGGGGTAAACCTTGTGCTCGCAGCATCTTTTAGAGGAGAATCTTCATCACAGGAAATGGTTAGGCCCATTTCCGGGAGACTCTCCTTAATGCAGATTCGGCTTCGGCGCGCCCAGAGCGTCCTCGCGGTTTTCTCTGCCCTTTTGCTGTTGATTTTCATTGCGATTCCTTCCTGGGCTGCCGAGAAGGTCCGCCTGCGGGTGGACGATTACCAGATCGAGGCGGAGCTGACGCCGCATCTACATCAGATTTCTGCGCGGGCCAAGGTCAAATTCACCGCACTGCAGGATCTGAATACGGCCATCTTTGAACTGCATAACGGGATGCGCGTCACCAAGGTTCTGGATGAGAATGGCCAACCGCTCTCGGCTGAGCGGGTCACGCAGGATTCCACAATTCGCGTGCCGCTGCCCGCCGGCCTTTCAAAAGACGCTTCCACCACGCTCACCTTTGAATACGAAGGCGAGATCGAGAGCGCCGACGATAGCCCGGTACCTGGGCTCAAGCTCGCGTACATCGGCGACGATACGAGCTACCTGCTCTATGCCGGGCGCTGGTTTCCGGTGAGCGGTTACGGGCTCAACCGTTTTACCTCGACCATCAGCATCACGGTGCCGGCTCACATGCTGGTAATTGGAAGCGGCAAGGTAACGGTAACCGAGAATCCGCCATCAAAGAAACCCAACAGCAACGGCCTGGCGACCAAGACTTTCACCTTCGTCGATACGAAGCCAAGCTTTCCAGGCACGATCATTGCGGGCATCTTCCAAGAGTACAAGAGCGATGAAGCCGGCATGGATCTGCACGTCTTTTTCAAGCCCGATCACGCAAAGCTGGCTCCCGAATACACCACGACGGCGGTGCAGGAGTTCACCTACTTCATTACTCTATATGGCACTCCGTTATCCCAGAGGCTGAACGTCGTAGAACTGCCTGCCGACACAGTGCCTTACGCTTGGGGGCCGGAAATTGCCGGTCTAGCTGGCCCCTCGATCACGGAAAAGACGAATTACCGTCTGCTGGCCAACGCCATTGCCCATCAATGGTGGGGAGTTTCGGTGAGTCCCGAATCGAAGGATGACTGGTGGCTTATCGACGGATTTTCTCGCTACTCCGAGGCCATGTACGTGGAGAATGCGGCGGGCGCCGCGGGGCTGGAAGAAGTGGTCAAGGATATGTCAGTGGGTGCGCTCGCGTATGACAATATACCGCTCTCGAGCGCCAGCAAGCTCGATCCCTTCTCCACCGAGTTCCAGTCGCTGGTGACCGACAAGGGCGCGATGATTCTTCACATGCTGCGGTGGGTTTTGGGAGAGGACAAATATCTAAAGACCATGCGCGAGTTCGCTGAGACTTACTCGGGTAAATCGGCCAGCATGGATGAGTTCAAGGCCATCGCCGAGAAATACTACGGCGAACAGTTGACATGGTTTTTCTCGCAGTGGCTCGACTCCACCGGCGCGCCTGAATTCAAGCTGAAGTACACCACCTACCGCCTGGGTAACAACAAGGGATTCCGTGTGACGGGCGAGATTTCCCAGGATCTCGATCTGTTCCGCATGCCCATAGACTTGCGGATTGACACCGACGGTAAAACGGAAGACAAGAAGCTCGAAGTGGTCGGTACCAGCTCACCCTTTACGGTTGAAACCTTCGGGCGGCCGCGGCGAATCGCAATCGATCCCGACCACCACGTGCTCACAAATTCTTCGGACGTGAAACTGCGCGCTTCCATCCTCCGTGGCCAGGCGCTGCAACAACAGGGCGATCTTTCCGGCGCGCTGGCCGAATTCAATAAAGCACTCGATCTCAACAAAAATAGCTCCCTGGCCCACTACCGCGTCGCCGAAATTTTCTTCCTACAGAGGAACTATCAATCGTCTGCCAATTCCTACCGGTCGTCGATTAACGGAAACGGAGAACCGCGCTGGACGGAGGTTTGGAGCCACATCCAACTCGGGAAGATCTTCGACATCACTGGCCAGCGCGAGCGCGCCATCAACGAGTACCGGCAAGCCATCCAGACGAACGACGATACCTTCGGTGCTCTTGAAGAAGCGCGCCGATATCTTCAGAAGGCTTACGAACGGCCGAAAAACAAGGAATAACTAGCCACACTCCGTCTCTTAGCCGATTTTCGCGCCCGTACCCAAAGCTTTGAGCTTCTTCGCCCCAGGAAGCAATCGAGGGTTCCGATTGATTGGCCGGGAAGGGCCGAACGGCAGGACCTCACATTCCGCAGCTTCGATCCGATGGACCCTTTCGATGGGCGCGCTGGATTGGCGACCGTCCGCAAACCGCCGACGAATTTGCGGATACTCGAAGCGCACTCTCTGCAGCTCGTCGTTCGGTTGCACCTTCCATCGCAGCCGGTCCGACTGCAAGCGGGAATGCAGCGATTGATCAGCGGTGCCATGCTCCCTCTGCAACCGCTGGATGCGCTGTACAGCACGGTCGACTACGCGGCCGAACTCGTCCCCATCTTCGTTCTTCCGCCCCTGCTGCAAGCGCTGCCGGGTCTCCTGAACAGAAAACCAGGTGCGATTTCGATTGGACTCTTTCGGTGTGCTGAGTCTAAGCACTTCGCAAAGATGAGCACTGACCGCAAGGCTCTTCCCCGTGAATCCTACAGAATTCGGGTTGTTGTACCGTCCGGAGCGAAGATATTCCGTAAACCGCTCTTCTTCGATCCTTCCATGAACCCCAGCCTCCTCGAATGCTTCGAGTGCAGCTGCCTGAGCATGGGTTAGTCCCGGTTCGGCGCCGCCTTTGGGGAAGGTCCAGCGTTTACTGTTGCGCGTTTGGACCAGCAAGAACTCGATAGCATTGTTGCGAATTCGGTAGCAAACCGCAGCGACTTGTTCGCAGTTGCGATTTTTCCGAAGTTTTGACAATCGTACCGACTTAGGCAGCGGCTTAGGCAGCATTTGATCCGCGCGAAGCGCCGGGTAGATGACAGCGACGTGCGAATCTCGAATCTTCTGAACTGCTACTCTCATGGCAACAGAGTGCACGATGCCCCGCGCCGCTGCCTAGATCACAGCTTGGTTCTCGATGGCGACGGTTGAGCGTTGCTCTGAGACTCGATTCCCTGGAATCTTTCTACATACTTGTGCCCCGATTCCGGGAAAAGACAGTATTGATCTTTCACAAGACCGCATCAGCCTGCATCCGGCCACCAGGAGAATTGCTTGGAAAACATGTACTGTCTGCGCTGCAATCGCCCGATTCAAAGCGGACAGAAATCCGTAGCCGTGTATTTGTTCGCGCAGACCGTTGGGATCAAGCCGCGGCAGAAGTCGGCGGCACAACGGATCTGTTTTTGCCCGCAATGCTCGGTTTCCCTGGCCATGGGGCCGCCGCCGGAAGGCGCCCTGAATATGGCGGCATACGATATGATTCGGGAACTCGTGGCCTCCGATCCGGCTTTGAATCAGGCGGCATGGGAGACCCTGAGCGCGGTTTTGGGCTCGCTCCCGGCGACAGGCACGACTGGCCCTCGTCTTTCGCCGGCGTCTGGAGGGTACTTTGAGTTCTGAGGGCGGCGTAGGCTCTGCCATCAAGGATTCGACAGTTGGGTCTCGATCCAACGTTGAGCGGCCTCGACCGAGGTGAAAATCGAAATATTCCTCTGCGTCCGCAGAATCTTGTGCATGCGGGCGGCGTGGTTCTGCACTGAACCTCGGGCAACGAACGCTCGTTTAGCCTGCACAGAGAAGGGGTCAATCTCATCCGCTAAACGAATGAAGTCTTCGGCCTTGATATCCAGCTCTTCGACTCCGGTCAGGTCTACAATCTCGGAGAAATCCGGGGCGAATAAAGGATTCGCCCTGAGCGAAGCAGCATACCTTGCGATGTCGGAGGCTGTGACCTTGTTTCGTAACTTTACGGAGACCAGCCGCTTGTCGGCGTCCAATACGTAGTCCGCAGGTCCGGCGCGTTCGTGAACTCCAGGTTGACTACGCGTGGCATTCGGACTAAAGACGTTGCTCTGGACCACGGCACCCTCTTGTCCCGGAGAACTTGATCCCTCTTCCTGTGCTATCGGCGAGAAAATGGCCGGGCATCAGTCCAGTATTTTCAACGGCAGATCCTGCCGTGGCTAACCTTTTTCGGCCCTACCCGGTCTAAAGAACTAACGCCAGCAGGGAACTTCGCATGGCCCGGCTGCGTATTACTGATCAGATCGTTAGGCGGGATTGAGACCCCTCGCCTGAACGTTACCCGGGGCCCTCACGCTTCGCTAGAGGCGTGAGGGCACACATCTTCGTCTATGCGGATGCTTCTCGATATCGTCCGGCAGTCGCTGTCCACGCTGTGGGCGCATAAGCTGCGCTCCTTCCTTACCATGTTCGGAATTGCCTGGGGGGTGGGCTCGCTACTGCTCTTGGTAGGCCTGGGGGAGGGCTTCCGCAGCGGCCAGGACAAGAATCTGGCCGAACTGGGTCAGGACATCATGTTCGTTTTCCCGGGACGCATCCCGGCAGTTGCCGGCAGTTTCCAGTCAGGGCAGCCCTACTACCTAACTTACGGTGACTACTTTGCCATCCGCGACCAGGCTCGGTTTCTGCGCGCCGTCTCTCCCGTCCTGGAGCGCGACGACATCCGTGCGGTCAGCGACTATGGATCCACGAACGGACAGGTCTTCGGCGTGGTTCCTGAGTACAGCGATATTCGCAACATGCCAATCGATCCCGGACGATGGTTCAACGCAGAGGACAACAAACAGCATCGTCGCGTGGCCGTGGTGGGATGGGAATTGTTGAAGAACATGTTCCCCGGCGAACCGGCAGTCGGCAGCACGATCCTGCTCAACGACATGGATTTCAAAGTCGTCGGCGTGATTCCAAAGATCGGCAAAGAGGGCGAAAACGGAACCAACCATCGCATCTTTGTGCCCTTCGATACGATGAGAATGCTTTTTCCGCTGAAGGCGCAGAACTCGGAGAATGCAATCTCGTTCATTAATTACCGGCCTATCAAGAAAGAATTGCACGTCGAGGCCAAGAACGAAGTTCACGCTATCATCGCGCGGCGGCATCTTTTCGATCCCGGTCTCGACGACGCTTTCAATGACTGGGATACCATCGACGGCGCCATTCGCGTGGGAAAGATTTTTGACGCGATGGATTATTTTCTGGGCGTCGTGGGACTCGTTACTCTTGGCTTGGGCGCGATCGGCATCATCAACATCATGCTGGTCTCTGTCACCGAGCGAACGCGAGAGATTGGCCTGCGCAAGGCTCTGGGCGCCACCCATCGCAACATCATGACGCAGTTCTTTGTGGAAGGCGCGTTTCTTACGGTATTCAGCGGGGGCATCGGGCTGGCAATCTCCGGAGCGTTTGTGGCTTTGCTGGCCCAGTTGCCTTCGCCGGAAGGGTTCGATACGCCGCGCATTGTGCCTGCGTCCGCCGTGGTCGCGATTGTTTCACTTTCAATCGCGGGCATAGTGTCTGGCCTTTATCCCGCGCGCAAAGCGGCACTACTGCCTCCCGTGGAAGCGCTGCGGCAAGAGTAAGAGAAATCTGGAGCAATCATGTTCGGCGAACTGGGCAAGCAAGCATTCAACGCGCTGAAACACAATCGCCGTCGATCCCTGCTCACCATGCTCGGCATGGCTTGGGGCATCGCGACGGTGGTTCTGCTGCTGGCCTACGGCTCTGGATTCCAGAACGCTCTGATGATTGCCTTCCGCACCTTCGGGGGCAACCTGGTGGCGATTTTTCCGGGACGTACTTCGATCCAGGCGGGAGGGACAAAAGCCGGCGTGCAAGTGCGGCTCACGCGTGATGATCTCGACTTTATTCGTGCGGAGTGCCCCATGCTTACCCGTATTTCGCCTGAAGTCGACAAGCAAAGCGTGGTCGCATTTGGCACTCGCAGCGCGAGCTATGGCGTGCATGGCGTCTATTCGACCTACGAGAAAATTCGCGCACTCGACGTGGGCGAAGGCGCGTTCTTCGGGGAGCGCGAAGACTTTACTCACACCCGCGTAGCCGTCATCGGGTCCACGGTAAAGAAGAAACTTTTCTCCGGCCAGAACGCGCTGGGCGAGAGCATTCGCGTCGACGGTATCTCCTACAAGGTCGTCGCCGTTCTCCGGCATACCATTTCCAATGGCGACGAGGACATGAACTCCTTGGTCTACGTGCCGTACAGTGCCATGAGCGACCTAAAGAACAGCTACTATCTCGACGGTATCATGATGGATTACGAAGGCGACCACAGCAAGATGGTGACGGCCGTGCGCAACTCGATGGCTTTCCATCACAACTTCAATCCCAAGGACGATCGCGCCATCTTCGTCTTCGACGCTGTGAAGGATCTCGCCGATCTCACCGTCATTACGGTCGGAATCAAGGTTCTGCTGGGCTTTATCGGGCTGCTGACGCTCGGAATCGGCGGAGTTGGCCTGATGAACATCATGCTGGTGTCGGTAACGCAGCGCACTCGCGAGATCGGTGTGGAAAAGGCCTTGGGCGCGCATCGCTGGCACATCCTCTTCCAGTTCCTCGCCGAGGCTCTGGTAATCACGGCTCTGGGCGGGCTTTTGGGCGTCGTGCTGGCTTATCTTGTTTCCTGGTCGGTCGGTTCACTGACTCTCTGGAGCGCATTCATCGAAGACGCCAGCGAAGGCGATATTCATCTGTACATCGATACGGCTACGCTAATTTGGTCGACTGTCATACTAAGTTTTGTCGGCATCATCAGCGGCATGTTGCCTGCCATCAAGGCGGCGAGGCTCGATCCCATTGAGGCGCTGCGCTACGAATAGCCGGCCGGACTCTTCCTAGGCGATACAATCTGTCCCATGCCCGAAACTGTTAACGCCCGGCTCGATCGGGTTCTCGATCAACTACGCTTGTACGAACATCCTCTACTGAACTTTTCTGCACGCGCCAAGGGCGAAGGCGTGGAAGTGATCATCCGTTTCAAAGACGAGTCCGTGCCGGTGCACACGTATTATTTTGATCTACATCCCCGCGACCTCGATCACCCGCAGTTTGAATGGAATTTTCAACGACAGCTCTATGACGCACTGCACGATTATTTCGTCGAGATGTTTATCCGCACACCGCAGGACCACGCTGAACGGCGTCAAAGAGAATCGTGAATCCCCTACTCCACAAGATTGAGCGGGAAATCCGGGAGCACGGTCCGATTCCCTTCTCGCGCTACATGGAGCTCTGTCTTTACGATTCCGAGCTAGGTTACTATTCGCGCAACTCCCAGCAGTTCGGCAAGGCTGGCGATTTCTACACATCCAGCGACGTGCACACAGTATTCGGCCGGTTGCTGGCCCGCCAGTTCGATGAGATGTGGCATGCACTGGGCTCGCCGGAGAAAATCAGATTGGTGGAACTTGGCCCCGGCCGCGGTTTATTTGCCCACGACGTGCTGAACTGGTCCCAGAAGAAATTCCCGGATTTCTTCCGCGCCCTCCATTATGAGTTGGTGGAAACTTCGCAGCCTCTTCGGGAGCGAATCCAGGAAAATCTAGGTCGTTACATCGAGTCTGGCAAAACCGAATTGACGACGATCGATCTTCTTGACAGCAGGTTAGATCTGAACTGCATTGTGTTTGCCAACGAATTCTTCGATGCCTTTCCCGTCGAGATCCTTAGCACCAAAGGTTCCCTGCGGATTGACAGGCACGACGGGCGATTCGTGGAAACCTGGGCACAAGCTTCTCCCGAAGAACTGGAATTTCTAGACCGCTATTCGATCCATCCCGAACGAGACGAGCGCGTCGAAGCACCGCTCGCGGCGCAACAATGCCTCGATCCTATTGCCGCCCATATGCGGCGCGGATTTGTTGTCGCCATCGACTACGGCTACACTCGCGACGAACTGCTCGCTGGACGCCATCGTGGAACGCTGAAGGCGATTCGTCAGCATTCCGTTAGCGCCAACCCGTATGAGGCTCCCGGCGAACAAGATATCACCGCCGACGTAAACTTCACCGCTCTCGCCGCCGCCGCTGAAAAGCAAGGCATGCAGACCCACAAGCTCGTCACTCAATCGCAATTCCTGATGGGCATTGGAGAAGCTAATCAATTTGCCGATGCCTTTGAGGAATGTCGCCTGCCGCAGGAGCGAGCGAAGGTCGCGCTACAGCTCAAGCACTTGGTCACCCCGGCGGGCATGGGCGAAAGCTTTCATGTTCTCATTGCTGCGAAGGGAGTGGAGCGGGAGAAAATCGAATCTCTGTCAGGCTTGAACTTTGGCCGCAGGCCGATGGCGCGCTGACTGAAACTATCCTTTAACTTGTGCAAGCGTGGCGTTCTTCGCCAGTGTGGGCTCGGCAGGCTTCGCCTCCGCGGCAGCAAGTTCCGGGTACTCATACACTCCGCGACCCGACTTCCGCCCTAACCGTCCCGCCTTCACATACTGGACCAGCAGCGGAGCGGGACGATATTTTTCTCCCAGCGATTTGTGCAGGTACTCGAGAATATTCAGCCGGGTGTCGAGCCCCACCAGATCGACCAGCTCGAAGGGGCCCATGGGATGATTCAGTCCGAGCTTCAGCGCCTTGTCGATGTCAGCCGCCGAGGCGATCCCTTCCTGCAGCATGTAAAACGCCTCGTTGCCGATCATCGCGTTAATCCGGCTGGTGATAAAGCCCGGCGACTCCTTGATCACAACGACTTCCTTGCGCATGCGCTTGCCGACTTCGACAACGGTGGCTAGCGTGTCATCGTCAGTTTCCAAAGCTCGCACCACCTCGAGCAGTTTCATCTTGTGTACGGGATTGAAGAAGTGCATCCCCACGCACTTCTTCGCGCGGTAAGTCACGCTGGCAATTTCCGTGACGCTAAGAGATGAGGTGTTCGAAGCAAGAATCGTATTAGGACGGCAGATCTTGTCGAGAAGTGTGAAAATCTCGATCTTCGATTCCATCTCTTCTGGAACTGCTTCAATTACCAGATCGGCCTCGCGAGCAGCCTCATCCACTGAGCCCGCATATTCCAGCCGCCGGAAGGCGGCATCGGCATCGGATGACGACACTTTCCCGAGTTCAACGGCTCTATCAAGATTGGAGCGAATTTCACTTTCGGCTCGACGCAGCGCCGTCGGTAACAAGTCTTCCAGAATCGTGCGATAGCCGCCAATCGCAGCGGCGTGCGCGATGCCGCGGCCCATAATGCCGGCGCCGATCACCGCGATGGTTTTCACTGCCGCCACTACTGCGCCACCACTCTTTCTTTTTCTAAATCCTTGATGGCGTCATTCAAAGCGCCACCAGCCGTGCGCAAGCTGTCAGCCAGACGCTTGCGCTCCTCGACGTTCATGGCGGGAATCGCGATACAAATACGGCGCAGCGTGGTCGTGATGTCGTCCACGTAATTCATCGAGCGGATTAGTTCACCAGATGCAAGCATGAGGGCTCCTGTCTATTTGAGGTTTCTTGATTGACTCTGAAAATTGCCGCCCCGCTCCTCTCGATCAAGACGTGGCGGACCAAACCTCTATTTTGGACGCGTCAGAGAATTTAGTAAAGGCAGAGAGCGCAGGGGTCGTGGTTCTAGAATGCAGAATTCGCTAGCAGGAATTCGTGTCTTCGCTTGTTCACACTGATTTAACTCGCAGAAGCTTATAATGCCTATCGATTCTTTAAATGGGCCTTCGACCTATATCGCGAATCTAAGGATCATATGGCAGATAAACCCATCAAACGTTATATCTTCGCGAGCGATTTTGATCAGACACTCACTTTCAACGACTCCGGCTACGTGCTAGCGGAGTTGGTCGGTATTCCTACGGCAGAATTCGAACGCAAAGCCAAAGGCATGGCCAAGATTAACCTGGTGCAGCAGGGAGCGGAACTCGCCTATCTGTTGCTCCACGATCCGGAGTTCAAAGCGAAGGTGCGGAAGGAGCATCTTCACGAGGTTGGAAAACGCATACGGCTGAAGGGCGACATCAAACTGCTTTACCAGATTCTCGAAACTGGCGTGGACGGGCATGGTTTCGATTTCTACATACTCTCCGCCGCGCCGGTCGAAGTGATCCACTCCGCACTCGAAGACATCGTGCCGAAGGATCACATTTTCGGCACGGAGTTTCGCTACAAGCCTTCTGGTGAAATCGACACGATTGTTCGCGCCACCGCGGGCTATGGCAAAGTTGCGGTGCTCAACCAATTGCTCGCCGAGCATGTCACCGGCCCCGATCATGTCATTTACTCAGGGGATGGCAGCTCGGATATTCACGTGATGCTGCAACTGAATGCGCGGGATGGATTAACCATCGCGGTTTCGGAGTCGCCCCACGTTTCCCAGATTGCGAAGCGCACGGTGCTCAGCACCAGCGCGTTGGCAGTACTGGCGCCGATTCTCGAAGAGATTGTGGGGTGGGAGCATTCGCGTATTCGCAGCTTCTTCGAGGCCAACGGCATGCTGATCCAGGAGTGGGAGCGCGTACGCACGGACTGGTTGACGATACGTCCGGCGGTCACCGAAACCGCGGAGTCGGTAAGCCTGACGTGACGCCTCCTGTTTTCTGTGCTCTTACTTAACCCATGCTGCGCAATAGAAGCCTGATTCCGCTCTCTCACCAGCATCAACGGGCGCTGGCATTATGCGTGCGCATCGATCGCGCCCAGCCCATCCCTGATGTAGACCTGCAAGCTTGGCAGGCTGAGATCGAGCATCAGTTCGAGATGGAAATCAAAGTCCATTTTGCAGCTGAAGAGTCGGTGCTGTTCCCTATTGCACGCGGGTTTCCGGAATTAGCTCAGTTGGTGGATGAGCTCGCTGTAGAACACGCTTCGCTGCGGGAGTCTTTTTCGCAAGCGGATTCGGGCAGGATGTCTGCAGTAAACTTGCCGGCCTTTGCGCAACAGCTTTCCGCTCACATCCGCAAAGAAGAGCGTCAGTTGTTTGAACGCTTGCAGCAGTTGATGAGTGCGGAGGAGCTTGCAGATCTCGGTAAACGTTTGGAGGCTGCTCTGAAGGACACTGAGCAATCTTGTATCTTGCCGAATGAGGTAACGAGGCTGAGAGCAAAACAGTAGAGCAGGCTTTTCAAGAATTACAGGTGTGTTGGCTCCTGAACCGCATGGCGCCTTCGTGACCCATATATCTTTCCAGCATGGCAGAATCAGTTTTCCGCAAATCTACGACCACCAGACCATCGAGCACATTGGAGAACTGCCGATCCACATTGAAGCCCAGCAGCTTGCCACCAATCTTCGCGTATTGGCGTAACAGAATGGGCAATCCCTTGCCATCCGCTTCGACATCGGTGATCGGCTGCGAGAGCTCTTCCAGGTCGCGCAAAGCATGGCACATGGCGCGGCAATCCCACGGCCGCAGCCCGGCGGGACGAAACGGCCGTCGGGGCTGAACCAACCCCGCCAACTCATCTTCGCGCATACGCGCTTCGAAGAATCGGTAGATCATTTCGCGCGAGGCCTTGCAGTAATCGTTGCTGATGCTCACCGCGCCAAACAGTACGGCAGTATCTGTCTGCATCGCCGGCAGTCGCGCAATTCCCTTCCACAACAATAGCAATGGAGCGTACTGGCGTTGGTATTCTGGTCTGATAAAGGAACGCCCTAACTCGAGCGCCGGACCGATCTTCTCAAACACGCGCTCGTCGAAGCGAAACAGCGTGCTGGTATAAAGACCGCTCACCCCGCGCTTCGCAAGAATCTCGCTAGTATTGCCGGCACGATAAGCACCCACAAGTTCCTGCTTCGCCTTATGCCACAACAACACGTGCCAGTAGTAGCCGTCGAAACGGTCAAGGTCGCGGCTCTTACCAGTGCCTTCGCCGGCTCCGCGAAATGTAACTTCCCGCAGCCGTCCCAGTTCCTGCAACACTCGCGGAGTCTCATTTGCCTTCACCAGGTAGACAGCGAGTTCGGCGTTCTCCACCAGACAGCGATCACTTGGAAGGCTGTTCAACTCTTGCCCCAGCACGTCGGCGGGCTCCGCAGGAGGCAGAGGTTCCTGCACCTTCGCCAAAATTTTTGAACGCACGGCGACGGACCACGATTTCTCGCCCCGGATCCGGCGCGCCAACAGATAAGTTCGCCACCGTAGATATTCAGTGGCTTCCCGATCATCTGCAATGCCAGACACGGATCCGGATGGAATCTCGCTACCCACGCGGACTTCCACCGTTCGTCCTTCTTGATGCAGAAATTCCTGCAGCAGGAACGCGCTTCTCAGCCCGGGGTGAATCATGCCCAAAAGGTGAAAGCCCACACTATTGCGTCCGCAAAAATAGACTGGCAAAGCGGAAGCTCCCGTGCGGCGAATTAAACGCGCGGCAGTGTCGTTCCATACGGGGTCAGCAATTTCTGCCTGCGGAAATTGCCACTGCGAGACCTCGCCTGCAGGGAAGACAGCCAGCATTCCGCCGCCCTGCAGCCATTCCAGTGCTTCCCGTACGGCGCGTCGATTCGTATCGATGGCATTCGCTCGGACTGCCCGATCGCTCTGAAAGGGATCCACGAAGATGCAGTGACGCGCCAGTTCGGGCACATCGCGCAGCAGGTAATTGGTCATCACCTTTACGTCTGGTCGAACGCGTGTCAGCAGCACCGCCAACATCGCTCCATCGAGCATTCCGAAGGGATGATTGGCCACGACCACCACCGGGCCGGTCACGGGAATTCGTGCGCTGTCCGCCGCGTTCACTTGCAACTGCACCCGCATCGCCGCCAGCAGACCTTCCAGCCCGAAACCTTCGGGAGATCGCTGCACTTGGCGATAGAGCTCCCGCACTTTATCCAACGGAATAAATTTCTCCGCCAACGCCGGAATGCCCGGAAAGCCGGCCACATGCGACAACACTTCCGGCCGCGTTTCTTCCCCGTGCAGTTGGTTTAAGGGCATGTTAAAGAAATAGCCCAGGGACATTGCGGAGGGATGAAGAGGAAGTTAAAAGCTGATGAAATGTGGGCCGATAGGAAACTCGAAAGTAACCAGAAGTAACCAAGCAGTGATCAGTGGCTAGTGGCCAGTGGTTAATGTCGGCGACAGGCGAACAATATTTCTATCGAGTAGCGACTGGCCACTGATCACTGACCACTGCTTCTTCAGGTCTCTAGCCGGAAGCGCGTCTCGGCAAGCGCGTACAGTTTGCGCCAGACCAATCGATTGATGGTAACCACTGTCGCCGCCATCATCATGGTCGCGGCAAGCAACAGGTCAAAGTTGCCGCTGTCCGTAGCTTGGCTGATGGTCGCACCCAGCCCGGTTGTGGTGTAAATCTGCCCTTTGAAATGAAAGTATTCGGCGACGATGCTGGCGTTCCACGCTCCACCCGAAGCCGTCACCAGGCCCGTAACGAGATAAGGAAAAATTCCCGGCAGGATCAATTTCTTCCAGCGCTGGAAGCCGCAAACGCGAAACACCGAGCAGCATTCTTTCAGATCGGTCGGGATCGCCATGGCTCCGGCGATCACATTAAACAAAACGTACCACTGCGTGCCCAGAAGTAGAACCACAATGGAAGCCAGGCCGAGTCCACCGCCGATCCTGATGAGCACGAGCAGGATCACGGGCAATAACGCGGTAGCCGGAACCGAAGCAGCAATTTGGGCCAACGGCTGCGCAATTCGCGCCAATCGGGGATTGAAGCCGATCGCCACTCCGGCTGGAATTGTCCACAGGGCACCGATCAGCAAAGCAAGATTCACTCGCAGGAACGTTGCACCCAGGCCTAGCGCGGCTTCATGGAATTCAGCTCTCTGCAAGCCGGTGAGCATGATTACCACGCGAACGACTCCGTAGCCAATACCAGCCAGCGCCAGCAGGGCCAGCGTGCGCACCAGCCACTCGCGCCAGGGAGCTGTAGGCTGCTCCGGCGTTTCTTCGGTATGCTTCCGCGCAAAATGCAGAAGAAGACGCTCTCCCAGCGGCTGCAATGTCTTCTGCCGAAGCTTGGCGAGCCCGGTGGAATGCTCCACGAGGTTCAGAACCCATGACCGCGGACTGTCTGTACTTTCCACCTGCTCGACCTTAAATTTTTCGGCCCAAGCGATGACCGGACGCCAGATGAATTGATCCAGCAACACAATCACGGCAATCATGGTGATCACTCCCCACAGGATCGAGGTTGTGTCCCCTGCACTGGCTGCTGTTTGGAGGTAGGAGCCCAGGCCGGGGAGACGGAAATCGCGCGGCCCCAGCACGAACATCTCGCAAACCATCAGCGCGAACCATCCTCCCGCCACCGACATCATCGAGTTCCACACCAACCCGATGGCCGAGTAGGGTAACTCCATCTGCGTGAAACGCTGCCACCAACTGAAGCGGTAAATCGTCGCTGCTTCCCGCATTTCTTTCGGAATGCTTTTCAGTGACGCGTAAAAGCTGAAGGCCATGTTCCAGACCTGACCAGTGAAAATGAGCAGGATCGCACCCAGTTCCACACCGAGCTGTCGGCCAGGAAAAAGCGCGACCATCGCGAGCATCACTCCCGGCAGAAAACTGAGGACGGGAATCGACTGCAGCACGTCCAGCAATGGGATCATGAAGCGTTCCGCGCGCGCGTTGTACGCCGCCACGTAGCCGTACACCAGCGTGAATAGCAGACTCAGGACGTAAGCGATGGTGATGCGCAGCAGCGAATAACCAGCGTAGGCAGGCAACGAGCGCAGGCTGCGAGAAATTTCCACCGAAGGCGTGAACGGACCAAACCACGACCGTCCGACCGTGACCACGCCGTAGAACAGCGCAATCCCCGCCGCGAACATGATGAGATCAGGCAGGTGTGAGGTTTCGAGGGTCGGCAGTTGCGACCACAAGCGGTAGGCCGAGAATCCCCGGAAGCTGATGCTCTTTTTCATACGCTGATTTTCTCTAACCGGAACTCTCGATCAGGACTTCGGCGTGGATGCTGAACCTTGATTGTCAACCATCTGCTCTACGCTTTCGCTGGGGGCAACTTCGGTTTGTGTGAGCCGGCCACTCTCGCGATCGTAGTCAAAAATTTCCGCGTAACGGCCCCAATTCATGGCCGTATCCAACTGACGCTGCACTTCCTCTTCGGAAAAATGCTCGTCGAGAATATCGTGAAAAAATTCGTCGGCAATCGAATGGTCTGACTTCCGCTTCAGAATGCTGTCAATCTGCTTCAGGATGGTGACGTGCTCGAGCGCCGCTTCACGGAACAAGACCTTGCGCCGCTGAATGTCTGCGTCGGCGAAAGCAGCTCCTTGTGGCGAGAGTTGCACATCGCCCTCCCTCAGCCATGCGAAGCCCAGCAGGACACAGGCCTCCAGGATGGGCAACAAGTCTTCTACGTCCATTACCAGCTCTTCGCTCAGACGAAACAGGTCTTCGCGGCCACCACGGTCGTGCAACAACTCCAGCAGGCCGGCGATTCCACCCACCCGCGCGTGCGGCAGAATCTGGTATCGGCTCGTCCGAACCGGAGATTGCGTTTTCTTCAGACCACCGGGCGGGACAACGATCTCGCCTGTGCTTTCCGGATCGGGCAAAGCATGTTCGACGTCCGGTTCAGTCATGATCTTGTAGATGTAGTCCACGAGTTCGACAAAACGGCCAGACTTGCGGTCGCGGGGATGCGCGAGCTTCACGTTAAAGTCAGAGCGGATGCGAGCCGGGTTTCTGCCCAGCACTACGATGCGATCCGCCAGCATGACGGCTTCCTCAATGTTGTGAGTCACAATGAAGATGGCACTGGTTGGCATTTTCTTGTTCAGCCAAAGCTCCAACAGCTCGCCGCGTAGGTTCTCGGCCGTGAGCACATCGAGCGCAGAGAACGGTTCATCCATGAAGAGGACTTCCGGTTCAACCACCAGAGCACGCGCAAATCCGAC
Source organism: uncultured Acidobacteriaceae bacterium (assembly GCA_963773675.1). Classification (GTDB taxonomy): domain Bacteria; phylum Acidobacteriota; class Terriglobia; order Terriglobales; family Acidobacteriaceae; genus Sulfotelmatobacter. The sequence continues at coordinate 45,772 of CAVZCG010000012.1, forward strand.
GCGCTGCTTCATGCCTCCAGAAAGCTCCTTAGGGTACGCCGTTTCGAAACCGTCGAGGCCCACCGTATCCAAAGTGCGCAGGGCTCGTTTGCGGCGTTCGACCGCGGCCACACCTCGCGCTTCCAGCGGAGCTTCAACGTTCTCAAGCACCGTGAGCCAGGGAAAGAGGGCGAAGCTCTGGAAGACGATTGCCACATTCGGCGCTTGACCGTTCAGCGGCTTGCCGTGCCAGAACAACGCCCCCGAAGAAGGTTGCGAAAGTCCACTCAGGATGCGCAGCAAAGTGGACTTGCCGCAACCGGAGGCGCCCAGCAGCGCGATGATCTTTCCTGGTTCGATCGCGAAGTCAGTAAGTCCAACCACCTGAATGCGGGTTCCATCCGGTTGCGGATAAGACTTTTCGATCGCACGAGCTTCGATAATGGGTTCGGCAGCCAAGAAAACTCTCCGTAACTTCTATACACGATTCGGCGCGAGGCGCAAAGCCTCCCAGGCTCTGTAACACTCTATTCACAACCAGTTGTAGGCATTGATAGCTAAGCCACCGTTTCAGGCCGCGAAATTTTCATCGGGAGGAATGGGAAATGGCTTAGGAAGCCGGTCCGTCAGTTCGGCAAGATGGGCAAGTTTTGTGATCAATTCAGCGCTGAACTGGCCCGGTGCGACCCGCCATTTCCAGTTTCCGCCATCCAGGCTGGGAGTGTTCATGCGCGCTTCACTGCCCAAACCCAACACGTCCTGCAGTGGGATGAGAGCAAGATCGGCAACCGAGTTCTGCGCCGCGCGGATGAAGGCCCAATGAATTCCATCGTCGCAGCGCCCAAGGTAAGAATCTGCGTTACGCCGTTCATGTTCGGCGGCAGAGGCCTGGTACCAGCCCACGGTCGTATCGTTATCGTGTGTTCCGGTGTAGATCACCTTGCCGGCAGCGCGATGTGGCAGGTAGATGTGCGCTCCTTCGTCACCGAATCCGAATTGCAGCACTGCCATTCCCGGGATTTGCAGCCGCTCGCGCAGGGCATGCACCGCGGGGGTGATGTAGCCCAAATCTTCCGCAAAGAACGGCAGACCTCCAAGCGCCTCGCGCAGCTTGTGAAACAGATCGTCGCGCGGACCATCCACCCAGCGCCCATTGATCGCCGTGGAATCGCCTGCCGGAATCTCCCAGAACTGGTCGAAGCCGCGAAAATGGTCGAGCCGGATGTAGTCGCAGTTCTGCGTAGCCCAGCGCAAGCGTTGAATCCACCACTCATATCCCCGCGCTTTCATCACATCCCAGCGGTAAAGGGGATTGCCCCAACGCTGTCCGGTCTTGCTGAAGAAGTCAGGCGGCACGCCCGAAACCACATCCGGCTCAAGATTCTCGTTCAAGCGAAAAAGATCGCGGTGCATCCATACGTCGGCGCTGTCGTAATTCACAAAGATTGCCACGTCGCCGACGATACGAATCTTTCGCTCCGCGCAATAACGCCGCAACGCCTGCCACTGCTCGTGGAAGGCAAACTGCAACGCGCTGCGGATCTTAAGATCATCCGCCAGTTCCTTACGAGCCTGCTCCATCGCGGCCGGTTCGCGATGCGCCAGCGCTGCTGGCCACGCGTTCCAACTCGCCAGCTTGTGCTTGGACCGCAGCGCATCGAAGAGGACAAAATCATCGAGCCACCAAGCATGCTCAGAACAAAATCGTTCAAACCGTTCGCGCGCGCTGGGCGGCGCCGAAGCGACAAAGCCGCGGCCGGCTTCAAACAGCAACGGTAACTTCGTGGCGAAAACCTGGTCATAGGCAATCGGACCAGAGTCGGAAGCGAGGTTGGAAATTTTATCCGGATCGATCCAGCCACGGCTGGCGAGTCGTTCCAGGCTGATCAGCAGCGGGTTTCCGGCGAATGCAGAGGTGGAAGAATACGGCGAATTTCCATAGCCCAGAGGCCCGAGCGGCAGAACTTGCCAGAGTCCCTGACGAGCGGAGGCAAGAGAATCAGCGAACTGATAAGCTGCTGGACCGAAATCACCAATGCCGCCGCGCGAAGGCAACGACGTGGGATGCAACAAAATGCCTGCGGCGCGCGAAAATGACATGCAACTCGATCACTTCCTCAGATTCCCGGTTCGCTGCCCGCACGGGTCAGCGTTTTCATCTCTTCCTGGTTGATCTTGATTTTTCCGGATTTCTCCATCTGGTCGCGCAGGTTGGTCACGAATAATTGGAACAACTCCTGTTCCTTATTCTGTAACAGCGAATCACGAATCTGATCGCGCTTGGCGGCGAAATCAGCCTCCGACGGAGCTTGCACTTCGTCCATGGAAATCACCACTCCGTTAGCTCCGCTGTTGATCGGCCCGCTGATGTCCGCGGGCTTCATGTTGAACGCAACCGCAGCCTGCCCGGTCATCGATCCGATATCCGGAACCTGGCCGTCGGGCGCAACGAATTCGCTGGTCTTCAGTTCAGCGCCCAGCTCTTTTGCCGCTTTCTTCAAATCATGGTCGCTTTTGGCGCGATCGGAGAGCTCCTGAGTTTTCTGGGACAGCAGAATGCTCGAGCGCTCGTTCTTGAATTCCTCTTCCACCCGGCTGCGGATTTCGTCAAACGTCGGCGTAGATTGTGGTTTGACCGCAAGGAGATCGAACACGGCAAAGCCTTGCGAAGTCGCAGCCATCTGAGCCGGGGACTTCTCCGCCGTGGTGAAGACCGCATCCATGAACTGCGGCGAGGGCCCTAATCCGGGCACCAGGTCCTTGCGACCGAAAAAGTCAGAAGTAACAACCGGCACGCCTTTGGCGGCTGCGGCAGCATCCAGCCCTTGTTTCTGAGCTTGCTGGAGCAAATCATCTGCCGTTTTCTGGGCGATCTGCTGCGCCTTTTGCTGCTTGAGAATCGGCTCGATCTGATCTTTCACTTCGTCAAGCGTCTTCATGTGAGCATCTTGCCGATCATCCACACGAATGATGTGAAAACCGTAGCTGCTCTTCACCAGATCACTGATCTGCCCCTTGGGCAGCGAGAAAGCGGCCTTCTCAAACTCCGGAACCGTGCGACCCTTGCCAATCCATCCCAAAGACCCGCCTTCCTTTGCACTGCCCGGATCTTCGGAATACTTTTTGGCCAAGTCCTCAAATTTTGCTCCCGCCTTGATCTGCTTGAGGATGTCTTCTGCGCGCTTCTGCGCCTCCGCTACGCCCTTCTCATCCACTTTCCCATCCGGTCCTGGTAACGGCGTCTTAATCAGAATGTGGCTGACCTTCGCCTGCTCGGGCATACGATATTGATCGCGGTGCTGGTTGTAATAAGCCTGCAGGTCGTCGTGCGTGACCTGTACCCCATTCTCGATTTTGGCGAAGTCGATCATGGCGTACTTCACCTTGCGCTTCTCCGGAATCGAATTTGCGTAATTTTTCTGGTGGCTGTCGTAGAAAGCTTTCAGCTCCTCAGTCGTGGGATGAAGGCCCTTCTTGATATCGTCCTGCTTCAGAACGGCGTACTCAAACTTCACCTTCACATTCTGTTTGTCGAACTCCTGCCGGACGGCGGCTTCACTCACCGAAGCGCTGCCGGTGATCAGGGCTTGCAACTTGCTGATCAGAATTTCTTTTCCCACGGAATCTTCAAACATCGGGGGAGTTAGATTGTGTTGCTGCAGCAGACCCTGGTATTCCGCCTGTCCAATAAAGGTTCCGCCGGGAAAGAAGACTTCTGCATAGCGTCCGTGCTGGAGTTCGTCCTTAATCTCCTGCGGAGTGGCTTTCAATCCGAGGTGTTGAGCTTCAGAAACCAGCGCCTGGCGGTCCACCAGTTGGTCGGCCGCGCGCTGCGCGAAAAAAGGCAGCAGGATCGCAGCATTCGCGCCCAATTGCGCTCCTTGCTGTTGCAGCATCCCACGAGCCGTCTCGCGCACTTCCTCGGCGCTAATCTCCTGCCCATCTACTTTGGCGACAATACCCGCGCCCGGATTGCCCGACACGTCGGTGCCGATGCCAGGTACGAACGCGATCACCATTGCCGCACAGATGAGCAACAGCAGGCCGCTGAGCACAATTTTCTTGAACGGTCCTTCAGTTTGCAAAAATCGAATCATCTTCTTATCACTCCGGAAGTGTGCCGCAGAATTATTAATTATAAACTAAACAATCGGGCGCTACGGTCCGCCCCGATTTGCTCTGAACGTGCTCTTTGCCGCGATCCGGATTCCGCATTGCAAAAAACATCTATTGAAACGTATCAATAGACGTGTTATCCATCTTGTTCGCGAATCCAAGCCCATAGATCTGAAGCTGTACCAGCGACCAGCGATGGAGTTCTTAAGGAGAGCAAGATGATTTTCGGAAGAAGGTTCCGCACTTTCTTGTCTGCACATTCCCTGGCAATTCTGTTAGCCGCTTCGCTTTTCTCCCTGACCGTGGCCTTGGCCACTTCCCAATCACTGGACAAGAATCCGCCGGCTCAGCAGAGCGGCAAACTCGCGCTGCACGACCACTGGGCTTTGCAATCCTCCGCCAAGATTGAGGCCAAAGGCGAACTCATCTCTACGGCCAACTTTGATACCAAGAGCTGGCACGACGTCAGCGTTCCCACCACGGTGGTCGCGGCGCTGGTGAAGGACAAGACTATACCCGACCCGTTCTTCGCCATGAACCTGCGACAGTTTGCCGGAGTCACGTACCCGATCGGCGGAAATTTTTCCAACATCGCCATGCAACCCGATAGCCCCTATGCAGTCTCCTGGTGGTATCGCAAGCAATTCAGCGTGCCTGCGTCGTACGCCGGAAAAGCGGCTTGGTTGAATTTCAAGGGAATCAATTACCGCGCCAACGTGTGGCTGAATGGAAAGCAGATTGCCAACTCCAATGACATTGCCGGAGCGTGGCGCACCTACGAATTCAACGTCACTGACGAAGTGAAGCCCGGCGCGGAAAACATTCTGGCTGTGCAGGTCTTCGCGCCGACCGAGAACGATCTGGCCATCACTTTTGTCGACTGGAACCCGGCGCCTCCCGATAAAAACATGGGCCTGTGGCGGGAAGTCTATCTCACCACCAGTGGACCGGTTGCCCTGCGCTATCCCACCGTCGTATCAAAGTTAAACCTGCCGGAAAACAATTCCGCTCGGCTGACCGTGACCGCGCAACTAAAGAATGGCACCGCCCATCCGGTGAAGGGCAAACTGAAAGGCCAGATCGAAAACGTCACCTTCGAGCAGGAAGAGGAACTCGCCGCGAACCAAAGCAAAGACGTCACTTTCACACCTGAGCAGTTCCCTCAACTCGTCTTCTCGAATCCTCGCCTCTGGTGGCCGGCGCAAATGGGCAAGCCGAATCTCTATCCACTGACCATGGAATTCGAGATCGGTGGCACCACCAGCGATCGCTCCCAAACTGACTTCGGCATTCGCGAGGTCACGTCCGAGGTAAATGCAACCGGTGGACGCGCCTTCCACATCAACGGCAAGAACATACTGATCCGCGGCGGCGGCTGGACGCCTGACATGATGCTCCGCGAAGAATCCCAGCGCCTGCAAGATGAATTTGGCTATGTCCGCGACATGGGACTGAATACAGTCCGCCTGGAAGGCAAGCTCGAAACGAAGGAGTTTTTCGACATCGCCGATCGCGAGGGAATTCTGGTGATGGCAGGATGGTGCTGTTGCGACTTCTGGGAGCGCTGGCCGCGCTGGAAGCCGCAGGATTTTGAAATCGCGCAACAATCCCTGCGCGATCAGATTTATCGCCTGCGCAGCCATCCCAGCCTCGTCATGTGGCTGAATGGAAGCGACAACCCGCCTCCTCCCGACGTCGAGCAGATGTATCTGAATATTGAGAAGGAGCTTCTGTGGCCAAATCCCGTCGTCTCCTCGGCTACGGGCAAGGCCACGACCGTCACGGGAGACAGCGGCGTCAAAATGTCGGGCCCCTATGAGTACATAGCTCCAAGCTATTGGGAACAGGACACTCCCGCAGGACAACCCAACCGCAAGCTCTGCAATCCTGGCGGCTGCGGGGGAGCCTACGGCTTCAATACGGAAACCAGCATGGGACCGGCTGTCCCTCCCGTTGAGAGCATTCGAGCCATGGTAGGTCAGGACCATCTGTGGCCGATCGATGACGTATGGAACTATCACGCCGGCGGTGGTGAATTCAAGACTATCCAAGTGTTCAGCACCGCGCTCGCCAACCGCTACGGCAAATCGGATACCGTTGAAGACTTCGCTTTCAAGTCGCAACTGCAGACCTACGAAGGCGTGCGCGCGATGTATGAAGCCTACAGCCGCAACAAGTACGAATCGACGGGCGTGATCCAGTGGATGCTGAACAACGCCTGGCCTTCTATGATCTGGCATCTCTACGACTACTATCTTCGCCCCGCGGGAGGCTATTTCGGCGCCAAGCGCGCGATGGAAGCGCTTCATCCCGTCTACGGCTATGACGATCATTCTATCTGGCTGGTCAGCAGCCAGTATGAAGACGTGAAAGGTCTGAAGCTTACGACGAAGATTTACAACCTCGACATGTCTGAGAAATTCTCCCACGAGGATACTGTTAACGCGCCCGCCGACAGTACGGCCAAAATATTTACCTTGCCCGACGTAGCGGGACTGAGCCCGGTGTACTTCGTCGTTTTGCGACTCACCGACTCGAATGGCAGACTCGCAGGCTCGAACTTCTACTGGCTCTCTACGAAACCCGAGACCCTTGACTGGGCCAAGTCGAACTGGTGGATGACTCCAACTGATTCCTACGCCGACTTCACCGCTCTCAAACAACTTCCGAAGGTAAAGCTTAAAGTTACCGAGCACACGGAACAGAAAGGCGAAGACACCGTTACACACGTCACGCTGGAAAATCCCAGCAAGAGCCTGGCGTTTTTTGTGAGATTGAAAGTCAGCAAAGGTGCCAAGGGCGAAGAAATCCTTCCTGTCGTCTGGGAAGACAACTACATTTCCCTGCTCCCTGGAGAGAGACGGGAGCTAACTGCGACCTACCGCTCAAACGAATTAGGTGCCGAAAAGGCCGTGGTTGAAGTGAGCGGCTGGAACGTGGAGTAAGGAGGAGTAGTTAAAATTCTGCAAGCAACGCGTTTCGGCATAGGTGTTACGCGACGTGTTGCGAGACAGAAAGCACATTGCCATCGGGATCTTTGAACCACGTCACTTTATCGCCCGTCGGCGCGGTCCATATCCCAAGATCGTCCTGCTCGATAAATCCGTATCTCTCGAAGTGGACTCCCTTCTCGCGCAGCTGAGCTACCATCTTTTCGATGTCCGTAACTTCCCAACCGAGAATCGTGAACTGCGCCGGCGTGAATTGCGGGGCTTGCGACACCCGCACCATGATTCCATTCGCGTCCAGCACCAAAGCGAATCCATCATCTTTCACGAAGCGAAGGCCAAGTACTCCTTCGTAAAAGGCCCTCGATTTCGTCGCATCTTTTGTGGGAACAAAAGCAACAATGTTATTCGACCCGAGCATTCAACCTCTCCTTCTCGCAAAACCCTGGGAATATATCATTCTTCGTCCGGCGGCAACTCGAAATCGATGAGGTTGCCCCGGAACCCTCTGGTCTTGATCGCTCCAAAGGCAATGCCGACACCCATCCAGATTGCGCCTACAATTTTCGCCGGCCGGCTGAGGTTAAGCCAGAGCAGCAGACAGATGAAGAATCCAGCGAGTGGCGGGAAGAAATTCGTAATCTTCTTTTTGTCTTCCCGTACGAAGTAACGCATAAAGGCTGCCAAGTTTACGCCCATGAAAGCTATCAGCGCTCCGAAATTCAGCATCTCGGCACCTAGGCCATAGCTGATGAGAAACGCCCCGATTAAAGCGATCACGCCCACGAAAATCACATTGTTGCGCGGCACATGTCTCTTAGGATCAACCGCGCCGAAGAAACTTTTAGGCAGAGCGTTACTGCGTCCCATGCCATAAAGCAGGCGAGCCGCGCCCAGTTGCGCACCCATGCCGGAGCCGAAGTTCGCCACCAGCAGGGTAAATCCTAGAATGCCAAACAGCGGAGCCCATACCCGCCCCGCAACATAGGTGAACGCCGTATCGACGTTCGGAAATGGCTGCGTGGCAGGCCAGATAAGTTGTGCAGCATAAACTTCGACGGCGGAAAGAATCCCGATGACCAGACAGGTCAGCACCGTTGCCAGCAAAATATTGCGGCGTGGATTTTCGGCTTCCTCGGAGAGCGTCGAGATCCCATCGAAACCAATGTAGGTGAGGACTGCGATTGACGTGCCTCCCAGAACCGCTTTTGTATTCCACAAATCACGATCATAAAACGGACGCAGAAAGAAATCTGGATCACTGTGCGGGTGTCCGAAAATGTAGTGTGCCGCAGCCAGGAAGAACAAAACAATTACAGCTCCCATCCCTGCCGCGAGTCCAGTATTTACGCGCGCCGAAGTCTTCACTCCCTGGATATTCAATCCGGTAAAGGCTGCCGCAAAAAAGACGGCCCACGCCCAGTAAGGAAGGCTCTGCACGACCGGCGTCCCGCGCGCAAAGTCGCGCGCGATCTGGCTGCACCAGATGATGCAGATCATGGGATTGAGCATGTAATCCATGACCATGCTCCATCCCGTCACGTAGCCAAGTGCAGGATTGATCTCCTGGCCCACGTAAGTAAATGCCGAGCCCGCGCTGGGATAGGCGCGCGCCATCTTGCCATAACTGATCGCCGTGAACAGCATAGCGACCATCGCAATCAGAATGGTCGTGACCACATGCCCATGACCCCGGTCGCTGAGTACGCCGAACACTGACATGGGGGCGACCGGCTGAATTACGATGACGCCGTAAAGAATTAAATCCCAAAGCGTGAGCGTGCGACGAAGGCGAGGTGCGGACGACACAGCAGGAGCCGAGGTAGTTTCCATGAGTCCGCCTATTGGATTATGGGGAGGGCGGGAATGTCAATATTAAAACGTTTTTATATTACAAACACTGCGCGGCCTACTTCGAAGAACCATAATCGAACCAATACCCGCGTTGCTCGTTGCCTGACATGTGCCGCGTATTGTATTCGAGAAGGTAGTTCACATGCGCATCGTCGAGCGGGAATGACTTGTCCGGCTGATACGGATAGTCGCCCATCCTGAGGAACGGCAGCGGCGCCACGAAATTGCCTTCGGCGGCGTAGAAATCCATATCCTTCTCATAGCCGTTGGCAGCGAAAAAATAATCGCGCGCCCAGCCTTGGGGCAAAGCAGGCAGGCTCGATGGATCGAAGTCGAGCCGCACTTCATCGCCCGATCCAAAGACCACCAGCCGATCGTCCAGCGCCGTCAGGAGCGGCAGCACATCGCCGTAGCGCGTATAAGTTCCAGCAGGGCGCGTATACGGTCCGGTCGCGCTCACCTTTTCGTAAACGTATTGCACATTCCCGGGTGGAGTGCCTTCGATCTTCAGCGGGAATCCATGAAAGCCCAGATCGGCGTGAACCAATGGAACGGGCGTCAGTCGCACGCTCTGGCCTTTTCGGAAATCTTGAGGCGTTCGGCTCACCAGAATGCTGTCCCAATAAATCTGTAGATTGGTGGTGATGCGAATCTCCTGCGCGCCCGATGGCAGCTTACCCGTGAGATCGGCAGTCATCGTACGCGGGCCGCCGGCCGGGAATCCCATATCGCCTTCTACGCGGACCCACTTGCCGTTTGCGCCGAGCGCTTCCACAAAAGGAGAGATAGCCCGCACCCCGGCCTGCGACGCAGCATACATGCTATTGGCTGAGAAGTATTCCACTTCGCCATGCATCAGCAACCACAGCGGGCCGCCACGGTAAGGCTCGCCCAGATCGAGTGTCAGACTGTGCGGTTTGGCAAAACCCTGAAATTGCGTTAAAGCGAAATCACCGAAATAGCGATGCGCGAGAAGGTCGGGCAACACATTGTGGCCGTGCTCATCCCATGCGCCGGCGGGCGGACGCGCGTCTTCGCTCTTGCTCACCACTACCTTGAATTCCGGATATGGCGGATTCGACGCGAAATATTCATTGGGATAAACATCAACATTTGCCGGATGATCCACCGCCAGCAGGCGCGTCTGATCAAGATAGACGGCTTCCTCCAGCGGCTCCATGAATCGGAAGCTAAGAGTCGGGTGCCCCGTCCTTGTCGCTGCGTCGTCTGCAGCGACAGGGCGGGAATCTTTTTTCTCGCGAATCATGTTGCGATCAATCTTGATGTATTCCACCGGCCGCGGAACGTCGCGCTGGCCGGGCCCAATCCAGTGTCCAACCACGCCCGCGCCCAGCATGTCGGCGACGAGTTCATAGCGCTCGCCATTCCATACAAACAGCGTGGGACAGGAACTGCCGCGGCGATCCATTTCAAGATAGTTCTGCTGCCTGTCGCCGGCAACGTGGATCTCATCTTGCAGCACGCCCGTCGGCCAAGTCATCCGCACGATGTCGGCTTCTTTCGAGTCACCGAGTCCTACCACAATGTCGGTCGAGTTCTGTCCCAAGTACCCGTTCGATCCGGCAATCTCAAATTTCTGCCGGTTGCCTCCCGCGAACACTTCCACCTTGGTGCCGATGGCGCTCTTGTTATCGTTCAGTCCCTTGAGCGAAAGGCGTAGCCAGTGATTCTGACTGCCACCTTCATTCCGCAGCAGCACCGCAGGACCGTGATTCTGCGTGATCAGCAGATCGGTAGTGCCATCGTTGTCGTAATCCCCGGTGATGATGGCACGGGGATTTTTGAGCTGAATCTTGTCAAGGCCAACATCGGCGGTGACATCCTTGAAACCATCCGCGCCGAGATTACGGAAGAGGCGCACCTCACCTTTGCCCTCTTTCGTTTCGCCAACCGCGACCAGGTCGACCCAGCCATCGTTGTCGTAGTCGAGGGCCGCGATGCCGTAGGCGACGTCAAGATCGGTTTTCGGAAGCTGTATCGGAGTGAAGCGCTTCCCGTGATCGTTGTGCCAAAGCGTCAGAGCTGCCACGCCGTCCCCGAAATGTGTGGTCGCCAGATCCATCCATCCGTCATGATCGAAATCGGCGATAGCGACGCCGGTGTTAGCTTGCATCAAATTCTTGTCCCAAGGTTGGCGAAGGATGAACTTTCCTTCGCGTGGATTCTCCAAGATGAGCGGATCTAGTCCAGATACGAAAATGTCCACGGCACGGTCGTTGTTGTAATCGGTACCCAATGCAGTCCAATGACGTCCCTGTCCGGCAACTCCTTTTTCTTCGCTGACGTCTGTGAATGTACCGTCTCCGTTGTTACGCCACAGCTCGTCATTTACGGGAGAGCCTTTATATTGTCCTTTTGCGGAGCTGCCTAGAAAGAGATCTATATCTCCATCGTGGTCATAATCAATCCACGCAGCGGTGCGCATCGACCCATTCGGCTTAACCGGCAAATGCGCACTTGCGTCTTTGAACGTCCCGTTCTTTTCATTGTGTAGCAACAAGACCCGACCCATGAAACTCAGGGTTAGGTCGGCGTACCCGTCGTTGTCGTAATCGCCAGCGCTGCAAGCAATCGCGTGGGATTTGGGATCCAATCCAGCCTTGGCGGTCACGTCTTCGAATTTGCCCTGCCCGACATTGTGGTAGAGCGATATGCCGCCTAGGGTCCCATAGTCCGTAACTAGGAGGTCGATGAGCCCATCGTTGTCATAGTCGAGGAAGCACGCGCCCGGCCCATGGAAAAATTGAGCATCGCTGATAGCAGCGGCCACGGCTAACCCCGCATCTTTGGTCACATCCACAAACCGCACCTTGATCTGCGCCGGCGCCTTCAGCACCGCCGATGGTGATTCCACCGCGCGCGAGTACTGGCCCTGCTCGCCGTAAGCCAGGCTCATGGGGGCGCCGATTTTTTTCTGCGTGATGTACTGGAATTTCTTCAGGTGCTCGCGGGCGTGGTCGATGTCGGTGGATTGCTGATAAGCACGCGAGAGTCCGAATTCGGCGGAGGCGTGTAGCGGGTTGAGTTGCAGCGCGTGCTGGAAGGCGTCTATGGCCTGTGGAAACTGTTTCGACTGTACGTAAGCAGTGCCCAGGAAGTACCAAGTGTCCGCGTCGCTCGGGTCGATTTCGACTACGTGGCGAAAGGCCTCGATCGCGGCCTGCGCGTCACCCGTGTTTTTCGCGAGCAGGCCGAGGTTGTACCAGGCATTCGGGTTCTTTGGATCCTGCTTGAGCGTATCCTCCAGCGCCACCCTAGCTTCATCGATCTTCTGCATGTTGAGCAGAGCAATACCTTCATTCAACCGCGCCATGGTCAGCGTGGGATCGAGCTCGGCTGCTTGCCGGAAGGACTTCAATCCCTTCTCGAACAGCTGCTGGTTCATGTAGGCTGCGCCAAGATTGTTCAGGCGCGCAGCCTCGACGGGGTCGCCTTTCGCTGGACTCTGAGGTGGACTTGGGAACAAGCCAAACGCGGCCAACAGCGCGCCAGCGACAGCAATTGAAATTCGCGGTGTCATTCGATTGAGAACCTGTACTCGAAGGAAAGGGATACATTAAAGGCTTGTACGAGGCTATTTCGAGATCTCATTACGAATCGTAATTCCATTCTTGCGAAAGAAATCAGTTAGTTTGTCGCTTTCTTCGCTGCTCCCGATGGACTCAAAACATTGAACGCCGTTTGCGTCGATGTATTGATAACTCAAGTACTTGAAGCCCCCACGTGGTCCCATACCGCAGACCACATTTGTCGCCGTTTTGAAAGCTTTCAGTTTTGCTTCCGCCCTCGCCTCACGCTCGGCCAAGAACTCTTGATCTGTGACCTCGAGCGATTGCCAGAGAATGTCGAACGTTCCGATATTCGGGAATCGGACCCCGACAAAACGGTCGCTTGCCTTGCTCCAAAAACCATGGGAGCCGACTGTAATTCCCTCAATACCCTTCGTCAGTTGACAGTCGTACTGCGAGAGGTCGACCAACAACCTAACCTTGATCTGACGATCAAGCATGGAAGCCTCCGTCGAACACGTCTGAGCTCCCCCTTTTGCGGATAGCCCGATTGTACTCGGTGTCTCCCAGACTTTGAGCATGTTGTTCTAGGCTGCCCTAGACTCCTGACCAGGTTGTCAGTCGCCATCGCGGTAACTGCGTTCGAGACAAAACGGAAAATCGTCACACAACGACCTCGAGCACGCCCACTCTAGAATGCAATTCTCATTTTCTAGTGGATATTGCCACCTTGGTGTACGGCCGATTCGCTACTACGCCCTGCCCTTCCTGAACGGTTACAGTTTGTCCCGCATTCACATTCGTGAGCTTATCCACCTGGCCGCTGGGCCACTGAATTTCAACACTGTCGGCTTTGGTTTGACCACCCAGGCCGAAGGTAAGCACGAGTTCGCTCTGCGAGAGATAACTCGATCCGGAGCGCAGCATCTTCCACTGCTTGTCTTTGTTATTGTCTGAGCCTACGTGCACCACCGCGCCGATACCGTCGCGGTTCGATTTGGTTCCCACCAGTTTCAGGCGCAGACTGTGATTCGCTCCGCCCTCGTTGTGAAATAAATAAGCCGGGCCGCCATTTGTAGTGACGAGAACATCGAGAAAACCGTCGTTGTCGATATCGGCGTACGCCGCGCCCCGCGCCACTCGCGGAGCAGCAAAGGCTGCTCCCATCTGCGCCGTTACCTCCTGAAACTTGCCTCCCCCCAGGTTGCGAAACAAGTGCGCAGGCTCGGCATAAGTCACCCGTTTCTGCACCCGTTCGATGGCGTCTTCGATGTGGCCGTCCGCGACGAAAATATCCGGCCAGCCGTCATTGTCGTAATCGAAAAAGAAACAGCCAAATCCGAGCGTAACCAGCGTTGATCGCCCTACTTCCGATTGCGGTGCCTCATCCACGAACAATCCGTTGCCTTCGTTGTGATAAAGCGAGGCCATTTGATTGGCGAAGTTGGTGATGATCACGCTGGCGTGACCGCTGCGGTCATAGTCAGCGGCGTCGACACCCATGCCAGCACGGGCTACACCATCTTCGCTAAATCCGATTCCTGCCGTGACGCCGCTCTCCTCGAAGGTTCCGTTCTTCTTGTTCAGGTAGAGCTTATTCGGTTGCGTGTCGTTGGCGATGAGAATGTCGGGCCAGCCATCAGCGTTGTAATCCAGGATGGTAATGCCGAGGCTTTTCGACGTGGGATCGCCCAGGCCAGCCTTCTGCGTGGCATCTTCAAACTTTCCCTCACCCAGGTTGTGCCACAGACGAACTGACGTTCCCTTGTACGACTCCGGGGTGCAATAGGATTTATGCGCGCCGTCGAGCGTGCAGTAAAGATCGGTCTGCTCCGTCCACCGCACATAATTTGCGACCACGAGATCGAGTTTGCCGTCGCGATCGTAATCCACCCAAGCGGCGCTGGTGGAGAATTCATTCGGCCCCAGCATGCCGGCAAGCTTGGTAACGTCCGTGAAGGTGCCGTTCCCGTTGTTGTGGAATAGATGGCTTTGTCCTAACGCGCTGATGAAAATATCGTCGAAGCCATCGTTGTCATAGTCGCCGACGGCAACACCAAATCCAAACATGGGCACGGCCAGACCAGCCTTCCGGGTTACGTCGGTAAACGTTCCGTCGTGGTTGTTGTGATATAGCTTCGGTGTGGTGAGCCCGCCGTGCGGGTGTCCAGGCCAATCGTCGCCGTTTACGAGGAGAATGTCGGGATAGCCGTCGTTGTCGTAGTCGATAAAAGCGCAGCCCGGGCCCATGGTTTCCGGCAGCCACTTCTTTCCAAACGCGCCGTTATTGTGCGTGAAACGAATACCAGCTTGAGCGGTGATGTCGCGGAAGTGGATTTGTTGGGCCTGGCTCGTCTGCGGCTGGAACAATAACCACACAGATACAAAAAGGCAGAGAAGTTTCGCAAATCCCGGAACCTCGCGGTTCATCTGGATGCCCCACCAACAACAGAAGACGGCGTCACTCGCGCTTTGTGTGGCCGGTCAGCAGAGACGGCCATTGCTCGATGGTTTGCGCTCAGCAGAGGCAGCGGCACGGAAACGTGTTCGTGCACGGCCTGACGCTCATTGTTGTCTTCCGGATGCGAGTGGCGATACGGGCCGGTGATCGCCTGCGATGACTCGTCGGCCTTGAACCGCAAGTAGCGCGCCTCGTGCTCCTTTGCAAGCTTCTCGTTTCCCAACCCGTGGTAGCAAAGCATCAAGTTGTAATGCGCTTGCAGGTCTTCGGGATCCACGGCCAACACGGACTGCAGAGTCGTCACCGCTTCTTCATATTTGCGCTGCAGGAAGAGGACGCGCCCCAGATCGTTGAGTACAACACGGTCTCGCGGATATTGGCGGAGAACTGTGCGCAAGCGAGCGGCTGCGCCATCGTAGTCGCCGTCAGATCGCAGCACGCGTGCATAGAAATAGTTCGCTCGCGCCAGATTTGGAGAGAGCGCCAGCGCTTTCTCAAGCACCGTGCGGGCGCGCTCCATGTCCCCTTCCTGCACGGCGCAGCGGCCAATATTCACCCAGCCATCGGGATTGCTCGGATCAGCTTCCGTGACTTTTTGGAACGCCGCCGCAGCGGCCTTCAGATCCCCCTGCAGGAACAGGCCGATTCCGTAGTCGTTCCAGCGCTGCCATTCATCTTTGCGAGTGATCGTCTGCGGCCGAAACGCAGGAGCATTGTGGGAGACGACCGGCAGCGTCACTTCATCTTCCGCCACCGTGACGATGGGCAAGTCAGGGATCTTTTCTTCTTTGGCTGAAACTCCGTTCAGTAATGCCGTGAACACCGTCGGACGATCGTCGTAATCGGGGGTAACCGAGTTCGGCGACGCCGGGTCGGGCTGTCCGGTGAACGCTTCATGCGTGCCGTACCACGAGAACTTTCGATAGCAAAGACGCGCGTGCAGGGTGATCTTGTTGCCGGCGTTTTCCGGGATCAACATGCGGTAATGCACGGTGTCGGCTGCACCGGGCGGGATAAGCCGCACATAGACGGTGGCTCGCGTGGCCCAGGCGTTACGTTTGTTGATGGGGTTGCCGTGCGCGTCGATCTGCAACGAGCGATAGAAGTGCGCGCCTTTCTCCACCGGACCTTTGCCGTCGTCCTCAACCATGCCGCTCCAGAAAATGGTCTGGCCTTTATCGTCCGTGCCTTTCAGTTCGAGCCAAGTGTCATAGGCATCGACGGTGCCGCCGGGGAAAAAGTGTCCCACCTTCTTGGTGCGGACGACAACATCCACGCGAACAGTATCGCCGCGACGCACCGGCGGCTGGACGCGGTTTAAGGGAGCAGTGACCGGCGACGCTTCGCCAACCGCGCTGGGAGCAATTTTACTTTCCGCTTCTTCACCAACTGCGAATGTTGTAGCTAATTCCGATTGTGTTGTTGCGTTCGTTTTCAACGGCGCTTGGGCCGGCGACAAAGCAAAAATATCTACCGTAAGCGCGCCACTCTTCAGAAATCCCTCGGTAAGCTTCAACTGCGCGGCATCCTCATTCGCAGTGGGTACAGCGGTGTTCGCTCCGGGAAAACGATGGGAATGCACGAATCCATTGACGTTGCCAGCATCTTTCGAAGCCTCCGCCGGCATGTGGCAATCGGCGCACTGCTGCGGCTTCGGCGGATAGTAAAATGACCGCGCACCCTGGCCGGAAACTCCGCTGGCCTGCCAGTTGTCGTATTCATTGAAGCCGCGAAGCCACCGGTAATGGTTCACGGGTACGTCGAGATGAACTTTGTGACAGGTCGAACAAAACTCTGCCGTCTGCGTTTTCATGAACGGCTTGAGGAATACACGCCGGTGCGGCTCGGGGTTCAGCCGGATCACAAAATCGTGCAGGGCTCGCGCCACAGGATTTTGCGTGGCGGCGAGTTCGTGTAGCTTCGGATACTCCAGGTAGAAATCCGCCTGACCCATGGTGCTCTTCACGTTGGCGATGGAGTGGCACATCATGCAGCCCAAGCCAGCCTGGGATTCCGGACGATGTACGATTTGCTTGATCGGAGTATCCATCAAGCCGCTGTACAGCACTGCTGGATCGTGGCATCCGCCGCACCACTTCGAAGGCTTGGTGCCAACCGTGTCCTGCATATACTCGATCGCCTTGCGGTACCACTGGTTGTTGAACGAAGAAAAATGGTGGGCAGAACTGAACCATTGGTTGTAGATATCTTCGTGGCAGCGCTTGCAGGAATCCGACTCCATGAAGAACTTGCTGGGAATTTTCTGCTTCCCGTAAACCTGCGCGGAGCTAGGGAAAAACGAACCCTCAGGCCCATCGCCTTCGCCATTCATGTTGTCGGGCGGAATCGTAGGATTCTGAATGCGGACACGCGTCTGCCAACTTCCGCGAATGTAATACGCTCCGTAGCCAAGGGCTGCAAGCAGCAAGAGACAAACCGCTGTGCGCAGAACCGCTGCGCCCGCACTCAAGGCCGCCCAAGGCCGCAGCCCAAGCTTGGGGGCAATCAGCAGGCCGACCCCTGCCAGCGAGATCAGGATATGCAGATAGAGCCACTTCCATTCCGTACGCGGCGTACCAGTCTTGATGAGAATGAGCCCTGGAACTGCTCCCGCCGCAATAAGAAACCAACCGGCTCGCTGGATAAAACTTCCATTGCGAAGCAGACGAAAAAGCGCAGGAACGAGCAGAACTGCCGCGATCACGCCTGCCAGCGCGTGCAGCAGCACCACGGCGGCATAAAAAAGATTCGGCTGCGGGAAGGCATACAGGTACGCCGCTGAAATTACAAGAAATGGAAGTAGCCAGGACAAGGCCCTGCCGACGAAATCTTCTGATGGGGAGTTTGCTTGCATCGGAAACAGTCAAGACGCCGCGGAGTCAGCCCACAGTGCGTGAAACCGCTTGCGAATCAAGGTACCCAGACGGGTCGATGGATGGAATAGTGCAAAAATACTAGCGGCAGCTGAACGCACTCAAGCAAGAGGCGGTGCCCTCCACGCTCCGCATTTGTTTTCGATGGCAGCTGCAACGGACAACGCCTGTTCTTCCTCCCACGGACGCCCAACGATCTGCACTCCGATGGGCAGGCCCTCAGACGATTGACCGACCGGAACCACAACAGCGGGATTGCCCAGCAGGTTAAAGAATTCCGTATAGCTCCAGGCATCGAGATAATTGACCTCTTTGTTTTCGATCAGCCAACTCCTCTCTCCGTGTCGAAAAGCCGGAATAGCCGCAACCGGGCATAGCAGGATGGGATACTTCTCCATTTGCACAAAGAACTGCGCACGCAGCGCATCACGGCGAATCCAGGCGTCGAGCAGCGTGCGTCCAGTATGGGCCGGCTGGGCGGCAGCCCATTCCAAAAACTGCTTCAGGATGGGGCTGAGATCAGACTCGCGATCCTTGAACATCGGCCTGAGGAGCATACCTCCGGCAACCACGAAATACTTCCACCACAGTTGGCGCGCCTCCTCGAGACCTTCTGGTTGAAATGGGTCCACTTGAAAACCGCTGCTGCGCAGGGCTTCTGCTGCGGTACGAACAGCGGCGCGGGTTTCTGCGGTGACAGGAGTGCGGCCATCGTCTTCGAAATAACCGATTCGCAGTTTCTTGCTTTCCGCTTCGCTTAGCCAGCGCAGCGGCACCGGCGCCGCATTCGTATCTCCCACGTCGGGGCCTTGCATGATCGCGAAAAGAATTTTCAGATCACCAATGTTGCGGGCCATAGGACCGACGACGCCGATGGATGCAAATGGGCCCGCGGACACGGGAAAATGTCCGGTCGCCGGAATGCGGCCTGGAGTGGGCTTCAGTCCACAGATGCCGGTGAAGTGAGCCGGCACGCGAATCGATCCGCCGCCGTCACTACCCACGCCACCGGCGGACATGCCCGCAGCAATCGCCGCCGCTTCGCCGCCACTTGATCCACCGGGCGTGCGATCCAGGTCCCAGGGGTTGTTGGTTCGGCCGTAAAGCAAATTGTCGGTCTCCCACGCCATCAAGAGCTCAGGGGTGTTGGTTGTGCCCAGTATGATTGCGCCGGCATTCTTCAGGCGTGTGACAAGCGGAGCATCCTGCTGCGCAATAAACCCAGCGCGCAGGCGCGTACCAGCCTCGCAGCGGAGGCCCTCCAGGTTGAATGAACTCTTGATGCTAAGTGGAACGCCGTGCAGCGGACCAAGCGCTGCGCGCTTCATCACGGCGGACTCGGCATCCCGGGCAGACTGTCGCGCCCGCTCCGCATCGACTTGCACAAAGGCGTTAAGTTTTGGCTGTAGTCTTTCGATCTGTGCCAAATGCGCATTGACCAGTTCGAGCGGAGAGATTTTCCTTTTCCGGATGAGCTCGGCCATCGATAAGGCGGAAAGAAATGTCACGTCGTTCATGAATTTTTCTTTCCCATGGCTCGATTGAGCATTCGTTTCTCATCGATGCTAAGGGCGCGGTGTTCGCCCTTCGCGAGACTCCCCAACTCCAGCGGCCCAATAGCGACTCGGATCAGCCGCAACACTTCAACCCCCATGGCTTCCAGCATGCGCCGAATGTGACGATTCTTACCCTCGTCGAGAATAATCTCGAGCCAGCAATTCTCCTGACCCGCACGCAACCGACGAGCCCGCTTCACTCGCAGCACTTCATCGTCTTTTGTTTTCACTCCCCGAACCAGCGCGCGGATAAACTCACCATCTGCAATGGCTCGCACCTGCACATGATAAGTCTTATCCAAGTGCGTTTCGGGCGCGGTGATGCAGGCAGCCCACTCGGAATCATTGGTCAGGAGTAACAAACCTTCACTTGCCTTGTCCAAGCGACCGACTGGGGCGACCCACGGCAATCCTTCGCGCGACCGATTCGCGTCGACGCCAGGAGATAAGTTCAACGTCGCGTACACAGTGTCGCGCCCCTTCTCGTCCGACGCAGTTGTAACTACGCCACGCGGCTTATTCAGCATGAGATAGACTTTTTTCTGCCGCTCAACTAGTTTTCCGTCCACCGTGATCTGATCTCGCTTACCCGATACGGGCGTCTCCGGATCGCGCTGTATTCTCCCGCCAAGGGCCACGCGTCCAGAGCGAATCAACTCTGCCGCCATCGACCGAGAACAGTACCCAAGCTTCGACAAGGCGCGGGCCAATCCGATCTTCCTGCTTGATTCCTTCTCCTGCACCTGATCATGCTAACTGAGAAATTGAAGGGCGAGACAGAGCTTCGGCTTTCGGCTTCAACATTCCATGAACGTCGTCCGCTTGGTACGATATGGTCGCAACTTGGACGAGAAGGAGAACCTATGGCCCATCAACATCCTCCGCGGTTTCTTAAAATTGTGGACGACGCCAAGACGCGAGTTCGCGAAACGAATGTCGAAGAAGTGAAGAAGAAGATCGATAGCAATGACAAATTTCTGCTGGTGGACGTGCGGGAAGAAAGCGAATTCGCCAAGGACCACCTGCCAGGCGCAATTCATCTGGGCAAAGGCATTATCGAGCGCGACATTGAGGCGCGCGTGCCCGATCTCAATTCGGAGATTGTGCTTTACTGCGGCGGCGGATTCCGTTCGGCGCTGGCCGCCGACAATCTGCAGAAGATGGGATACACCAACATCATCTCGATGGACGGCGGGATTCGCGATTGGCGGGAAAAGGGATACCCGCTGACCAAGGGGTAAGTTCAGGTCTCAGTTCTCAGTTCTTGCCGTCGTTCTTGGCGTATAGTACAAGCCGGATCGCGAATGCGTCGCAGCATTGTTTCGTAGGCACGTTTACCGCCCATTTATGAATGGTCGCATCTTCTTCTGGTCGCTCACGTCAGCACTCGCCGGATTTCTCTTTGGTTTCGATACGGTGGTTATTTCCGGCGCCGAAAAAACAATCCAAACACTTTGGGGCCTGAGCCCCGGATTGCATGGCATCGCCATGGCCTCCGCCCTCTACGGAACGGTCGTTGGGGCTCTGCTTGGCGGCTGGCCCGCTGATCGGTTCGGCCGCAAAGCCACGCTGCTCTGGATCGGCGTTCTTTATTTTGTCGGCGCGGTTGGCTCGGGATTGGCGCCAAACGTAGTCATTTTCATCCTGGCGCGCGTGATCGGCGGGTTGGGCATCGGCATCTCTACCGTCGTCGCCCCGATGTATATATCGGAGATCGCACCCCCGAAACACCGCGGTCAGCTTGCCGGCATGTTCCAGTTCAACATTGTTTTCGGCATCCTGATCGCTTATGTATCGAACGCATTGTTGGCGGGCGTAGGCGACAACGCCTGGCGCTGGATGCTGGGCGTGGCCGCATTTCCGTCATTGCTCTACGCGATATTTTGTTTTGGTCTTCCGGAAAGTCCACGCTGGCTCCTTAGCCGAAAGGGAGATCGAGAGGCTGCTCTCGAAGTGCTGCAGCGCATCGAGCCCGAGGCCCCGAAGACACAGATCGCAGCCGAAGCCGATGAGATTATGGCTGCAACGGCATCGGAACAAAAATCGTCCTCCGGACATTTCTGGACCGCGCGTCTTCGTAAACCAATCCTGCTCGCGTTCCTGATTGCATTCTTCAATCAAATGTCCGGCATCAACGCCATTTTGTACTTCGCTCCCCGCATCTTCGAACTTACCGGGCTGGGCGCAAAAGCCGCGCTGCTGCAATCGATCGGGATTGGGTTCACCAATCTGATTTTCACCTTTGTCGGACTCTGGCTGATTGACCGGCTGGGCCGGCGCACTCTTCTTTATATCGGCTCGTTCGGCTACATCACCTCGCTTGGCCTGGTGGCATGGGCCTTCTTTACCGGCCACTACTTGATCGTACCGGCTTGCATCTTCGCCTTCATCGCCGCACACGCAATCGGCCAGGGAGCGGTGATCTGGGTTTTCATCTCCGAAATATTTCCCAACCGCCATCGCGCCGAGGGCCAGAGCCTCGGCTGCGGCACGCATTGGATCTTTGCCGCCCTGCTCACTACCTTCTTCCCGAAGATGGTTTCGTCATTCCCTATCGGTTACGTTTTCTCGTTTTTTGCCGGCATGATGGTGCTTCAGCTTCTCTGGGTCATGACCATGGTTCCGGAAACGAAGGGCGCGTCGCTGGAGCAAATCCAGAGACAACTGGGGATCGAATAAGGGCGAAATCTTTGGCTGGGGGCACTCGGTGAGGGCTATGGCCTCTTGGCGCTGATAACCACGGTCACGCCCAGAGCCCAGTCTCTTGACGCAACCTGGAGATGTCCTTGCTCGGCGCACTCCCGAAGAAGCGGCTGTATTCTCGGCTGAACTGAGAAGCGCTTAGATAGCCCACGCGCTGACTCGCAGCCCCCGCGTCCATCACCGTCGACAACATGAGGCGCCTCGCCTCCTGCAGTCGCAACACCTTTTGATAGTGCAGCGGGCTCATCGAAGTGACGGACTTAAAGTGCTCGTGGAAGGACGAAACACTCATGTGGACCAGCCCTGCCAAGTCCTCGACCTTCATGGGTTGTGAAAAGTTTTCGCGCAGCCAGGAAATGGCCTTCGCAACCCGGTGAACGCTAGATTCCGCAAAGCCCATTTGCGCGACGCGAACCCCAATGGGACTGCGCAGGAGCCGGATCAAAATCTCATCGATCACCAGCGGGGCGAGCAGTTCAGCGTCTCCCGGCTGCCCTAGACACTCCATCAACCTCGTTGCGGCATTGATCATGCTCCCGTCGACCGGAGTGACGTAAACGGCGCTGCGCTCCTGGGCTGGAGGCAAGCCGTGCGGGTACACCTTCAACACCAGCTCGGCAATCCTGTGCGGGTCGAGATCCAGCTTGAAAGAAAGGTAGGGCGCGGAATGGCTGGCTTGCGTAACCTGGGCGGCAACCGGCAAGGCAACGGAGAACACGATCATGCGCGACGGGTTGTACTCATAGACCTCGTCCCCTACGATGACGGTCTTCGCTCCTTGTGCGGCGATGCACAACGAAGGCAACCGGAGGACGTGGACACACTCCTTGTTGGCTCGTGAAAAGCGATTCGCGTGCACACCCTGGACGCGCAGCTCGAAACTGCCGTCATGCGGGGCGTAGGCGGCGATCAGGCGCGCCAAGTGTGCCGTGTCTGGTTCGCCTTTGACCGCAAGCTTGTCTTCGCCCAACGAAGACAGACCTTTGCCGTTGCTCTTCACACCTTCGAGAATATCCTTCTTTGCGATCATGATGGCGCTCATGGCATCTGGGCCCGGACCGCAACATCGAACTTCGAATAGTACTTCTTCACGTCGCCTTTCCCGTACTTGGCTCGGAATTTCTCGACCACCGATGCCACCTGTTTGGCCTCAGTAATAGGAACGGCATTAGATTCAGCCTCCACGCTACCTGCTCCGATTCGGATCGACGGATTCTTCAGCACATTCTTGTACCACTGCGTATCCGACCCCTGCACCGGCAGCAGGTAAAGCTTGTCTCCATCCAAGGCGAACCAGATCGGGATCGAGATAGTACGCCCTGATTTTCTTCCGGTCACGCTGATCTTGATTTCGCTAGATCGGGACAGGCTCTCTTTGAGAGCGTCGTTTCGAGTTGGCATATACGCTCCTTTGGGCTGCACCATCATTATCGCGCTCTTCGCGACAGGGTGTTTTTGTTCACTTTGCCTCCGGTTTCGTTCACCTTGCAAGGTCAAACTCCCGACCCTCCCGCAAACGACGCGGGAAGGATGGGGCACCCGCTTTTTACTGCTTGCTGTATTGCTCCTCGGTCACCTGTTCCATCCATTCCACCACCTTGCCGTCCTTCTTCTCCTGAATTGCGATGTGAGTCATGGCGGTGGTCGGCGCAGCTCCATGCCAGTGTTTTTCGTTGGGCGAGAACCAGACCACATCGCCCGGCCGAATGTCCTCGATCGGTCCGCCCCACCGTTGCGCGCGGCCACACCCCGCCGTGACGATGAGAGTCTGACCGAGTGGATGCGTGTGCCATATGCCGTCCGCGCTCCCGGCTCAAAGGTCACGCCCGCGCCCTGAACCAACGCCGGATCGGGTGCCTGAAAAAGCGGATCGATCCGTACCGTACCGGTGGACCACTCTGACGGACCCTTCGCGGAAGGTTGAGTGCCAACTCTCTTGACTTCCATCGATTGAACTCCTTGATCGACCAACTCTCAGCAGCGTCAAAATGAAACTGAGGGTTCTAAGGATTAGTGCGGACAGCCGCTCGAAGACAATCCCTCATCGGCCTTCAACGCATCGCCACTCGTGTCTCCGATTTACTCAGATTTCAAAGAAGCCATGTCGATGGAGAAGCGGTACTTCACATCGGACTTGAGCAGTCGCTCGTAGGCTTCGTTGACCTTCTGAATCGGGATCACTTCGACATCGGCGGTGATATTGTGCTTTCCGCAGAAGTCGAGCATCTCTTGAGTTTCGGCAATGCCGCCAATGTTCGATCCTGACAGACTGCGACGGCGCGGGATCAGGGCGAAGGCAGCGACGGCGAGAGGCTTCGGCGGTGCGCCGACGAGGGTAATGTTGCCATCGCGGCGGAGCAGGTTGAGATAGGCGTTGATGTCGTGCTCAGCGGAAACGGTGTCGAGGATGAAATCGAAGCTCTCCGCGTGTTTTTGCATCTCGTTCGCATCGCGGGAAACGATGATTTCGTCGGCCCCGAGACGCAGAGCATCTTCCTTCTTCCTCGGCGAAGTCGTGAAGACGACGACATGGGCTCCGAGCGCATGTGCAATCTTTACGCCCATGTGACCGAGTCCGCCGAGTCCGACCACGCCAACCTTCTTGCCTCGGGTGATGCCCCAATGCCGCATAGGCGAATAGGTTGTGATGCCGGCACAGAGCAGAGGTGCGGCTCCAGCGAGACTGAGATTCGAAGGCACGCGAAGCACAAACCTCTGGTCCACAACGATGCTCTCAGAGTAGCCGCCATAGGTCATACCTCCGAGGTGCTTATCCGGGGAATTAAAAGTGAGTGTCATGTTCGGGCAGAACTGCTCAAAGCCGGCCCGGCACTCTGGACATGTGCCGTCCGAGTCGACCAGGCAGCCGACGGCGGTGAGGTCGCCGGGCTTGAATTTTCTAACCGCGGAACCAACCTTCGTCACACGCCCGACAATCTCATGGCCGGGGACAATCGGGTACACAGTGGGCATGAATTCGCTCCACTCGTTGCGCACCGAATGGAGATCAGAATGGCAAATGCCGCAGAACAGGATTTCGATCTGCACGTCTTGTTCGGTTGGATCGCGCCGCGTGATCGTGGCGGATTCCATCGGTGATTTCGCGCTGGCAGCAGAATAAGCTTTTGCCTTGTACATAGACTCTGACTTTCCTTTCACAGACCGGTCATCTTCTCCAGGCGTTCCGGATAGCGAGCACCTTCTACCGTGATCTTGGATGCGGCGGCATCGATGTCGCGCAGATCGTTAGCCGTCAGTTCCACCGCCACGGCACCAATGTTCTCCTCCAGGCGGTTCAACTTCGTCGTCCCTGGGATCGGAACGATCC
Organism: uncultured Acidobacteriaceae bacterium; assembly: GCA_963773675.1. GTDB lineage: Bacteria > Acidobacteriota > Terriglobia > Terriglobales > Acidobacteriaceae > Sulfotelmatobacter. The sequence goes on from CAVZCG010000012.1 coordinate 71,120, forward strand.
ACGGCTTTTGCGCGAGCAACCAGGCGAGCGCGATCTGAGCAGGAGTCGCTTTCTTGCGCTTCGCAATTCCGCCCAGCAACTCAACCAGTGCTTGATTCGCTTTGAGAGCCTCAGGCGCGAAGCGAGGCAGAGAGCTGCGGAAGTCTGAACTATCGAATTTCTTGTTTTCGTCGATCGCTCCCGTCAGGAAGCCCTTGCCCAGCGGACTGTACGGCACGAAACCAATCCCGAGCTCCTCGAGCGTGGGTATCACTTCCTGCTCCGGCTTTCTCCACCACAAGGAGTATTCGCTTTGGACCGCGGCGACGGGCTGAACTGCGTGGGCGCGACGAATCGTCTTTGCGCTTGCTTCCGACATGCCGAAATGCTTCACCTTGCCTGCCTGAATCAATTCCTTCACCGCACCCGCGGTGTCTTCGATCGGCACATCCGGGTCAACCCGGTGCTGATAGTAAAGATCGATGGTCTCGACTTTGAGCCGCTTGAGCGAGCCTTCGACGACCTGCTTGATATGTTCCGGCTTGCTGTTCACGCCCGGCGGCGCGCCCTTCATTCCTCGAGGATCCTTGTCAGGACTGACGTCGAACCCGAACTTGGTGGCGATCGCCACCTTCCCGCGGTACGGAGCAAGGGCTTCGCCCACAAGTTCTTCGTTCAGCCAGGGGCCGTAGACCTCGGCGGTATCAAAGAATGTGATGCCGCGGTCCACGGCGGCATGGAGAAGAGTGGTCATCTCCTGCTTGTCTTTCGGCGGCCCATACGAAAAGCTCATTCCCATGCAGCCCAATCCGAGAGCGGAAACTTCCAGGTTGCTTTTTCCAAGTTTGCGTTTCTGCATTTATTTCTCCTGCGCTGCAAAATTTCGTCTGCCATCAGCGCAAGCCCAAGCATAGTTTCCCGAGGCTCGGCCTTCTTGCCTATTCCAATGAAGTTCTTGCCAGATTCTCCGAATCCGCGGCCCCAGCCACCCGAAAGCCGGGGATGGCCGTCGGGAATGCCAAGCACCCAGTTTGGTTCAATCGGTTTCCGAGGCACGCTGGCGGATTTAGACGAACGGGGCCGTGCGCAGCTTGGAATTACCGAGGCTGTTTACCAGAGTACGATAGCCGGCGCTGCCTAGGCTTTGGGGAATGGATCTGCTTCACTGCTACCGCAAGGCAGGGAGCGCGATTTTGTCTTTGATACCTTCGCCCTCCACCACCGTGTAAATGAAATCCGCGGGCACCTCGCGCAGAACTTCAGTTTCGCCGTTGGGCCAGCGAATGCTTACTTCATTCATCTTGTCGCTCGCACCCAAGCCAAAGTGCAAGCGCAAATCATTCTGCGAAAGGTAGCTGGCGCCGCCGCGGACTTCATTGAACTGGACCAGCGTTCCAGCCTTTACCGTGACGCGGGCGCCGATCGCTGCTCTGTTACTTTTCACGCCCACGAGTTTGAAGAGCACGCGGTGGTTCGCGCTCTCTGTACGGTTCAGCAGCAGCGACGGGGGCTCACCCACATTGAGCACCACAATGTCGACATTGCCATCGTTGTTGATGTCGCCAAAAGCCGCACCCCGCCTCGATTGTGGAGGCATGCTGGCCAGCACTTGGGAAACATCATCAAAAGTTCCATCGCGATGATTGCGGAACAGCAGCATTGGCTGCCGGTAGGGAGTGCCACCCGGAATCGTATCGACCTGCGGATAGACGTGGCCGCAGTCTACGAATAAATCCGGCCAGCCGTCGTTATCCATGTCGAAGAAGGACGTGCCCCAGCAGACGAATGGATACGTGGGTCGCAAGAGCTTGGCTCGCACGCTAACATCCGCAAAGGAATCGTTCCCCTGGCTGTGATACAGAGTTGCTCCCTGCTCGAAAAAGTTTGTCACAATCATCGACAGCCGGCCTTCGTGAAGATAATCGCCCCAGCCCACGCCCATGGAGCCTTGCTCCATGCCGTCGCCACTGAGCGCGACTCCGTCAAGCAGGCCAACATCCTCAAAGGTTCCGTCATGCTTATTGCGGTATAAAAAATTCGGGCCAGCATCATTTGCGACGTAAAGATCGGGCCAGCCATCATTGTCGTAGTCGCCCCACGTCGCGCCCAAGCCGTAATAATGGTGCGGATCGTCGACCCCCGCCTTCTTTGAGACTTCTTCGAAGGTGCCATCGCCCTTATTGTGAAAGAGCAAATCCGATTCGCCCGGCATTCCCCACGGCCCGCACTGCACCAGCACACCCTTGAAACGGCAGAAGCGGGGATCATTGCCGAACTGCGGCAAGTCGTTCATATCGACGTGGACATAACGCGAGACAAAAAGATCCACGCGACCGTCCCGGTCGTAATCGGCCCATGCCGCGCCAGTACTGAATCCTCCCGCGCCCACCCCGGCCTTCTCGGTCACCTCCTCAAATTTGCAATCTCCGAGATTGTGATACAGCGCATTACCGCCATAACCCGTCACGTAAATATCCTGTAAGCCATCGTTGTCGTAATCAGCCACAGCCACACCCATGCCCCAACCCTTGTGCGTAAGACCAGAGGATTTCGTGATATCCGTAAATTTGAGATCGTTGCTCTTGGGATCAGTGTCCTGGTGATAGAGCGTGATCATCGGGTCACCACCGCCCTCGCGATAGCGCTGAACCGTGGATCCGTTCACGGTGATGATGTCGAGTTTGCCGTCGTTGTCACAGTCGATCAGCCCTACGCCGCCGCTCATGGATTCGACGATGTATTTCTTGTCGGGGGAAGAAATGTGCGAGACGGTGAGCCCAGCCTTCTGCGCCACATCTTCAAACTCGGGAACACTTTGCACGCTCGGCTGTTGCGCAGGCGGCGATGGTGCGCTCGACGGATGGGGCGAATGAGCGGCTTGTGCAAATAGCCAGGGAGCCAGGTAGAGTCCCGTCCACAAGAGGAGCAACGGTCGCATAGGCAGGAAAACCGATTATACAGCGCGGCTTGGTGCGCAATACATGATGGCGAAAACGCGATGGCAGAAGAGAAGCGGGAAAGATCTCATTTTGAATACTGTGGTCGCTGATCTCGGGTAAACTGAAAATATATTTCCAGTGGGAATCATGGGGAATCATCGCTTGCGAGATTTCGGGTTGGTTACGGCCTTTTCACTGTGCGCCACTCTTGTGGCAATCTGCCAACTGCAGCCGCAAGCACACGCTGCCGGGGAGACTCTTTCTCCCCATCCGACTGCACCACTGACGGTTGATCAGGTAATCGAGAAACTGCAAGAACGGAATGCGGAGCGCGCCGCTGCGCTGGATCAGTACAAAGCAACCAGAATCTACCGCATGCAATATCGCGGTTTCCCTGGCGCCCGCGACGCGGAGATGGTAGTCAACGTGGACTACCACGCCCCGAATTCGAAACAGTTCCGCATCGTGTCGCAGACTGGCACCAAGTTCATCATCGACCACGTCTTCAAGAAACTCCTGGAAGGTGAGCAGGAGGCATCCAACGACGAGAACCGTCGGCACACAGCGCTGAGCACGGAAAATTACGACTTTACCTTGGCTCGATACGAATCCACTCCGGATGGCGCTGAATATGTTCTGAACCTGCTCCCCAAAACCAAAAACAAGTTTCTCTATCGTGGACAGATATGGGTTGACGCAAAAGACTTCGCGATGGTGCGAATCAAAGGAGAGCCGGCGAAGAACCCTTCGTTCTGGATCAAGAAAACCGACATCGAACACAAGTATGTGAAGGTCAATGACTTCTGGTTGCCCGCCGAGAATCATACAGAAAGCGTGATACGACTCGGCGGCGTGGCCACCCTCACCATCGAATACAAAGACTACAAAGTTACGAAAGCGACATCGCTCCGCAGCGCCGAGAGCGACGGCAAAGCCTCGAAATCGTTGGCAAGAGATAGCGTGCGCTGACTTCATTTAGCGTGGACGCGATCCCAACCGATTCGGATCGAAGCCCGGCTACGTTTCTTGCTCGCCTGTGCCTGCCTTTCCCCGAAAGTCGCGGCAGCGTGCACGGCGTGAATCTGAAAAAATATTAACCAGCCTTTCATCACTGCGTCACAACCCCTCGCTAGGATTTTCAGTCATCCCTGATCCCGAAGATTCTGCTGTATGTGCGGAGCTAGGTCCTCGAACGGGTTGTTGTGCGCCGCTTCCCGGCGTTGCAAGAACAGTCTCGCAATCGTTGTTCAAAGGAGCAGCAACCTTGAGAAAATTGCACCCTTCCTTCTCTCTCCTTTTCACCCGAAAGATGTTTGTCCTTTTGTTCTTCGGCTCATTGTCGATGACACCCGTGCTGGCGCAAGTGGATCGCGCCGAACTCGAAGGCACGATAACTGATCAAAGTGGCGCGGCCGTGGCTGGAGCCGACGTGAAGATTCTGGCTGCGGACACCGGGATCGCGCAGGAACAGAACAGCAATTCAAAGGGCTATTACCGCTTTCCTGGCCTGGCCGTTGGTCGTTACACAGTGACGGTTACCAATACTGGCTTCAAGACCAAGGTGATTGAAGACGTCATCGTGCAGGTCGGTCAAACCCGAACTCTGGACGCTACGTTAGCTGTGGGCGCTCCTACGGAGACGGTTGAGGTGAATGCGACCTCGAGTCCTTCAGACCGCAGTTCCGCGGAAGCGGCCACGGTCATCCGCTCCGACCAGATCGAAAATCTACCCAACAATGGCCGAGACTGGGCGAGTTTTACACTGCTCGCGCCGTTTGCTCAAGACGATGGCGGTGGCGATCAGCGCACCATTCGTTTTGCCGGACGCGCTCGCGACGACAATAACTTTCAGATCGACGGGGTGGACGCCGGCGGGATTCAAGAGCAGGCTCAGAAGTCGCAAACACGGTTGCAGATTTCTCAAGACGCGATTCAGGAATATCGTGTAAACAGCGCCCTTTACGATGCGGAATATGGTACACAGGCCGGCGGCCAGATCGATGTCGAAACCAAGTCTGGCACAAACGACTGGCACGGATCAGTCTTCGGCTATCTCAGAAATTCCATATTCGATTCGCGCAACTTCAATGACTTCGACGTCAATGGAAATCCCGCCATCCCGCCTTTTCGCTACGGACAATACGGGATGAGTCTCGGCGGTCCTGTCGTCAAGAACAAACTGTTCTTTTTCGTCAATTATGAGGGGCTGCGGCAATACGGGGCGACGACAAATCAGGTTCTGGTACCCAATCCGGCCACGCAGCAGGCCACTTTAGCTACATCACCCCAGATGTGTTCTATTCTGCAGGCCTTCCCGTGGCGTGCTTCCACCGGTTCGATCGGAGGCTGCAATCCTATCCATGTGTATCCCGATGGAGGCTTCGCCGATCAGACGAATAATCCAACGAATCCACTGCCCGATTCCGATCTGTTCACCAGCCCGGCCCCGACAACCGTCCACGAAGACACCTGGCTCGTCCGGATGGACTACCAGATCAATCAGAAAACGCTCTTATATGGAAGCGCACATCGGGACATCAGCCTGGTAAGCGGGACCAACGGCAGCGGTTCTCTTCCCTACGACCTCCTTCAGACGATTAATCATCCCGCCGGCTATTACGTTGCCCTTCAGGACACTTTTTCGCCGCGGCTGCTGAATGAGGTCAAGGTTTTCATCAACCGCGCCCCGTTCATCAATCCGCAAATCCCGCCATTGCCCTATTCCGTCATGACCAACGACTGGGTCACGATCAATAATAACCAGGCGGATCACGAAATCGGCACCACCTTCGGCGTTGTAGACAACCTGACCTGGGTGCACGGGCGGAATACATTTAAGACCGGCATGGAGATTCGCCGAGTTCGACTGAATCAAGGCCTTACGGCCGGTAATACCCTCAATTTCCAGGACGCTAGCGGGTCGTCGGACTCAGGCTTTGAAGGCGCGGCACTTTACGGAATCTCCTACACTTCGACCTGGTGCTGCCACAAGCTGCGCCGCACATTTTATATGCCCTATTTTCAGGACGAGTGGAAGGTCACTCCTACCTTCACCGCGAACCTTGGGATTCGCTGGGAATACTACGGCGTGGCGCACGAAGCGGATAATCGCACCACGGTATTCGATGTTAGCGAATTTCACGGAGTCTGCTTCGGTTCAGCCTCTACATGGCGCTTGAGCCTTCCCGCTCCAATTCCAACACCCATCAACACTCCGGCGTGCCCGACGAACCCGGCGCTTTACAACGCCAACTACAGAAACTTCGATCCACGCGTCAGCTTTGCCTGGGCTCCGGGCATCTTCCATGGAAAGACGGTCATTCGAACGGGCTTCGGAATTTATCATGGCGCAGCGCAGAACGATGATCTGAACGCCGGGCTGGAGAGCGACCGGTTCACCGCAGTTCTCAATCTGGATGGGTCCGGTCCAGGCACACCGTTGCTGCCAGCTTATCAGCAGACGAATCCCGACCTAAGTGGTTTGGTAGCCCTGGGTCTCGGGGCGCAACAGCAACCTCGTGCCCTGCAGCGCCATGGCCGCCGCGATCTCTACGTCGAGACTTGGGGTCTAACCATCGACCGTGAACTGCCCCATGACTTTCTGGCATCGGCGCAATACCTTGGCTCAAGGGGCGTGCGGCTGTTCTCTCGCGGCGGAGTAAACTTCTGCAGCGCCCCACCTCTCTACGATCCCAGCGGCCAGGGCAACCTCATTTGTTCTCGTCCTCTCGACCAATATTACCCCGGTGCCAATGGCCTGACCGATCCGTTCGACACTGCGGATCCCTACGGGTCGGTGGATTACAAGTCCGATATCGGCGCCAGCACTTACAATGCTCTCCTTCTTAGTTTGGACCGACGTTTCTCAAGCGGCCTGTCTTTCCAGAGCCGGTATACGTGGTCACACTCCATCAACGATGGGTCGGTGGGCGGAGGGGAATCGAACGGCCCGGAGAATGTGAATTGCCTGGCATGCGATAAAGGGCCGAGCGTCTTCGATGTTCGCAACAATGTCACGGTCAATGCCGTCTACGAGTTGCCTTTTGGCCCCGGCAAATCGTTCGTTAATGACACAGGAGCTCTGGGCAAAATCCTAGGCGGCTGGAGCCTGAGCAGCATTGGCCTCTGGCATACCGGCCACCCGCTGACGATCACCATGAATATTTCGCCTGCGCAGCTTCCCGACGGAAACGATCAAACCACGCAGCGGCCGGATCTAGTGCCCGGAGTGCCTATATTTTTGGGCGGAGGTGCTCCGAACCATACCCTTCAAATCAATCCCGCCGCGTTCGCCGCGCCACCACTCGACCCTGGCGGCGCGGTCACGCAGATCATCAACCCCGGCCCCAACCAAACGCTTGTCTGCCCACTCTCCTGCGGTCTTGTGGGCCGATTTGGCGACGCGCCGAACGGCCTGATTCGGGCGCTCGACTCCTGGCAGATCGACTTCGCCTTGATGAAGGAAACCAAGTTGACCGAGCGCGTTGCCATGAAGTTCGGGGTGCAATTCTTCAATATTTTCAACCATGTTCAATTCGGCGATCCGAATCCCAACAACCTCACTCTCAACTACAATTTGTCCGCAGTTCAGTCGAAAACGGGCGCAATCCAGACGATGCAATCGTTGAGTGCCAAAGACCTCGGCCTGATCGACACGACGGTGAATTTCAACAACAACAACGACAACGCTGCTTCTCCCAACACCGGGACGGGCTTGCCGCGCCAGATTCAATTCATGCTTCGCCTTGAGTTCTAACATCCGAATCCGGCGAGCGCATACGAGTTGCTCGTCGGATTCATGTTCCTTTCAGGTTGAAGGCATACAGTTCACTGCGGCGGAAAATCCTTCAAAAGAAACTTGAGATCTCGAGATTCCATGAAAAACACAAACCATCTATCGTTTTGCGTGTTGTTCGCGCTTGCAGTTCTGGCGCTCTTCAGTTTTTCTCCGCAAGCTGTGGCCGCTCCACCGGCGGATGGCTACAGCATTACGAAGAAGATCTCGATCCCGGGCCAGGGCAGCTGGGACTATCTCACCGTCGACGAGGCAGCGCGGCGCCTATATGTTTCTCACGGAACGCAGGTGGAAGTGATTAACGTGGATTCGGGGAACATTGTCGGAACCATCCCGAAGACGCTCGGGGTGCACGGAATTGCGATCGCGCCCGAGCTTGGCCGCGGATTCGTAAGCAATGGCCAATCCTCGACAGTCACTATTTTTGATTTGAAGACTCTAAAGCCCATCGCCGATGTTCCCACGGGACAGAAACCGGATGCAATTATCTTCGATCCCGCAACTTCGCGAGTTTTCGCTTTCAACGGCGCCAGCAATAGCGCGACCGCTATCGAAGCGGCCACCGGCAAAGTCTCTGGAACAGTGGATCTCGGGGGCGGACCGGAATACGCGACCGCGGACGGCAACGGCTTCGTCTACAACAATCTTGAAGATGAAAGCCTGGTGCTGAAGATCGACTCTCGCAAGCTGACGGTCGACAAGCGCTGGCCCACGGCACCTTGCGCTTCGCCCTCAAGCATGGCGATCGATCGTGCCAACCACCGGCTGTTCATCGGCTGCCGCAGCAAAGTAATGGCCGTCATGAACGCCGATACGGGCCAGGTCATCACCACCTTGCCAATTGGCGACCACGTGGATGCCACCGCCTTCGATCCCGCGACGAAGCTGATCTTCAATTCGAATGGCGAAGGAACGATCACCGTCATTCGTCAGGATGGCCCGGATAAATACTCAGTGGTCGAAACTGTGAAGACTTTGCCGAAAGCCAAGACAATGGCGCTCGATCCGAAAACGCACCGGCTGTTTCTATCGACCGCGGAGTCGGGGCAATTCGAGGTGCTCGTCGTAGGAAATTAATAGTCAGCTCCGACGGGCGTAAGCTCTCACAATGCGTCCACCATATCGATTTGTCGCTTATTCGTTTTCTCTACTCTGCGTGACAGCGGCCCTGTTGGGATTGGCTTGCTGCACAAAGGCGTCCACCGCGCAAACTTCGGTTGATCTGCAGATCAAGGAGAGCGTGCCGTTTCGTTTTGTGGCTTACGGCGATACCCGTTTTCACGATCCGAAAGATACGGACGCTGCGAATCCCGCAGTGCGCGTAGCCTTGGTGCAAGCCATCGCCGAGGTGAATCCGGCCTTCATCTGTTTCACCGGTGACATCGTCTACAACGGCTACGATGAGGATGATTGGAAGGTATGGGATAAAGAAACAAGCATCTGGCGCGACAAGAATATTCCGGTCTATCCGGCGCTCGGCAACCACGATCTCCACGGGAGCGAGAAGATTGCGCTGGGTAATTACTTCCAGCGCTTCCCCGATCTGAAGAATAGCCGCTATTACTCTGTGCGCGCCGCGAATACGCTCATCCTGGTGCTCGACAGCTCTCTGGATGAAGTTTCTGGACCGCAGAGCCAATGGCTGGCCAGCAAACTCGACAACATTCCGGGAGAGGTGGATTTCGTTTTCCTGATGTTTCACCATCCGCCGTACACCAGCTCCTCGGACGCGAAGATGTTTGGTGGTGGCCACTCCGCCCGCTCTACAGAGGTAGCTCTCGCGAAGATATTGGAGGAGCGCCAGGCGCATGCGCGTGCGCGTTTCGTGGTGTTCTCCGGACACGTGCACAACTATGAGCGCCATGAACACGGAGGGGGCACTTATTTCGTTTCCGGTGGCGGAGCCGCTCACGCTTATCCCATCGAGCGTGCCCCTACCGACCCGTTCCAGAGCAAAGAAGTGAACTATCACTATTTGCTGGTGGAGGTCGATCATCAACAACTGAAGGTCACGATGAATCGCATCGACCTGTCCAGCGGGAAGGCGGTCTGGACGCAGCCTGATTCTGTAAAGATCACGACACAGGCAGCCGCCTCCACCGCAGCGGCGCGCTGAACGCTGGATCAAGAAATATAGCGTTAGCCCAAACGCATTACGGTTCCAGCACGAACGAGCCTTTCACCCGGATGTCGCGCGACGAAGACCCGACTAGCACATCAAACCGGCCTGGCTCGGCGACCCAGTCTTTCTTCGCGGTGCTGTAGAAAGCCATTGCAGAGCGATCAAGCGTAAAACTCACGGTCTTCGATTCTCCCGGCGCAAGCTCGACCCGGCGAAAGCCTTTCAATTCTTGAATAGGCCGATCTACGCTCGCGTGTCCGTCGTGTACGTAAAGTTCCACCACCTCTGCGCCGGCGCGGGATCCGGTGTTTCGGACTCGCAGGCTCACCTCTACCGGCTTCCCCGTCGATGTTTGGGTCGGCGAAATTTTCAAATCACTGTAATCGAACTTCGTATAAGAAAGGCCGTAGCCGAAAGGAAATAGAGGCTCTACCTTTTTCGTATCAAAATATCGATAGCCCACATAAATTCCTTCCGCGTACTCGACCTGCAGATTCTCGCCTGGATAGTGCCCGTACGCCGGAGAATCCTTCCACGCTTTTACAAAAGAAACCGGGAGCTTTCCTGAAGGGTTGGCCTTACCGAAGAGAACATCCGCGATCGCATTCCCGCCTTCCTGTCCGCCATACCACATATCAACAATGGCGGGAACCTGCGCAATCCATTTCGACATAATGACGGGCCCGCCTGCGTTGATCACCACGACGGTATTCTTATTGACCTTCGCCACGGCCGCGATGAGTTCATCCTGTCCGGCTGGCAGATCGAGCGACTTGATGTCAAAATCTTCTGACTCAAGTTTCGGATACCTGCCCACCACAATGACGGCAGTATCTGCTTTCGCCGCGGCGCTGACGGCTTCATTTCGAAGCTGCTCCCGCGCCTGTGGAGTATCTTTGCTCGGATCCTCACCTTCCATGCTTACGCCCAATGCGTAACTCACTTGCAGATTCTTGCCCGCTCGATCCTGAATCCCTTTCAGCGGGCTGATCGAATACCTGGGAGTCACGAGCGAACTGCCGCCACCGCCCGTTCTCGCTACTGCCGCGTTGGGCCCGATCACGACGAGCGAGTGAATCTTCGACGGATTGACCGGGAGTAAATCGCCATCGTTCTTCAGCAAAACGATGCTTTCGGTCGCGGCTTTGCGCGCCACGGCACGCTGCTCCGGTGTATCGATCTCCCCAGTCGTGGTGTGTGGCTTGTCGAACTGCCCGCTGATGAACATCACGCGCAGCATGCGGCCCACGTTGTCATCAATTGTGGCCGCGGATATCTTGCCATCCGATATTTCCGGAAGCACCTTCTCCGGAACGAGCCAGCCGCCGCCGTTGCCGGCCTCCAGCGTCTTTGGCCGTTTCAACCATGCTTTCATCGGCTCACCGCCAGGCATCTCCAAGTCCATGCCGGCATTTACCGTAGCGGCGGTGCTGTACGTGCTACCCCAATCCGAAACTACGAAGCCTTTAAAGTCCCATTCTTTTTGCAGCACATCTTTCAGCAAGAACGGATTTTCAGCGCAATACACGCCGTTGAGTTTGTTGTAGGCGGACATCAGAGACCAGACGCCAGCTTCCTCAACTGCAGCTTTGAACGCGGGGAAATAGATTTCGTGCAAAGCCCGTTCATCAATCACTGCATTGATCCGGTGTCGCTCGAACTCCTGATTGTTCGCGTCAAAGTGCTTGACCGTCGCAATCGCGCCTTCGCTCTGAACTCCCTTGATGTAAGCCACTCCCAGGCGACTCGTGAGATAGGGATCTTCGCCGTAGCCTTCGAAATTTCTGCCCCACAGAGGAGTGCGGTTAATGTTCACCGTTGGACCCAGAATCATGTCGCGTCCAACGGCTTTAACTTCCTGCCCGATCGCCCGCCCCTCGGCCTGAACCAGTTCCGTATCCCATGTGGCAGCCATGGCCACACCGGCGGGAAAAGCAGTTGTCAGGACTTTCGTTTTTGCGGTCTCCGCACTGGTCTCAGCCGAAGGCCCGGCCCACGACCGGATACCCAATGGGCCATCCGCCATTTTTATGGAAGGGATACCCAGCCGCTCATTCGGGACGCTCTGCATCCAGTCCGCCCCGCTCAACATCGCGACTTTTTCCTGCAGCGTCATGCGGCCCAGCAGGTCTTGAACGCGTTGCTCAACCGGCACGCTGGGATTCTTGTACGGCGGGAGATTAGATCCGCTCTGGTTCTGCGGAATTCCAAATACGGCGGCAAATAGAATCCAAACCAGACAAAGGGAACGCTTCACAATCCGAGCCGCTGACATTTTTCTTCCTGACATGCGCATACACCTCCCGAGGGGCGCGATCGGCCCGGACAATTCTATCTCTAATTTTGATTTGAGGAGGATCGTCGGCTGTCAATCGGCGTGATGAACAATCTCGAAGTGCGTCACCGTCTCATCAAAATCGGTCAGAACCGCTTGCGCTTCCGGTTCCACTACGGCTTTCTCCGGCTTCACTCCGGCGAACTTTCGGACCGCCTCCGTCGACTCCCAAAGGGTGAGCACAACAAGTTCCACCACTCCGTCCACAGCGCGACGAAGCAGATATGCTCCGCGATGTCCTTCGATGGCTCGAAGCGCCGGGAAAACTTTTTCCGTGGCGTGCTGAATATATCGGTGTGATTTCTCGGCGGGCGATCGCGCCTTCCACATGCGCAGGATCATCCCATCATCTTGGGATGAAGAATCTCCGCTCAAGACGTTCGAAGAGTTACTTGGCGTGGCTTTCACTGCGGTTCTGTCGTGCGGTCTGGCAGGTTTTGCAGCGTCTTCTCCCGCAACCGTCATCCACTCCCGCACGTGCCACCGCTTCACTGCCCCACTAGTCACATATGGATCAGCGCGGGCGAATTTTTCCGCGACTTCGGGCGAGTCGCCTTTGAACAGCAATACGGCACCATCCACGGGATTGGCAAGCGCACCACCCAGCACGAGTTCGCCACGCGCGCTCGCCGCCCAAGCTTTTTCCAGATGTGCCTCCCGAAACTCGGCCCGCCTTGCAACGTAGTCTTCGCCAACTTCGTAAAACAGAAGGTAATGCATTCCGACCGTCCTTTTCGTCTTCGCGTCAGATGCTCTCGACCCAACCGTGCGGATCAGGTGCGCGGCCCGTCATCACGGCCAGCAGTTTTTCCCGTACGGCAACGCCAACTTTTCTCTGTTCAATCGGTGGCAGTTCAAGAGTTCGATCCTTGTATCGAATTCGTCTCACATGCGTCACGGTTGCTGCGGTTCCAGTTCCGAAGCATTCCCGAAGTTCGCCTCGCTCGTAGCTTCTGACCAATTCATCGATGGAGAAGCGATCTTCCTTCACGCGATATCCCAGATCACGCAAAAGAGTGATCACGCTATCGCGAGTGATGCCGGGCAGAATTGTGCCACTCAGCGACGGAGTGACAACCTCTTCGCCCAAAACGAAAAACACATTCATGACGCCACACTCTTCCACGTAGCGCCGCGCTTGAGCATCCAGCCACATAACGGCGTTGAATCCCGCCTCGCGCGCTTCCAGATCCGCCAGCAGTGCGGCAGCATAATTTCCCGCCGGCTTTATGTCACCGGTTCCTCCCGGAAACGCTCGCGCATAATGCTCGCTCACCAGTACATCTACCGGCGCAGAAAAGTATGCACCAAAAGGAGAGGTCATAATGATGAACTGGTATCGATCCGCGGGCTTCACCCGAAGCGAGGGGTCGATCGAAAACAACACCGGCCGAATGTAAAGTGCTCCGATCTCTGCCGGAGGAATCCACGCCTGGTCCAATCGAACCAGCTCCCGCAGGCCATCCAGGAACAAAGATTCAGGCACGACCGGCATAGCGAGCCGCGCCGCCGAGCGCTGAAATCGTCGCGCGTTGTCACGCGGACGGAACAAGAGTAGACGACCATCGGCCGCCTTGTACGCCTTCATGCCTTCGAAAACAGAAATTCCATACTGCAGCGCGCTGACACTCGGCGCGATAGGAATCGGGCCGTATGGACGAATCAGTCCGTCACTCCAGCGAGCGTCATGAAATTCCGCGGTGAACATGTGGTCGCTAAAGACACTGCCAAATGCAACCGTCGGAAAGTCGACCTCCTGCAGCCTTGAGTTCGCCACGCGCTCAATTCGAAACGGAGTCGTCTCCATCTGATTGTTGGTATACATTAGCAATTCGCTCCTTTGTGAGGTCCATCGTCAGAACCGCGCCAACCTCGATGTATCCTAGGGTGCTAAGTTTTAACCGTCAGTCTATCCGCAGCTGCAAATGAATAAATACAATCGGAACGGCGCGTGGGGAATCTAATGCACCATGCGCGCTCGAAGGGGCCTACTTGGCTTTATTGTAATTGTTCAGTCCATTCTTTTTTTGACCCATTTTCTTCTCTATCAGACCTGGACGTTCTCCCCCGCAGGAAACGACCCTGCCGGTGCACTCTGGATAAAACTGACGCTCGGCTTATTGTCGGTAAGCTTTGTTGCCGCCTCGCTCCTCGCCTTTCGCTACACCAACCCGCCTGTGCGAGCGTTCTATAAGGCCGCTGCAGTTTGGCTGGGCCTGCTCAGCTTTTTCTTTGTGGCAGCGGTTTCTGCCTGGATTATTTTCGGTGTAGCGCGGCTGGCTGGGACAGAAGTTAACTTCCATCGGACCGTGGAATTGCTGTTCAGTGTTGCGGCCGTGGTTGGCGTCTACGGCGTCTTCAACGCAGGCTGGACGAGAATCACGCGAGCCACGGTGCGCCTCGCGAATCTGCCGGCGACATGGCGTGGGCGCAAGGCAGCGCTGATCAGCGATGTGCACCTGGGACACGTGCGAAACGGAAGTTTTCTGCGTCGAATGGTAGCAAAGATCTTGCGGGAAGAGCCGGACGCGATTTTTATCGCTGGCGATTTGTATGACGGCACGGCCATCGACGCCGGGCGCGCAGCCGAGCCCTTAAACAAGCTCACAGCGCCCCACGGCGTATATTTCGTCGCGGGAAATCACGAACAATTTGGAGATGACAGCAAGTATTTGAATGCCATTGCCGCGGCCGGAGTGCGCGTACTCAGCAATGAAAAAGTGGAAGTGGACGGTTTGCAGATTGTTGGCGTGCCCTACCGCAACGCGGTGCAGGACGAGCAGTTTGCGTCGGTGCTGCACGGTGTTCGCTTAGATCGCAATCGCGCAAGCATTTTGCTGACCCACGCGCCCGACAACCCTGAGATCGCGGAGGCCGCCGGCGTTTCTCTCCAACTATCCGGACATACTCACCTTGGACAGTTCATCCCCTGGAGTTGGATGGCGCGCCGTATCTACCGGCAATTTGTGTACGGCCTGAGCCGGATCGGCAAGATGCAGGTTTTCACTTCAAGCGGCGCAGGAACATGGGGACCACCGCTGCGGCTAGGATCGAATCCCGAAATCGTGGTGCTCGAGTTCGAGTAAAAGCAATCGAACTTTCAACTTACCGTTAGCTTCGGCAAAACCTCTGCTTTTTCCCTTAGCATTCCGACAACGCGAGCAACCGATTCCAGCTTCCGCAGGTCTTCGGGGGTAAAGTCCGGTCCTGCCGCGGCCGGGCGTGGAGCCTTGCGGGAGATTTGAATCACGCCAATTACCTCTCCATTGTTCGAAAGAACGGGAGCAGACATGAGTTTCTGGATCACTTGGTCGTCCAGCCCCGTGTCCCCGAGTTTGACCAACTCAAAAACGCTGAAGTGCTTCACTTGTGTGAAGCCATTGAAAAGCTCGGCCTCCTTGGTCCGCGCGGTGCGAGCAGCTACGGCTGAACTGGAGAGAGGGATCGCCCCGGCCGTTCTCAACTCACAGGGATAAAGGAAGTTCAGCAGACTACCGTTCAGCTCCAACAGGGCGACTTCCGTTTCCGTCACCCGGAAGATCTTGGCCACGCAAGCGCAAATCGAGTCCGGACTTCCGTCCGACGTCTCCAGGGCCGCAAATTGGTTGATTCGATCCATCTTTCCGAAGGATGACCGAGAAGATGAGGGCCGGCAAGGTAACTAACGTGGCCCTCCTTTCTACTTCCATTTCAACAGGTTAGCGGCACGCGGGCGGTTCAAGTGGCGGGCGGCTTCTGATGGCCACCGACTGGGCCTGCCAACCGCGGTCATGTCCAACGTAACTTGGGAGGGCTGGGGACTAGTCTCTATCCTAGACGTTGGAAGATCGCGTCCGGCGGCGTGAGCTGGGGCGAACATTTGCCGGGAGGACCATGTCTCCACTCGTCCAGAGATCGCGAATCAACACCCAGCGCAGTGACGGCACTCAGCAACACTGGGGCATGCTCGTGTTCGAAAGCTTGTCGGCGGGGGCGATGGCTCTACTGGTCGGCATCGTGGCCGTAATGGCCGTGGTGGGAGTCTATGTAATCTTCATTTGGCCTCTGACGTTTTGGGATCTCTCGAATACCGGACTGGAAAAATATGCCGCCTGGTCGAATGCGGCATTGTGGTCCGTATTCGCAGGCGGGACTCTGGTTGGATTCTGGGCTTTCAGCGGAGCAGCATTCAAGCGCAAGAAGCCGAGGAACGGGCGGAGCTAGCGACCAAGCGAGATCAGTGAACGAAGTTGATGGCCACCGCCGGAGTGACGGTGGCATTCGTATTGTGGCTCGCCGGAATCACGCGGGTGCCGAGAAGTACGCCCAGGTTGGGTTTCCAGCTGTATTCAATTGCCGGCGCGAAGCCGAACGCATCGCTGGAACCGGAGTTGAGCTGGATGCTGTCTGGTTTTGGATCCGAAATGTTATATCCACTGGTGCGAGTGTTCCAGCTGTGCCGGTAAGTGGCGTCGAGTGCCAGCACCCACCTCCGCGTCACGCTGTACTCCCACGATGCATCCACATAGGAGGAACTGCCTGGCTTGGCTTGGCCGCGAAATCCAGTTTCCGTGCCAAAAACACTCACATCTTCCACGTTTACGCTTCGGGAAAACGATTGGGTCGCGTTGAAGCGCATGCGCAGGATGCGTCGATTTGGAAGCCAGAAGTAAGTTTGCGTGTAGAGCGCCAACGTCGTGGTGTAGGCTCCGCTGCCCAAGCCGTCACTCGGGCGGTTGCCCAGTCGATCGTACTTGCCGGTCGGCAGCGCCTCCTGCACAGTGATGGAAGACGTCGGCGCCCAACTGCCTTCGTGAAATTTCGTGAGCCGGTACTGCGCTTGTATGGTCAGATCCCCCATCCCGACGCCAGAACTGCTTGGGCCGTTGCTTACCTGATTGAAGCCCGCGGTGGGAATTAGCCCCACTGTCAATTTGTCCACGAGTCCATAGTTCACGTACGTCAGCGAACCGAAGCCGTTCGAATGAGCGCCGACTACATCGTAGAGATAAGGCTCGATCAGGAAGTGTCCGCGCGGCAATGTCGTTGCGTTGGGCGCCAACATCGGACCAGTCCACCAGGCGTCATCCAGCGACTGCCGCTCCACAGCAGGCGCGGAGGGGGACTCCTGCTGGGCCGGCGCGCTGGTCCAGTTGATAAATAACCAAGCGGCCATCAGTGCCGCGGAGCCAACAAACCTCCGCATGATCCAAATCTCCTGCTGCTAATGGTTAGACGGATGGTTCGTTCCGCCGTTAAGTCGAGCGTCGTAGTGCCGGACATAATCCGGAACGATGACACCGTCGATCAATCGATCGTCCGGTATCGGCATTCGACATTTAATTTCAACCGGTAATATCCCAGCCCATACCGGCAACTTGTAATCGTTTTCGTCGTCCAGCGGCGGTCCGCTTCGCACCTTCGAGGATGCCTCCTCGATCGAGAATTCCAGCACCGTCGTCGCTTTCAATTCCTTCTCGCTGGGTTGGCGGACATCTTCCCACCGACCGTCGATGAGATGGTCGGAGATAACACGCAAGGATTTCATCTTCTGCGCTGGATCTGCAATCTTCCTCGCAGTGCCAAACGCAACCACCGAGCGGTAGTTCATCGAATGATCGAAGGCGGATCGCGCCAGGACCAATCCATCCACCAACGTCACGGTCACACAGGCCGGGATGCCAGTTGCAAGCTCCCGAAGCATGCGACTGGCGGCCGAACCATGCAAATAAAGTCTCCTTCCATCGCGGCCATAGAGCGTCGGAATGACAAATGGCTGGCCCTCCACGCAGAATCCAACATGAGCAAGAAAGCCCGCGTCCAGGATCCGGTCGATCGTCTCCTGATCATGCGATCCACGATCCGGGAGGCGCCGGAGTTCAGTGCGCTTTGTCAGATTCATCGCTCACCCGCGTCTGATCCGTGATCCAGTTGACTTCCCAAGTCTTACCTCCATCATCCGAGAAGGATTGTTCAAAGTGAGGCGTATTCGTATCGGTCTTCGACCAGATAAATCGAATCAAGATGGTTTTGCCATCAATCGTGTCCTGGGCGTAAAACTCGCCCCTGCCATCTTTGAATTCACCAACCTGGGGCGGGTCCAGGATGCCGATTTTGCTGCTGGCCCAATAAAGGCGCCACTGATGGGATTGTGGATTGTATAGCCGCAGGGTCAGGCCCTCGATGTGGCCGCCACCCGGGCTATCGGTTTCGAATTGCTCCAGCTGAGCGCGGCCATCCCACACCTTCCGGGTAACAGAAGTCCCATCAAATTCGATCCAGGTAGTGGAACCGGCTAAGCGTTTCTCAAGGCGCTTCAGATGAATTTTCCAGGTGCCGAACTCGAAATCGAAATCATGTTGTCCATCCCGTTGCGAGGAAGTTGGTTGAGAGCTGGTTTTCGCTGCGTCCGAATTTTGCTGTGCGCGCCCTTGAAGTGGCTGCAACACGACAACCAAGCAGAACATCATGAGCAAGGCCAGAATCCATTTGATGTTCATCACTGCCTCCTTTTATTTCGTCTGTGTATTCGCCTGAGCGCTGCTTCGTCAGCACGGCTAGTTCGCAGTTTTCCGCGTGAAATCGATCTCCCAGTGTTTGCTCCAGGTTTTGCCGCCATCCGTGGAGCGATGACTTTCCCAGTGCGCGGTGCGATCCGTGATGTGAGACCAGGTGAGTCGCGAGAGAACCTGTCGACCAGCCTCGTCCTCCCACTGGCCGTGAAGATCGATCGCGCCACCTTCAAATCGTCCGCGCCATACCAGGAAGCCCCCCGGCGCAGATGTGTCCGTCCACGTATGTTCCCAGTAGGAGGTTTGCGAATTGAAGGCGCGGAGGCCGAGGCCTTTGATAACCGTTCCCTGGTAAGGTCCCTCGAAGAACTCCACCGAAACGCAGCCGTCCAGCACCTTCCTTGCGGTCAGCGAGCCCGGGCCCTCGCCCCAGGATCCATCGGGCCGAGGAAAGCGGCAGATAGCGTTCCACTCGCCTTCGAGAAAATCAAATTGCTTTCCGTCTGCGATCGTTGCCGCGGAACTCACAGCGCTCATATCGACCTCCATACTGATTTCATGTAAGAAAAACTAACCCGATAAGTGGTCGGCAGCAATAGCCACTACGACGTGCTACGATATAACCACTTTTGGAGCGCTCAGGATGAGACGAGTTCCCGCCAGCTTCCTTCCCCCGATCGCCATCGATTCCCGCAGCAAGAGTCCCCTCTATCGCCAGCTGTACGACTGGTTTCGCAGCACCATCCTCGATGGCCGAATGCGGCCTGCGCAGCGAGTGCCGTCCACCAGAAGCCTGGCCGCTGAGCTGAAGATTTCACGTATCCCGGTCTTGAACGCGTACGAGCAATTGCTCGCTGAAGGGTACTTCGAAACCTTCGTTGGAGCCGGTACGTGCGTGGCCCGGTCCATCCCGGATGACGCGCTGAGTCCGCCGACGGCGAGAGCGAAGAAAGAACTTCAACACAGAGCGCGCAGCACAGGTCCACGCCGAATCTCACAGCGTGGAGTTGAGCTAACAAACACGCCGGCGCAACCCTGGTTCGACGTATCGG
Organism: uncultured Acidobacteriaceae bacterium; assembly: GCA_963773675.1. Lineage (GTDB taxonomy): Bacteria > Acidobacteriota > Terriglobia > Terriglobales > Acidobacteriaceae > Sulfotelmatobacter. The sequence goes on from CAVZCG010000012.1 coordinate 90,833, forward strand.
GTGCTTTTCGAGTGAGCCTGCCCGCCCTCGATCAGTTTCCGATCGGTGTGTGGTCGAGGCTGGTAGCTCGGCACTCTCGAAATCCGCCAAGGGGCATCATGGCCTATGGCAATGCCATGGGATATGCCCCCTTCCGCGAAGCCATCGCGGAGTATCTGGGCGCAGTTCGCGGTGTACGATGCGAGCCGTCGCAGATTCTGGTGACTACTGGCTCACAGCAGGCTTTGCAGCTTGCGGCCCAGATTCTGTTGGATCCCAATGATCGAGTGTGGATGGAAGAGCCAGGCTATCTTGGCGCGCGCCAGGCTTTTGTAACCGCCAGAGCTCAATTGCTTCCAGTTCGCGTAGATCACGACGGCATGAACGTAACCGAGATCATCCGTCGAGGCCGTAGGGCGCGTGCCGTCTATGTCACGCCGTCGCACCAATATCCCATAGGGACGACGATGAGTGCTACGCGCCGTATGCTTTTGCTCAATTGGGCTGCGAGTTCCGGCGCATGGATTATCGAAGACGATTACGACAGCGAGTATCGCTTCGGAAGCCGCCCAATCGCCTCGCTGCAAGGCCTGGACGCGGATGCGAGGGTCATTTATATCGGAACATTCAGCAAAGTCATGTTTCCCGCTTTGCGTCTGGGCTACATGGTTCTTCCCAACGACTTACTCCCCGCATTCTCCGCAGCCCGGGATGCCGCCGATATTTTTTCATCAACTCTCTACCAGGCGGTCATGACCGATTTCATCCGCGAGGGACATTTCGCTCGCCACATCCGTCGGATGCGAATGCTCTATATGGATCGGCGAACAACGCTGATAAAAGCGATCCAGAGCCAGATGGGAGATCTGCTCGAAGTGATCGGCGATGCCGCTGGGATGCATCTGCTCGCAATGCTGCCGCCAGGAGTTGACGACGCGGCGGTTTCGAGGCAAGCCGCTGAGCGGCGTATTTCTGTCATGCCCTTGTCCAGTTGTTGCCTGAAACCTCCGGCGCGAGGCGGCCTGATTCTTGGCTACGGGGGAGCCAATCCACAGCAGATTTACGATGGCGTGCGCAAACTCAGAATGATCCTAGAGAACGAGACCGCCTAGGAAGGAAGTTGATTCCGGGCCCACCGGGCAGTGGGCGTCGAGGGGATTGTCGAACCGTCTCGAGACGGGATTCGACACTTGGCGAAAACTACGACATTTTGCCGAAGCTTTCCCGCACTTCATGACATCTGATGAAGCATATTCGCGAACCTGAGCCATTTTCCTGGTTTTCGGCACAACCGTGGCTCACGAGTTCGTCATCACCTTGTAACAACCGAAGCAATCTATGAGTGCTTTGAATGTTTTCTCGGTAACTTCCTCAGAGGGACACACGCAACGCTATGAAGCGCTGCTGCGTGCGGCCAACTCGATTGGCACTTGCAGCGACTGTGACGCCGCCGGCGAAATGCTGGTGAAAGCGCTGCGCGACGTGATTGCCTTCGACTACCTGGAACTTGTCGCATTCGAAAATGAGACCCGGACGGTCGCGTGGCACTTGCTCTATTCCAATGGCACCAGGCACAGTAGCTCTGCGAAAGAGGTTCTCATCGAGGGCACGCCGATTGAGTGGGTACACGAGTCTCAGCGGCCACTCGTGACCGGGGATTGGAACGAGGAGACGCGGTTTCCGAAACACAGTGAATGTTTAAGCGAACTAGGTATTGCGGCTACCTGTGTTCTCCCACTGGCAAGAGGCGATCGCCGGCTCGGCGTGCTAAGCATCGGCAGCATGCGTGCGTACGCCTACCCCGACGACGAAGTCCGTTTCCTGGCTCTGGTCGCCGATCAGATTGCTCTGGCGATTGATGCTGCCGTGAACTTTTATCTTTCGCGGCAGGCGCAGGACCGGCTGAAGCTGATCCTGGATCTCACCAATCAAGTCGTTTCGAAATTGAATTTTCAGGAACTGCTGCAGGCAATTTCGGCGAGCGTTCGCCAGGTCATGCGCTGCGACGCCGCGGTTATCATGCTGCCCGAGCCGGACGGTGTCCACTTACGTAAGCACGCTCTCGACTTCCCCGACAGCAAGGGATTTTTTGAGGAAGACAATCTGATTCCCATCGAAGACACCATGCCCGGCGAAACCTATCGCAGCGGCAAGCCTTGGGTCTTGAATCATCTTGATCCCGCTCAAGTGTCCCCGGAAATGTATGCCAAGGCGACTGCCGAGGGCATGAACTCGTTCTGCGACGTGGCTCTTATCAGCCGGGATCGCTTGCTGGGCGTGCTCGGCCTGGCGAGTCGAGAGGAGAATGCCTTCGATCCGGAGGCCGTGGCATTCCTGTCTCAGGTTGCGCAGCAGGTTGCAATCGGTGTGGAGAACGCCTTGGCATTCGGTGAAATCGCCGATCTGAAGGACAAGCTGACGCAGGAAAAACTGTATCTGGAAGATGAACTCCGTGGCGATTTGGACTTTGAAGGAATTGTGGGGCAAAGCTCCGCGCTTCGCCATGTTCTGGATCTCGTCGAAACCGTGGCTCCAAGTGATTCGACCGTCCTGCTTCTGGGCGAAACCGGCACGGGAAAGGAATTGATTGCGCGCGCAATCCATGAACGTAGCCGGCGTAAGGATCGAACCTTTGTGAAGCTCAACTGCGCCGCAATTCCAACCGGACTGCTCGAGAGCGAACTGTTTGGACATGAACGGGGCGCATTTACGGGTGCGATTTCACAAAAGGTTGGCAGACTGGAACTGGCGGACCAAGGCTCGCTCTTCCTGGACGAAGTCGGGGACATTCCCATCGAAATCCAGCCGAAATTGCTGCGAGCTTTGCAGGAACGTGAGTTCGAGCGGCTGGGCAGCACTCGGACCAAAAAGGTCGATGTGCGGCTGGTGGCGGCCACGAATCGCGACCTGGAAAAAATGATCGAGAATCGCGAATTTCGTAGCGACTTGTATTACCGCCTGAACGTTTTCCCCATCCGTATTCCACCTTTGCGCGAACGTCCCGAGGATATTCCTCTGCTGGTCCGCTACTTCACCCAGAAGTATGGCCGCCGCATGGAAAAGAAGATCGAATCGATTCCTGCCGTGGCGATGAAGAAGCTCTCGAGTTGGCATTGGCCGGGGAACATCCGTGAGCTGGAAAATTTCATCGAGCGCTCGGTAATCCTTACCCACGGCACGGCCTTGCAAGCTCCGATCAGTGAACTGGGCAGCAACGGCAGTGCAACACCGGTAATGGGAACACGCGAAGCCACCGAGCGCGATGAGATCGTCCGCATTTTGAAAACCACCAACGGGCGAGTCGCAGGCGCCGACGGGGCTGCCGCGCGCATGGGCATCAAACGCACGACCCTGATTTCTCGCATGAAGAAGTTGGGGATCGACCCGCGAAGAGTGTCATGAGTTCGACAATTGTCGAACGTCTTTGGCATCACTGCTGAACAACATCCAGCAGATGCTCTCAGTAACTTGGCCCTTGCATTGCTCTCGATCTTAGACATGATGGGATCATTCGCATTGGCGGGCCTCTGTGGAACTGCTGTTTCGTTCATGTTGTTATTTCTTCGCGCTCTTCTCAGAGAGGTGATGCGACCTCACACTCGGCTGATCGTCAAACGCAAAGTAGCCCCCGCGGCTCCGGTTTCCATTGAGCAGAGTTCCACGCGCTTGGACCGGGCGGCTTAAGCGCGCACACCGCTTGCCCGCGAATTCTCTCCCAACCTAGGTTTCCAATCGATCTTCGGTTCAGGTCTCGACTTCCGCCCTTATTCCTTTCCGCCTCGACAAATGTCGATATCACTTCGACATTTTTCGACACAATGCCGCTACAGCTTCATTTGCATCAATGCTTTCAGCCATTTGCGCAGCCCGCCCTTTGGCCAGAGTGTTGCGCTTACCCTGTGCGTCGCAAGAATCAGCATGTTCAAGATTTCCATCATCGATAACCGGTCGCAACGCAAGCTGCTTGTGGAAGGAAGGCTCATCGAGCCGTGGGTAGACGAGCTTCGCACGACATGGAGGGACGCCAGCCGTAACTTGGACGGGCGCAGACTGGTTATTGATGTAGGCAGCCTTACCGTCATCAGCCGCGAGGGAGAAGACGCCATCTTCGATCTGATGAAAGAGGGCGCGAAGTTTTCCTGCGGGGGCGTCCTCACTCGCCATGTGCTGAAGCGACTCGCGCGAAGATGCCGGCACCAGCTTTAAATCGTCTCCGCGGGAATTAAAACGCGATTTATTTGTCTATTCCACCAGGTTCGAACGACTACTAGTTGTAAGGAGGCAAGATGCTGGGCACAAAGCAAATCGTAGACCGGAAATCCACGCCGTATGCAACCAGCGCGAATTTCTGCCGAATTTTCGAGGAAGACATGAACGGTCTGTATTTGTTGTCTTTTCTGTTGACTGCGGACCGTGAGAAGGCTGAGCAGTGCTTCGTCTCCGGCCTGGAGGACTCTGTCGATGCCAGTCCCGTTTTCAAGGAATGGGCGCGCTCCTGGGCTCGGCGGGCGATCATCCAAAACGCCGTTAGACTCATCAAACCGCGGCCGGCGGACGGAAATGGCCGTTCGAGCTCTTCGGCTCATCACAGCGAGAAGACCGAGACCGCGGAACGGCCAGAGATTGCCGCAGTTCTTGGACTGGGAGCGTTCGAGCGCTTCGTGTATGTAATGTCGGTGCTCGAACGCTACGCCGATCAAGATTGTTCTGTTCTCCTGAGCTGCTCGCGGAGAGATGTGGTCGCCGCGCGAGCTCGTGCTTTCCGACAGATAGGAGCCACAATGGCGTTACACCACCACAATCAACTGCCCGGTGCGCGCACAGAAAAGCAGCTATCCAACGACTGCAGCGGTTCTGTACTTGAGCTGCTAATTGCTCCACCTGTGCCGACTTCGGCTTGAACTTAAAGAACGTTTTTCAGGCGAGGTTTGCCATATCGTTGCTTCCTGCCTTAGCCTGATAGCGGCGCAAATGTGTTTGACATGCTAACTCCTCTGGTTCAGTGGGTTGAGCAGGATATTGCACCAGAGAGCGTCATTGCTACCCACTATGTCAACAACACGGTCGCGCAAGGTGTCGCCTTTACGCGTCCTCTGTGCCCGTATCCGCAGGAGGCAGTGTACAAGGGCAGCGACAACACCAACGATGCGGCCAACTTCGTCTGCAAGTAATCCTCGGGGCAATGGAAGATGAATAACTTGTCATTTGTTCTTCACCCAGAATTCATTCTCTAGCTGATAATCTTTCTCATGGGACTTGGTGACTCTGATCGGCCACTGCGTTACCGATGTCTTGCCGCCTCGTTCCTGATCATCTTCTTCGCTCTGCCTTTCGCTCGCGCCCAAGACAACTATGAAATCCAGGTGTACGGATCCGACCTGGTCGATCCCGGGCACACCATGTTTGAACTCCATAGCAACTTCACCATTGACGGCTCGAAAACGGCCGTGGACGGCCTCTATCCCACCAATCACGCCGAGCATGAGACGGTCGAGATCACGCACGGCTTCAACGATTGGTTCGAGTGCGGCTTCTACATTTTCACTTCCATCGCCGAAGGACAAAGCTGGCAGTGGGTTGGCGATCACATCCGGCCCCGCGTCGCCGTTCCGAAGAAATGGCATTGGCCCGTGGGCGTCAGCATCTCCAACGAAATCGGCTACCAGAGGCGGCAATATTCCGTCGATACCTGGACGTGGGAAATCCGTCCCATCGTGGACCAGAAAGTCGGCCGCTGGTATTGGGCCCTGAATCCGACGCTGGACCGGTCTTTCCACGGCCCGAGCGTGAATCGGGGCGTCGTTTTTTCGCCAAACTTCAAATTCAGTTACGATTTCAATCCGAAAATTGCCGGCGGTATCGAATATTACGGTTCGGTCGGTCCGGTGACGGGATTCGATGCGGTCTCACAACAACAGCATCAAATCTTCCCTGCAATTGATTTGAACGTCGCACCGCAGTGGGAGATTAACTTCGGCCTCGGCGTCGGGGTTACAGGCGCGACCGACCATTTGATTGCTAAGATGATTTTGGGCTATCGCTTTAACTTCTGATCCAGAACGGGAGCACGCGTGCTAAAGGGTATCGTGATCGGTTTCATTCTGGCCATTGCCATTTCAGTGGCCGCCGTTTTCTATTACTTCTCCGCCGGCATGGCGCCGGTAGCAACCGCCGACCCGCCAATGCCGTTTGAGAAAAAACTGGCAGGTATGGCTCTCGATGCTCATATCGAGAAGCAACACATTCCCCCATCCCCTGTCCCCCCGGACGAACCCAATTTCCTCGCCGGGGCAAGCGTCTATAAACAGCACTGCGCCCTGTGTCACGGACTTCCGGGGCAACCTCCCTTGGATTACGAGACCGCGATGTTTCCGAAACCGCCGCAATTGTTCCGCGGCACGGGTGTGACCGATGACCCTGCATCAGAAACCTACTGGAAGGCGGCCAACGGAATTCGTCTCTCGGGAATGCCATCCTTCAAGAGCAAGCTAACCGACACGCAGCTGTGGCAGGTCAGCCAGTTACTTGCGCATGCCAATGAAATTCCTGAGTCAGTGAAGAAGGTTCTCGTTCCGGACTCACCAGCGTCAGCCGCGACAGCTCCACTGACTTCAGCATCCGGTCAAAAATCCGGCAAATGACGCCGGATAGAACCCGACAGGTCTCAAGTTGTCCACATCAGGATCAACCAGGCCGGCTGCGTTATTCCTCGTCCAGATATTCGCCTGGAACGTCGTCCTCGGGCACCTCATGCGTGCGAACTTCCTTCTCGTCATCGTCCCCGGCGCTTTCCACGCCAGACACAACGTCAGCCTCGAACGCATTGCCCTCTTCGATTAACTCGTCCACGCTCTCGGAATCCGCAGATTCGGTGTTGGATAGTCCCTGCAAATCGCCAGACTGCCCCGCCGACCGTGACCTCATTTCTTGAAGTTCATACGGCTCCGGGTCCGAACTCGTCGCCACTCGTTTCTTGGGCGCACCGGCAGTCTTCGAGCTGACTGGCTTGCTGCGGACAGTCTTCGTTTTTCGCTCAGCTTTTTTGGGGGCGGACTTTTTCTTTACCAACTTCTTCGCCGCCTTCTTAGCTGCGCTCTTCTTGCTTGCGCCAGTTTTCTTAAGCTTTTTGTTCTTCTTCTTAGATTTCTTGTTCGCCATAATCGCAGTCTAACATTGTGCTATCCGTGAGATTCACGCTGCCCCCTCTAGGATGCACACTCGGATAGAAGAAAAACCTGGGCGCCGTTTCGACGAACTTCGGTAGGCAGTGCCCAATTTGAAAGGTCCGCTTCGAGGTAGTTCGTGCGCGGCATCGTAACTTTAGACCGGCGTCAACGACCGAGATCCTCCCATAGGAAGCATTGCTCGAACCGTGGTGCCGCCTTGGCTCGAGACTATCTCCAGTCCGCCGCCAAGCTGTCGCATACGTTCGTTCATGCCACGCAATCCGACTCCCGGAGCGGCTATCCAGTCTTCACCAGCTTGCTCCAGGTACTCCGAAGGGATACCCTTCCCTTTGTCTCCTATTACCAAAACACACCGACCATTCTCTTCCAGCAATTGAACGCATGCGACGCAACTTCCAGAGTGCCGGTGAACGTTCGTAAGGCTCTCCTGCAAAACGCGAAACAGTGCCAACTCCGCGTCGCGAGACAAGCGGCCAAGACCACTCTGAACCTCGAAGGTCGTCTTGATTCCGCTGCGTTCAGAAAATCCCTCCAGATACCACGGTATCGCCGACTTTAATCCGATCTCTTCCAGCATTGGCGGATACAGTAGGTAGGAAACCGTGCGCACCTCCCTGATGCAGTCATCGGTTAAACCGATACACTCCACGACATCCCGAACCGCTGGATCCTCCGGTTTTTGCCCGGAAGGAAGTTCCAAGGATTGCAGCTTGATCTTCAAGGCCGCGAGGTATTGTCCCAGACTGTCATGCAAATCCCGGCCAATTCGCCTTCGCTCCTCATCCTGAGAGCGGAGTAAATGAAGCGACAATTCACGCAGTGACCGTTCTGACTCGTGGAGTTGCCGCTGCGCATCTCGCCTTTCGGTCACTTCTTTCTCAAGGGCCTGATGTATTCGCATTCTGTCGGTAAAGTCCCGCGTTACCTTTGCAAAGCCCACCAGTTCGCCCTGATCATTTCTTACGGCCGTGATGATTACGTTTGCCCAGAATCTCGATCCATCCTTCCGCAGTCGCCAGCCTTCATCCTCGAATCGCGTCTCTTTCGCCGCGATCACCACTTCCCATTGGGGCTTGCCATTTCGCACGTCCTCTTCGGGATAGAAGCATGAGAAGTGCTTGCCCAGGATTTCCGCGGTCTTGTACCCCTTGAGTCGCTCGGCTCCGATATTCCAACTGGTGATGATGCCCTCAGGGTTGAGCATGAAGATCGCATAGTCTTGTACAGCTTCGACGAGCAACCGGAATCGCTCTTCGCTTTGACGCAACGCCAGCTCTTTTTCAAGAACCCGCGCCCTTCGTTGCAGCTGCGCAATGCTGCGCAAACGCTCCTCATCGCTTCCCAAGCCGATATAGCTCTCGCTGGGAACAACACCCGCATGCTCTTCGCAAATCTTCAGAAATGGCTCAATCTGCCCCTCGCCGCTGAACCCCGAGACAGGGTAGGCACAGAGCAAGGAGAAGGAGTGAGTCTTTGCCAACTCATTCCACAGTTGCTCCACGCGGATGGCCTCTTGTGGCTTTCCCTCAGCCCACAGCAACGCGACGAGTTCCCCGAACGCGGCGATGCGGCACTCTTTGCCGTCAACCGCACTTCGAGCTTGCGTCAACAATCCGCCGACAATTGCCTTGAAGCGCGTCTCGTTAACCCTACCGTTCTCCATGAATCGCGGCAGAGCTTGGGCCGCGTCTAACGTAATGTACCGGCCTTGCCGGTTCGCTTTCGTCGTGTCCAGCCCTCGTGCCGTAAGCCGCTTTTCCAGCTCTATCCGGTGGGACTCTGTGGCAATCACGACGGCCGCATCTCCTACTGCGAGTGCACCGCCGATAAATCGACTCAATACATCGATGAGGAAGCCATCGTCCGTGTACAACTGAACCACATGCCCTTCGTGATCGTGGCGCGGAGCGTAGGAAAAGGACGGGACCAGCGGAACGCTCGGACTGGATGCTGAAGTAACCATTTTGAGATAAATTCCTTAGAAGCTAAATCCCCAGTGAATCATGGGGTTTGCAGGCAATTGAAGTCCATAGGGTGAACGTTGTAGCCTTGAAATCAAGATAGATTGGGCCTTTGCTTCGAGTTGTAGAGGACTAAAGAGCGAATCTATGGACATGGTGAACCTCTCACTTTAGCTGTCTTCGCGGGATGGCTAGAGAAGCGTGATCTCGCCCATGTCGATTGCAACGAGCAAAGGCTCTTTTACAAACCGGTAATCGCCTTCATACGCGTACACTCGACGCTTGGTCGGTGTAGGCAATATCGAAACGACGCTCGATTCGGTAACCGATCCACCGTTAGTAATGGCAGCGATCGAGGCGTTGAAACCGAAGATGGAGATCGTGTTCGTCGCGCTGTCCCATGAATACACTACCGTGCCACCCGGACTGAAAGTTGTCTTAGAGGTGGACGGGCCAAGTGCGCCAGCGGAGTCAGCTGGAAGGGCCAGCAGAAAATATGGCATGGAAGCGGCACTCTGAGTCAGCGCAACATAAATCGGCCCGGCGCCGAGTGAGACCATTAACCATGCAGCGCTGACGTTCTGCATGAAAGCGCCGGCGTCCGAAATGACGTCCGTGACCAGCAGATTGCGAAAAACCGTTACTCGAAGCGGTCGCCACAGACTTGGGGAAGCAGTCGGCTTCATTTCTCTCCGCGCTTGTTCCAGCCGTGGAAACGCGAGAGGTCACCCGCGTTCCACGCTTCGCGGAGTCCAGGAGCGCTCAGATCCCAGTCTGGGCGGATTTCACTGGTCACGGCGCGCAGGTCGTGCCAAAGATCGATGACCGATGGACGCCCCCAGAACCAGTAGCCGTTATAGATGCTGTGAATCACGAGGCCCGGCTTGAGCACGAGAGTGTGCGGGATCATCGGATTATGCTCGGGGTCGGTGTACTCCTGGATGTCGAGATCCTTCTGAACCGTTCGGTCTGGGTCCGAAAGGAACGGCCACTGGGCTCCGACTGACGCACGGAACTCCTGAAGAGTATGGTGATCGTCGGTGGCGATCGTGGCGATCTGAGTGTATGCCACAGCGATCTTCGGGTAGAACGCTGCGAGTTCCAAATGCTGCTGGTGCTCCTTTGGGCAATAGTGGCCGCGCGCAAGCGTGAGGATCAGCGGATCGTCGCCCTGTAGCTCGCCGAGCTTGCGCAGCGTGCCCGTGTGATCGGGCAGTTCGTAGTTGGGGAAAATGCCTCCGGGCACAATATCAGAACGCATGATTGGACTCCTTCCATTTTCGCTTTCATGTTCATCTCCCTTGTGCGATGAAACCAGGGACGCCTGTTTTCACCACCTCGTTGAGTCTCTGCCTGGTCTGAATGCGATTGATTTCGTTCAACGCATCCTCCGGAAGGGCTGAGATGTCAAAATTCTCTCGCGCGCGAGCCGCGGTTTTGGGTGTGGTAAGCAAAGCCGTGCCGCGCTGAACCGCCCACGCCAGCAGGACCTGTGCCGGCGTCTTTCCAACTCGTGTGGCGATGGCCGAAATGACAGGGTCTTCGAGCAGCCCCGGCCTCATTCCGTGACCCAGTGGCGCGAAAGCCAAAAACACAACGCCCTTTTCTTTGCAGAATTCCAGAAGCTCCGTTTCCGGCAGATAGGGATGTGATTCGACCTGGACCACGGCTGGCTTAATTCTTGCAGACTCGTGGATGGGCATCAATTCATTCAAGCTGATGTCCGACAGTCCGATGGCCCGGCACCTGCCGTGGTCCACGAGACTTTCCATTGCTCTCCAGGTGTCGAGCAGCGTCACTCCGTTGTCATAGATGACGTTGCCGTTTTGATCCCGCGGATCCTGTTCATCGCCCGGGTGAAATGCATAGGGAGTGTGAATGAGGTAGAGATCCAGATACTTGACACTGAGTCTGTGGAGACTCGCCTCGAAAGCCGGTTCGACGCGTTCTGGCCGATGGTTGGAGTTCCACAACTTCGTGGTAACAAAAATGTTCTCTCGCGCGATCCCATTAGCGGCGAGTCCTGCCTGTAACGCGTCGCCTACCTCGCGCTCGTTCCGGTATCGTTCCGCGCAATCGAAGTGTCGGAATCCGGCGTCCAGCGCGTCTCTGGTCGCGTTTCTCGTCAGGACAGCGTCGGGAATGAGGGTGCCAAAGCCGAGTGCGGGCATGTGGCCCGCTCCGTTGTTGAGCGGCATTCTCGTCAGCCGAAGATCGGGAGATTCAATCACTGGGTTATAGCCTCCTTCCAGAAAACCTTCGCTAAACCCGTGCCAACACCGGTCACTGCTCCGTTACGATTGCTGTTTTCTTGCCCGACATAAATAACCTTTCGTTCTAAAGGTCCGAACCCGATATACAACTGGCTCACCGGACTCTCTCAAAGCGGCTTCATCCTGCTTGCCGCGCCGCAGAGCCCTGGCGTGAAGAACCGACGAATCCTTGGACGAGCGCGGCGATTTCGTCTGCGGCGGTGTCCAAGGCGAAGTGGCCACCATCGACGATGTGGACTTCGGCTTTGGGGACATCGCGGCGATAGGACTCTGGCTCGGAGGGGTCGAACGAAGACTCATACTTACCCCAGATCACCAGCAGGCGCGGCTGCTTCTCGCGCATCCATGCTTGCCATTTCGGGTAGGAATCGACGTTGGTGCGGTAGTCGTAGAAGAGGTCGCTTTGAATTTCAGCCTGTCCGGGCTGATTTAGAAAATAAAATTCGTCGGTCCAGAGGTCGGGGTTATGGCGTTCCACGTTGGGATCGTTCCCCGCGTGGCGGGACTTCGTGGTTGCAAGCGACAGGAGATTTGTGCGCAGCGCGCTCTCGTTGGCAGCGCGATCGGCCCAAAAGGCGCGCCGCGTTTTCCAGTTCTCGCCGAGACCAGTGTTGTGTGCTACTGCGTCCTGGACGATGAGAGCTTCGACTCGGTCCGGGTGAGCCAAGATCATGCGAAAGCCGACGGGGCCACCGTAATCCTGCATGTAGAGGGTGAAGTGGGAGAGAGCGAGCGCTTCGGTGAAGTGATTCATGATTTCCGCGATGTGATCGAAGGTGTAGGCGAATTTTTTCGGGTCCGGCCAGTCGCTGTGACCGAAGCCCGGGTAATCGGGCGCGACAAGGTGATAGCGATCGGAAAGACGGGTGAAGAGAGGCTCGAACATTCGCGAAGAAGACGGCAAACCGTGCAGCAGGAGAATTGTCGGGGCATCTTTCGGACCAGACTCCCGGTAGAAAATTGACAGCCCATCGATCTGTGCGGTGCGATAAAAAGTCGGATACTTCATGGTTTGTTCCTCTCGTCGCTTCTGGACTTGGGGTTCCTGGACTTGGGCAGGCAGTTGCAAGGATGCGAGCATGACAGAAATCGTCAGTAGCATGCGGGGAAAATGCAAGGATTGAATGCAGCGTGGGGATGCGGAAATTCTAAACCTGGCTCCGTGCATACTTAGGCGGCCACCCGTTCCGCGAATCGAATCTTATGCGGCGAGCCAACGTAAGGAAAGGAGGTGAGCAGGTCTGTGTGCGGCCCTACGTTATCTCGCGTCACCTTCCCATTTGTAAGAATGGAAAGAAAAACATCAATAGCGCCGATGAATGATGCCAACTCACGCTCTGCCAAATGTACTTGGTTTGCATAACTCAAACTGTCAAACGATTCATCCTTGTTCATGGAACCTTCCCGTAATTAGGGTGCGTATTGGGTGAAGACGAAGTCGCGAGCTTTGACAGGCTCGTGGCAGGGGAAGCAGGTTTTGAGCAGCGCCGCGTCCGCAGGTTTGCCGTCTTTGAATTGAGCAAACCCCCAGCCACCGGTCGCGGGATATTTTTTCGAGTCTTTGACCATAAACTGAACGTTCGTGGCGGGTCCGGCCACGAAAGATTGGGAGCGGCCAAAGACTTTGTTGTTTTCCTCGGACGGAACGTAACTCCAGGCTAGGCGCGCAATGATTGTGCCGTCGGGGAACGGCAACTTCCCCTCCCGGTAGGCTTTGATCGCTACATCGTTGCCGAGGAGGGCGCGAAGATCGTTGAGGTTGCCTTCTTCGTGGGCCACAGAGATCAGCTTCCAGTCGCGGTATCCTGGAGGAATTGTGATTCCGAAAACCGGGTCAGCCTCTCCATCGGAGCGTCCAGAGGCTTGAGCCATGTAGACGACGCCAGTTAGCGCTACGACTGCAACCAAGAGGTAAGCAAATCCTTTCATACGATGTGCTCTTTTCCAAAATGCTTATTTATCGATGCTTTCTCTGGTGAGGACCATCAATATTTTCATGTTTCATTCTCCTTGTGCTCTTGGTCGTTCGCATCCCGATTGAATCGGTCCACGCGAGTCATGAGAACAGAAGCTTAGGACATGAACAATTAGACGATGGTATCGCCGATACTTTGGTAGGGGAGACACAGTTCCGCGACTTTCATGGGCTGAGAGGCCACCACGAGAACAGAACCTCGCGCACCAAAGTGCTGTGAAACGCAATACGATCCTCATCTCGTTGATTTCCATTGGGTTGTCGTTGTAGAATTCCTTCAACAGTGGGGCGGCATCAGTCAAGTGTGCACAGTGAAGCAGGAGTTTAGGTGCACACACTTGGCCATGAAATGGGGGACCGCCCATGTTGCAAGTCACACCAATCGTCTTCGTTGCCGACGATGACCTGTGCGTACGCGAGTCGACGCAATTGCTGATCCGCTGTGAAGGCTGGCAGCCGGAGACCTTCGCTTCTGCGCAAGAGTTCCTCGACCATCCACGAACCCCCGTTCCAAGCTGTCTCATTCTCGATATTTCTCTTCCAGGGCTCACTGGTTTAGACCTCCAAAGGCTTCTCGCCGTCGACCCGACGGACATGCCAGTCATTTTCATCACGGGCCACGGCGGATGTACCCATGAGGGTCCAAGCCATCAAGGCCGGGGCTCTGCAGCGGGATCACGGGTGAAGGCACACTGAGGCAAGGCGATGCAAATGATGAAGGAGCATTCTCTTGCCGACTTGGTGAAAATGGCTGCGAGGCTCCGCCCCGCCCCCGCAGCGATAAGAGCGGCGTAAAGTTCACAAGACATGACCACTGAAGCACAAGGTGCACAAACCATCGATCCGCTAGATCTTCGGAATCTTATCGAAGCGATGCCCACGCCCGCGGTGTGTGCGTTGCCCGACGGATCTGTTGAGTTCGTGAACCGTGAGTGGCAGGAATATACGGGTTGCCCAACACAACAATTAAATCGATGGGTCTGGCAAACAACGATTCACCCAGATGATGCTGTCAAGTTCACTGACGAATTAACCGCGGCTTTGGCCGGCAGGAGACCGTTCCAAACTGAGGCACGCATCCGGCGGGCGGATGGCCAATACCTCTGGTTCTTGATCAGGAAGGTTTTAGCCGTTACCCCAAGCCGCGGTCGCGAATTATCCTTGCGAACGTTGATCGCTTGCGAGGACGTTCATGAACGTAAGCAGGCTGAGGCCAAGCTGCAACAAAGTGAGGCGCTGCTGCTGGCGTTCTTTGAAAACAGTCCAAATCTAACTTTTGTCAAAGATCCGCAGAGCCGGTACGTCTATGCCAACGAGGCGTTCAAGAAAGCCTTTGACATTCACAGTGACGTCAACGGCAAGACCGATGATGAATTATTTTCGGCGGAACAAGCTGCTGCGTTTCAAGCCGTCGATCGACAAGTGCTAGAGTCGGGCCAGCCGGTGAAGCTTGAAGACGTGGCGCTCTACGAAGATGGACCCCACACCAGGATCGTCCAGAAGTTTCCGTTATTCAATTCAGAAGGCGAAATCTACGCCATCGGCGGAGCGGTTACCGATATTACCTACCGTAAACGGGAGGAATCTGCCCTCCGCTACAGCGAAGAGAACTATCGGCTCGTGGTCGAAACGGCCCCTGATGCCGTGATCAGCATTGACGAGAGCGGTGCAATTCTGTTTGCCAATCCCGCCACTATGAGAATCTTTGGTTATGATCCGACGGAGTTGATCGGGAAGCCGTTGACCATCCTAATGCCGGAATTCCTGCGGAAATTGCACGAGAAAGGATTCAGTCGCTATTTGGCCACCGGCCAGAGGCACATCAACTGGCAAGGCACTGAACTGACCGCACTGCGCAAGAATGGCCAAGACTTCCCCGTGGAAATCTCGTTTGGAGAAGTATCTAGAGATAGGCATAAGGTATTTACCGGCTTTATCCGCGATATCAGCGAAAGAAAGCAGGCACAACAAGCTTTGCAGATGGCGCAAACAGAGCTCGCCCGCGTTTCCAGGCTGACAACCATGGGCGAACTGGCAGCGTCCATCGCGCATGAAGTTAACCAACCTCTCACCGCTGTAACCAATAACAGTAGCGCGTGCCTGCGGCTCCTCGCCGCTGGTAACCTCAAACCTGAGACTCTGCATCGAGCTCTTGAGGAAATCGTTGCAGACGGCAATCGAGCGAGCGCCGTTGTTGCTCGAATCCGCGGATTCATAAAGAAGGAGCCGGTCGAAAAGAACAGGCTGGACATGAATGACGTGATTCAAGAGGTGTTGGCTCTAGCTGACCGTGAGCTTTTTGAGAATCGAGTTCGGCTCGAACGCCAATTGACGAAGGCCCTCCCACTGGTCTTGGCGGATCGGGTTCAGATGCAACAGGTCCTGCTGAACTTGATTATGAATGGCATCGAAGCCATGATCCCTGTTACAGATCAACCTCGCTCACTTTGGGTGGAATCCCGGGTGGATGAATCTGGCGACATACTAGTTGCGGTACGCGACTCGGGTACTGGGCTTGGATCAGCAGCAGATCGCGTCTTCACGCCCTTCTTTACAACCAAAGCGAACGGCATGGGAATGGGTCTGTCGATCAGCCGGTCACTGGTTGAAAACCATGGAGGGCGGCTCTGGGCCATGCCGAATTCTCCCATTGGTGCTGTGTTTTCCTTCACGCTGCCAGTAAGTGCCGGGAGTCCAGCGTGACTATTGCTTCCACCGTCTTTGTGGTCGATGACGACGCATCGGTACGTTCTTCGCTCAAATTCCTCTTAAGCACTGTGGGGCTGCAGGTTGAAAGCTTTGACTCGGCCGATACCTTCTTGCATAAGAAACTACCAGATGCACCGAGTTGCCTTGTGCTGGACGTCAGACTGCCCGGATTGAGTGGCATCGATATTCAGCGTGAGCTGGCAGCGAGAAATATTCGTATCCCCACAATCTTTCTCACCGGTCACGGCGATATTCCCATGAGTGTTCGCGCCATGAAGGCTGGGGCGGTCGAATTCCTCACCAAGCCGGTCCGCGACCAGGATTTGCTGGACGCTGTTCGAGTAGCACTGGAGCAAGATCGTGCAAGGCGTGAAAACGAGAAGGAAGTTACGGACCTCCAACAACGCTTCGACTCGTTAACCGCTCGCGAGGAGCAGGTGATCTCGATGCTTGTCTCGGGTATGCTCAATAAACAAATTGCTGGTCAGCTCGGCACTGCGGAAAGTACCGTGAAGGTCCAGCGCAGCAGGGCGATGGAGAAGATGCGCGCGGAATCCCTTATCGACCTGGTAAGAATGATCGAGAAGCTCAAAGGCCCCTCGGAAAAAGCCTCGTAAGCGAAAGCTTACCCGCATCATCCTTTTTAGGACCTAGATCTACCAACGCCCAATAGATTCTTTCTCCCTCTGCGAATACTTTGAGATCGGTGAGGGATTTTGAGTGACAGAGAATCTGATCTCGATAGTTGACGACGATGAGTCAGTTCGCAGGACCACCACACTACTCATCGAGTCCTTCGGCTTTCGGGCGGCAGCTTTTGAATCTGCCGAAACTTTCCTGAGATCCGGGCATTTGCGCGATACCTCGTGTCTCATCGTAGATGTGCAGATGCCAGGCATGAATGGATTACAGCTTCAAAGTCACCTCGCTGCCGCAGGCTGTGGCATTCCTATCATCTTCATCACCGCTTACGAGAACAACGATTCCCGTCAGCGAGCGATGCAAGCCGGCGCTGCCGCTTTCCTGGGCAAGCCTTTTAGCGACGAACAGCTTCTCCAAATTATTCGTTCAGCCTTAAAGTTCTTTCAGCGGAACGATTGCTGAGGGCAAATTCAGGAGTGAGACATGAGTTTAAGTCACGCAATTTGCCACGAATCAGGGGCACCACCCAGGTTGGGCATGGGACCAATCGTATTCGTGGTCGACGATGACCTTTCCGTGCGCGAATCGCTGGAATTATTGATCCGCTGCGAAGGCTGGCAGCCGGAGACCTTCTCTTCCGGCCGAGAATTCCTTGCCCGTCCCCGAGCTCGCGTTCCGAGCTGTTTGGTGCTGGATTTTTCTCTTCCAGGACTCAACGGTCTCGAGTTGCAGAAGCGCATCGCTGTCGAACGAACTGACATGCCGATCATCTTCATCACCGGCTACAGGGACGTGCACATGACGGTCCAAGCCATGAAGGCTGGCGCTGTCGAGTTCTTGACGAAGCCGTTCAATGACGACGTGCTGTTGACCGCCATCCGGGCAGCCCTTGAACATAGCCGAGTTGCTCTCAGCCTGGAGGGGGAGATGCGGGTGCTCCGGGACCGTTACTCCTCGCTTTCCCAGCGCGAACGACAGGTAATGGCGTTGGTGGTTTCGGGCCTGCTAAATAAACAGGTCGGCGGGGAGCTTGGTATCAGCGAAATCACGGTGAAGGCACACCGAGGCAAAGTGATGCAAAAGATGATGGCCGGTTCTCTTGCCGACCTCGTGAAAATGGCCACGAGGCTCCGCCTCGCACCGGCAGTGATCACGGCGGCGTGACGGCCATGTTCACGGTCATAATTATTGGTGAAGACGAGGAATTCGCAGACGCCGTCCTTCAAGTGTTTGCCGGAGTAGTGGACGAACTGGTCCTGAGACCGGGCGATAAGATCAAGGGGCTGGTAAGCCGCCAGCATAGAAACCTGGGTTACGGGTGACCCCTATGGGAGGAGAACACCATGAAGAAGACCACAGTACCGATTTCCCTTGCCGGCTCCCAACTCGGCGAAGTACGTCATGTCTGCGCGTTTTTCAATAGCGACGATGAGGAATATCGCGCGTTGCTGCCGTTCATTAAGGACGGGTTCGAGTGTGGTGACAAGGCGGTCCACGTCGTGAATCCGGATCAACGTCATGACCATCTGCGACGATTGGCCGCAGTCGGAATCGACCCGGCAGCTGCCGAGCAGAGCGGACAACTCGAGATTCGCATTAACACTGAAGCCTATCTTCGGGAAGGCCGTTTCGATAAGGATCGGATGCTAGCAGCATTCGAGCAAATGGCGAGCGGTAATGCTAAAGGGGGCCTCCCGCTCAGTCGTATTTGCTGCCGCATGGACTGGGCGATTGAAGATCGGGCTGCCTGATATGGACGTCCAATACGAACAAGCCGCCGGAGAGATCAAGCGCCTTCAACGGTGCATCAACGATCTTGTCAGCCTCCTTGCTCTTCCTGCCATCTGGAGCGGCGGGGATATATCCCAAGTCCTTGATACCTTGCTGAACACGCTCATGAGCATGCTTCGCCTGGATCTCGTTTCTGTGCGCCTGAACCTTCCAGTTGTCGAGGCGCCTATTGAGATCGTCCGGGTCGCGCAATCGCTGGGCCCGATGCCCCCGGCGCACGAAATCTGCGAGGCGCTCAACGACTCGTTGGGAGACAACTCGCGGAAATGGCCTCCGCCGCTTCGGAACCTTATGGGTGACGGAGACGTTTCGATGGTGCCTCTGCCACTGGGGCTGCAAGGCGAACTCGGCATGATCGTTGCGGCGGCTCAGCGGTCAGATTTTCCTCAGCAAACGGAGGCACTTCTCCTGAGCCTAGCGACGAGTCAGGCGTGCATCGGGCTGCAGGAAGCGCGGCTCCGGAGCCAGCAGAAGCGTATCGCTGCCGAACTCGATCAGCAGGTCGCTCAGCGAACAGCCGAACTTGCCGCAGCCGAGGAGCGGTGGCGCTCGGTTTTCGAGAACTCAGCCATCGGGGTTGCCCTCACTGACCTGACCGGTCGATTTCTTGCCGCGAATCCTGTGTACGAGAAGATGGTGGGTTACAGCGAGGAGGAATTGCAGAAGCTCTCTTTTTTGGACGTCACCCGTGAGGAGTACCTTGAATCGAACCGGACGCTTGTCGGGGAGCTGTTGGAGGGAAAGCGCCAGCAGTTTCAGATCGAGAAGCAATATCGGCGGAAGAACGGGACCCTGATATGGGTACGCAACAATGTTTCTCTGGTGCCGGGCACGGAGCGGGTGCCGCGATTCCTCATGGCGCTCTCGGAGGACATCACAGAACGCAGGGGGATGGAAGAAGCACTTAACAAGGCGCGATCCGAACTCGCGCACGTGTCCAGGGCCACAAGCCTTGGAGCGCTGACAGCATCGATCGCGCACGAAATCAATCAGCCGCTGTCCGGCATCATCACAAACGCGAGCACCTGTTTGCGGATGCTGGCGACCGATCCTCCCCAAGTTGAAGGCGCTCGCGAAACCGCCCGGCGCACGATTCGCGATGGCAACCGTATGTCCGAAGTGATCACCCGGTTGCGCGCACTCTTTAGTAAGAAGGAACCCACGACCGAATCTGTGAACTTGAATGATGCTGTTCTGGACGTGATTGCCTTGTCCTTAGGGGAAGTTCACAAGAACCGTGTAATACTTCGTCCCGAACTTGCCGACGACCTTCCGCTCGTCACAGGCGATCGTGTCCAACTTCAGCAAGTCATACTCAACCTGCTCAGAAATGGCTCAGACGCCATGAGCACAGTCGAAGATCGTCCGAGACAACTGGTGATCAGAACCGAGCGAGACGATGGTGATCGGGTGCGTCTGACGGTGCAAGATGCGGGAGTCGGGTTTGCCCCCCAGGCTGCAGACCGGCTTTTCGATGCGTTCTATACCACGAAGGGCGACGGCATGGGAATCGGGCTATCTGTCAGCCGTTCCATTATCGAGAGGCATTATGGCCGTCTGTGGGCGGCACTGAATGATGGTCCAGGAGCCACATTTTCGTTCTCCATTCCACGAGCGTACGAGGGTTTGGCTCGCGCCGACGGCATCCGCAACATTCAGGCGCCCGTCGTAAGCGGTCCGGCTGCGGCCTGAAGGATACGCCAGTCCTCACATCCGCAGCAAGCCAATACCGAAGGATGATGGACGCCCTCCTCGGAAGTGGAGCATTGTGAGCGTGGAGTCGTGCTAGGAAAGGAGCGCCATCGACCGCTTACTCGTGTCCGTAGTCGACGACGATAGATCCGTCCGCGAGTCGTTGCCTGACCTATTAAAGCAGTTCGGTTTTGCAGCCCGCGCGTTCTCGTCGGCGGAAGAGTTCCTTGCGTCTGATTGCATCGACCAGACCAGATGCCTGCTCGTCGATGTCGCTATGCCTGGAATGACCGGGCCTGATCTTCAACAGGAACTGATACGACGGCGACAGGCGATTCCGATCATCTTCATTACGGCTGCTAGAGATATGATCATTCGCCAGCGGCTACTCGAACAAGGTGCGGTCGAGTGCCTGTTCAAGCCATTCAGCGACACAGCTCTCCTCGAGGCTGTTCAGGGCGCGTGTATGCGTCATCCGAAATGAATTCCAGGTATTCGCGGCAGGTGACTTCAAGGTATGGCCGATACCATCGTCCAATTGATTCGCCGCAGCACCTCGGGTGTAATCGCCTAATCGCAGGCGGTTAGAGAAAGGACGGTAGAGACATGCCGGAAGCAACTTGGAAACCTCACGAGAAACATGGACGGCTGACGACGCAGAGCGACTTGCCCGACAGCGTCTACGCATTTCCAAAGCAGCGTAAAGAACCGCTGACCGACGCACAACATGTCCGTAATGCGGTCGCGCGATTCGATCAAGTCATCGACGTTTCCGATGCTGATCGCGCTTTGGCGTTCGCCAACATCGAGAAAGCTGCAGGCTACTACGACGTGAACCTCGCGGAAACGTCCTGGCACGAACTGGGCATTCATCCTCAAAAGAAAGCGGTGACCCGTTGAACGCATCGTGAGGTGAGGCTCAACTCGTTTGTGGAACTCGCCTCACGCTAGTTCGCATGGAAGGATGACTGTGAGAGTTATGCCGAGAGATAAATCCATTCGATCCGGCTGGCGATGCGATAGTTGCGGCGAGCTTGTGCAGGATCTGCCGGCAGGCTGGGTAGAGTGGCTTGCGGCGGAGGACAGCAGGGGAAAACCAAAAGTAAGCGGTTTACGGTTAGTGCACCGTTGCAACGCCGGCGCAAGATCGCCAGAGCCATGCGGATGTCGGTACAATCCGCGAGACGAATTCAGAAAAAACCGGGGCATCGTAGAGGGGTTAGCTCTTGACCGGTTCTCGGGTCCCGACGGGCTTATGTTGCTGCTTTCGATGATTGCTGAACGGGAACTTCCGCTGCAGGAATTGATCGAACTCGCCAAGCGAGTGCAGATCCCGGGTTACGAAGCAGCATACGAACTGGTTCATGATGCCGTTAGCCAACGAGTGATAGCGCCTTGCATCTCATCAGGCTTTTACTTGCAGTGCGAGATCTGGGATGTGCTGAAGTGGGCGAAATGCCGAACTTCAGCGGAGACGAGCCATGTTGAGCACCAGAATCGGTTCGTGGTTTCTCGCTAAATTATTTCGCCGCGCCCATTCCGGGGGCTTTCCAGTTTCCGAATTCCTGCCGGGCTATGGCGGCGACCAACTCGAGATTCGTTCATCTAACTGTTTGTTAGTGACCGTTTGCCTACCGCACATAAGGAGATGAAATATGAAAGCAGTTGTTGTCCACCAATATGGCGGTCCAGAAGTGCTGAAATTTGAAGACTATCCTGATCCAGTACCCGGCCCGGGCGAGGTGCTGGTGCGGGTCGCAGCTGCGAGCGTGAATCCGATCGACTACAAGCGACGTGCCGGATTAACGAAGGATTTTTACCCCATGAAGTTCCCAGGGCTGATCGGCGTCGATATGGCGGGGACTGTCGTCAAGATTGGGCCGGCAGTGGAGGGCTTTTCCGTCGGCGACCTAGTGTTCGCGATGGCAGACAATACTTACGCCGAACTTTGTGTCGTGAAGGCAGCACTCTTGGCGAAGGTGCCGAAGGGGCTCGACTTGATCCAGGCGGCGGCGTTGCCGCTGGTGACAACGACTGGCAACCAGCTCCTTTCCGCTACGGAAATCAAAGCCGGCCAGACGGTTTTGGTCGTAGGCGCCATAGGCAATGTCGGGCGTTCGGCGGTATTCACTGCGAAGCAACGGGGAGCAATCGTAATTGCAGGGGTGTTAAAGACCCAGATGGATCAAGCGAAGACCATCGGCGCAGATCAGGCAGTCGCAACCGACGACGACACCGCGATTGCAAGTCTTGCGACGCTCGATGCGGTGGCGGATACGGTCGGCGGAAGAACCGCCGAGAAGCTGATCGCCAAGGTTAAGCCGGGAGGAGTCTACGCATCGGTTGTCGAAGTGCCGCAAAACGCCGCGAAATACCCGTCTGCAAAAGTGGTGCACGTATTCTCGAAATTCGACAGGAAAACGCTCGAGTTCATGGCCGAAGCCGTGCGCGATGGCAAGTTGGTCATCCCAATTAGCCAGAAACTGGCACTCAGTGACGCGGCCGAGGCTCAAGCAGCGGCAGAAAAGGGCGGTATCGGGAAGATCTTGCTGGTGGCTTGACATTGCTTTGCGAACAGACGACACGAAAGGACAATCGGAAATCAAAAGGGTCCGCGCGGGTCAACCTGCGTCGAAACCCAAAGAAGCTGTGACTTGTCGGGAGTCGACATCCGGGCCTGCTACAAACGATGGGGCAACAAAGGGCGCGGATGGCTGGTTTCTTCGTGAGCCTGCAGGAGGGGTAGAGGCGCCAATGCCAACCACCATGTCGAGTCCAGGATCCGGGATGAAGTCGTGAGCAAGGCCGGGGCAACAGTAATTAACAAACTCCCGGCGAGAATCGAACGACTTTGCACTTCGCCTAAGGTTGGTACCCGCCCGCCATCCACTTTGCGAATAGCTCGATGCGAGCCTCTCGAAGACCGACCGGAAGGGAAACACGATCCAGTATCTCTACGACTCGCTGTACCGGCTGACGCAGAAAACCTATCCCGACACGACCACGGTGGAATATGCCTACGACCTGGCGAACAAGGTGCTGCAGGTGGCCGATCCGACGGGCACATACGGTTTCGCCTACGACAACATGGGACGGCTGATCTCGACCACCACGAATTACACGTTCCTGCCCGGCCCGACCTTCACCAACAGCTATGCGTACGATGCGGCGTCAAACCGGACCTCGCTGACCGCGCCCGACGGGAGCATCAGCACCTACGGCTACGACACGCTCAACCGGCTGAATGGACTGGCGAACTCGTGGGCGGGATCGTTCGGCTTCAGCTACGATGCGCTGAGCCGAAGAACGCAGCTCACGCGCCCGAATGGCGTGAACACCAACTACAGCTATGATTCGCTGTCACACTTGCTCTCAGTGCTGCACCAGGCGGGAGTGAACACTCTGGACGGCGCAA
Source organism: uncultured Acidobacteriaceae bacterium (assembly GCA_963773675.1). GTDB lineage: Bacteria > Acidobacteriota > Terriglobia > Terriglobales > Acidobacteriaceae > Sulfotelmatobacter. The sequence continues at coordinate 114,457 of CAVZCG010000012.1, forward strand.
GCTACACTTATGACCCGGCCGGCAATCGCACGGCGAAGACCAATTACCTGAACGGGACTACGTCAAATTACAGCTATGACCCGCTCTACGAGCTTACGCAAGTAACCCAAGGAGCGAGTACCACGGAGAGCTACAGCTACGATGCAGTGAGGAATAGACTGTCATCATCCGGTGTGCCGAACTATAGCTACAATCCGTCGAATGAACTGACATCCAATTCCTTGGGCAGCTACACGTATGACGCAAACGGCAATACCCTCTCCGACCCCTCCGGCAAATCCTACTCCTGGGACTTCGAGAACCGCCTGACTCAGGCCATCGTGCCGGGCACTGGCACGGTTACCTTCAAGTACGATCCCTTAGGCAGAAGAATCTACAAGCAGTCCCCCAGCTTCACCGGGAGCTTTCTATACGACGGCAACAATCTGATCGAGACCGTGAGCGGATCAGGAAGCGAGATCGCCAGCTATGTGCATGGTGGCGATCTGGATCAGCCGTATGCTGAACTTCGCTCTGGAACGGTGAACTATTACGAGCAAGATTCTGCAAATTCGGTCACATCGTTAAGCAACCCTACCGGAGTTCTTGCCGACACCTACACCTACGATTCCTTCGGCAATGTCACGAACTCAACAGGTACGCTCCGGAATCCGTTCCAGTACACCGGGCGCGAACTCGATTCCGAGACTGGCCTGAATTACAACCGTGCCCGATACTACAACCCGGCCACAGGAAGGTTCATCAGTGAGGATCCGCTAGGTTTTGGCGGCAGCGGGTCGAATTTTTACCCATACGTCCGCAACGACCCAGCAGATTTGATTGACCCCCTCGGCCTCACAAATTGCGTTGTCACTCCGTTGGGCACCGTCTGCTCAGATTGGAATACCAATTGGTCTTGGTTCGAGCCTCAGCCGCCTAGTCCGCCGCCAGTTCCTCCAGGTTTGAAACCCAATCCCCCGCAACCAGCCCCGCCGCCATGTAAGTGCGATAGGGTAGAGTACGGTAAGGAGATCGACAGAGTAGTGTGGAAAAACACCAAGCATGAGATTTTCTTTTGGGAGCCCATCTTCATGACTGGGGAAGGAGGTGCGGAGTTCTTTGGGTGGCAATTTGGAAAACGTTGGATTCCGGCCGTGAAGTGGGTCAAGGTTGGGGTAGAGGTGTACGACACATATGAGGAAGTGGAAAAGATACGCGAGAAATACGAGCACTGCGGCTGGTGGTAGGCACAATTGAAAAGCAATCTACGGCGCCGATTCTTCCGGCCACCACGGTCCTTACGACCTCCGCGTGTCCGGACGTTTTGAGGAATTGGAGGTAAAGATCGACTTGTCCAACCAGAATCGGTTCGCATACAAGAACCTGCTGCTTTGGCTACTCGGCGGAGTGATCGTAGGGATTTTCTTCGATCAGCTTCTCAACCGGCTGACAGATCGTACCCAAGTGATCATTCTTGTGGTGGCGATTGTGGTCATTTGGTATCGCATCGATTTCCCGAAGAAAACAACAAACAGCGGCGTAATACTGCTCTTCTGGCTGCCGCTCGCTCTTGGCCTCTTTTGCGGTGTCATGTGGAAAATAAGCGGCGAAGATATTTGGGTAAGAATCGGCATCGCATGTATATGCGTAAGAGCAGTCTATAGACTCTATCCGCTGCCTGAGAAGCTCGGAATCGAGTGAGGGCAGACTGAGCTGCGGACGATCTGACGAGCGGATTTGCCGTTACGATGCTCATGGATTCAACTACGATTGCATTGTTCACAGTTGCAGATGACGCAAACGGCAATACCCTCTCCGATCCTTCCGGCAAATCCTACTCCTGGGACTTCGAGAACCGGCTTACGCAAGCGGTCATCCCCGGCACTGGCGGTGGGACAACGACGTTCAGGTACGATCCCTTCGGTAGGCGCATTCAGAAATCCGGCCCGCTGGGGACCACGAATTACCTCTATGAGGGGAGAGACTTTGGTTTCAGTGGCGCGAATGTCATAGAATACGAACAAGACGGGCTCGGTTCCGTGACAACGCTAAGCGCCACTTCTGGGACAATTGCGAACACCTACTCCTATGATTCCTTCGGCAATTTGACGGCCTCCACTGGCTCGGTCACCAACCCATTTCAGTACACCGGGCGAGACTATGACCCAGAAACCGGGCTTCGGTATTACCGCACGCGATATTTTGATCCGACCATTGGGCGCTTCATCAACGAGGACATGGCCCACTTCGAGGGTGGACTTAACTTCTATCGCTACGTTAAGAACTCGCCTACGCGCTTTCTTGACCCGTTCGGGCTGGCTCAAGTCAATCCGCAGGATATGGCCTCACTCAACGGTCTGTTCCCAGGCTACACGCCGTTGGGTGGTGGTGACGGCATAGTTGTTCCGATGCCCTGTGTTCAGGCCAGGAAGATCCTTGAGCAGAACGGTTTTTACTCAAACGACAACTGGTCTAGCTGGAACCCATTTCTTTTCTTTGATCCGATCGCTCATAGCGGTGGCTGGGAATTCCGCAAGAAAGACGGGATGCACATCCGCATGAAATATCCCAGCGCGCCATGTGACAAGACCTGCACGCTCGACGAGGCTCACAATGACGATTACAACCCAATGTACGATCCGTGGGGGCATTTTTGGTACGAACTTGTTCCATACTTGACGACTCCGAGCAACGGCGGTCAGCCCACTGGCCCAGGCTTTTCGGGGATGACCCCACAATGAGATCCATGCATCCTCTGACCGATGCTTGGCGATTGCAGATCATTCGGAGCGCACGATGAGAGCGGTGAAAACAACGCGACTACTGTTAGGCGGGTTCTGCCTGCTCCTTTGTGGCTGCGAGGTCCCAACTTCGGTCAAGATTGGGAGTGGCCCCTCGTTCTCGCTTGACGGAAGTGGGCATCTCTCTTCCTTTACCGTCTATGCTCCTCAGCAAGGACGTAGGATTGCGACTCCCAATGACGCGAAGTCAGAGGTATGGAGTTTTCGGACTGCGAGTGAAAATTCCAGAGGTGAGAAGGTTACCAGCATGAACCTTCTATACGGCAGGGTGCCCTCTGGCTACGTACAGACGGTGCCGAGCGGCGGGGTTGCATCCGCTCTGCCCCCTGGGCTTGTGTACTTCTTTATCGCCGAGACTACGGGAGCAACTTGGGCGCATGGGTTCTTTTACATAGACCAGAACAAGCCAATCCCGATCAACGTGCCCGGCTTATGTCCGAGCGCTTTTGTCGGTGATGTGAAACCCGTCAAATGCGGAACTAGTGAGCCGTATGTCGAGCCAAAGGATCTGGAGAAGTTCGTTCAGGAAAACCGCGTGCGAAAGTGAACTGCGGACCGCATTCGGCCTCTTCAGCTATGACCGCACTCTCCACGTACGACGCAAACGGCAATACCCTCGGAGATGGCAGCAAAACCTACAGCTGGGATTTTGAAAATCGCTTGATCTCTGCAACGGTTCCGGGAACCGGGATCACAACCTTCCGCTACGATCCGTTTGGCAGGCGCATTCAAAAATCCGGCCCACTCGGAACCACGAATTACCTCTATGATGGGGCAAACCTCCTGCAGGAAATCGATAACAGCGGCAACGTCCTGGCTAGATACACGCAAGGCGTTTACGTGGATGAACCTCTATCTGAGCTGCGTTCGGGAATAACCAGCTACTACGAGGAAGACGGGCTTGGCTCTGTTACATCACTCAGCAGTTCAACGGGCGGAATCGCGAATAGCTACACCTATGACTCCTTTGGGAAGCTGACGGCTTCAAGCGGTACAATCCCCAATCCCTTCCAATACACCGCACGTGAGTTCGATCAAGAGACGGGGGCCTACTACTACCGCGCCAGATACTATGACCAAAACGTGGGCCGATTCATCAGCGAGGATCCTATTGGATTAAAGGGCGGGCCAAACTTCTACGATTACGTCAGCAACGATCCCGTCAATCTGATCGATCCTCGTGGGCTATCACCGAGACCTGTGCCTCCGTACGGATGGCGGAACTGTACTCCGGGTGAAGAGGCACAGTGTCAGAGCGCATGCTCCGCCCAAGGGAAAGAGTTTGATACCTGTCGGGTCTCGATGCGAAAGAGAATTGTGAGCCTAAAAGAGGGACCCCAATGGGTCGACGGCCCCCTCAGTTGTTCTTGCAAGGAAAACGAGCCTAATGGGGAGTGTCCGCTGAAGAACCCGAATACTGTGAAGATTCTCACGTGGACGACAGTTGGTGGTTTCACCATATACGTCATTACCCAATACTGGCCGGTGTTGGCTTTCTTCTAGCCAGGTGCCCGCGTCTTATCAAGCAACTTCTGCAGCAGGAGGCTGGGAACGACAATGCGGTTCGAGGAGCGGGACTTGACGACGTACGCGGAGCCTATTTCCGCACGGGTTCTCAAGGAGGGTCAGGTTTATTTTTCTGTTCACTATGTTGACGAGGATCTCCTCATACCACTCGTGGAAACTCTGGTTTTCGTAGGGCGATATGTCAGTTCTGAGGGTACAAACCTTCTGCGATTTCAAGACGTCGGGTCTTATAGGCAAGGCATCCGCTTCGGTTCTCCGAGCGCAGAGGAGGCGTGGTTTCAAAGCTCGACAGAGAGCGAAGTAAACCACATCTTTGAATACGAACATGCTCTGGACGAGTTAATGCGTTGTGCTCTCAGACGCAGGAAGCGGTCGCACTAGGGTTAAGCCCCGATTCCTTGTGCCCTGATCTGGGTCGGTTTAGCTGCCACGGGTTCCATCCTTGTCCGAAATGCCAGCAGGGAGGAGGCAAATGAGCTTATGGGGCTTGTACGTTCTCCTGGGCGTGCTCGCTGTCGCGATGATAGCCGGAATGCGGTACGTCAAACGGAGGGCTCGGAGACGCGAGCAGGAGATAATCTCGCCACGATCCGCCGACACAACAATGGCGAGTTTCGTGGCAACTTTCCGGCCCGAACTACAACCGATTGCCCGTGCAATGTATGCTGAGTTCCAGCCCTACACTTTCAGCAAGAAGGTTCCATTCCAGAAATCTGATCGCGTTGCGGAAATACTTGGCTTCGAGAAGATCGATCTGGACGAACCGTTGAAGAAAGTGGCTGATCAGTTCGGCTGCCGCAAACCTTCTAAGGAAGACAACAACAAGTTCCGAGCGAGGGAAACCTTCGAGGACTACGTTGAGTTTATCCACTACCTGCGAAGCACGAAATCAAGGGAGGCGCAGACCGTTGGGCCACGGACCCGCTAAATCGCAAATCCTTATCTCGGTACTAGCAGTTTCCTCGCTGGCTTGGGCCCAAGACTGTGTTCCGGGCAAGCTTGCGTTCAGGCAGCCTGTAACTTCGCCCGATGGTCTTTATCGCGTTTCGAATGTGTTCTGCTCCAATCAAGCGCAGGGACGCGCGATGGCACTGGTGTTGCGAAACCTCAAATCAGGTGACCACCGAGTTCTCTACACCTATGATCGAGATGCTACCGTGGTCTGGTCGCCGGACAGCCGGTGGATCGTAATCAACGATTTTGCTGGGAGCGACTACACCAACAACCTACTTGTCTCCGTCGAATCGAAGGGGCCGCCGATTGATCTAAAAGAACGGCTCCTGCGCTCTGAACCGAAACAAGGCACCCTGAAGAGTGACCACCTTTACATCGCGGCGATCGAGTGGGAATCAGAGAGGGAAATGAAACTCCTTGCCTATGGCCATGACAGTGAGCGGAGAATATCTTTCTGTCGATGCTTCCAAATGTCGTTGGAAGGGAGAGTCGAGCAGTGCCATGTACCCAACCCGGAAGATGAGGACTACTGCGTCAAGCTCGAAATCAGCAAAGAAAAGGGTCGGCACGTCGATGAGCATCCCAATCCAGCCCGGTAACGGCTAAGAATTTTCCTTGGCCGCCGCTGATCTGACCCAAAGCAGAATACCTACCGCTGGCGTTTCCGGCGCGTTAGAGCGCGAGTTCCGGAGCGGATGAGGGGTGTTAGGGTGCCCAGGTTCCTGATCGCCGCTTGCCAGGAATGAATTTTTTTCTTAGCCGCTGACCCATCGCTGAGGGGGTGTAAGGGCCGTGCCGATCTGTGACGCGGCCCCTGCCGTTTTGCTCTGCCGATCCCTTCCTGATTCCGGTGTGGCCTAGCCGTTGATCCGCGCCCTGATCTGGGTCCGATTAGCTGTCCGATCCTGTGGCGTTTAGTTGGCCGATTCCCGCTCAGATCGGGTGTGGAATCGGAGTCCCGAGGCTGGAGGGTTTAGGTCCGCCGGAGGTTGGTTTCTGGGGTGTCCTGCCTGCCCGAGGTGCCCTGCCGAGGTATGAGTCAAACCCGACCGTGCTTCGCACGGGGTGGAGGGGTGACACGCCGAACTCTCGACCACGGAAATCTATACGCACGTGGCGATCCGCAAGCTGCAACAAATCCACGCGGCCACGCATCCCGGAGCAAAGCTGAAACACAAGAAATCGGTAGTCACGAATGATGATCACCGCCAGAGCGACGACGAGAGGGCTGCACTGCTGGCCGCCCTCGAAGCGGAAACTGAAGACGAGTAGCGCGGCCTGTAGTACCTTCTCCGCGAGTCCCCAAAGTCACTTCTTTGCGCTCGCCTTGCTGACTACAATCAGCAGTGATGCTGCCCGCAGCTGAAGAACGACTCCCTGTTCTCACGAGTGGTGAGGAGACTTTTTCCTTAGCTGCCGATGTTGATCTTGCGGCGCTCGACACGCACCAGGGCGCACGCGCGGCTCAGAGCAAAAAAACGCATCAGGGGATTTTTTCTAAAAATCGTGCACTTCGCGTCGGCGAAATCTGGGCTAAGTGGTCGGGAACGCATCAGGATAGAAAGTGCTCGTGGTCGAAAACCGTGGTGGGGTCAGCATTAGACGCAAACGGCAATACCCTCGGAGATGGCAGCAAAACCTACAGCTGGGATTTTGAAAATCGCTTGATCTCTGCAACGGTTCCGGGAACCGGGATCACAACCTTCCGCTACGATCCGTTTGGCAGGCGCATTCAAAAATCCGGCCCACTCGGAACCACGAATTACCTCTATGACGGCGTCAACGACATCGAGGAAATGGACAGCGCCGGGAATGTTCTGGGGCGCTACACGCGGACTGAAAGTGTGGACGAGACATTAAGCGAGTCGCGATCTGGAACCACGAGCTACTATCAACGAGATGGACTCGGCTCGGTTACATCGCTCAGCAGCTCAGCCGGTGCGCTCACAAACACATACGCGTACGACAGCTACGGGAGACTGACCTCCTCAACCGGCACACTCGTCAACCCGTTCCAGTACACGGGGCGCGAGTTCGATCCCGAAACTGGCATTTACTACTACCGTGCTCGCTATTTTGATCCCAGCGCGGGACGCTTCCTCAGCGAAGACCCGATCCGGCTCAGGGGCGGAGTCAACTTCTACGCCTACACCCGGAATAGGTCTGTGCTCCTAACTGACCCTTCGGGTCACCAAGGGGGGTGCCCGCCGCAATCGCCCAATTGCGTCCCTACGGACCCGGATGCGCCGTACCAGGGTCCCGACGGTCTCTGGTACAACACGCTGGACTGGAACGGCCAGACGGATCCAGCACCTTCTGTTCCGGATAACGGGCCACCTGCCCCTCCGAGTTCACCAGCTTCTCCGTGTCCATGCTCTCACGATGCTACATACTATGCCGTAGTTGCTGACGTCCAATCGGAATACGACTGGGAGCGCGTGAAGATCCTCGGGAAAATGGTTGGGTTTTCATGGGGGATCGACGGCATCGAGCATCAAGTACCCGAGCAGTGGGGGCATTGGCTTCCGGGGCTGGACTTGATCCTATGGGGCCGCGACATCTCGGAGTTGTTAGAACTCCAAAGAAAGGCACACGAAGAAATAGAGAAGCGACTGGGCTGCACAGATTGAGACAGGGGCGGGAAGACTAGCAGAGCAGGAGCGAAAAAGAGTGTCGGGACTGCAAGGCCAGCAGCCTACGGAGAGCCGGGACGCAGCGCGGCCGAGACAGCCTCGGTGGCTTCAGCTAGGTTGGATTGTGATCGGCCTTGGCCTGGACTGGCGCTGCGCATTCGAGTGGTTCGCTGGGAAGAGCTCCTTTTACTCCGATCTCGTCCTCGGTAGAACCGGGCTGATTGTGCTGGCTTGTGCCGGTGTTGCTCTCCTTGCAGTTTGCGTCACGCGAGCAGCAAAGTGGCGAGATGCCTTGCCCCTTTTCTGTTTGCTTTCTGGCTTTGTATATATCTTCTTGAGCGTCGGCTGGGATGCCCACCGCCGGTGAGGTCCAAGTTTTACCCACGCGCACGCGGGACTGCGAGTCCCAAGACTGTGAATAGCATCCCCAGCCCTATTGTGGGAATCGCGAGGAGCCACTTCCAGTCGCCGCAGAAGACGGCAGTGTCGAGCAGCATCTTCTCGTAGGCTGGCAGGGGATTAGGAAGACCCTCTCTTAAAGACGGAAGGAAGACAGCCCATATAAGTGCTGGCAGCCCGAACACTATGCCGATCAGCGAGAAACATGAAATCGCAGCGGTTCGATATCGCACAACCCCTCCTGCCGTTCCTTACTGCTAAGCTTAGTTCGCAGCTCCGGACCCCCCCAAGTTACGTTGGTTCGAGTCCCAAATCCTGGGCCGATCCGCGCCCTGATCCCGGCGTGTTCAGCTAGCCGATTGCCTCCTGATCCGGTGTTGAATCCGTGTCCCGAAGCTGGGCGGTTTTAGGTCCGGTGGAGCCGATTCGGGGTGTCCTGCGTGCCGAAAGTGCCGTGGCGGGGTGAGGTGAAGAACTGTCGCTGCTGGCGCAGCGGGTTGATAGGGACACTCCACCACTCGCAGATGCTTCCAGCGAAGAAACGGCCGCACAAAATTCGATATTCCGAACTTGATGCCCGCTGCACCATTGGATGCCGAGCCTGACCGGGCGGAATGACGGTATAATCTCGCCATGGCTGACCATGTGATCCACATCTCAGAAGCAGAAGCCGCCAGCAACTTTGCTGAAGTACTGGCGCGGGTGCGCGCCGGTGCAGAGGTGGTGATCGAGAGCGACAAGCTGCCTGTGGCCGTGCTTCGTCCCGCCGAGCCGCATGTGCGCTTGCTTTCCGAGTCTTTGCGGCTCGCGAAAGAACATGCTTCCACGGCCACGCTCGACGGAGATTTCGCTCGCGATCTGGAAGCCGCTATCAACAGCCATCGTGAGCCGTTGAACCCGCCTGCATGGGACTGATCCTCGATTCCAGCGTGGTGATCGCTGCCGAACGTCGCGGCGACACCGTCGAGCAGTTGATCGAAAAGCGTGAAAGCGACGGGCGACCAGGAAGCGGCCATCTCGGCCATCGGCCTGACTGAACTGATCCACGGCCTTTATCGCGCGCAAACCCCGGAAATACGACAGCGCCGCGAATCGTTCCTCAACGAACTGCTGACCGATCTAACGGTGTATCCCTACACGAAAGAGACCGCGCTTCTTGCGGGAAAGATCGATGGAGAGCAGCAGAGCCGAGGTGTGGTGATTCCGTTCGGAGACTTGCTGATTGGAGCCACGGCGCTTTCGCTTGGCTTCAAAGTGCTAACGGGCAATCTCCGCGACTTCCAACGCATCCCCGGCCTGATGGTGATGCAGTTTTAGTACCTGTCCCCTAAGCCCCCGAAAGTCACTTCTTTGCGCGTGACCCGCTGACTACAATCGGAGGAGATGTTGCCCGTAGCTGAAGAAGAAATGCTGTCTCCGCTCGCGCCGTCGAGTGCGTGAGGTGAGGAGAGAGTTTTTTCCTCCGCTGCCGGGGTTGGTCTCGCTGCGCTCGAAACGAATCAGGGCGCAAACACGACTAGAGCCAAAAAACCGCATCAGGGGATTTTTTCAAAAAATCGCAGACTTCGCTTCAGCGCGATGTGGGCTAAGTGGTCGGGAACGCATCAGGATAGAAGCGGCTCGTGGTGGAAAAGCGTGTTAGGGTTACCATTAGACGCAAACGGCAACACCCTCTCCGACCCCTCCGGCAAATCCTACTCCTGGGACTTCGAGAACCGACTGGTGCAGGCAATCGTTCCCGGCACGAATGGCGGCACCACGACCTTCAAGTACGATCCCTTCGGACGCCGCATCCAGAAATCCGGCCCCCTCGGAACGACCAACTACCTCTATGACGGCTTCGGTCTTCTGGAGGAAACCGATTCTTCCGGGAACGTTCTAGCGCGTTACTCTCACAGCGATGTTCTCGACTTGCCGCTTTCCATGTTGCGAGCGGGAACGACTGTCTTTTATCAGGCAGATGGCTCGGGCATTACTTCCTTGAGCAATTCGGCCAGCGCACTTGCCAGCACGTACAGCTACGACTCATTCGGCAACCTCACTGCGTCCACCGGGACCATCCACTTTGCGAATAGCTCGATGCGAGCCTGAGGCCAGGGACCTTCTCCTGTCGGGGGCGGGGGCGGCATTACCGCGCCACCAATTCCCCGAATGCGGTCGTAAATGGCAGCCGCGTGTGTCTTCACGTCATCATAACTTCCCAGGTTGAACGCTTTGCTCATGCCTCGAATGTCTCGCTCCGTAAAAAGCGGGCGAATGTCCGTTTCAAAGCTCGTCGGTTTCGTCATTGTTCCTCACAGCGATTGGAATTATACGTATGCGGCGCTCGCGCCTCGTGACTCTAAAGCGGAGTACCAGTTTTCACCACTTCATTCAGCCGTCTGGCGATGCTTCGTCGATCGATCACCCCAGCAACTTTCCGGCGAGCCAGTAATCGACACTGAACCTTCCCGGACCGGAGCAGATCAGCCAGATAAAGAAGAGCACGTACAGGACTTCTGGAAGGTAAAGGAAATCGTCGAGCCAGTTAAGTGGCGAAAGTCCTTTAGGCAGGGTGGAAACCGCGCTGGTCAGGGTGGCGACTGTCATATCGATCAATAAAGCCAAGCAGGCTGGGCTCGAAAGAAACCCCACGGTCAACAAGGACCCGCCAACGAACTCGACACCCGCGACGAAATAGGCCAACTGATGGGGAAACGGGGCTTTGGCCTGAACGAGAGTGTCGTAAACAGGTTTCGTGCCACCGGCGACAAACAATTTGTTTGCCCCGGAGATGGCGAAGAACAGCCCGATCGAAACGCGTATCAGCAGGATGGCATATTGTTCCAAATCACTGCTACCCTGCAGCGCAAACTGGACCAACCGTTTCCACTCCATCTCTTGTCTCTCCATCGAAGGGTAGCGTCCCTGATTCTTATGCCGCTGAAACCGATTTCTTCTTCCCATTGAGCGCCGGGAGAAGAAGGTCCAGAAGCGCTTGATCAGAGAACGGGTTCTGACCTGAGATCAGCTCGCGATCCTGAAGGACGTAGCTCGACCATGGAGCGAGCACACTCACATCACCGCCCGCTGTACGCAAGGCGAAGTCCGGATAGAAGAGCACCTTGCCACCAATCTCAAGCGGCTCCCGCTGCTGCTCTTCCGCCGTCGAAAAGATAGTCATTTTATAGCCAGCGTAGATCCAGCCTTTCGCCTTTGCGTGTGCTCCAGCGGCATCACCCGCCGCCAGCGCCGCGACTACCTCGGTCGAATTCGGAAGAGCCGAGAGCAGTGAAATCGGGCCATGGCAGAGCACAGCCGTAGGTTTGGATGTTTCGTGAAAGTGTCTCATCACTATGCCGGCATTGGGGTCATCGAGAAGATCGATCATCGGGCCATGGCCGCCGGGGACGAAAACAGCGTCATATCGATCCAGGCCCGACGCGATGACATCCGCGATGCGGGTTGGATCTCTGAGCCCAGCCAGGCCGTCGCGGAATAACATATAGTCCTGAAGCTTGGCTGCGTCCCCACCGAAGAAATCGGCGACCTCTGAATGCACATCCACTTGGGGTGCGTTGCCTTTGGGGTTGGCGAAGGTGATTTCGTAGCCCTCCTTCATCAGGGCGCGAACGGGAACCGTCAGTTCGTTGAGGTAGTAGCCGGCGCCGGTATAAACCTTGCCATCTTTCAAGGGCAAACCGCGGCCGCTCGATACCAGCACTAAGACTTTTCCTTTAGTTGTCATTGTTGCTCTCCTTTTTGAAATCGAATTCTGTGCTCCTGAATATGAGTTAGCTCATCGTCCGCGGCTTCCTCCAAAGTGCGTAAGGACCGGCTACTGCCGTTGATGTGAGTTATGCCCCCGGGAATCCGAACATCAACCACGACTGATTGGCCACGCAATGCGGGTATAGCTCCGTCATCTGATCGAACAGCTGCTGGTCGGACGTCGCGGTTTTCTGCAGCCGATCGAAGTCCTCGAGGTAACGCTTGGTGTCCAAAGCAACATTGAAACAAGTGCGACGACGAATCAATCGCACGAATGTATCGATCAAGGCCAACGTACTGGCTAGACACTGCAGCCCGGAAGGCCTCAAGCGAACATCCGTAACCGCTTAGATCCGCATCCCAATCCGCCCCAAGTGTTAACCGTACGTGAGGGTAGTGCTCTGTCCGACCTCGATAATGTAGCCGTCAGGATCGCGGATGTAACAGCGAATCTCGCCGTACTTGGGAATCGGCTCCGTGATGAACTCTGCTCCTCGACTTTTCCATAATTTGTAGCACGCTTGAATATCCGCAACGCGGAAATTCATAAAGCTGTTGATGTGATTCGGGTCGGGGACGCTGAGCGTTACCGTCGGCTTATCCGGGGTTGGCCCGCCCCCAACGTTCAGAATCATCCAGATATTCGCAAGCTGAAGGTACGGAGGCGCGTTGCCGTCACCCATGGACAGGATGCGAGCGCCGAAGACCTTTTCGTAGTAGCGAGCCGATCGCTCGACGTCGGCGACGGTGAGAAAATGCGCGATGCTGATCCCCTCGCGCGGGGGCATCTCATAGCTTTTGTGTTCGACTTGTACGGCGTTCATTGATGGCTCCTTTCGATAATTGCCATGGGACCTTCCTCTGCGACCATTGAGCCAGAAGAAAATGGGACGCGCAATTGGACGATGGTATTGCCCATACTTTCTATCGACCGCAGCGTCTCATACCTGGGGCAGATGGCTTTTCACGCCTCTAGTCCTGAAGTTCGATCCGTGAAGGAAACTTACTTTCCCAACCGATACGAAGGTATCGTCGATACCATTGTCCAATTGTCTTACTCCCTTCACTCTGGTTTAATCGCAGCCGTTTGAGATGCACGTTGACCGGGCTTGCAAGACTTTCTTGCGAAGGGAAATACATAATGTCCGAATTTGTGACGAAATCTGTGGCGCAAGAACAACAAGCACACAAGATAGAAACACGCACAGCCGTGAAACGTATCGGCGGCTTTAACATCGTTGCGACAGCCGTGGCAGTGCTCGCCGTCCTCGGCGTCGCGGCCCTTTTTGCGCAGGGCCAAGACAAGGACAAGGACAAGTACTCGCTGGTATCGCCGGGCGGAATCGCGTTCTCCGACTTCAGGGGATACGAGGACTGGGCTGACGTCTCCTCCGCCCGAACCACCGAAATACTCAAGGTGATCGTCGCGAACCCCACGATGATCAACGCGTATAAAGCCGGCGTCCCCGGTAACGGCCAGCCTTTCCCGGAGGGGTCCATGATCGTCAAGCTCCAGTGGAAGTTGAAGAAGAGCACGGAGGCCCCTTTCGCCGTGGAAGTGCCGGACGTCTTTTCCCAGGCTTTCGTGATGGAAAAGGACAGCAAGAGATTTTCGAAAAGCGGCGGATGGGGATACGCGGTGTTCAACTACGACCCCGCATCCGATAAGTTCACGGCCGATGCCAAAAGCCCTTCAGACTGCGGATACGCGTGCCATACACCAGTGAAGGCGAAGGACTACATCTTCCACCCGTACCAGAAGCGTTGAACCGCTGCGTGCTTCGAAAGCAAGTGCCCGGCGCGGCGCCGCCGAGTGACACCATCAAGCAAGCAGCCCCAAAGTTCTCCTCTGTCTAATCGGGAATGTCTAGCACTCCTAAATTACGAGGAATGTTATATGCCAAATGAGGGAACGGCAGTGACGACGGGAGCACAACAAAGGTCGGTTGCAGCACATCAGCCAGGCCAAGACGTTTTCAAATCGGTCCTGTCCGAAGACATCAACTGGAAGCCCTTCGCGGCGTTTCCACCTTCGGTCCGCCTGGCTGTCATCGTGGGTCAACCCTCGGAGGCCGGACCCTACACGATCAGGGTCCGAGTGCCCCATGGCGTTAAGCTGATGCCACACCGACACCCGGAGGACCGAGTCTATACAGTAATCTCGGGCGTTTTCTACATCGGCCTGGGTGAGCAGTTCAATCCGGAAAAGCTGGAGGCATATCCGCCCGGAAGCGTCATCGTTCTGCCGGGCAATACTTCCCATTTCCACTGGGCGAAATCCAGTGAGTACATAACGCAAGTGACGGCGATTGGACCGCTTGGGCTTCAATACATCAGCGCGAACGACGATCCAAGAAACCATAATCCTTAGGAGACATCTGCGCGATTTCCGCGATGCAGGATAGGGAGAGGCATCACGTCTTGCTTGATCGCAATCGTCCGAGACGCACATTGATCGAGCTTAGAAGCTCTTTTTTGTGAGGGAGAAGACACTATGAGCAAGCACCTCGAATCGCTGTACCAGAATCTTCTCAACGGCAAGCTACCCCACAACCTAAGTTGGAGCGAGGCTGTCGAACTGGTCGAGCACCTGGGCGAGGTTCAACCGCATGGAGGCGATGAATTTGTGTTCCGCGTCGGCAGCCAACGGGTCTTTTTCAAGAGGCCGCAGACCCATGATCTTGGTTTAGAGGAAGTTTCTCGGCTGCGTAAATTCTTGAAGGAAGCCGGACCTGATGCGCATAAATCAGGTTCACACGCAGAAGAACCGGCCCAGCAAAGCCGGATGATCGTCGTCATCGACCACCACGCCGCCCACGTTTACCAGGATTTCGGTGGAAGTCGTCCAGCAGACGAACATAAGGTGCAACCTTACGATCCTTACAATTTCCATCATCATCTGATTCATCGAAAGGAAGCACACTACCAGGGCGAGCGTGTACCGGAAGAGGATTCGTTTTATGAGGAGATCGCGAAAGATATCATTCCGGCGAATGAGATCGTCCTGATCGGTCACGCCACTGGAAAAAGCAACGCCGCCGACTTCTTGAAACAATACTTGAAGGCCCATCATCCCGACATTTCCCGACGGGTCATCGCTACCGAAAGCGCAGACCTCTCAGCCGTGACCGAGCCGCAGATTGAGGCCCTAGCAAAGCGACATATGATCCCAGTCGTCTAACGGTGTGGTTCGTAACCGCAATTAATTATCGGTTCTTGCGCTGCTGGGCCGAAAGCGCAACTGTCGCACAGCTCCCGACAGCCGTCCGAACATCAAAAAAGAACATCAAAGTCGAGTGTAAATCGCCTACCATTGTTCCCAAAGAGGACGCCATACTGCGGATCGGCAATATTCGAGTGCACCTCGAGCGGATTGAAGTGGTTGGTAAGGTTATTGACCGTACCGGAGAGCCGCACGGCGTGTTTCGCGTCTACTTGGAAATCTTTCGAAACTCGCACATCGAGAGAAAAGTATCGCGGAAAGCGAGATTGGGCGGACGTCTCAGCTACATACTGTTGGAATACGTTGGTCGGTTGGTAGGGAAATCCGTTACGAAACTCCACATGGGGAGTCACTAGAATCTTCCCTGGAAAAGCGAATGGACCCCACAGCATAAACCGGTTGGGAATTTCACTGGGCAAGCTCGCCACGATGTTGTTCCGCACGACGGAAAAGGGGTAGTTTCCCAGGTAGGAGTTGGCGTCGTTGACTTCGCCATAGGCATATTGCCGAACGTAGGAGAAGAAAAACCGGCGATTGGAAGCAGCTCCGATTCGCGCGGTGAACTCAGTTTGATGGGTGTGTGCCCAGCCGGATCCCCCAAGGACAAACGCATTCTGGTTCTGGATGACTTCCGGCTGCAGCGTGATCATGTCCTGTTCCTGGCCCTGCAGGTACTTCACGCGAAGCAGCAGGAGATGGTTCACCCTGCGCTCGAGCCCCGCGTTCCACGCCACACTGAAGGGAGCAAAATTTCCGCTCTTGCGAGAGCGATCGACAAGCGAAAAGCTCGATTGCGCCTCCTGCGAGGTTAGGTTGAGGTATTGCACCGGTGGCCCTACGGGCGTGCCCGATGAGTTATAGGTCGTGATCGTCTGCTGGGGATAGCTGTTGAATGCGTAGACATCGAGCGGAACGGAATCGTAAAAAACTCCAATACCGCCGCGGACCACTGTCTTGCCCTCATCAGGGGTCCACGTGAAGCCACTGCGTGGGGCGGTGCGAGTAGTGTAGGTGATCGTTTGAGCTTCCAGGCGCAAGCCAACATCGATAGCAAGGTGAGAATTCAGCACCCAATGGTCCTCGACAAAAACAGCGGGCTCGGTGTCGGCAAGATCAAACGCTCCCGCTCCTGAGAAACTAATCCGTCGCAGAAGATGACCATTGGCGTCCTCGATCAGAACAGGATGCGCGTAAAAGTGGCCCACATTCTCACTGTGGCCTAGCACCGATCCGAACTTGAAGATGTGGAGCCCCGCAAAGTGAAACGTGCGCGGTGTCCATTCTTCAAGCCATTCAAAGCGGTTGGCGCGGCGCGATTCCTGGCTGAAGTAGTTGCCGAGGTTTCCGGTCGGAATCAGTACCATGTCAGCTGGTCCTTGCGGGGTTATATCAGCGTTCACCACTCTGTATGCGAGCGTGCTCTGCAAAAGCCCCCCACCGATAGAGAGCTGGTCCAGGATCGTGCCGGTGATCTCATGGAAATTTCCATCTGGAGTGACCGGTTGCGGATTGAAGAAATTCAATCCGGCATACTGTTGCGAATGCGGGGCGAAATGGAGGCTGCCAGTCAGGATCTGGTGGGGAGAAAGGATCGCATCAAGTTGAGTGAAAGAGTTGGTTGCCCTGGATGTGGTCAGGCTTTCAGCAAAGGGTAACGTGCGGACCTCTTTCTTATTGAGCAGGTATTCGGCACCTTCGAGGAAATACAAGCGGTCGGCGATGATGGGGCCACTCACGTTTAATCGGGGAGCCGCGTCGCGCACACCTTCGAGGTGGCCGCTGCGGATGAAAAAGTCAGGGAACGGGTCATTCAGGCTGTAGGCCCACTTCTCGCCTCCGCGTCGCGTATCGGCTGCCACCACACCCGCAGTGAAGCGCCCGTACTCTGCGAGATATGGCATCTCGGAAACTTGGATGGTCTGCACACTGTCGATCGGAATACTGAGTCCAAAGGCACCGGTAGCGGGATCGGTCACGTCCACCGAATTGACCAATAGCGCGCTATGGTCTTCACCGAAACCCGCGATTCTCACATTCCCGTCTGGGCCACGCACGATTCCAGGCACCAGTGGCAGAGCATCCACCAGAGTAGCTGGGCGTAATGGAGTGTCCCTGGCTTCCGCAGGAGCCAACATTGTGGGGCTGCTTGTGGTTTCTGTTACTGGATTGGACGCTTCGCCTCTAACCTCCACACTCTCGTGACTCAACGCCGAACTGCTCAACACTACCTCGATATTTTGCCCGGCATTCCCCTCGCTAACTTCCAAAGCTGTCTGGAAGGGTAAGTAGCCTTTCTTTTGAATCTTCAGCGAATAGGCCCCTGGAGCGTTGACTCTAAGCGATATCTTTCCCGTGGCGTCCGTGCTCGAAGCACCCTCGAGCTTCTCTCCCAGGCAGAGCTCAACCGTCGCATTGGGTACTGGCAGCTCCTTTTCATCAATCACCGAGACATCGATCACCCAGGTGCGGAGGTTGGTGGCGAGAGAAGCGTCGGGGACACCACAGATCGCCATCCATAACAGGAGCGCGGCTACGCCCGCCTTGAGCAACCGGGCCGAGGGGAACCGGGCTTCAGGGGCTTCCGCTGAAGCCGGACTTTCGTTGGCGTACAAAATTCCCATGTCTATCTGGTGCCAGTCGGACCTCGCGACACGACTCCGCTCGATTGCTAAGGCAAGCCGGTCCCGGACGTCGTCGCGCCACATTCATGTTGAGGGGCTGTGTCCAAGGTTTGGGACGTGCATTCGCGGTACCAAAGCCTGGGCGGGCCTAAGCTCTATCTTTTGATAGGCAAACCGCGCGGCCGCTTTTCGAGTTCTGACCGCATTGCGGCAGCGCCCTTGAAAGGGCACTGCCGTGCTCAGCCGCAACCTGGAAAAATCATTGAGTTTTGTTTGCAGACGAGGAAATCAGCCTAGGTCATTCGCGTGAGCGCCGTCCTTCTTGGGCAGCGCGTCCGCAAGACATGGAATAGTTCCGGGAGACGGAGAAATGGCGATCTGCATCGAAAAACCGGTCGCGGACAGCGAAGAAAGCAAATACGCCAATGCGGAAGATTTTCTCCGTATATTTTCCGATGACATGGATGCGCTGTACCGGTTCTCGTTTCTTCTAACCCAGCCAGACGCAGCTCCTGGAACGCCCGCCGCGATTAGAGTAAGGGAGGAACAGAGAGGTCTGGCATAGGCCGATTCGTACTCATAAGACGATTGCCAAACGACGGGCGAAGCTCAATTTTCGAGGTGAGTAATCTGTAGTCGGCGCATTTTGTTTTGCAGTGTCGTACGCTTCAGACCAAGACGTTCTGCCGCGCCGCCGGCGCCAGCAATCCTGCCTGACGCAGCTTTCAGCGCATCAATGATGGCCTGTCGCTCGGCGTCGTGGAACGTGGACGGCGAGTTAGTTCGACGCACTTGCATTCTGCCCTTCAGCTCTGTGATCGGTACATATAACTCGCTGTCCTGTGTGAGAATGACGGCGCGCTCGATAAGGTTTTGCAGTTCGCGCACATTGCCCGGCCACGAGGCATTCGCCAACACATCCATGGTTTGCTTGGAGATCGAATTGATTTTCTTCCCCATTCGTCGTGAGAGCTTGGAGACAAAATAGTTAACGAGCAGAGGGATGTCGTCCGGTCGCTCGCGAAGTGGCGGAATTTCAATCGGAAATACGTTGAACCGATAGAAAAGATCCTCGCGGAACTTGCCTTCGCGAATTATCACGGGAAGATCCCGATGGGTTGCGGCGATGATTCGCACATCGACGTGAATTGTTCTGGTACTGCCCAGACGCTCGAACTCCTGCTCCTGAACGGCACGCAACAGCTTGGGCTGCAATTCGAGGCTGATGTCGCCGATTTCGTCGAGAAAGAGCGAACCATGATCAGCAAGCTCGAACCTGCCCTTTTTTTGCATCAGGGCTCCAGTGAAAGCCCCTTTTTCATGCCCAAACAATTCACTTTCGAGCAATCCCGAGGGGATGGCGGCGCAGTTCATCCGCACAAAAGTGCGCTCTCGTCTGGGGCTGAGATTATGAATGGCGCGTGCGATCAATTCCTTACCCGTACCGGTCTCCCCATGAAGCAAGACTGTGGACGCGGTCGGCGCAACGATCGACACCTGTTCAAAGACTTTCCTGATCGTCGAACTGTGTCCGACGAAGTCTTCGAAGTTGTATTCCGAGCTGATCTCCGATTCCAGATACATCCGCTGCTCTTCCAGATCGTCGCGCGATGCCCTTAGCCGTCCATAGGCCAGAGCATTCTCCAGTACCAGAGATATCTGGGTGCCGATCTGCGACAGCAGGTCGCGGTCCGCCTCGTTGAACCCATCCGCCTTGCGACTACACATGGTCAACAGACCCAATGGACTCTCGCCGCCCTGCAATGGCACCAGGACGGCCGAAAGGAGGGATTCAGCTCGGGAAGCTTCGCGGAGGGCCGGAGGAATATCTGCTTCCCATGGTGAGTAATACTGTGGCGTGCGGAGGCGCGACCATTCGCTCCATAGCTCCGTGGGCTCGGCGACAAAAACCTTATCTAAAAAGCCCCTTCCAGTAGGGAAATCGAGAAATCTACGTTCCAGACTGCCCGACTGCTTGTTGACGAGCCACAAGGAGATCATGTCGTTGCCCAAGTGCTTGCGCATCGACGCGGCCACAGCCTGAAAGAGTTCCTCCGCTTCAAGCTTGCTCACAATGTGATTGTTGATTTCCAGCAACAGGCCGAGCTGATCCCGCTGCTTCACCACTTCCCGGTGGTATAGCTCTGCCGTGTCCCTCGCCAACGCGCACTCGAGCGCGACCGCAACGTGCGACGCCAAAGAACGGAGTAGTTCGACATCTTCGGCGATAAATTTCTGCCCCTGCAACTTTGTTACTGCAAGAATTCCGTATCGTTTCTGGGCAGTTGACACTGGAAACAAATAGGTGCTACGTCCCACAACCTCGGGTGCGAAGGGAGCCAAGTCAGGATGTCTCAACATTTCCAGCGACACATCCGGGATGAAAACTGGCTTCTGTTCCTCAAGCACCCGCGCTGGTGCGCTAATCCGTAACAGTTTGGTTCCGATCTTGATTGTAGGTGCGTCGGCTTCCCGATCGAACTCGAGAATGTGCAGACCTTGTTCGTCATCGTCTAAGACGAAGAGGTCGGCTCCGTCCAACTTGGAAGTGCTCGACAGAACGCCCCGCAGGCTGTGTAGAATGGCTTTGACCGTGGGCTGATGGGCCAGGGTGCTTGAAGCGTCCAGCAAAGTTCGATATCGATCCTCGGCGTTCGTCATAAGGCGGCTACGCGCCTGCGGCCCCTTCGGATGCGATGATTCTGATGCTGGGGCAACGAGATTGATTTCGGGCGACTTCGAGTTCAACGGCGCTTCTTTACTGTTTTCATGGGAAAGATAGGTCGCAAACACACCTCAGTCAAGCAGAAAAATGGGATGGCTCTGGAACCGCGCTGAAGTTGGAACGCGTCTTCGTTTTGCGGTGCCACATCTGAGGCCCAGTCCGACAGAGCGGCCTGCCTCACCCGTGCGTCACCCCTGGACGGTCCCTTACGAATCCCAACCTCCACCAAGATTTCTGTAAATCTCAACAAGACTTACAAGTTCATTCAACTGCGCCTGCGCCAACCCCAGTTCTGCATCGAAGGCATTGGTTTCATTGGTCAGCACCTCCAGATAGTTGCTGGCGCCGCCGCGGTAGCGCACTTCCGAAAGCTGCGCAGCATCCTGAGCCGCAAGCACCAACTCTTCCTGATGCTGCCGGAACTCGCGGCTCTTTTGATAACCGACGAGTGAGTCGGAGACACCCCGAAATGCCTGCTGGATTGTCTGCTGATAAGTCAGCACCAATTCTTGTTTGCGTGCCTCAGTCAAGCGCACGCCGGACTTGATTCTGCCGCCGGCAAAGATGGGCTGTGCGAGAGATCCACCGAAGTTCCAGAAGCCAGCTGGGCCAGTAAACAGGCTAGTCAGCGCCGAGCTCAGGAACCCACTATCTGCAGTTAATGTTATTTGCGGGAAGTAAGCTGCCTTGGCGACTCCTATTTGGGCGTTGGCCGCCATCAACTGCGCTTCAGCCGCACGGATATCGGGCCGCCGCTCAAGTAGGCAGGAGGGTATTCCAGCCGGAACCTCCGGCAGGTGGGGCTGCTCCGTCAGCTTCATTCCACGTGCAATCGGACTGGGATTATTGCCCAGAAGCGTGCTGATGAAGTTCTCCTCTTGCTGGATGCGCCGTTCCAGATCGGGTATGCTCTCGGCTGCAACGGCGACCAGTTGTTCCGCCTGTCGCACGTCGAGCATGGTGCCAACCCCACCGTTTGCGAGTGTCTGAGTAAGTTGCAGCGACTCTTGGCGGGAAGCCAGGGTGCGGCGCGAGATTTCAAGCTGAAGGTCGTATGCACGAAGCTGAAAGTAGGCAGCCGCGACATTACTCACCAGTGTGTTGGTGACTGCACGGTGTGCCCACTCGGTTGCCAGCAGATTCGCGCGTGCTGCTTCGGTGGCACGGCGGTACTTGCCCCAGAAATCGAGGTCCCACAACACGGAGGCGCCCACCTGGTTCGCACTCGTTTCGTACGGGAACGGCGCAACGATTTTTTGTTTTGGGACGCGCTGGTTGATAGCTGCAGCCCCAGCATCGATCGTCGGCAACTGGTCAGCCCGTGTGATGCCCAACTGCGCTTGTGCTTCCAGGATTCTGGTCGCCGCGATGCGAACGTCATAGTTTTGCTTCAGTGCGGTGCGAATCAGTTCCTGCAGTTGCGGATCCTGAAAAACATCCCACCATTTCTGATCACCAAACGACGGCTCTGAAGACTGCGACGCTTGCTGTGGCTCCTGCTGCGGAGTACTCGGCTGAGTCAGCGCCGGCGCTCCGCGGTATGCATCAGGAACATCCACCTTCGGCCGCCGATAGTTAGGTCCCACGGCGCACCCGCACGTGATGAGCATCATGAATAAGGTGACAATTGCTTTTTTCACGCTAATCTGCCTCCATTGGATGAGGTTCGGGAACTTCTGCGGTTGCATGCGCTCTTCGTTTCCGAAGATTCGCCAGGCGTTCGACCAGCACATACAGCGCCGGGATAATGAAAATGGCAAGGCCAGTCGCAGCCAGCATTCCGCCAATTACGGTCGTACCCATGATTTGTCGGCCCACGGAACCTGCGCCGGTAGCGATGAACAGGGGCACGCAACCCAGAATGAAAGCGAACGACGTCATCAAAATCGGTCTTAACCGCAGTTTGGCTCCTTCCAGAGCGGCATCGACTAGTGGCATGCCTTCTTCATATTTGCCCTTGGCAAATTCCACGATCAGAATTGCATTCTTGGCTGCCAGGCCGATCAACATCACCAATCCAATCTGCGAATAGACATCGTTGTCGATTTGCACCATGAAGGCCGGGAAAATCATGCCGAGCACGGTACGTCTTAGCCACAACAACCCGAATGCTCCAAAAACCGCGACTGGCGTGCTCAGCAATACGCCAAACGGCAGCGACCAACTTTCATAAAGCGCCGCCAGGATGAGAAACACGAACAGAAACGAGATGGCGAAGACGGCCCACGCGGGCAGCCCCTCGCGCGCCTTCTGTTCTTGCCGGGACATGCCCATGTAATCGAAACCCATTTCCGGCGGCATGTTTTGATGGAAGACCTCTTCCAACGCCGCGGTGGCCTGCTCGGAGCTATAGCCCGGCGCGGCACTGCCGATAATCTGCGCTGCTGAATACTCGTTGAAACGCATCTTGAATTCCGGACCGTAGCGGGATTCGAATCGAGTCAGCGCCGAAAGCGGCACCATCTGCCCGCCTTTATTGCGTACATAGAATTGTCCTACGTTCTCCAGCTTGGCGCGGTAGGGCGCATCCGCCTCCACATACACCTGCCATGTACGGCCAAATTGGTTGAAGTAATTGACGAACTGTCCGCCCATGAAAGTCTGCAGAGTGCTATATACGTCGCTGAGATTGATGCCCTGCTTTATTACCTTCTCCTTGTCCACATACACGAACTTTTGCGGCGTGCTGGGTATATAGGTGGTAGTCACCATGCCGATTTCGGGTCGTTTGCGAGCCGCCTCCAGGAACTTGTTCAGGTTGTTCACCAGAAATTCGGACTCGCGTCCGGAGCGATCTTCAAGAATGAACTGAAATCCGCCTGAAGTACCCACTCCCTGAATTGCCGGTGGGGAGAAAGCGAAGACCGTTCCTTGAGGAAGAGTAATGAGCTTCAGGTTCAATTTGGCCTTAATTGCCTGATACTGCTCCTCGATTTTCTTGCGGCTCTCCCATGGTTCCAAGGTCACCCAAAAGAACGCGTTATAGCTGGTGCGGGTCAGGCTGAGGAGACTGAACCCGGTAGTGTTGGCGCAGTATTTGACCCCTGGCGTGGATCGCACGACATCTTCCACCGCTCGGGCCGCCTCCAAGGTGGCCGGAATGGAGGAAGCCTCAGGCAACTGCATTTGGATGTACATGTAGCCCTGGTCCTCGTCGGGCAGGAAGCTTGACGGTAGTACCTTCGCACATAAGAAACCTGCAAAAGCAAATCCCGCGAGTGCTGCTACGGCCACGATGCTCTTTCGAATCAGGCTGCCGGACACCCGGAGGTAGAAATTCGTGCCCTTGTTGAACACACGATTGAACCAGCCGAAGAATCTGGCAAGCGGTCCGTGAGTTTCTTTCTTGGGCCGGAGCAACAATCCTCCCAGCGCCGGGCTTAGCGTCAAGGCGTTGAAGGCTGAAATGATTACGGAGATGGCGATAGTTATTGCAAATTGCTGATACAGGCGACCGGTGATCCCGGGGATGAACACCGTGGGCACGAACACAGCCGAGAGGACCAGTGCGATACCAACTACGGGACCTGTCAGCTCATCCATGGCCTTGCGAGCCGCATCTTTTGGAGCCAGCCCCTCTTCAATGTGGCGTTGGATACCTTCGACTACGACGATGGCATCGTCCACCACCAGGCCAATCGCCAGCACTAATCCGAACAACGAGAGCGTATTGACGGAAAAGCCGAAAAGCGGAAACACCGCGAACGTGGCCACCAGGGAGACAGGCACGGCCAGCATTGGAATCAAAGTGGCCCGCCAGTCCTGCAGGAAGAGGTAGACGACAAGGATCACCAGCACGAAGGCGATCACCAGGGTCATGACAATCTCCTGCATGCCGGCCCTTACGGCATCGGTCGTGTCCAGCGTTATCGCGTAATCCACGTCCGCCGGGAACCTCTCCTTCATCTTCGCCATGAGCTTGCGAATACCTTTGGCGGCTTCCACAGCGTTGGAACCGGGCAACTGATAGATCCCAATTTCTCCCACGGGCTCACCATTGAGTCGAGCCTGCCAGCCATAATCCTGCGAGCCCAAGTCCACCGTGGCCACATCTCTGACGCGCACCACGCCACCGTCAGCCCCTTCACGGACAATGATGTCGCCGAATTCTTCCGGCGACGTAAGTCGGCCTTGAGCACGTACCGTGTAGGTGAACTGCTGGCCTGCTACGCTCGGTTCACCTCCAACCTGACCGGCCGGATTCACGGTATTCTGCGCTTGCACTGCATTGACCACCTCGCTGACGGTGACCCCCAATTTCGCCAGTCGATCGGGCTTTACCCACAGGCGCATGGCGTACTGCCCGATACCATAGACTTGGGTCAAACCGACGCCGTAAGAGCGCGCGATCGGATCGGTCAGATTGATGTAGGCGTAGTTCGAGAGGAATTTAGCGTCGTGAGTGCCTTTTGGTGAATAGATCGCGATCAGCATCATGGGCGAGGTCAAGGACTTCTTCACGTCGATACCGATCTGGTTGACCTCGGGAGGAAGCTGGCCATTCGCCAGTTGCTGGCGCGATTGGGTGAGGAGCAGGTCCATGTTCGGGTCGGTTTTTATATCAAAATTGACCAACAGAGCAGTACTCGAGTTGTTGGTCGAGTTCAGCGAGTACATGTAGTCCATGTTGTCCACGCCGTTGATCTGCTGCTCCATGGGCGTGGCTACGGTTTTCTCCATGGTCTCGGCATCGGCGCCCGGGTATAGAGCCCACACGCGTATTTCGGGGGGAGCAATATCCGGAAACTGCGCCACCGGAAGGTTGGTAATGGTGATTGCACCAACGATCACCATCAGGATCGAGATGACGATGGCAACGATCGGACGGTTAATGAAAAATCGAGACATGGCTCAGCGCTTCTCCAACGAACAGTTTTCAGGGTTTGCCACGGTTCTGCTAACGCTTAAACAGGTTGCGCCTTACATTTATGCAGATTTGCTGCCAATGAAATTCTCCATGTAAGCCATTGATTTGGCGGGAAGAACCACAATTTGGGCGCAGCTCCATGCTGCCGCTGGGCGATCAACGCCCGAATGTGGGCACTAAGACGCGAGGTGGTGCTAGGCTGCAGCCCGCAGAATACCGGCACAGACCATCTTCAACTCTCTGTAACTAGCGATTGTTTTTGCGATAGGGACCGGCAACGTGCCGTGGGGCTTCTCCAGCGTGTTTTCCGGAGCTGTTTGCTGCTCCGGCGGAAGTTGCTCCAGCAGAGACGCCATCTCCTGCAGTCCCTTTTGCAGTGCGGCTCGAATCTCCTTCAGCTGTGCGGCCTGGCGCTCCCCGTCGAATTTCTGCGGCCAGGTCGGAAGGCCAAGCACGACGTCTGCTGCGCTGGTTACAGCATTCAGGATCTCGTCGCTTAATTTCATGTCGGCTGCGCGATCGGGTGGAAATTCAAACTTGACCACGTCCGCAAAGGTGCGCAAATTTACAACCACAGCCTCGATCTGTTTTCTCGTTGCAGCAATCTTCTCGTCTCTCGCGGCGTTCGGCTCGGAGTCCAGTAACTCAACCAGGCCGGCCGCAGCACGAAGCAGGCGCGCGAGGAGCCGTCGCATCGTGTCCACAGTACGCTCAGGCCGGACCTGATGAAAGATGACGAACATCACAAGAAAGCCAATTGCAATGCCGAGGAGCCGGTCTCTCGCCGGACGTCATCTGGTCCGGCGCACGAAGCCGTTCAAAAGCAATAGGTTGAAGGCGTACGTGATCTGCAACCCGATATAGCCGAAGTATGAGCTGGTACCGATCCAGGCGCCCAGGAACGCCAGCACCGCGATAACCAGCAGGAAACCCTGCACTCCTTCAAGATTCGGGAATATGAATACCAGACAGCCGATGCCCAGAACCAGCCCTCCGATGGCCGAACCAATCAAGCGGAAGAGCAACTTGCGATTGCTGGCTCCGGTGGTGCTCAGGCCGGTGAAATACACCGTGAAATATATTGCCGTGGCTATGCCCGGCCACTTGACTCCGTTGTAAAACACATAGCAAATCGTCGCGCACACGCTCAGTTTCAGCGCATACATGAAATAGTCATAATTGGTGAACGCATCGGGGACAAGCAACTGCTTGAAAGAGAACCGACTGGAAGACGGAGCTTGCGGACTTTCTGCCGTCGGTTCTGCCGTACTCGACTCGTGGAATCTCCCCAGTGACGCAAGGTGCGCTCGATGCGATCGAGTTCCTCGGGCAGCGGAGTTTCCGAATCACCCAGGATGTCCTTGACTTTCTCGGGGTGGCCTTCCCCGGCGGCCACGATGGCTCCGCTGATGCGCTGGAGGCGGGCAGGGTCCAAGGCCTCGAGGTTGTTGTGAACAGCAAAGCCAGCAGCGAGGACAACAAGCCGGTCCAGCATCAGAGTTACGGTTCTGAGCTTGTTCAGTTCCGCACGACTGCAAGTTTTGCGCTTCGATATGCGCTCGATGAGCACGTGCATCTGGCCCTCGCCAGTGACAGCATAGCGCCGCACGGTCGCGGACTGTTTCTCAATCCGTTTAGCCTCCCCCTGGGTCGCGCATAGCTGAAACAGCTGTTCCAGTGCGGCACATCTGGCCTTGATCTCGCGCTGCAGGGCAAGCAATGGATCGCTGCGGTTGAACAGGTAGTCCACGGCGGTCCCGCTAAGGGCGACAATCGCGAGGGTTCCCATAGGCCACAAAGAAAGACGCAATATTCTTTCTGGCCGGATTTGGTTTTCCCAGAGGTTAATCGTCATGTACGCGAGGCAGCCGAAAGACAGCGGAGCCAGCGGAATCGTGGAAGCACGAAAGAAGAATGTAGCCAAAAATGTAGATACGGCAACACCCACCACCCTCGCCACCGGATGATTGCCGGTGGCAATTACCAACATCAGCGCGGACGCCGTCCCCAGAGTTGCGAAAGAAACACACGTGAAAAGATCTTTGAAACAATGATACGGCGTATCGTGCGAGACCAGAAACAACATGAAAAGCGATGGCGCAATGAAGCCAACGGCGGGCTGTATGACCAGCAGCAGAAGTGTTGCCAGCGCTGAAGCCAAAGCGAAACGTAAAGTTCCCGACATCCGGCCAGGAACAGGCGCGATCTCCCGCCAGAAGCGATCCAGTTCCGAGACCTTTTCCGCGCTGAATAGCGACACGGCTCTTTATCTCACAATCGTCGTCGCAGTTTCGCCGATTCGAAACAGCGCGGGGTCGGGGTTTTGTACGCGAATACGCACGGGGAAGCGGGCGGCAATGTGCACCCAGTTCAAAGTGTGTTCAATGTCGGGGAGACCGTTACTGAGTCGCGTATCGTCGGGAGCCACACCAAAGCCAAGGCTCTCCACGATCCCGTCAAAACGTCTGGAGGGCTGGCTCATCACGTACACGTCAACATGCTTTCCCGGCCGAATGGGTTCCAACTCCGACTCGCGGTAGTTGGAGATGACATACCATGTCCGATTGTCGATGAGGGTGAAGATGGGTATCCCCGGCTTGGCGTATTCTCCTTCCGAGATATTGAGATTGGTTACGTATCCGTCAAATGGTGCCCTGACCGTACAGCGCTCGAGATTGAGCTGGGCATCACTGACCTTCGCAGCCTTTGCCGGCCTCTGGGCTAACAAGCTGTCGAGAAGCTCCACCGCATGCCTGCTCTGCTCTAATCGGGCCTGCGAGGCAGCCACCGAGATCTTTGACTCATCGTGGGCAAATCGCGCCTGGCTTTCGTTGGCGAGAGCCTGCTGGAGCGCTGACTGCGCTTCCTCATAATTGCGATCTGCGATCCGCGACTTGGTGCGGCTTTCGTCCACCTGCTCCGGAGTTACATATTGCTTCTCGAGCAGAGGTTCAATACGCCTCAGGTTGCTGGCGGCCAGCGTCTTCTGGGCCTCGGCCGACTCGAGCGCTGCCTGCGCCCGCTGTACTGCCGCAACAGCGGCTTCCACGCTGCTCTCCCGAACCTTAGTTTGGGTCTGCGAGCTGCTCAATCCCGCACGGGCTGCATCCACGGCACTGTTCTGGGCTGCGATTCTGCGCTGCGCGTCAACGATCTGGGCCTCTAGCAGCCGCTGATCAGCCAGCGCCTGACGCAGCACGTACTCGTAAGAACGGGAATCGATGGCAAACAAGAGATCGCCGTGACGGACGAATCCATTGTCTTTTACGGCCAGAGTTAGCAGGCGGCCGCTGACTTCAGGAGCGAATTGAACATAATTTGCGCGCACACTGGCATCGTCCGTGCGGGGATGCCTATTAATATTCCAAAGCACTATCGCAACTACGATGATGGCAAATGCCAACACTCCCAGACACGCGTGAATACCTCTGGATCGAATTAGTGACCAGGCATCATTCATATGCAACCTCGATCTACGAAAACACAAGCAGCCACAGTAAACAACTGATTCCCACTGCCATGCTTGGATAAAGGATTACTAATGGGCCGAGCTTCTGCTCCAGCTCGCGCTGTGCCAGCACTACACGTATGAAGCCGGTAATGATAAGACCGGCGATGATGCAAAACATCCATGCCGGAAAGAACGACCCGATTACCTCGACGGAGGGAGCTCGCGAACAGCTACTGCAGTCCATAACGGCTAAACAGAGCAACCAAGTTTTTCCGAGCTTGCGCACAACTGTCATCCTCCTCATTCTTTATTCTCAAGGTGTCTTGGAAACGGGTTGCGCCACCGGAGGCTGCTGACGCAACAGATTTCCCGTGGCATAGTCGAGATTGGATGCGTCGATCCGGACTCCGGACCGCGATTGCACAACCGCCAGCCGCGCCTGGGCAAGCTGATTCTCCGCCGTCACTAAATCAACCAGGTTCTTAACGCCATACTTGTACGCGTCAAGCGATGCATCGTACGAAGTACTTGCGGAAGTCAGCAGCGTTTCGGCCGCTTCGTGCTGACGAACCGCCGTTCGGAACTGCACAAAAGCAACCCACACTTCACGGGCGATTGCGTCTTCCTTCTCACGTTTTTCATCCTGGGCTTCGCGGCGTTTCGAATCGGCAAGCTGAGATTCGTTTCGCCGCGCTCCGCCGTCGAAAATAGTCCAAGAAATGTTCACGCCCACGCTCCACACAGTTTGGTTCGCATGGCCGAGCGGATTGGGACCGGCAACGTTTATAGTGGGCCAAAGTGCCTGTTGAGCCGCGGACGCGCCAAGATGAATCGTAGGCAGGTATTCGGATTTCGCAGCTTTAAATTGCGCATTCGCCGCCTGGAGTCTTTCCGAAATCGACTGTAAATCAGGTCGCTGCCGCATCGCTGCGCTCACCAGATTTGCGGTTGATTCGGCGACTTCGGTGGGTAAAGGCAATGTGCCCGGCTGTTCGACGAGTATGGCATCGGAAGGCTCGACCCCAATCGTCTCCCGCAACACAACCCGGGCGGCGTCTACCCCGCCAATACTGGCTTGAAGATCGTAAGTGGCCTGTGCGCTGGCAGCCCTGGCGTTTAACACGTCAGGCAGAGTAGATCTGCCATTTGCGAGCTGAGCCTCGGCGGCTTCCTGCGTCGTCTGCGCTGTCTTGA
This sequence comes from uncultured Acidobacteriaceae bacterium, assembly GCA_963773675.1. Taxonomy (GTDB): domain Bacteria; phylum Acidobacteriota; class Terriglobia; order Terriglobales; family Acidobacteriaceae; genus Sulfotelmatobacter. Next base: position 144,581 of record CAVZCG010000012.1, read on the forward strand.
CAATCTGGGTTGATGCGGTCAGCCGTTCCTCTGCCGTGATGAGGTTGAAATAGGCAGTTACAACGCGAAATGCGACATCCTGATTGGTGCGCTGGAATGCGGCCGCGGCGGCCAAGCGAAGGGCTTTACTGGCCTCCACTCTCGCACCGCGCCTGCCAAAGTCGTAGACGTTGTATTTCAGCTCCACACCGGACTCCAGAACCGGAGCCTCGATCAGGAAGTATCCCCTCGACGCACCGAGCGACGTTGGCCATGGCTCGATAACGCGCTGGTCTCCGGAGAGCACCAGGGCCGCTAAGTGCGGGAAATAATCACTCCGAGCGATCCCCAGCCCATTCGCCGCTTGCTTAGCGGTTTCCCAGGCGATCCGGGTTCGCGGGTTATTCGTCTCCGCGATATCTATCAGTTCTTCCAGACGATAGGGTTTGGCGGGATCAATTTCAGCTTTCGACATCGGCACGCTGCTTCGTGCCGTGCAGCGCGCCGCGACCTTGAGCGAAGTAATTGGCCCCTCGCACTGAGCGCTCGCTCGTTTGTCGCCTGCGGACAGCAGGAGCAAGAAAATATAAGTCCAAGCAAGACTCGCCCAGACGGGGCGATATCTCCTTTGGAAGTCCCCCGACATGGCTCACCGTGCCTCCGCCTGAATTTGTGCTGCCTTGGGAACGACTGGCGTTCCGTCCTTTACTTTCTCCACTCCCTCCACAACGACTTGGTCATCTGCCTTCAATCCCTCATCAATGACCCACATCGTCCCTACTTTCTCTCCCGCCTTGACGGGGCGAATGATTGCCTTGTGGTCGGCACTCACCAGTGCGACCTCGTAACCTCCCTGAAGTTCTTTGACCGCACCCTGTGGCACCAGCAGCGCACTTTTTTTGAAGCTCGTCTGGATGCGTACCCGCCCGTACTGGCCAGGACGCAGAATATTGCCGGGGTTAGGAAATGCCGCAACCATGCGGATCGTGCCGGTGTTGGTGTCCACTTGCCGGTCCGTCAGCAGAACCTTGCCCTTGTGCGGATACACCGTGCCATCAGCCAGGATCAGCTCCGGTGAGGCGTCGAACAAATTCATCGGCTGGCCGCTGGAACTAAGGTGCGTCGCCCGTAGATATTCCTGTTCACTGACAGGGAAATAAACTTTGATCGGATCGACCTGCGAAACGGACGTGAGGTGGGACGGTGGACCCACCAGGTTTCCCATCTGGACTTCGGCGATTCCCGCCACACCATCTACCAGTGAAGTGACCTTGGTCCACCCGAGATCGAGTTGTGCCCGTTCCACCGCCGCCTTGCCCGATTCGACTGCGGCTTCGGCAGCAAGTTTCGCCTGGATCTCGTTATCCAACTTCTCCTTTGGGACAGCTTTCTGTGCTGCTAAAGGCGTATCGCGTTCCACATCGATCGTGCTCTTGCCGAGTTGCGCTTCTGCCTGGGCAAGTTCTCCCTTGGCACCGTCAAGAGCAGCCTGGAAGGGTCTCGGATCAATTTCGAATAGCACCTGACCTTTGCGGACAACCGAACCTTCTTTATAGTTTTGGCTGATGATGTATCCGGAAACGTGGGGCCGGATCTCGGCATTCACATAACCATCGAGCGTCGCCACCCATTCGCTGTGTACGGGAACGTCATGCTGAACAGGAGCCGCAACCAGCACCTCCGTATCCGGCAGTTTGAATGCAGCGCTGGCTTTGCCACATCCAGTGAGTGAAAGGGTAAAGACTATGGATATGACGACTGGCACGAGAAGCAAGAGTTGCTCGTGGCTCGATGTGCCTTTGTTCTCACATATGCGCGAATTCTTGATTGACCCGATGGCATTCATGTTCGTTGTTTCCCTCAGTAGGCTTTTCCAGGTATTACACCTTGGCAAAATGCGCGGAGCGACTACCGGAAGCCGTTAGGCTTTCTGCAAAGTGCAGGCGCTTGCAATCAAGTGCCCTCGCCTGCCAGAGCCGCGTGGAATCGAAAACGGTCTTCTTACTCCGCAGATGGATAGGCATATCTGCTGCCATTCATTGGCTCCATTTAAATCATTGATACAGCACGTTGAGCCGCGATTTTCGCGAGAGACTTCTTGCCTCATCGCGGTCACTGCCCGCATCTGGGCAGATGGTCAGCGTCACCTGGCGGTCGCCAACTCCGAGAGTTTGAACGCCTCTTGTCCTGGCGACCGCGGGAGCAAACTGGCTCCGCAATCTGCGGGCAGTGGATGGAGCCGAGGCCGGAATAGATGACGAGATCAACCGAGCCGATCGTTGTTTACAGCTGTGCGCTAACCGCTGACCGGGAGCCTGGCGTGCTGAAAACTAAATGTCCGCAGACGCCCTCACCTCAAGGACACCAGCGGTGCCTCGGCCGGCGAGAATGAAGGCGTCCGCGGACATCTGGGGCACGAGAGCTATTTGACTCTGAAGTGCCCTAACCCCGACCTCTCCTCTGCAATACGCGATTCCTGCCTCGTTCAGGAATCGATCAGACTCCCGGGCTCTCTGCTACGGGAGCGTTCTCCACTTGCGCATGCGATTTACGCTTGCGAACCAGAGGGAGGCGAAGCCGTTCGCAAACGTCCAGAGCGTACGAAGTCTCCGCAAGGAACACGGCTCCAAGCCTTTTGAGGAACGAAAGCACCTCTTCCCCTACGATGTCGACGTAGGTTATTTCCGTCAGATCGACGACCAGCCTCATTTCGGTGTGGCAGCGTGTAACGAGAGTGCGAACGTGCTCTGCCCCCTCGCCAGTGAATCGGCCTTCGAGTCTAAAGATGAATGCATTAACTGAGTCGCGCATTTCAACGCGTAGCATCGTGGCACCTTTACTATTCTGTTAGCCTCAACGGCTAGCAGATTAAGCATTGCAGCTGTTATGCCAAGCCAAGTTATTGACAGGACAGGGGTCCTTCGAGAAGAGGGCCGCCGGGGAACGGTCAGTGCCCCGCTGCGGGCGGATGTAAAGGCCAGCAGAAAATCAAAGTAGCCTGGCGCGCAACTAGTTCGGTCCAGCTGAATAATCGGCGCGAGTGATGTTCAGCTTGTGCATCTTATGCTGGAGTGTAGTTCGCTTGAGTCCGAGGCGCTCTGCGGCTCCGCCTGCGCCGCCTATTTTTCCAGATGCATTTTTTAAGGCGTCGATGATTAAGTGGCGCTCCGCCTGCTGGAAGGTCGACGCTACTGGAACAACCGTGCGGCCCGCGATTCTCTTCAGCTCCGCGCGCGGGACATTCAATTCGTCCCCTTGCGTGAGAATTACACAGCGCTCAATGAAATTCTCGAGCTCGCGAATATTTCCTGGCCAATCGTTACTCACCAGTGCTTCCATCGCCAGCTTCGGGACGGAGCGGATACGCTTTTGCATACGGCGGGAGAGGCGCAATACAAAATAGTGCACCAAAAGTGGAATATCCTCGCGCCTTTCGCGAAGCGGAGGGATTTCTATCGGGAACACGTTCAGCCTGTAAAAGAGGTCTTCGCGAAACTGATTATTGCGGATCATCGTCTCCAAATCGCGATGCGTTGCCGCAACCAGACGCACATCGACATGAATGGTCTTGGTACTTCCCAAGCGTTCGAATTCGTGCTCCTGCAAGGCGCGCAGGAGCTTGGGCTGTAACTCCAGAGTGATGTCGCCGATCTCGTCCAGAAAGAGAGTGCCGTGATCTGCCAGTTCGAACCGGCCACGCTTCTGCATAAGAGCCCCGGTGAAAGCACCCTTCTCGTGGCCAAATAGTTCGCTTTCGACCAGGCCGGAAGGGATCGCAGCGCAGTTCAGCCGTACAAATGTGCGTTCGCGCCGCGGGCTAAGATTATGAATCGCCCTGGCAACGAGTTCCTTGCCAGTTCCGGTCTCACCGCGCAATAACACCGCAGAACCGGTGGGAGCCACGATTGCCACCTGGTCCAGTGCCTTGCGGAGTGCGGGGCTCTTGCCGACTATATCTGCAAAGTTGTATTCCGCGTTGATTTCTGATTCGAGGTACAGACGTTCGTCTTCCAGACGGGCTGCTGAGGCATTCAAGCGCCCATAGGCAAGGGCATTATCTAGTGCGAGCGAGATCTGAACGCTTATCTGCGACAACAAATCGAGGTCCGCTTGTCTGAAAGCGTCCGGTTTTCGGCTACCCATCGCAAGCACACCTAGTGGACCGACGCCGGTAGCAAGTGAGGCGACCACCAGTGAGCTTATCGCTTCGGCTCTCAAGACCTCCACTATACTGGCCGGCAGCTTCTTCATGTCTTCGGCCGACCAGAACTCCGCACGTCGCATACGCAGCTTCTCATAGGCTTCCCTGGTGAGTTCAAGGGAATTCCCTACCCTCTGCCTTTGCGAACACCAATGCACCGAATCGTCTACGTGCAGTTGACACTGGGAAGGCGTAGCCGTTGCGCGCCCCAACTTTTGGAGCCAGAGAAGCCAACTCAGGAATGTTCAACATCTCCTGAGCGACGTCGGCGAGATAGGCCGGTTGTTGCTGGTCAACGACCCGCTCGGCGATGGGACCAGCGTTTGGAATCTCCGTTCCGATTTCGATGGCGGGCGCCTCGGGAGTGCGGTCGAAGGCGAAGAGATGTAGCGTCTTTTTGTCATCATTCAACAGATAAAGGACGACCGAGTCGAAGGCAGCAATTTTCGAGAGAACGACGCGCAGGCTCCGCAAAGCCGCGCCCACCGTGGACTGCTTGGCGATCAGGCTGGACACATCGAGTAAGGCTCTATATCTGCTGTCAATTGCCATATTGGTTCTTCGCTCCGGTCTGGCACGAGTGCAAGATCATTGGTGTAGCCGTCCAATTAGGAAAAGGCATTCTCGGCCAGCCGTCATGAATTTGATTTCTCCTTAGCCTCGGTTTGACGCAGAGCAGCGGCCACTGAGGATATCTTTTCGCTTTGAGACATGGAGCCTTCCCGAATTCCGCATCAACAGGCGGTCGGAAGGAACGGTAGCCAGCTTCAGGAGCGCTGCAAAGCCGCTGTTTCGTGCGCGATGCTCCTGGTCTGCTCTCGTAGTCGTGAGAGATCCGGCCAACTGCATCGCCAGTTGTATGCCCCCGACCTTCTCAGACAACTCTGCCTGTACAACAGGACACATCGAATGGTGCATTCAAATCGCCAAAAGCAAGATCCTCAGTAAATGGCTCATTCAGAAGCAATTGTGCCGAGAACTTTCGACAAATCCTGCCCGCATTGGGGCACTGCCCAAAAAAACAACGCGCATCTCGGCGGAACAAGACGTCTCCTCCTCAGGCGAAACGCCGTTCTCCCTCTAAATCAGGATTGGCAGAGGAGATGCAGTGTAGCGCCGGGTCTTGTGCACTATTCGCGAGAGTTGCACTGAATGGAGGGACCGTGAAAACGCAAATTAGAGAAGGAATGAAACTGGAGATTAAGTACTGCGAGAACTGTGGGGTGCTCTGGATACGGGAAAGTGGTGAATCCTTTGTTTACTGTCGCACGTGCCGTGAAATCTGTAAGAGCCACAGTTGGAGTTGGCAAACGAGCATCAGTCCAGAGCGGCGCCGCCCAGTGCGTACGCGTAGAGCGCGGATCCCTTCGTAGAACGACCTTCTCCCATCAATAAACATTGGACCCTCGTCAGAAGAATCGCCGCTACGATTTCCGCAGGTTCATAATTCGCTTGTGGGGTCTGGATCACTATGTACTCTCGGTCCCGTTGTACTTCCCTTGATGCTGGGCAATACGAGTCGATTGCGACTCCTATCGGCACTGAGCTTGCTTAGCTCGCGCGTTCGGACCGTGCACGATCTCTTCAATGAGTGACGACATGATCAAATTACTCTGTGCCTCCAACCTTGCTCCCTTGAGAAACCATGCGGCAGAGCAGAGCCCGGCCACCCTCGTCGATAAAATCCACGTTACTGAGCTCAATGGAACACTGCCTCTTGAGACCTCCATTCATGGCGGATGTCCAGCAGTGCTCCAGTTCTCGAACCCAGTCGCCCTTCAGCTTGCCTTCCAGCCGAAACCTCGTCAAGCCGTCGGTCTCCTCAGTTGTGATTCGCAGCATGATCCCCGATCCTTTCTGTCTTATCCCTCTCGCAACTCAAACGCAGCCGCAACTGTGGTCTCTACCTCGACCCGTGAATGCTCCGCTCAGGCTCTGCTGCTGACAGTCGAAAAGGAAATCAAAGGCCACTCGGGCCCGGCCCCTAAAGCTGCTGTCGGGAGTGACCGTTGCCCTATCTGGAGTTTGACCGGAAGCATTTGTGTCACACCTTACAGATGCAGACCAGGTGCCAATCTGGTGGGTTGTAACCTGTTCTTTCATATGGGGTTGGCAAAACCCTATTCGATCTGCCGTTTAAATCTTGTGGGCACTGCCGCAATCCGGGCAGACGGCTTGAAGCAGTGAACAGCCCTGTAGCTGGAACAACCTGAGTTGGTGGTACGCCGAGACTGGCAGCAAAGATGCTTTGCGAACAATCGGAAATGAGAACACATGCGGATGGCTTGAGACCGGAAACGTGTCGCAACTGGAGAGCGTGTCGCTGGCTTCAGAGATGGCGAACTTTCAGAACAACCATTAAGCCATCCGCTTCGGCAGAACGAATCGGGTTGTAGACAGACAGGTGCCTGTCTTTCAGGAATTGTAGGTACCAGCACGAAGGTGGCTCGCATCGGAAAAGGTATGCGATCGACACACACATCTAGGGAAATACCAATCGAGCAGTAACAAATCACGGGCAGCGTTATCCGCGTTGTTTTTCGTTTTGCGGATAGTCGTAGCATTCCTTGCTCTGACAAATGAGATAAGAACCGATGCGATACCCTCCCTCTTCCGCCCGCCAGCCATACGATAAGTAACCGAAGACTACCGGATCCGAATGCAGTGACACTCCAACAAGCTCATTGCCCGCGATCGGGCACCCGGTTCAAGGATGCTGCCAGAATACGGGCAGCGTTCGGCAACCATTCCCACTGCGTGTTGGAAACAGACAGGTTAGGAAAGCGAAGACTTGGTCGCGCGAATGCATCTTGGCGCCGTGGTAGGAGGGAAGGCTATGACGTACATACCAAATCACGTTGGAATGGTCAGCATCGAAGATGCGCGGCGCATTTTGCGTGCGATCTTCCCGAACTATCCCGAACTAAAACCTTGTAATCCCGCACCAGCGCTCGAACCGATTGCACCATCAGCCGTGAAGATGCCGCTTTGAGGTTGCAGTTGCGCGACGGGCGCTTAACGCGCGGCTGGCTTTGCTGCATGGCAAGAGCATGTGCCGGACCTGCTAATTCAGACTAAGAGTGAAAATGAATGAGGACTTGATGTACTTCGAAGTAGCCACGAGTAAGTCTTCTCCAGGACGACAACTCGAAATCCCTCGCGCAGCGGATTTGGGAGATTGCCAGGCATCCATCACTCCAGGTTTACAAATGCCGGCAGGCTTTTGTTGAAAGATGTATCAATCGCTGAAAAAATATAAGCCACAATCCCAAACTTTACTTGACTCCGTCATGAATTGAGCTAGACTCAGAACAAGTAACTCACACAATCACATATCAGACCGACTTCGAAGATTCGAAGTTCATTGCTTGTGGAGGTTGGTCATGGAAACGCCGCTCCCCCTGCGTCCCATTCGTACCGAATGGAAAGCCTTGTACAAAACCGCTATTGTCGAGCACGACCGAAGCCTTCGTTCACAGAGGGTCGCCGAAGCCGAAAGAGCAGTTTTCGCGCGTGAACGAGAACTCTTCTATGGTGATAGTACCCTCGAAGAAAAGGAAGGTCTTGAAGACGCTCTCTATACCTTGCGAGCCCTAAAGAGCTCTTGGGAGCATTCCGAAGCCGCGTAACGATCGATTCAAGTGAGAGTCCAGCAGCGGGGTATTGAGGCTTCACGCCTCAACACAGCGGCAGCCCCGTACCTTATAATGCATTGTGGGGTTGCAGAAATTTTTTGAATCCGGCGGTCTCCAGTTTTCGTCGAATCCGATAATTTCGCCATGAGCTTTCAGTGCCCGCCGGTGTGCTGATATAGTGCGCATTTTGAGTTTCGCTGGGGTTGCCGATGAATGCGGATGCTAAGGGGAGGATGCTCGGTCTGGTCCTCCTGGGAATTATTGTTGTCTCCATTGGAACGAACATTTTCTCGGGCATTACCCGTTCGCTAGTCAGCAAGCGGTGGCCCCGAACTACGGCGCAAATCCTCGTCTCCGCCGTGTACCGGGACGGCACGGATGTGTCGGCACGCTGGGCGCCTGAGGTTGTGTACCGGTACAAGATCGGTACTGAGACGTTTACCTCTCGCAGAATACGATTCCTGATGCCTCCGATGTACCAACCCGAGGAAGCGAGCGGAATCGCCGAGTCCTACAGCTTGGGGCGTATAGTTCAGGTCGCCTACAACCCTGCAATTCCAAGCGAGAGTGTATTGGAACCGGGACTACCATCGGGCGCATTGAAACATATTCTGCTCGTGCTGTTTCTCATGGCAGTGACGAGCTACATTTATTACGAAATCCGCCATCCCGAGCGCCGGATTCTTCTGCGTTCCATACCTGACGATGCTTCTTGAGAATACCGCTATGCTTATTCCTGCAAGACGGGAGTCTTCGTGCGAATTGACACCTCCACCTCTACGCCCTGGCTCACTGATAAATCGGACTTCACTTGGCTGGCTAGGCAGCAGGCTACCGACGCCAGCGAGGCATCGGAGATCGTCAGGTCCATAGACAGATGAGACGTCTCAAAAAACCGTGGCAGCTCGCGGAATTCGCTATGTTCCAGGTCCAAACAACCTAGCAAACCCGTCGCCTCGAATTGTTTAACTACAATGGCCTTCAACTGCTCGGGCGTCATCACTTCTCCCTCCGCCGTCGAACCCATTTCGTCGCGCAACACCGACCTGATCGCCATGGGAAGCAACAAAATTGGCCCACAGGCTCCGCACTTCACCGGCGTCGCTGCATTGCAGTGCCTGTCTACTGATCGGTATAACTTCCGAAAGACGCAGGCTGCGTACCCAAGCCTTGGTTTGTGGCACGAGAGTTGGAGCAACACTCAAGCAGCGAACCCCGAGGCCCAGGAAAATCGCGGCGGCCGCAGGATCGGCGGCAGCCTCGCCGCAAATCGAGACATGGCGCGACATGGTGCGGGCTCCGTGCACGACTCGATCGACCAGTTGCAGAACCGCCGGGTGCAGCGCATCCTGCAGATGAGAAAGCGAGGCATTGCCGCGCTCTGCGGCCAGCGTGTACTGGGTCAAATCATTGGTCCCAATGCTGAAAAAGTGGAGCTCACGGGCTAACCTTTCGGCCAGCAGCGCCGCGCTTGGGACCTCAATCATGCACCCAAGCTTCACCGGCCAAGCGTGGCTTGCTTCCCGCCCCGCCAACTCGGCATGAACCTCCAAAACCAGATTGCGTGCCTGTTCAATTTCTTTTACGGTGGAAACCATTGGGAACATGATCCACAGGTCACGTCCCTGCCCGGCCTGCAGAATTGCGCTCAGGTGCTGGCGGAAAAACGATACATTGCGCAGGGTGAGACGCAAGCCTCGCACTCCGAGAAACGGATTCGCCTCTGGTTCACACTTCAATGTAGGCAAAGGTTTATCGCCGCCGACATCAAGGGTTCGAACGAGCAACGGTCCCGCGACCGTGCCTAGCGCTTGCCGTATGGCACAGATCTGATCCGCCACCGAAACCGCAGCCATCGACGAAAAAAGCAGCTCCGTGCGCAGCAGCCCGATCCCGTCCGCACAATAGCGGGCCGCAAGCTCGGCGTCGGCCACCGAAGAGACGTTGGCCATCAGATCGATACGAACGCCGTCCCGCGTGACCGCCGGTTCGGCAGTCGAACTCATGGCGTGCTGTTCGCGTTCCGCCCGCTGTTGTTGACGTTTTCTCAGATCCTGAAGCAGATCCTCTGGGGGGTCAATCCAAACATCGCCGCTGCTGCCGTCAATGGCAGCCATCTTTGCTGTGTCGCTGGAAGTAATCCAGTCCACACCGGTCACCATGGGAATGCCTGCAGAGCGCAGCAGGATTGCTGCGTGCGACGTGGCGCTCCCTTCCCGGGCGATTACGCCCAGAACATGCGAACCAGCGCACAAGGCGGCCTCGCTCGGGAGCAATTCGTGAACGAACAGAATGCAGGGCTGCTTCGGAGAAGTGAAACTACGGGCCCCGGAACTCTGGATTTCTTCCAACACCATCTGCTTTACATCGCGAATGTCGGCGGCCCGCTCGCGCAGATAGCGATCCTTCATGGCCCAGTACGACTCGACAACTTCGTCGCAAATGCGCGCCCACGCTGTAAATGCGCTTGCCTGACCACTGGCCAGAAGCGCTTCCGACTTCTGCAGTAGTACAGGGTCATCCAGGACAGCGCTCTGAGCCGCTCGAATCGCATTCACCGCCGTGTTGCCCGGCACTGGCTCGGCGAGTCGCATGGTTGCCCGAGCGATGGCTTCGCGCAGCTTCCTGCATTCCTCCGGCGGGTTTTGCGGTGGCTCTGCAGAAGACGTAGGTGTAAGCGGCTCGATGTACAGCAACGGTCCGATGACTATGCCTGGGGAAGCTGAAACGCCCCTCTGCCGCTGCGCTTGTGTGGAGGCCTGCCCGCCACCTTCGCCGAAGCCGTCTTTTGCCAACTTGGCGATGGCGGCGAGAGCGTCTTCCCGCTCGGGGCCCCACGCCCGTATTCGGATCTGATCGCCTTTGCTAACCTGGAGCAATGCGATGCTTGTGATGCTGCGCGCGGATGCGGGGCCGGCCCCCGAACTCATGTTCGTAACTTCGATTTCGCCGGAGTATTTGCCAGCCAAGGTGACGAGCTCTGCAGCCGGCCTGGCGTGCAGCCCATGCTCGTTCGTTACGTTCGAGAGTATTTCGGTATATTCGGCGTCTTCAGCTTTGATAGTGGTATTCAGCGTAGATGACGATTGAACTGTTCCGACTTGTTCCCGCTTGGCTGCGAGGGCGCGATCGAGTTCTCCGATCACCTCATCCAAAGTCGAACCGGCATAAGCTTGCACACCGGCCACGACAGCCCCTTCCACGAAGGGCGCGGCCGATAGCCGGATACGCTTTTGGTCCTCAGGTTCCAGCAATTCCAGCGCAGCTTGTGCGCTAAGGACCGCGCTGCCCAAGTCCATCAAGACCAGGATGCCCTCGGGATTCCGCAAGTCTCCCAGGATCTCCGCAACATGGACCGCATCGGTGCCGAGCTGGCTCCAGTTGTCGCCGATTCCGGCGGCAACGCCAATCTTGAGGTCCGGGCCCGCCATTTGCAGCACGAGTTGACGCGTTGCGGCGGCAAGCGCATAGCTATGCGAAACCAGAACCAACGCAACCACGGCCTAGCCCCCAGCGCGATTCGAGTTGCAGACCGACGCCAGCGCTTGGAGCAGCAGTGCGCAGGACGTGGCCCCGGGATCCTGATGACCTATGCTTCGCTCGCCCAGGTAGCTTGCGCGGCCTTTGAGCGCCAGCATTGGAATGGTCGCCCTGGCCGCCTCCGCAGCGGCCTGCGCGACGTGGATTGTCGCGGGTGCCAAGTCGCTATCCGGTATGGCCTCCCATGCTTTCAGCGCCGGAGCGAGACAGTCGACCATGGTTTTATCGCCGCTTTGTGCTTTTCCTCGACGCTGGATGTCGGCGAGTCCCTCCCGCAACGATTGCAGTAGCTCCTCTCGGTTAAGCGTCTGTTTCCCGGCAGTGGCGCGCGCAAAGGCAAGAAAGAAGCCTCCGTAGAGTGGGCCTGCTGCTCCACCCACCGTGGAGAGAAGCGTCATTCCAACCAGTTTGAAAAGGGCCGAGACATCACTCACTTCGGTAGTCGCGAGTTTTTTCTCGACCGCGTTGAGTCCGCGAGTCATATTGGCACCGTGATCTCCGTCGCCGATTGCGGTATCCAGTTCGGTCAAAGTGCCAACATTGTCGGCAATGAGGCGCGCGGCCTCGTCGATCCAAGACCGCGCGTCCTTAAGAGAAAACAATTCCATGATGCCTTCGCCTAAATACCCCAACGCAGGGCGGGAGTATTGACGGGGGCGTCCCAAAGCTCGCACAGACGATCATTCATGCGAAGCAGCGTGATGGAGGTTCCCGCCATTTCAAGGCTGGTGATGTAGGAGCCCACCAGGTTGCGAACCACTTTCAGCCCATGAGCCTTGGCAATAGCGGCCGCTTTGCGGTAAACGATGTACAGCTCGATCAGCGGCGTACCCCCCATTCCGTTGACGAACATCAAGACCGCGTCGCCTTTTTTGAAGGGCAGGTCGGTCAGGATCGGTTCCATCAGCTGTTTGGTAATTTCATCAGCTGTGGCCATCTTCACGCGGTGGCGCCCCGGTTCGCCATGAATGCCGATGCCCAGCTCAATCTCATCCTCCGGCAATTCGAAGCTCGGCTTACCGGCATGAGGCACCGTGCAGGAAGTCAGAGCCATTCCCATGCTTCTACCGGAGCTACGGATGAGATCTCCGAGCTTCTTGATCTCGGCCAGGCTAATGCGCTGCTCCGCCGCCGCTCCCAGCAGCTTTTCCATCAGAACGGTCAACCCCACACCACGGCGGCCCGCCGTGTATAGGCTGTTTTCGACGGCGACATCGTCGTCCGTCAAAACACTTTCGACTGCGATGCCCTCAGACTGCAACATCTCTTTGGCCAGATCGAAGTTCATCACATCGCCGGTATAGTTTTTTACGATGTGCACAATTCCAGCCCCGCCATTTACCGCCTTGCTGGCTTCGAACATCTGGTCAGGAGTGGGGCTGGTGAATACTTGGCCGGGGCACGCCGCATCAAGCATTCCTTTGCCCACATAGCCACCATGCATCGGCTCATGACCACTGCCGCCGCCAGAAACCAGTCCGACCTTGCCCTTTATGGGGGCGTCTTTGCGCGCAATAAACACCGGATCGTAATTGATGCGGAGACGGTCGCCGTGCGCCGCCTCCATACCCTCAAGCTCCTCAAGTACCACGTCTTGAGGTGAGTTGATGAGCTTCTTCATAACACCAATATGAACGAGTTCAGGCACGAGCTTACCTCCTTATTATATCGGCACGAGCAAAACTGAATACCGGCTCATGGGATGATGATGCGGCGCTGGCGTCACCCTTTGTAACGCCAGCGCTCGAATAGCTTCACCGCATCAGACATGCAACGATAGAAAACAGAAAAAGGTTCTGTTTCTCAGCTTCTATTCCCAACCTAATACTTGAACAAATAAACACTGGCGGCACCAATAGCGCCGCCGATTAGCGGGCCAATGATCGGGATTAGCGCATAGCCAAAGTCCGACTTCCCCTTACCCGCGATGGGCAGAATGAGGTGCGCCATTCTGGGTCCGAAATCGCGCGCCGGGTTCATCGCGTAGCCGGTCGGTCCGCCCAAACACAGGCCAAGCACCCAGACAAGCATGCCCCAGAGATAGGGCGCAAAGCCGGGTGGCAGCCCGGTGGGAGAGACCGCCGAGGCTCCAAAAGCGAAGCCTACGCCGACCAGCGTTGTGGTAGCGATGATTTCAGTCATGAGGTTGTCGGGAAGATTGCGAATCGCCGGGGCAGTACAGAAAATTCCCAGCTTCGCTCCCTGGTCCTCAGTAACTTCCCAATGTGGCAGATATGCCAGCCACACCAGGGTTGCACCCACAAACGCTCCCGCGAACTGGCATGCCCAAAAGGGAATGACGTTCGCCCAGTGGTGCGAGAGTAGGGCTACCGCCAAGGTAACCGCGGGATTGATGTGTGCTCCGGGGCTTCCGCAGGCGATTGCCGTGAAGATGCCCGCCGTCACTGCCAATCCCCACCCCGTGGTGATGACGATCCAGCCTGAACCCTCACCTTTGGATTTCTTGAGGAGGACGTTTGCCACTACGCCATCGCCCAGGAGGATCAACACCATAGTGCCCATGAATTCACCGAATAATGGTCCGTGCATAAGATTAGTCTCCTCGTTGTTAGTTTGCGCTGCCCACGAGTTCTTTTTCGTGGTCTTCGAGCTTCGTCGGTTCTTCGACCCAATCGAACGTCTTGGTGACGGCCTTCTTCCAAAGCTTGTACATGGATTCGCGCTTTTCAAGATCCATGTTTGGCTTCCAGGTCTTGTCGACTGCCCAGTTGGCGCAAAGGTCATCGAGGTTTTTGTAGAAGCCAACCGCCAAGCCGGCCGCGTACGCAGCCCCCAATGCGGTGGTCTCTTTAATGAGTGGTCTCACGACAGGCTTGTTGAGAATGTCGGCCTGGAACTGCATCAGCAGATTGTTTTCCACCATGCCGCCATCAGTGCGCAGCACATCCAGCTCGATGCCGGAATCTTTCTTCATAGCATCGACGACTTCACGGGTCTGGAAGGCCGTAGCTTCCAGGACGGCACGAGCGATGTGACCTTTGTTGACGTAGCGGGTCAGTCCGGCAATCACGCCCCGGGCAGTTGCCTTCCAGTAGGGGGCAAAAAGTCCGGAGAACGCGGGCACGAAATATACGCCGCCGTTGTCATCGACAGTTTTGGCCAGCGCTTCGATCTCCGAGCTCTTTTGAATGATGTTGAGGTTGTCACGCAGCCACTGCACGAGGGCGCCGGTGATGGCGACGCTGCCCTCCAGCGCATACACGGCGGGCCCGTTGCCCAGCTTGTACGCCAGGGTGGTGAGTAGGCCGAACTCCGACTGCACCGGAACAGTTCCGGTGTTGAGCAGCAGGAAACAGCCGGTGCCGTAGGTATTCTTCGCCTGGCCCGGCTTGAAGCAGGTCTGGCCGACCAGAGCAGCCTGTTGGTCGCCGAGGTCGCCGGCAACGGGAATGCCAGCCAGAGCAGTTGTCTTCGCGGTACCATAGACTTCGCTGCTGGAACAAATCTTGGGCAGCATCGCGATCGGCACTCCGAAAACACCCGTGACCTCTTTGCTCCACGTCAGCGTATCCACATTCATCAACATGGTGCGGCTGGCATTGGTGACGTCGGTGACATGAATTCCGCCATCAACCCCACCGGTTAGCTTCCAGATGATGTAGGTGTCAATATTGCCGAAGATCACCTCGCCTTTCTCGGCCAGTTCGCGGACCCCAGGTACATTCTCGAGGATCCACTTAATCTTCAGCCCGCTGAAATAGGTGGCCAGGGGCAATCCGGTCTTGCGGCGGAACTGGTCCTGCCCACCCCGCCGCGAGTACTCGGCCACATAGTCACCTGTCCGTGTGTCCTGCCACACGATGGCGTTGTAAACGGGCTTGCCGGTTTTGCGATTCCACACGACGGTGGTTTCGCGCTGATTGGTGATTCCTACCGCCGCAAGATCCTTGGCGGTCAGGTTCTTGGCTATAAGAGCCTCGGCGATGACCTCCTGGGTCCGGGTCCAGATTTCTTCCGGGTTGTGCTCGACCCACCCCGGCTTGGGATAGATCTGCTCGTGTTCCTTCTGGGCCGTGGTGATGATCCGTCCGGAACGGTCAAACACGATGAAGCGCGTGCTGGTGGTGCCTTGATCAATTGCTCCAATATAATTTGCCATTTGTCTTCTCCGTAGAACTGTTGTCGCCAGTGGCATTGCCACTAGAAAGTTACCTTCGTTCTCAAACCGACTGCCACACCCGTTCCGTTCTTTGAAAGGCCACCCAGGTCCTGATACATCTGCACGGTTGGCTGAATCAGCCAGTACGGCGTGGCCTGGAACAGGTAGTTGACTTCGTACGCTTTTTCCGAAGAATACGGCGGAGCGCCGGGGTTCGCGACCGCGTAGGCGGCAGCGTACTTGTCGCTCACGTGAGTATAGGAGAGCCCGAAATTAATCGAATCCTTGGGCCGCTTGGGAATCAGACCGGTGTAGGCGGCTCCCGCGAGGATGTTCCTATTTACAAAGTTGTAGGTTTGATTCGGCGACTCAGAGATGCCGAACAGGACGTCCAGGCCAGTACTTGAGCCGGCTTTCGGACGAAAGACCGCCTGCGTTCCCTGGAAATAGACAACGTAGTTGCCGGTGTCATTCCCCGGTTGATACAGGGGAATAGGGTTGAACGGATTGGTGAACTTACCACCGTTGTAGGTCGATCCGACTTCATACTGGCCGGGATAGTACTTTTCCTTTACAGGACCGCCCGCACGAGGCTGATCGATCCTGATGCCAACGGCGTCGCTTAACACACCCGAATCCTGCTTTATGAAATGGAAGCCGTTGTAATCATCCTTATAGGGGTTCCGGTTGCCCGAGGTGTAAGCCACGTTGTAGTACAACCAGGAGGTGGGATTCACCAGCAACTGGACGCCAGGGCCGGAAGCAGGATCAAACGAAGCATAATCGTTGAAGCGGTTTTGGAAGCCATAGTCCAGTGGCTCCAACAGGTAATGACCGCATTGTTGGCAAAGGCCATAGAAGTCCATGTTGGCAAACTGGCCAAAGCGGAGCGTAACTTTTCCGTTGTCCATGGCGTACGCCAGCCAATAGGAGTCGAGGATTTCTGTGCGCTGACTCACCAGGCCGCTAGGATTGGAAATGCTGCCCAGGTAGCTCGCGCCAAGGTTGGGGCCGCCTTGCCACAAGCCCGTTACGTGGAAGCTCAGGCCATTGAGTCCGGCCAGCTTGCCGAAATCAATGTCCATGGTCCCGCGGACACGGTTCCATCCGGCGCCACCGGTCTGGATGGCTGCATCCTTCGCGTAAAGCATGTCGCTGATGAAGAAGAAATCGAACTTGACGCCCTTTTCTTCTTCCAACCTGGTCCGTGTGCCGCCCCAGTCACCCAACATATATTTCTGGTTGTAGAGGGTAGAGAGATTGAACCCCGTGTCTCCCTTCGCCTGGTCGGTACTCGAGGCCTGCCCG
Organism: uncultured Acidobacteriaceae bacterium; assembly: GCA_963773675.1. Lineage (GTDB taxonomy): Bacteria > Acidobacteriota > Terriglobia > Terriglobales > Acidobacteriaceae > Sulfotelmatobacter. The sequence continues at coordinate 161,364 of CAVZCG010000012.1, forward strand.
ACTGCGGTCGTCGGCATCCCGAAGACCACAACGGCGATCGCGACGAGCAAGAACTTGGAATGGTTTCGAATATTCACAATGTCTGCTCCTTTGCAAACAGAACTTTGAATCCCTGCCGCTTACGGGCAAAGCAAAAGCCGCCCAAATAACAGCCAGCGCGACGGATTGACAATCCGCTGAACTGTCTCTTATTTGGGCGGCTTCTCTTCGAATCTCTGCCGCGTAAGTTTGTACTCTACATTACTTCGTCAACACTGTCAGTGGCGTGTATCACGTGACCGTGTGATTCTACGGCAGCCAGAGTGCGGTGTTGCTGACCGTTACAGAAATAACCCCTTGCGCTCTCAGCTCTTCGATTTCCCGAAAGGTATTGATCAATCCACCGGCAATCACAGGTATGTCACGGGAGGGGTCACGGAGCTGTCGAACCAGGTTGGGAGCGACAATTGCGGGAAGAACCTCAACCGCGTCCTGCTGCACACGGTCAATCCAACGCAGCGCGGTTTGCAATCCCGCCGAGTCCAGCAGAAACGTTCGCTCGATCGTAAATAGTCCGGAACTTCGCGCAGCACACAAAGGATCCTGATGAGTGGATGCAATCCCGCCAATTCCGTGATGGGCCAGGTAGGCAACCGCAGTCGCGTCGCGTGTGAGCCCCTGCACCAGATCGAGATTCACGAAGGCAATCTTGCCTGCATCCCTGACGACCTTGGTCATCTCGGGCAGGAGTTCAGGATCGCCACAGAGAAAGTAAACGATTTTCCCTTGGGCTCGAGCCGCCTGCGTCAGGCATTCCGGGGAACGCACTGCGGGAATGACTGGGGTCGCTTCCAGAAGCAAACGGAGCATCTGTCGTTGGTCGCGCAACTCCATTTTTGTAGCCGCGGGTGCTGTAGTCATACAGCGAGGCGCTTGCCTTTGGATCACTTTCTTCTCTACCAATGGCGTCACGTAAGCGGTGCCTTGCGGCGTCAACTGGCAAGCCAAAGTCATTCGATCAACATTGTGCTTCATTACCGTATTGCCAAGTGTGCTTCGCCTTTTCTGCAGCATAGACTTCCCCTTCCATCGCAGAGCGACCGCACTTTCCTAGCGCAATCCGTGTGCCAGTCCAGATCACGCTTCAAACTGCTGGTGCGACTCACCTCGGAAGACCTCTGACCGTGTCAGAGCTGCCCCTCGAAGGGCATGTGACCAGATAGAGTCACTTTCGCCTAACGCACAAGAACGCATCAGCGATACGGTTTTTATTTCATTCATTCAGTACACAAGAGCCCGGGAGAACAAGACCGGCGGCGACGGAGGCCAAAGAGGAACAGTGAAAGTGCGCGAACACAACTCTATAGAGGAGCAGTACGGCTGCCACCGTCTTGGGCAAAAGCGCGAGGCATGCTCCCAACAGACTGATCAGAGTCAGACCAGACGGGATTGAGCCAAGCACGTAGGAGAGCACATCGGCAATGACGCAGGATCCGAGCATGCGAGTCTCCTGGAATCCGGCGCACCTACTCTAGCGCTGTCGATATTGTAGTGCTGTGACTGCAATCACAGGTCTTCAGGGGCCAAGCCCCTTGGCAACAAGCTATGCGGCGTGAACCTTCGCCATGACCTAATCCTTGAGACCGAGTGAAAAAGTAGTTCGTCTCCGCGGACGGTAAAGTCAATTCGCCCTTCGGTGCAAACTCGCGGTAACAGACTATCGAGCCAGTGCCCGATGCAGAATTTCAACCGGATGCAGCGCCTCCACGGACGTTCCGTGCTCGATCTGCATACGGCAGGTTCCGCATTCCGACACGGCACAATCAGGATTGTAGGCGCGGATGGCGCTGAAAAGATCTTCACCGATGTCCATGGATGAGCTGTATTTCTCTTCCTTGAAGCCGAAGGTCCCCGCCATGCCGCAACATTCGGCTCCCATGTCCCTGACCTCGACTTGTGGAATTGAACGCAGAAGCTGTACCCATGGCCGCCCGATGCCTTGCCCCTTCAAATGGCAGGGCGCATGGTACGCAAGTCTTACCTTCATGGGCTTGAGCTTCGCAGCCGGCGCCTCCCCAATCTCGAGCAGGAACTCACCCAGGTCGTAAGTGTTTTGCGCAATGATTTGCGCCATCGTACCCCGCTGCGGATCGTCGCTCAGCAATCGCGGATATTCGGCCTTGAGCATGTGACTGCAACTCGTGCACGCGACGACGATACGCGCTCCATCTTGAACCGCTGGGAGCAAGCGCTCGACGTTCGTGCCTAAGGCGTGCAGAAGCTCCGAGCGAACTCCGTTCGCCAGCGCTGGAACTCCGCAACAGGTTGTCGAGGCGATTTCGACTGAGCCATGCAGCTGCAGTATATCGATTACAGCTTGCATCAAGTGAGGATCGTTGTAGCGAATGAAACATCCCGGGAAAAAGACAATCTTGTGTGGTGATGTCCCGTTCTTCTTGATAGATACTCGTTGCCAACCGTACTTCGGGAATTTCCGTTCTGTCCCAATCCTGAGAGCTTTGGACATGAGCCAGCGATTAGGTTTGCTCCGCAACAGGAAGTTCGAAAACAGCGGTGCGACGGAACAGAGACGTCCTAGCAGATCGGGTCCCGCCAACAATCGATCGCGGAATCCTGCTCGGCCTCGCTTGGGCTGCTTCATCTTTGCACGCGCGATCATTTCCGCTGGGTTCACCTGATTTGGACAGATCATCTCGCAGCGGTTGCAGAGCATGCAGTACTCAAGCCAGGCAGTGTCGCAAGCAATGCCTTCCTTGCGTATACGTTCCAGGTCAGGACCAAGCGCCTTGGGGCCAGAAAAGTTCGGCAATACTCTCATTACCGGACAGGCGCTATCGCAGTCCGTGCACTTCAGACAGTAGTCCAGCTTCCGGTCATCTTCGCGCATGTTGAACTCCTAACTTCGCGGCGCGCCTGCCCGCGCGGAATGCGGTGACAATGGCGATGGCATTTTCGGTACGCGGTTCCGAAAGCTGCAGAGCCCCGCCGCAAACAAACACGTTGGTCTCCATCAATCCGCGCGCATCGAGCAGATGCGAAAACGCTCCCGTCGCCACGACAACGGCCTCGGCCTCCAGTCGCCTGGGCCGGCCCGGGGTGTCCAGCAGAACTCCGCGACAATGGTCCCCCTCCATGCACAACTCGCTGAGTGCGAAACCGGAGAGCAGCTCCACGCCCGTCCGGGTGAGGAAGTCTTCCAGTCGCCTGAGTAAACGCATGCCCAGGACAGATGGTGGCAAACTCGCTACTTCGCAGATCCGACAGCCAACATGTCCCCATATGTCCCTGAGCCCCTCGGTTGTAGTGTTCACGCCGAGAACCCCCGGAATGATCAGCAGATCGGCGCTCGCGGCCACAGATCCAAGCGCCTTCACCACAGCTTCACGGAACTGCGGATTGCGGTCGAACTGGGCGGCAAATTCAATCTCCAGATGCGGCAGTTCGCCTTGCCACGAGATCTGGAGTTGACGCGCCGAATAGTTTGTCTGCCTGCCCTCGACCCGCGCTTTCGACACAAGGCGTTCGGCAATAAATCGCGCATCGAAATCGAAGAACGTAGGGAAGCCGACGACGGTCACATTTGCCAACCGTCGCGGGTCGAATTCACCGAAACACAGCGGTGCGAACGTTGCATGGCGGAATGTTCCGAGAAGGGTGGGTACGGCAATCCTTTCGCCAAGTCGCCCCCGATACTCGCATCCCGCGGCTGCCGTGGTAGTAAGGAAAAAGTCGATTTCTCGTTCGAATCCCTCCTCCGGTTCCAGACGGGGATCCAGTTTTTCGAAATCAATGCAACCATCTGCGAACACAAACGTGCCGGGCCCTTTCGCCACCAGCCCAACGCGACAACCCTCACTGGCCGCTGCGGCTGCTGCCACCGCTCCGGCCAGTCCCTCGCCAATTACCAACACGTCGAATTCTCTAGTCGCCACAACAATCACCTGTGCCTTCGTCCTGCAAGTTGTACTCAACACTGAACAATTCGTGGCTCAAGTTCAATTGCTCCGCCTGCTTGCCCGCTGGAGCCCATTGCTGCCCTTTCCACCGCTCCTGCATATACGTTCTCAGGTAAGCGACGGCTTGCTCAGCGGACCATTTCCCGTCGCGGTAGCCGGCCAACATCGTTCGATAGCCGCAGAACGTACCTTGGCAGGTACCGAACCCCATGCGTGTGCGCCGCCCAACGTCTGTCAGGGTCTGCGCAGGCACGAGGGAACTTTTCAGCACATATTCGATCTCGCCCCGGGTTACGAGTTCGCATTCACACACTACTTCCGCCAACGCGGGCTCCTGTTTGATTGCTGCGATGAGTTCGGTGAGTTTGTTGCCCATCCGCCGGTGCGCCTTTTGGGCGACCGCAGGGGATAACACGCCGAGCGCTTCGCGGAATGCGGTATCGTCGGGATAGGTTCGCAACGGGACTCGGTCTGTGGAGCATTCCGCCTTCACCCCGAGTTTCTTGCAGACGAGATCTGCTGTGACCTGCGCCATGAGCCTGTAGGTCGTCAGTTTGCCGCCGACGATCGAGATAAACCCGGCGACGTGGTCGGTCTGCTCATGGTCGAGAAGTGCGAACCCCCGGCTGATCTCGCGCCCGCCGGCGCCGCCGGTGCTCTTAGGCGCGTACAGCGGCCGTGCGCCAGTGAATACGCGCAAAACGCGCGCTTCGGCCAACGCTGGAATCAGTTCGGCGCCGAGTTTGAGCAGCGCTTGGACTTCCTCCGGCGGTACGACAAGATTCTCCGGGCTGGGGACCGTGACCGAGCTCGTCCCCAGAATGCAGACCGGTCCCGAGGGGACCACGATGTCCGCATCTCCCGGTTTTCTGCAGCGATTCACCACCCTGTTCACCAGGCGCTGGTTCAAGATGAGCAGCGCGCCACGATCGCAGCGAACCGGCACATCCACCCCGGCCATACCGGCAGTCTGTTGCGCCCAACCGCCGGAGGCGTTGATCACTAGTTCGCATCCAATCGAGTGCTGCTCTCCCGTCAGGCAATTGCGATAATCAACGCCCGTTACCTTCCCGTTCTGCAGACGGATCGCCGTCACCTCTGCATAGGTCTTAAAGGCAGCACCGCGAGACACTGCTGCCTCAACGTTCGCGGCCACAATCTGGAAAGGATCGATGTTCGCGTCCGGACAGGTGTAAGCCTCGACTAGGTCGTGGGGCAGATTGGGCTCGAATGCGAGCGCTTCATCGCGGGAGAGATGCTCGGTTGGGATCCCTGCTTTCGCGCAGCCTTCCACCCATTTCGCGACGAACGAGGCATCGTCCTGCGGCAAATGGACGAACAGGCCTCCCGTCTCGTGCACACACGGGCGCGCGACTTTGCGAAGGATCGTGTTCTCCCGGATGCACTCGCTGGCAGCATCGGGGTCCTTTACGGCGTAACGTGCTCCGCTGTGCAGAAGGCCATGGCACCGGCCAGTTGCGCCGTTAGCCAAATCTGCTTTATCGAGGAGAACAGCCTGCACTCCGCGCAGCGTGAGGTCCCACAAGATTCCCGCGCCAGTGGCCCCGCCGCCGACGATCACAACCTGTGTTTTTTCCATCGCCTGGACCCTCCACGCCTGGTCCGTAAACTCTTAGATCTATGCGGAACTGATTCCTTGAATCTTGGGAACCGCTGTGGAAGGAGAGGCAATGCTCAGCGTGAAACGGCACCGAAGCCACGATCAATCGGGCAATTGCAGAACCTGGCAGGTTAAATCGAGGAGAATCCGCTCGAGCTTGCATCAAACACTGAAACCTACGAGTGCCTGCCGCGATTCAGATCAAGAACGACTCCCGAAGCCAGTCGGCCCGGAGCTCATTCTCTCCAACCACGTACAGTCACCACTTCCGGTTTCTCAAGCTCTCTTCAGGAAGCGGAGAACATCTTCATCTTGCGCGCCTCAGGATGTGAAGTCAAGCACCGAGTCATGAGCAACTCGAGAACGGACTTCAGCACCAGGTGGATCGGGAAAACCAAGTCGCGCAAAATCAACCCTTCGAGGCCAACGCTTGCAAACAGGCTGCCATAAATGCAGGCAGGTCGTCCGGCTTCCTGCTGCTCACGAACTGGCGATCAACAACCACAGGGGCATCTTCAAAAATCGCTCCGGCGTTCACCAGGTCATCCTTGATCCCCAAGCTGCCCGTAACGTGCACGCCACGATAGATACCGGCCGAGATGGGGATCCATCCTCCGTGGCAGATGGCCGCGACAAGTTTGTCGCCACGACCGAACTGCGCGGTCAAGGACTTGACTTCTGCTATCCTGCGAAGCTTGTCGGGCGCCCAACCTCCCGGACACACCAGCCCGACGAAGTCCCGCTCCTGCATCTCGAGCACGGACGCGTCGCTTGTGCACGGATAGCCATGTTTTCCCACGTATGTGTGAGCGGCTTTCGGTCCCGCGACGATGACCCGGTATCCTGCTTCCTGCATCCGGTATTTCGGATACATCAGTTCCATATCCTCGTAACCATCTTCGATCAGAATCAGCACCGATTCCTCAGGAGGCATAGATTGCTCCTTCATTCCTACGTTACCTGCGCCCAGCGGAAACATCGATTTCCGAACTCCGCTGCCGCGAGAGAATCACCGATCGCCGCCTTCCCACCGAAGTCCGGTCGATCGTCGACCAGAACGCTACAAAGTAATCAACCGCGGAGATAATCGAGACCGCGACCATGAACCAGATCGACATTCTCGCGATCAGATCAATGTCCAACACGAATTGAAATCCGCGGTAACTCAAGTCAGCCTCCAACCAACGATGGTCAAGGATAGCCGCTATAGCGCTTACCACTTGGGCCACCATTTTCAGTTTGCCCAGGTCGCTCGCCTGGATCGCGAAGCCCTCCGAACCTGCGATGCCTCGCAAGCCAGTGACAACGAACTCACGTGCCACGATGATCGCTACGATCCAACCTCTTACGATGTGCGGATTGAATTCGACCAGCACGATGAACACCGATGCGACGAGCAATTTATCGGCGAGCGGATCCAGAAGGATCCCCAGGGTCGTGACCTGCTGGCGTCCGCGGGCAAGGCGACCGTCCACGGTGTCGGTAATCGCCGCTAGAGCGAACACGAACGACGCAACCAGTTCCTTCTGTCCGTGCAGGCTGCTGACATGGGTTGTCGAGAGCAGCCATATCACCAACGGGATGCTGATAATCCGAGACAGCGTGATGGAATTCGGCAGGTTCACGAATTCGCTTCCTGCACCCGACTACGGCGGAGGAACTCTCCGCTTGATCTTCACTTCTGCCATAGCATTCTGTCAATCTCGAGCGGCAGAGCCTTTGGATGATAGGGCACAATACGCGGCGTGAAGTCTGTTGCAGGGCGCGCTGCTGGTATTACTGTCGAATAGGTGTACGCGAAGGCGGTACCCGGACGAAATGCCTTACGTAGCATGGCTTGACAAACCGGAGGGCTGCCGTCTCGCGCCGCGGCAAATAACTCGACTCGAACGAAGCTCGGATCGATTCCGGCAAGCGAGACCTCGACCTCGAAAATCATTTCGTTGTCTTTTGTAATCACCTTCATTTGTCCGAATCGAACGTCCTTCCAGCGCCGGGCGATGTTCTGTTGCCATTCAAGGATGCTACTGCCGGCTTTCCCGTGGCTCTGAGCGCGAGCCGTGTACGCAGTTGCGGCTGGAAGGTAATGCTCTTCCGTGTATTGGCGGACCGCGCGGTTGGCGGAAAAGGCCGGCGTGAGCAGCGCCATACTTTCTCGGATGCGTGCGATCCAGGCAGGCGGTAGGCCGTTTTCTCCGCGGTCGTAAAACTCCGGCGCAACCTGGTATTCCAAGAGGTCGTACAGCGTTTCCGCATCGGCACGATCCGCCGCGGCGTCGTCAAAACGCTCGTCCCCGTTGCCGATGGCCCAGCCTGAGGCTGGCGTGTACGCTTCTGCCCACCATCCATCCAGCACGGAAAGGTTCAGGCCACCGTTCACCAAGACCTTCATTCCGCTGGTGCCGCAAGCCTCCCAGGGGCGCTTTGGCGTGTTGATCCAGACGTCTACGCCGGCCAGCAGGTGCTGGGCCAGCAGCATATCGTAGTCACTCAGAAAGACGACATGCGACCGAACATCCGCTCTACGCGCAAACTCGATCCATTCCCGAACCAAAGCCCGTCCCGGCGTGTCCTGGGGATGAGCTTTCCCCGCTAGCACCAACTGAACGGGTCGCTGAGGATTCGTGAGGATCTTCGCCAAACGCTCGCGATCGTAAAGCAGAAGCGTGGGACGCTTGTAAGTAGCGAATCGGCGGGCCAACCCTAGCGTCAGCACATCGGGATCGAGAACGGAGCGAGCCTCCTGTAGCTTGAGAGGCGAAGCACCGTGACCAGCCACCTGGCGTACCAGTCGATCGCGCGCATATTCCACCAGAGCGCTTCGCCCAAGATTGCGCATAGCCCACAGCTGTTGGTCATCAACCGCACGAAACTTCTCTTCTGTATCACGCAGATCACTACGCCATACGCCCTTTCCGCATAGTTCCGTCCAAAGCGTGTCCGCTCCGGCAGAATCCCAGGTGGGCACGTGGATTCCATTCGTGACATGGCCCACAGGAACCTCCTCCGCCGGGAACCTGGGAAAGAGAGGCTGAAACAGATGACGGCTGACATCCCCATGAAGACGGCTCACCGCATTCACCGCACCACTGCCCCGAATGGCGAGATAAGCCATGTTGAAGGGTTCGGAATGGTCGTCCGGATTTGCACGTCCCAGTGCAAGGAGTTCGTTCATTGTTATTCCAAGGCGTTCAGCCAGGAGTGCTGAATATTGGCAAACAAGTTCGGGGGCGAAGCGGTCAAACCCTGCACTCACCGCGGTGTGGGTGGTAAACACGTTGCCTGCCCTTGTCACAGCAAGGGCGTGTTGGAAGGGCACGCCCTTCGCTTTCATGTAATTGTGTGCGCGCTCGAGTATCGCAAACGCTGCATGTCCTTCGTTCAGGTGACAAACGTCCGGTTTTATACCGAGGGCTTCCAGCAGCATCCATCCTCCGCCTCCGAGCAGCAATTCCTGCTTCAGCCGCAGCTCAGATCCACCGCCATATAATTCGCTGGTGATGGCTCGATCGTGCGGGAGATTGGCGGGATCATTTGTATCAATCAAATAGAGCTTGGTTCGTCCGACTTGGACTTCCCAAGTGCGAATCCATATCTTGATGCCGGGCAGGCTTACAGGCAGTCTCAACCAACTCCCATCGGCGCCGCAAATCGGTCGAATGGGCAACTGTCCAGGCTCGTTCACTGGATACAACGCCTGTTGCTCACCTCGGGCGTCAATTTCTTGACGAAAATAGCCCTGTTGATACAAGAGGCCGACGGCGACAACGGGAACCCCGAGATCACTTGCGGCTTTGAGTTGGTCGCCGGCGACATTGCCTAGGCCACCGGAATAAATCGGCAATGCCTCGCTGAGCATGTACTCCATGCTGAAATACGCGATAGTGCGGAGAGGAGAATCCGGATGCGCTTTTTGAAACCAAGCAGGTTCGAGATTCTTGGCTTGGGCCTCAGCTAGTAGTTGTTCGAGGCGGCTACGCCTGGAGTCATTCAGGCTGTCGAGTTTCTCTTGCGAAACCGATTTCAGAACGAGCCACGGATTTTCGGTGAGCTCCCAAAGTTCCGGATCGAGTTCCTTCCAGATCTCATCTGTGGAATGGTTCCAGGACCAGTGCAGGTCGAGCGCCAATTGGGTGAGGGCATCCGAGCCTCTAAGCTCAGATGCCAGCACGGAATAAGTGAGATTTCCCATAAGTCAGTTTTTTACCTCCGACCATAAGGCCACTTGCGGTCCAACCGTTCTGGGCAAGGAATGAATGGGTCCTTATCGGTCACGATGAACTCACGGGAAATCTCCCGAAATTGCAGATGCCTAATGAATCGCTTACAGCCAGCGCGAGCAAACTTCAAAAGTTAATTTCCGCTACTCGCATCATGTGGGGCAAAGTGCAACCTCGAATTCTTTAAGTTGATCTCGACCAGCGAACTTGACCCGGAAGCTTGCTGTGTGACTATGCTGTCTTGCTGATTCTGCACCGCCTCAAGCGTTGCTGGGACGGTGGCAAACGTCGTAGCTCCACGTGAGAAACTCACCTCGACGTTAGGACCGGTTCCGCTCCAATCAATGTTGTATTCGCCGGGTTGCAGTGTGACGCTTCCGACGATCGCGGGTTCAGTGATCTTGATTGTCTTTTTGACCTTCGGCCACGCCATTGCCATCGACAACGCCATGATGAGAAGGGCTGCCAAAATACTTATCGATCTAAGTTTCATAACTTCTCCTTCTTATAACCTTCCGCGGCACTCTGCTTGCCAAACCGCCCGCGCATAAACTCCCAGACCTAATGGCGGTTTGGGCATGCCATTCGAAACAAATCCTGCCCAGAGATGGTCAGTGCCCGCAGGTGGTCGTGCCTTACTGTCAATTCATACTCCGATAAGTCTCGCCGCCATCATCGGCGCGCCGTCGCAACTCGCGTTGAATCTGCTCCAGTTCGGTAACGTCATTGGCGCTGAGTAGGACCTCGCCCGCAAGGATCACGCAGATCATGTCAATGAGGGTGTCGGTCGGGATGTTTACCAGTTGTCCGAGCATCTTGTACTTGCCTCAAAGATTGGAGTACTTGCTCTTGGGATGTGCTGTGCAAATCGAATGCCAGAGTGGGGCGCCTGCGATCGTGCCCGAAATTCATGTTTCACGTCATGCTTCGCGGCGACAGCGTATCCAAGTTCTGCGCTGCCACTTTCGTGCTCGGTGATCGTGACCGCTCTGATCCCAACTTCGCCTGTAATCTCCGAGAGCGGCTAAGGCCTTCTATCGAGTGGATTCTGGGCGTCATGAAGCCATGTCATAGCCTTACAGTTGGCAGCGAGAACGGCGCAGCGGGAAACATTCAGACGGACTACGCAGTCCTGAATCGATGATCGGATTGCAACTCTCAGAACGAGCATGGCTCGGCCCAGCGGATCGAGTTGCGCGATCACGATAGACGGGTCGGCCTGAAGAATGACCTCTAGTTTTGAGTTGCGCTCTTCAGCATCCCCCTGGGATAAGTGCTCGACATGTGTGCAGCGCTGGCCCTCGTACGCGCGCTCGCACCTCCGAATGACCGCGGCACTTCGCGATATGGCACTGCTGATCGTCGCAGCCTTGGCCCACTCGAGCAGCCAATCACGGAAGGGACTGTGTCCATGGAGAGTCAGTTCACACGCATTGACGACGGACTGATCGGCCGTCGCTCGGTCGCCAGTGATCAGTAGCGCGAGCTTGCTCAAAAGAGACCTTTCATCCTGGAAGCACGCCACGACTTCGGCTACGGACGCATGATTTTGAGTGTCCACACTCATCAGGTCTGAATGAAACCACGACATTGGTATTTCCTTCTTCTACGCGCCCAGCCAATCCTGACTTCAGCGGGAACGCTCGGCTCAAGATGGCTCGGTGCTCTCTGGGAGTGCAACTCGCGTGCCAAGACCTGCTGCGGTATCTAATTGATAGAAATGAGCACTTCATACATTTCAATTCGGCTGATTGCCTGTATGCGGGCATCGTCCGAATGAGGGCAGAAAACCAATCCCCGCCGCATCTGATGGGTATTCCTGTCACGCACGCATTTCGCTGGCAAATTGAGGACGACTAGCTTCCCAGTTAACAAGAACTGGAAGAACCGGACAGGAAGCAGCCACGGTCGATGGTTGCAAATGTGGAACAACCGAAAAGAGACTGGATGCGGCGTCCATCTGCGCCGCCGAACCAAGACGGTCCTGTGCCGGGCACGCGCCCTGGGACCGTGACGCCTTCTATTCTGGATTACCTGGCTTGCGCGTGAATCTACGCAGAAGGAATTCTTGGGCTAGGCTTGCGGCAGCCCGTTCAGCGGTATTGATTGCAAAATTCGTGAACACCAGTCCGGCTCCCCGATTCGACTTGGGATAGTAGGCGTTCGAGATGGCGGCCGATGCCAAATCGCCCCCCAAGGTGGAATAGTTGGGCTGCCAAGTTCCATTGTCACCCCTACAAACAAAGGGCTGGGATACTGCGTGCCGAATCCTGGACGCAGTCGTACCGGTTCCTTGGTAAAAGTAGCGAGGATCTTGGTGCAACAGCGATGGCAATATGGCGCCACCAATCATGATATCGGTGAAACCACCAGCGGCGTTGGCGCCAAACCGCTTGCCGAACCCCTGAGCTCCCTGCCCGTAATTCGGTGTGTCCCCTGCCTGCTGCGCTCCAGAGAGCAGGGCGACTCCGGTGAAAGTAACTGGATTCGCGACCACCTTGAAGGCTAGTTGGAATTTCAGTTTCGCGGTCAGGGCCACAGGATTAGGATCATAGACGACATAGTAATTGGGTATGAAACCAAAAATACGCTGCTGCTCTTCAATCTTGACCTGCTCGGTTGCGACTTCCACCGGATCGTAGGTCACGGCCACAGTAGTGAACTGCGTCGCAATCCGAAGTTGAATATCCGCCAAGAGCTTGAACTGGCCTGGCTCGATCATAAGAACTGGGGATTGCCAATCTGCGAATCCTCCTGCACTGACGCTAACCCGTGACAAAACGCCTGGTTTCACATTGTGAAATTCAAAATATCCATTGTCGTCGGTGACGACTCTTGTGTGCTCGCTAATTCCTGGGCTCTCAAGAACGACGCTGGCCCCGGGAATCGGATCATGGTTCACATCCGTAACCGTGCCCACAATTGTTCCAGTTGGCAGTTCTGAGGCCTGAATATTCTGTCCGAGTGTTGCGGTGGACAGGGCCAGGAGTGCGATACTCACCAAGAAGATGTATGACCACAGTACGAATGGTGGGGATGATGGTTGGTTGCTGTCAGTGTGTTGAAATGCGTTCATTTGTGAGCACCTAATGAGAACAGTTTCTGCAAGCAGGATTTGCCAGCCTCCGCAGTGTTCTCCGCCACAGCTCGGGGCAAGTTTTCTGCCAACCTCAGTTCCGCGATGTCCTTGAAAATCCTCCCTCTCAGGCGGCGAGTTGGCGCTGCGAGTGCCGTAATGCGGGCATTGTCCGGATCTGGGCAGATCTCTTGAAGCGATAATCTTTCGGGATGCACTCCCGCGCCGAACGCGGGTGCTACCGCTGATGAATGCCGTATTTGGCTAGAAGTGTTCTGATTTTGCTCAGCAGATCTGTCTCAGACACCTGGCCAATTGCATCGCTCCAGGAGAGATCAACGCTCACCGAAACGGCCGAGCGATTGCCTAACGCAGGTAAGCACAAGACCGAGTTCGAGTGAGAGTCGATGTTGTACATTAGGGATTTTTGATGAGGAGCGGATTCTTCAATGATGCTTTCCGCGATCCCAAGCAGTACGGCTCTTACACGGCGGCATATCCGACATGAAGGATCGACATGATTGAAGTCGGCTGGGTGCGAGCCGATCAGCTCCACTTCAAGACCGACCAACCGACGTTCACCCCCGGCCGCTTCAAACTGTGGCCACACTTGCCAGAAGACGCCGTATTCGGTGATAAGGGACCCTGCTTGCGAATTCAGTACTGACGTTGCCATGACGAACCTAGCCTTGTGACTGCATGTAACTTGCCAATCATCTTCTAGTCCGGGAACTCGGAGCCCCTAACTCACCAGTCTTCGACTTCTTTCTCAATTCGGTGAGGGCGAGGTGAATTTCGGTGAAGCAGCACCGCTGCAACAGTACGAATGTCACGGTCGGGATCGTCCAGTGCCGCGAGCAGTTCCTGGTAGGCGACCAGGCTTCGCCTGGCATGCCACTCTAGATGGCAAGCAAACAAATACAACTCCTCGCGGCTCCCGACGTTCCCTGACATTTCAGTCAGCCTGTTGGCCGAAGCCCTCGCGATGCGCCAGACAGTCGCACGCGTAACCTTGGTCGCTCTCCTCACCTCTACTCTTTATTGATTACTCCCGCAACCACAAGGCTAACCGCGTCGACCACTACCAGCAGGAAGACAAGACCGATGAACATAAGCGTAGCGATGAGGTTGTCACCGGGGCTTTCAGCGCCAACCAAAAGCTTGATCGGATAAATAAGTACCACGACATTCACGAGAGCTAGCACTGTGCAGAACTGCGTGTTTCGCATAGTTTTCCTCATTTCCATAACCACGAACGAGGAACGAATATTGGGTTCCTCATTTGTATTCAGATCTCGTTGTCAAGGATCAACTCATTTACCAAAAACATACTCAGCCTGCAATTGGTATTGCTACATACCATATAAGCTAGCTCCGCCCGATCGCATAGCTCAAGATTGACGCAATGCGCAGTCCCACAGGCCCAACAATGGAGCACGACTACTTCGCCGTTTACTCGAACCGCTTTCGCATATAGCTCAGTTTTCATCTCTGCCTTCCTGGGGTTCTAGGTTCCTACGTGTTCACAGGCGGCGCATCGCGCCACCTCGCACGCGGGTCACTTTCGTAAATGTCCCTCACAACGTCTTTTTTTTCCGATCGTGCCGTTCATGCTCCGTTCTCAAGCGATGCGAAAACTGGTCAACACCGGAGCCATAGGAAGGCGCCTTTCGATGGACATGGTCGTCAGTGAATACTCATATCTCGCTCCGCAGTCACAGCAGACCCGATAGGTGTGGCCGTCGAGCGTGAAAATGCGACTCAGATTGTTGTGATGACAACCAAACAAGAAATCGAGAACTGCTAACAGGATGTCCATAAGCCCTCCATACGCCGCTGCTAGTTGCTCAGCCGCGTGCGAGATCTGGGAGCGAGCCATAGCGAGCAGGATCAATGTGCAGTTTGCCTGCCAATTCCGACTGTCCTTAAGTCCTCAGTCCTCCTGCAATCCCGAAGCTTCACCCGTGTGGGCTGTCTGACCTTTCAAGGGCACTGCCGCAATGTGGGCTTGGCCGATCGGCCAAATGGACGTCTATGTCGCCACAATGGAGTGGAAGTCTTGATAATTGCACGAACCGAGGTGTTGACCGTGCTCGCTTCGACTACGCCCGCTAATTTCTGGCGGAGGACTAAATATGTACCCCACAAAATCACTGAACGGCATTCCTCCATTCAAGGAAACGGACGAAATGTCTTGCTGGTGTCGGACCAGAGAACACAGCAATGGTTTCGATCGTCGCTCCCTTTCATAACCAGGAATCAAACGTCACCGAACTGCGTGACCGATTGCACGCTGTCATGGATGGTTGGATCGCGATTACCAGTTCGTATTCATAGATGACGGAAGCACCAACCTTACGTACAAATTGCTGAAGGAAGTCGCGATGAGTGATCCTCGTGTGACAATCGTCCGGCCGGTCGGTGCCCACCCTCCACATCTGATCATGACCTTCCGTAGGCACTGCCGGAATGCGGGCGCCGAAACGCGATTTCACTCGTCCATGTCCCTTCCCTACATAGAGTTGGCGGAAAGCTAGTTTGGCCAACAAAATGCCTTCGCAGGGATGTGGATAACGCGAGACTCGGCGCGCGACGTTGGCTTAGTCCAGTGGCAGTTCAGGACGGGTAAAACGATGCTGCCTGGAGAGAGGTGACTCCGCAATGGCAACTTGTATCGACCATCTTTCAGACCTAGGGTTGCGAATTGATTCGCGGGTTGCGGCATTGCCGACGGAAGAGGAAAAACAGCTTCCCGTTCCTTCCAGCCGTCAAGCAACTGACGCCGGTGATATATTTCACGACAGTCTAATTGAATCGGCCGGGAACTTGCGGGCGCGCAATCCCTGGGCGGCAATTGGATCGCTGGCCTTCCAAGCGGTGCTCCTGCTGGCGGTAGTTGTCATTCCGCTGTTTCACACCGACACGTTGCCCAAGAGAGAAATGCTAACAATGCTATATCTACAGCCGCCGGCGGCCGCAGCTTCGAATGCCACGAGGCCTCAAGCTCCCACGCCCACGTACACCTCAACAAGCGTCGGCATTCCCGCCCCAATTCGTAGGACGCAAGAAGTACCGCCTGCGGTCGGCACAACGGGCGGAGTGGTCGGAGGAGTCCCCGGCGGAGTAGTCGGCGGAATTCCCGGTGGAGTGATTAGCGAAGTGCTGGGTAGCACGCGCAGTGTCCCCGTCCTCGCGAAAACGCTCGAGCCGATGCCAATTAAGAGAATTCGTGTCGCCTCCCGGGTCGCCGAGGCGAACCTGATCCACGACGTTGCCCCGCAGTATCCGCCGGAGGCTGGTCGGGCGCGAATTGAAGGGACGGTAGTTCTAATGGCGGTGATCGGCAAGGATGGTAGCGTGCAGGATGTGCGAGTCGAGAGCGGTTTACCCATACTCGCGCAAGCCGCTTTGGATGCGGTGAAACAGTGGCGTTACAAGCCGTACCTGATTAACGGAGAACCGGTTGAAGTGGACTCCCGGATCACAATCAATTTCAACCTGGCCAGAGCCTAGAGAGGCCGACAATGAACAACACACTTACGATGCCTGACCGGCGACGGGGAGCATTCCTGAGCGTAACACCCCTGTCGCTGCTGATCTTACTGGCTGGATTGCTCCTTGTTGTACCCGCGACCGCGCAGTCTACTGTTGCGGCAAATACAAAAACAGGAACCATCCTGGGCACGGTTGTGGATACCAGCGACGATCCAATTCCCGGTGCCACCGTAGTCCTTCAAGGGCCGGCCGGCGATCGTCTTACGGTTGTAACAAAGGACGATGGAGGCTTCGCATTCCACCAGGCCACGTCGGGCATTGCTTATCACATCACCGTCACTGCGGAAGGATTTGCAGAGTGGAGCTCGTCCGTTACAGTCGAGCCTGGGCAAGAGAAAACTATAACCGACGTGAAACTTCGCATTTTGGCTGTGCAGCGGGCAGTTACCGTGAATTACTCCTCGAAAGAGGTTGCTACTCAACAGCTCAAGGCTGAGGAACACCAACGCATTTTTCGATTTATACCGAATATGTATGTGGTTTATGACCCTCACCCCGAACCTCTTACCGCCAAGATGAAGTTCCATCTCGCGTACAAAGGTCTCACCCATCCAACTTTTTTCGGCCTGGAGGCTGCATGGGCCGGCATCGAGCAGGCCGCGAACACCCCTGATTGGCCCCAAAATGCAAAAGGATATGGCGAGCGGTTCGGTGCTAACCTCGCCGGCGGCGTCACCGAAGCCTTGTTTGCCAACGCTATTCTGCCCTCGCTCCTGCATCAGGACCCTCGCTATTTCTATCAGGGCACCGGAACAAAGGGGTCACGGGCTCGCCACGCCATCTTGGCTCCGTTTGTCTGTAAGGGAGACAACGGAGCATCGCAGCCGAATTATTCTCAGATGGGTGGCCTTTTGATTTCGGCTTCGCTTTCCAATGCCTACTACCCAGGGTCGAATCGCGGTGCTGGGCTTGTAGCCAGAAATTTCGGGACTAACATGGGTATCCATGTTGCACTTGGTTTGGCCCAAGAGTTTCTTTTGAACAAAGTTACCAGCAAGCATAAGCACTAAGTTTCGAGCGCTGGCAAGTTGAATGTATACGGCAGCGAAGTTCAAAAAGCTTTTGGGTGCTTGGTCCTATTCCCGGGAATGCGACCGCATTCGGGCCGATGTCCACAGACGGGCACTCATTTTTCCGTTGGCGGGGGCCTACGTCGCTAACTCCTTTGTATCTTCGACAACTGGAGGCGCTGAGTCTGGCAATGAATTTGCGATCGGGAAGAATGTGCTGATGCTCTCAATAATTCGTAGCGACCACCGGATTACCGTGAAACTAATTGGGCAACTCGTAGGTTCGTGCGCCGAGGACTTCAGATTCCTAGCTTCACCGGGAACTGCGTTGGACGTGGATCTCGGTGGTCTAACCTTCGTCGATCGTGCTGGTGAACTCTTGCTCGCCAGCTTGCGAGATATGGGCGCGACATTCCATGGAGAAGGATTGTTCGCACATCGCTTGCGCAGGAGACTTCTGTACAGAGCCGTCGGCTTGAACTGATTTCATGTGGAAGGATGTGGGGCGGAAACAGATGTACTTGGGTTCTGTTCTCCGTAACCGCGGTAACGTCGGTACATCGTCCGCCCCGCCAAACTGATAGAAGGACGCGCCAGAACGTGAAGCGGCGCCCACTGCTAAAGGGTTTACGACGGCCTGTCGGAAGCGGTGACATGGGCGATAATTGCGATGCGCGTGGTTGGGCTCTCCCCATCGCGCCGAAAGGCCACACGCATCGCACGCCCCTCCGACGGCTCTAAGCCGAAAGCGATTCTGCTCGAAAATCTGGAGGAGGCGTTCGTACGAAGATTCTCTATTTCAATCCCCAATCTGTCCATGGCAAGTACGTCGACATCATCCGGCAGCGAGGGCACGATATGGCGACAGCGAGCAGCGGTGCCGACGCCCTCGCCATGATGCGCAGACAAATCTTTGATGTCCTCGTAATGGATTGTGCGCAAGATACGCTGGACATTCAGAACTTCACAGCTAAGGCGCAAGGCTTGCAACCGTCGCTAGCGGTGTTTCTCGCCGACGAGTGGGGTGACGAGCTTGCAAACGGCTTGGAAGAACTCGGGAATGTGCTTACGATGTTGGAAGATGATGAGCGTGTCAGGCTTGCGGTTGAGAGCCAGATCGCCTGATGCCAAACGATAGGAATGGCTTATGCATGACAAATTTCCTATCGAGTTTCAAAGAGAGGTTATCGATCTTCGGAAGCAAGAAAACAAGTTGAAGAAGTTGCTCTCGATTCCGGGGCGGAAGCTAGATCAGCAGGGGTTGGTCGAAAGCCTCCGTGACGTACGGGGAGAGATTGCTCGCCTGGAGTCCAAGTTGCACACGAAGTCTGAACCTCGGGACATAAGCGATGGGTCACGAAGCAGATGGTACTGCGGCGGACGGGATTTCTGTTGCTGGTGTCTTGCCGGAACCTGCAACGGATGTTCCTGCGAGTAGGAAATGGTCCCATCATTTTCACCGCCCCGTTGAACGGCCGTTCACTGCGCAGGAACGCGATCACGTCACGATTCTCTTTGGCGGGCTCACCTGGAAGCACGAATGTTTCATTCAAGCCGCATTTCAAGCGTGCGGTTATCGTTTTCAGGCGCTTCCCAATCCCACTCTTACCAGTTACCACTTAGGGAGAAGCTTCGGAAATCCCGGTCAATGCAATCCGGCTTACTTCACCGTTGGAAACCTGATTCAATACCTGCGTGAATTGGAGACTCGCGGGCTCTCGAAACAAGAAATCATCGACAACTTCGTCTTCTTCACTGCCGGCTCGTGCGGACCTTGCCGCTTTGGAATGTACGAATCGGAGTATCGCATGGAACTGGAGAATGCCGGCTTCGGCGGTTTCCGGGTTCTCCTGTTCTCGCAAAATGACGGAATCAAGGCCGAATCGGGCGAACCGGGGCTGAAATTCAGCGTGGATTTGGGAATGGGCGCGATGAATGCTCTGAACCTGGGCGACATCATCAACGAGATTACATACCAGCTTCGTCCTTATGAGGTTGTACCAGGATCCACAGACGACGCAGTGCATCGGATTGTGGACGAACTGTCTGAATTTCTCCGCGCTCGACCCAAGTTTGAAATCCTTCAGCGTTCACCCGAGTGGTTTTCTACACGCCTGGCAAAAAAGAAAAAAGTGAAGGATGTTCTCAACACTCTGGGCAAAGTCCGGGAGCACCTCTACGGTAATCCGTACGCTGACGTTCTTGCGCGATGCCGTGAGATCTTGGGTGCCGTCGAAGTAGACCGGCTTCGGGTGAAGCCGACTGTAAAAGTCATCGGAGAGTTTTGGGCCCAGCTCACCGAAGGGGACGGAAACTTCAATATGTTCTCGTTTCTGGAGAGCGAGGGCGCTCATGTCGTCGTGGACTCCATTGGCAATTGGGTCATGTACCTCCTGCACCAGGCCAAGGCCAATGCAAAGGAAAAAAGAAATGTAGACGCCCCATACCCCTATGCCGGACGGTGGGAAATCAATAAGAGGTTGCGGAACGAATTGTCCTTTCAGAAAAAGTGGACACCGCTGACGCTCGGCCAACGCATCTGGGCACGACAGTATCAACGCGTAGTCGAGGCTCTCGGGAATATCGCCTGGCCGCTTCCTTCACAAGCAGAGCTTGCCTCGCTGGCCCATCCCTTCTACCACACGCTTGCAAGGGGCGGAGAGGGGCACCTCGAGGTCGGGAAAAATGTCTACTACACCACCCACCGTCTTTGCCATATGGTGCTCGCGCTGAAACCATTTGGATGCATGCCGTCTTCCCAGTCCGATGGCGTGCAAACCGCGGTTGTAAACCGGTTCCCCGAAATGATCTTCCTTCCTATCGAAACCGCAGGAGAGGGAGAGATCAATGCGCACAGCCGGGTTCAGATGGCGTTGGCGGAAGCCAAAATGAAAGCTCGTGACGAATTTGACCAGTGTTTGCAGGCGAGTGGCCAGCGCCTTGATGACATTCGGTCGTACGTCGAGGATCACCCGGAGTTGCGCAGCCCTTTGTATGAGATTCCTCGTCAGGACGGCGTCGCCGGCGTGGCCGCCAACTTCGTTTTGCATGTCGGTGAGCGAATGAGGGGCCGAGCTAGAAAGTTCTCGATTGCGCTCGCAACAGAGCCATGAAGACTCAATTCTCGATAGGAATCGATGTCGGGTCGACGACGGTGAAGGGTATCGTCGTCGAGGCTGATACTGGGCAGATTGTCTGGCGCAATTATCAGCGCCACGACAGTCGGCAACCTGAAGTACTGCTCGAATTCCTTTGCCGAATGCACAGGGAGTCAGAGGTGAGCCCGAACAATTCGAGGGATCTTCATCACCGGGTCGGGCGGGAACTCAGTCGCCAGTCTCATCGGCGCAAAATTCGTGCAAGAGGTGAATGCTGTCGCGCTGGCCGTCGAACGATTGCGCCCCGAAGTCAATTCCGTTATCGAACTCGGGGGACAAGACGCCAAGATCATCATCTTCAGGGATGACACAAATAGCGGCCGCAAACGAAAAATCCCTACCATGAACGACAAATGTGCGGGAGGAACTGGGGCGGTCATAGACAAAATCGCCAGCAAGTTGAATATCACACCCGGACAGCTCACAAACCAACCGTATTTCGGAATCCGGTTGCATCCGATCGCCGGCAAGTGCGGAGTCTTCGCGGAGACAGACATCAATAGCCTGCAAAAGCAGGGCGTTTCTCCGGATGAACTGATGGCGTCTCTGTTCGATGCCATCGTGCTGCAGAATCTGACTGTATTGACACGAGGAAATACGCTGCGTCCCCAGGTTCTTCTGCTGGGTGGTCCGAACGTGTTGATCCGGGGAATGCGCGAAGCTTGGGAACACAATCTGGGACTGCTTTGGAAAGAGCGCCAAATCGAGTTGCCGCCGGCAACTCGTCTCGAAGATTTGATCGAGGTTCCGGAAAACGCGTTGCACTACGCAGCTCTCGGAGCTATCGAGTTCGGAAAAATGGAGGAGGCGGCGGCCAGCCGCTACATCGGAACTGACTGCCTTGAACACTACGTGCGTGAGAGACGCCAGGAGGGCAGACGGGGTGGACCCGGTCTGATTTCTTCGCAGTTTGAACTCGCGGAATTTAGACGGAATTATTCCACGAAGCCGTTTGTAGCGGGGAATTTCACCGCCGGTTCCACAGTCCGCGCCTTCATTGGAATCGACGCTGGATCCACGTCCACGAAAGCTGTCCTTCTCTCTGAATCCTCCGAGGTCTTGTGCAAGGCCTATCAGTTGTCGCACGGAGACCCAATTCAGGATACGAAAGAACTATTCGAGTCGTTGCGTCACCAGGTTGAATCACAGAAAGCAAGGTTGGACGTGCTGGGTGTGGGCACAACCGGCTACGCGAAGAATATTCTGCACGACGCACTGTGTGCGGATGTCGCGCTCGTGGAAACCGTGGCACACACACAATCCGCGCTGCATTATCACCGGGATCCGCATTGCATTGTGGATGTAGGTGGTCAGGACATCAAGATCATTGTCCTCCGCAATCGGCGTATTAAGGACTTTCGACTCAATACCCAGTGTTCGGCTGGCAATGGCTATTTTTTGCAATCGACGGCGCAGTCGTTTGGTGTGTCTATCGATCGCTATGCCGATGCGGCGTTTTCGGCTGACGCAATGCCAACATTTGGTTATGGGTGCGCGGTCTTTCTGCAGTCTGACATCGTGAATTTCCAGCGCAGTGGCTGGAGCCCTGAAGAGATCCTCGCAGGGCTGGCGACCGTCCTTCCCAAGAATATCTTCTTATATGTGGCGAACGTGCCAAACGTCCAGAACCTGGGCACACGGTTTGTCCTGCAGGGTGGAACTCAGAACAATCTCGCTGTTGTAAAAGCCGAGGTGGATTTTATTCGCAACAGTTTTGGGAAGGGGGAGGTTCAGCCCGAAATCGTTGTACATCCGCATTGTGGAGAGGCTGGTGCCATCGGGGCTGCGATGGAGGCAAAGCACCTGTACGACCAAGGCCGGCGGACAAGCTTTATTGGTCTGGACGCAGTCCGCCATATTTGCTACCGCACTACCCGAAGCGAAGAAACACGCTGCAATTTCTGTAAGAACCGCTGTCTGCGTACATTTCTGGATATCCAGACGGATAGTCATCTGAACGAAAACACAAATACCGAAAGGCACAAACCTTCACCCTCGCCAGGCGGACGTCGCGTGATCATCGCCGGTTGCGAGAAGGGTTCCGTCGAAGGCCTGGATCGGATGCGCCAGATCAAGGCGGAGCTCGACGCCAACCGGGCTCGAACGCCGAACCTGGTGGATATTGCTTCCCGCGAAGTCTGGAGGTCGCGTCACCCCGTTCTTGTAAGCGATGCGATCCCAGTTTCAGGCTGGAGAAACTCGGCCAAACGACGCATCACCCTGATGAGGTCGCGTTCCAGCTTGCGGGTCGGCATTCCCCGCGTGCTCAACATGTTCGTGTATGCTCCATTATTCAGCGGTTACCTGGAGAGCCTTGGTGTCTTGTCTGAGAACATCGTTTATTCGGACTTCACAACCAACGAGATGTATCGTGCTGGCTCCAGTCGTGGTTCGATCGACCCTTGTTTCCCCTCGAAAATTGCGATTTCACACTTCCATAACCTGATTTTGAGCAAGCATGTACGGCGGCCGCTCGACTGCATCTTCCTGCCCATGTTCGATGTGCTGTGCTCACCGCTGGTGCGCACCCGTGCCTGCAATGCCTGTCCAACTGCGGCAGTGACGCCAGAAACTGTGGAGGCGGCGTACACAAAAGAGTTCAATGTCTTCGCAGAAAATAACATTGGATACCTGCATCCGATCGTCAATCTTTCTGACAAGAGGCTTTTCGAGCAGCAGATGTTCGAATGCTGGAGTCAGATCCTCGGATTGTCCCGGGAGGAAAATCATCGAGCGGTCGAAGCCGGGTACGAGGCACTGGCGAGTTATGAACGTGACATCCGCTGCAAGGCCCGGGCAGCGCTCGACTCGCTGGAACGCGAGCATCGTTTGGGAGTCGTGATGCTTGGCCGGCCGTATCACCACGATCCGGGACTAAACCACGGCATACTCGACGAATTCCAGAGGCTCGGATACCCAGTTTTTTCCCAGAATACGTTACCGCTCGACGAGGATCTGCTGGACCGCCTATTTGGAGACGAGGTGCGCGCCGGGATCATTACCCATCCACTAGATATTTCGGACGTATGGAAAACCGCGACCGCCGCCAGCAGCAATCTGAAACTGTGGGCGGCCAAGTTCACCGCGCGGCACCCGAACCTCGTAGCTGTCGAACTATCAAGTTTCAAGTGCGGCCACGACGCTCCGGTGTATTCCGTGGTTGAGCGTATTATCGAGCAATCGGGAACACCTTATTTCTGTTTCAGAGATCTGGATGAAAACAAACCGGTCGCGTCGATAAAACTGCGCGTCGAAACAATCGACTACTTCTTGAAGTCTTTTCGTGACGCGAGGCAGGCGGCCGGCAACCAGGTTCTGCGAAGTGCAGTTACTAACGATGCTTCGTTGCCACGCAACTTTGAAATCAACTCCGTGCCTCGAATGACAATCGAAAGCACGGAGTAAGGATTCGAAGTAGATATCCTTTATGTTTGGCGCGAATAGTTCATTCCTCGCTCGGCGCTGACGGAGCCGCCGCCGGCGGAGTCGGCACGATCACGGTGACTCGCGCCGAAGCCTGTTCCCTTCCCCCCGAACCCTTAACGTAAAGAATATATGTAGTCGAATCGGCGGGTGTTACTTGCAGCGATCCTTTCGGCTGCACGAGTCCGAGTGTCTCGGTTGTGAGTCCGATGGCATCGATACTGACCTGGTTCGCATTCGCCGTTTCCCAAGTCAACGTGCTGCCTTGCCCCTTCTCAATCGCCTGCGGGCTTGCCGTGAGCGCAGCGGTTGGAGCGGGTGGCGGAGGTGGCGGCGGCGTACTGGAAGCCACATCCGCCTTATGGCATGCGCTGAGCGATACCACGACGCTCAGTGTAAGAATCATTGTTACCCGTATGATTATGTGCTTCATGTTATATCTCTCACCAAACTTTGTTTATCTTGTGAGCCAGTAAATGAGCCCAAGCCAGCACGGCAACGCAAGCAGGATCGCGTTCCATGCGCCTTGTAGCAGCCTTGAGCGTTCATCCTCGGTTAACGGAACCGACATATTGCCTCCAATCAGGTGGCGTCGCGGGCACGTTCTCAGAAAATACGGCGCAACTATCTCATGGCCGTAAGGCCAGGCGTTTTCGGCGTGCTCAGATAACCGGTCACCTTGTTCTTGTCCACGGTAAAGATGACTACTTCATAGAGTTGCCGGTTGCGCCCCGTGTAAAACTGCAACGGTTCGGCCACACCCCGATCCTTCTTTTCAATCACGCGGTCGTCAGCGATGACATTGAGCGTGAATTTGCCCTTTTTCGCGTCAGCCTTCCTCAACTGCAAGGAAACGGTTGAAAGCTGGGTTGGGTGCTCGCCTTTATACAAGCTGAACTCGTAGTAGTTGCGATCGCCGCGATGTTTCAGTTCTTCCAGTTCTTCCCGGGTGCGGGCAATAAGGCTGCCTTGTCCGGTCAGGTCGCCGATCGCACGGTCTAGTCTGACTTTGGTCGAGTCCAGGTCCGTACGGGTAGTGGCGATGTCCTTCTTCGCCCCACTCAACTCGGTTTGCACGTTGGCCACTTGAACTGTAACCTGATCAACTGCTTGGCTCTGCTGATTCTGCTGATTCTGCTGCTCCTGCAGGCGTCTCTCGAAGGCCCTTTGGTTCTCGCGCAACTGGGCGTTCGTGCCTGCGTATGACGCCTGCAACCCTCTCTCAGTGATTCCTAGCTGCTGCGACAAGGCCTGGTTGGACGCCTTCAGATCGTCTTGTGTCGCAGCTTGGCGCTGCTGCAGGTTTGCAATCGCCGCTTTCTGGGACGCGGCGAGCGAAGCCAAACAGCTGCGCGTATCGAAGATGAAATACAGCGACACTGTCACATAACTTACTGCGAAGATCAGCAGTGCATATCGTACGAACCTCTGTTTGTCAGTATCCATTTTCTCTGCAGGAATTTGTTTTTCTACTTCAAGTGAATTCATTGCATTCCTCTCCGTCTTAGAAGGATGCACACCACCTACCAAATTTCTGCGGTCCTAAGTCGATAGCCACCTGTAATAACGACTGTTTTCACGTGCCCCCATTTGGGCAGTGATCGTAAAAGGGCAGACGGCTGTAGCTTGAAGAGTCCCCAACCACATGCCACGGCAGCCCTTTGCCCGCTTCTTGGATTTGGCAGCGAATGTGCAATCTGTGAATTCGCTGCCGTCGATTTTTCGCATTTACCATGCCTTCTTCGAGGAAACGCTATGTCCACAATTCCGAAGTTTCGCATTGATGTAAAAGTCCACAGTCTGTTAATGAATTCGGTGTCAGACGGCCCAGAACTTCCAGTCGACCAGGGCGTGTGCTTGCCGGAACCGATCTATCCCCGGTTCCCGGAGAAACTGTCCGATCCCGGGCCTGAGACACCTCCGGAACACCGCGAGTGGACCCTGCCTCAGGCCTATCGCTCGATGAGGGGATGGCTCTTCCCTTATGTGCGCTCCCGAGTACTGCCGGGAGAATTCCATCCGATCATTGCGTACCTATTCGTGGAATATAAGTGCAACCTCGATTGCTGGTACTGCTGGGCATACAACAACAAGGTTAAGGGCATGACTGAGGACACAGCCCGGCGAGCGATTGATTGGCTGCATGATCGCGGGTGCCGAGTGCTGGCGTTGATGGGAGGCGAACCGCTTCTGCGCCCGCAATTTGCACAAAAGGTTGTCTACTACGCAGCGAAGAAAGGATTCTGGATCTACATCGCCACCAATGCCCGGCTTCTAAGGCCTGACGTGGCCGATCGTTTGGCGGACGCTGGAACATCGGTTTTCAACGTGGCAGTCGACGCCTGGGACGTAAAACCGGGCCTCCCCAAGGCTCTGGTTCCGATCCAGCAGAACCTGGAACGCCTTATGCGAAAACAGTTCGTATATGGCTACATGGTCTTCCTGAATATCAACATCTGCCGCAACAATTCGGAAGATGTCCGTCAGCTGACCGAGTACGCGCACGCCCACCGAATTGCCACCGACTATCACATTAATGAAACGCCGATGCTTGAACAGGACGACCACTTCAAACATCTATCCGATAACCCTACCTACATACATCCAGCAGACTGGCATTGCACCGATGAACTGATTGATTGGCTGATTGAAAAGAACAAGGCTGGCTATCAGATGGTGAACTCCGTGAAACGGCTGCAAGAAATCAAAGCCTTCATGAGAATGGGGGGCAATGCCTCCGATTTGAAAACCTTTGGCTGGAACGGCGATGGCAACGGCAATGGGACGGCGAAGAAAATTGCGCAGATGCCAGGGATCGTGCAGGACTCCTCAGGGGATCTGCATTTCGCCGAGTGGAATTGCCGGGCGGGACAGAACAACGTTGTGATACGCACGGACGGCACGGTCACTCCATGCTTCCCCATGTATGCTTCGCCATTTGACTGGGGCAACATTGATCGTCCGAAGTTCAATGATGAACAGCTGGCTGGCATGAAGAAAACCTGTCAGCGGCATTGTTTTTCGACCTTGAATCACAACCTCGCGTATTGCTACGACGACTCGCGCGCGATCAAGTGGGTCTGGACGCAGCTCATCACGAATCGGCTGAAGGGTGGTGCTCGCAGTTTTGATGAGTGAGTTCGCCGGCGAGCTCTCTTGAACCTGAGCTTAGGTAGGCCTGCAATCAAGAAATGCCGGGTCTCGATACTGCTCTTGTTACGCGTCCATTCCTATGCTGTACACCATCAAGCCGCTTGCACCGCACCCACTGCGCCGCACCAAGGTTGCCGAAGGTGAGTAGCCTAACAAGGAGAGTAACTAACGCGCCGGCGCGTTTGCACTACACTCGCTTGGATTCAGCGCTCCACGACCGAACAGGTCATCGCAGAGATACGGAGCGGGCGAGCGCGGGGTCAACCTTGCGCTTCGCTTCCATTTGGTTCATCGCCGCCATCAAGAGGATTTCGGCGAGATAGAAGCGATGAATCGTATTGTGCGTGATCTTGAACATAACCACCACATCCCGATGCACGTTCTCGATACTGCAAATTACCTGCCAACCAGGAAGGCGGCTGTCACGCCCTACTTCTCTTGCCCGGTGTACTGTGCCTGCGTAAGCGGAGGAAGAGCTGACTCCATTTTCATATCCATCATCAAGTCGATGCGACGATCCAATTGAAAGAACTTTGTCACCGTCAACGCCGGAAGCACCTTGTTGAACTTCCTGAAATACTTCTTCTTCAACACTGCCAACCGAGAGTCGTATTCGAACATCCGTTCTGCCATGGCTTTGGCCTCGGCATCGGTCAGGGTTGGGTATTTGTCGGTGTACTCCTTGATTACGGCCACGCGACCGTCGTCCAACGTGGACCGTTCGTACTCGTATTGCCGGTAGATTGGCCAGAATGCCGCAGCATCCTGGTCGCTGAAGTTCATCGCCTCGCCGACGATTGTGGTTCTGTCCGCCTGCATGCCAGCCCTCACTACCGCGATTGCCGAGTCAATACTGGGCTCCTGATCCTGAGCGCGGCAGAAGGGGGACAGAGATACCACTGCAATTACGGGCCCTCGGCGGTGAGTTTCCCCTGACCGACACACCACGTCCCCACAGCAAGAAAGACGTCATCACGAGAGTGACGGGATTCAGTGATGCGCTGGAATCGGCGGTGCCCCTTCAGGCTGGGTGTTTCGGAATCGTCACGCTCTGTTGCAGAATGAATTCCAGTAAGGTCTCGCTCGGGATCTTCACTTGGTCACCCTTGGTGATAATTTCCGAGCCGGCCCCCACTCCTGCCCCTGTTCCCGCCCCGATGGCCGCCCCTTTCCCGCCACCTGCAAGCGCACCGATGACGCTTCCAATGGCGCCTCCCCCAATGGTTCTTTTCGCGGTACTCTCTCCTTTAGACTTGCCTGAGGCTTCGTATTCTCCGGTGACTAACGGCAGAGTTTGGCCATTGACGACGATTCCCGTCAGCTGGAGTTTAAGTTGCGACCTGCCCGCGAAAGTTCCGGTCTCTTTGGACTCATCCAGCCGGCCATAAACGTCTGCACCCTTCGGAACCACCATGCTGCCGTCTATCCACAGAGGTTCTTCGAGCGAAGCCTGAAAACGATCTCCCACGTGATTCCTGGTGGAGTCAATGGAATCGATCATGCGAACCGAAATCCGTGTACCGGCAGGAATGGTCACCGAAGGCACAGGTTTCGCGACTTCATCTTCTTCTATCGCGGGAAGCGAACTCGGCTGCTTCGAGGGGACAGAGGGCGAGGTACCGGGCGCATCGGAATCGAATCGGAGCGAACGGATATCAGCGACATCATAGCTTTGCACGGCCGATCCTACCTGGAAGGTGATGCTGGTCTGGGTCCCACCCATGAAATTACCCTTGATCAGGCTTCCATTCTTCAATTCTAAAGAGTCCGCGTTGGCAGCTACCGCTGCCATACATAGGGCGATAATCACTCCACAAATCTGCTTGGCATCCATCAATAGTTCTCCTGCATATTCGTTGTGTTGCGTTGCCTTGAAGTCCGGACAGCTAGGCTTAACCAAACTCCATGGATTCTTCTCTACCCCTTCACCCGCTGTTTGATCGCAGGATTCAATGTTCCTACGATCGTTACTTGTCTATCTGCCGCGTCCCGGAGGGAAGTCCTTCAGCAGTTTCTGCGCTCCCTTATTGAGCCTTTCCTGGTTTTTCTCCTGTTTTTTGCTGGGTTCAATCGCATGTTGGGCAGCACCAATCCAAACGAGCTTCTTTACAGCTGGGTCATACATACCAACGACGAAAGTCCCGATGTAATTGCTTGAAGTAGTCGCCGAAAATGAATCGAGACCGCTCCCCCACGGGCCCCAGCCACCCCACCCGCCCATGCCGCTCGCGAAGCCATTTATCTGCTTCTCCCGATCGATCGCGAGCTGGTAGCCCAGGAGTAAATCGGCTTTACCGCCGTCCACCACTTTCGTGAAGCCCTTGGCGGCCATTTGTGAATCGATGGCCTGCTTGACCTGTGCGTCCAGGATCTGGTCGGGATGGCCACCTACCGCGGGCACGCCTTGTACGTCGTTGACCCACGCATAGCTATGGAATTTTGAAAAATCAGTTCCTGGCATGTAGTTGGTCCTCACGTCCTGCGCGAATGTCACGGAGCACGCGACGAGCGCCAGGCCCAATGCAGGACCAAACTTTGCCACCGCTGAAAAAATAATTGCTTTTGTAAATTTCACTGGAGTCCCCATTCTTGTGTTCTTTGTGCTTGCGACCTCTTTTACGCTCTTTCTGGTATTGGACACGGCGTTACATTCCAGATTTCTTCCGCGTATTCAGCGATGGTGCGGTCGCTGGAGAACTTTCCCGAGCCCGCTACATTCAAGATGGCCTTGCGCACCCACTCGTCGGAATCGGCATATAACGCAGTCAGCTGCGCGTCTGCCTCGAGGTACGACTTCAGGTCCGCCAAGTGCATGTAATGGTCGCCCTGCGTGAGCAGCATGTCGCGCAAGGGGCTGAACACGTCAGGCTCATAACGGCTGAAGTAGTCCGAGAAAATCAAGTCCAGGGCTTGACGCGTTTCGGGCTCTTGTTCGTAGTGCCAGTGCGGGTTGTACCATCCGCGACTGCCAATCACCTGCTCAGCCGTCAAGCCGAAGAGGAAGAAGTTCTCTTCGCCCGCCTCTGCTGCCATTTCAATGGTCGCTCCGTCGCGTGTGCCGATCGTCAATGCGCCGTTCATCATGAACTTCATGTTGCTTGTCCCACTGGCTTCATAGCCTGCCGTCGAGATCTGGTTGGAGACGTCACTCGCGGGAATGAGGTGCTCCGCAAGCGAGACGCAGTAGTCAGGCAGAAATACCACCTTAAGCCGCCCGCGTACTGCAGGGTCGCCGTCAATGGTCGCAGCCAGGCTGTTAATGAACTTGATGACCACCTTGGCGAGCCGGTAGGCAGGCGCAGCCTTGCCGGCGAAAAAGAATGTACGTGGGTACAGGTTGAGCCCCGGTTCCTGGCGCAGCCGGTTGTAGAGCACAACGATCCGCAGCGCATTCAGGAATTGGCGTTTGTACTCGTGGATGCGTTTGACCTGGCAATCGAATATGGAGTCCGGATCAACGGTCTGCCCCGTCGACCAGCCGAGCCAATCGCAGAATTGTCGCTTGGCATCTCGCTTGGCTTTGCGGAAGTCTTCACGGAAGCCATTGTCCTTTGTGAACCCTTTGAGCTTGCTTAATTCGCTTAAATCACGGATCCAAACATCTCCAATGGCATCGGTGATCAGGCCAGAAAGTCCGGGATTGCATAATTGCAACCAGCGCCGGGGAGTGACTCCGTTCGTCTTATTGTTGAAACGCTCGGGAAAGATTTCCGCCAGGTCTTTGAGTGTGGTCTCGCGCAACAGCTTGGAGTGAATCTCTGCCACCCCGTTGGTGCTGTGAGAACCTACGACCGCCAGATTCGCCATGCGGACCTTGCTCTCGGGGCCATCTTCTATAAGGCTCACGCGCTGAATGCGCTCTTTGTCGGCAGGAAACCGCCCGCGAACATCTCCTAGAAAACGGCGATTGATTTCGTAGATGATCTCCAGCTGCCTGGGCAGCATGTCTTCAAACCACTTCACGGGCCATTTTTCCAGCGCTTCGGGCAACAACGTGTGATTCGTGTATGCCAGCGTGTTCTGTGTGATATGCCAGGCTTCCTCCCATTCAAGGTGCACTCGGTCAACAAGGAGTCGCATGAGCTCCGGAACTGCTAGAGCCGGATGCGTATCGTTCATCTGAATTGCTACCTTGTCTGCAAACAAGCGCCAATCCGAGTTGGTCCGTTCGAAGCGCCGCACTGCGTCCGCCAGCGAACACGCAACAAGGAAGTACTCCTGCAGCAGGCGCAGCCCTTGTCCCATGACTTTTGAATCATCGGGATAAAGGACGCGGGTCAGGGTTTCGGCCCCAAGGGTCTGAGTAAATGCTTCTACGAAATCGCCGTGCGAGAACTCTTCAAACTTGAAGTAGTCGGGCGCTGCCGCCGCCCAGAGTCGAAGGGTGTTGATCGTGGTACCACCGTACCCGATCACGGGACGGTCAAATGGGATGCCGATCAGAGTCGTTGGGCGCCCTGGAACCGGGCGCAGGGTGCCTCCGCTGAGCTCGAACGAGCAGCCCACGCTGACTTCCACCTTTTCGTTCGGGCGGGCAATCTCCCATGGGTCCGGAGAACGGAGCCAGTTGTCCGGTGTTTCCTGTTGCCATCCGTGCTGGATGGATTGTTTGAAGATGCCGTATTCATATCGGAGCCCATAACCTATGGCCGGGAGCTGCATGGTTGCAGCGGATTCAATGAAGCATGCGGCCAAACGTCCGAGACCGCCGTTGCCCAGTCCCGCATCGGGCTCCTGTTCTAAGATCTCGATGAGGTTCAGTTTCTTGTCCTGTATAAACTGGTCTGTGAGCGGAGCCAGCAGAAGGTTCGTAACATTGTTTGCGAGTGAGCGGCCGATGAGGAATTCCATCGAGAGGTAGTAGAGCCGCTTGGGATTTTTTTGTTCATGGGTCTTTTCAGTGAGAAGCCATCGCTGCGATAGAACGTCTCGCACCGACCGCGCGAGAGCCTCGAACCTGTCGCGCGCCGTCGCGTCCGCCAGATTAACTCCGCTGTCAAACAGCAGGTGCCGCTCATAGAGCGCTTCGTCCGTTCCGGAGAATTGCACTGGACCACAGCCATACTTGCTACTAAGACGTTTAGCTTCCTCTGGCGAGGCCGGCCGTTTGGCCGTTGCACTCGTGCTCATGTTTTAGACTCCTTTAGCGATTTCTCCGGATCGGGGAGTTACCCGATGTCCCATTTCAGTCGGTGCTCTGACCCACACCGCGAATTCACGCGCATGGTCGAGCGGTAGCGATAGGCATTCAGTCACCGCGCTTGCCATAAGGCCACTTCCAGCCGCTGATCTCAGGGCTGTCGATTCCGCGCTCGTAAGCATGACGGCGGCATGCAATCTGGCAATCCCGGAATGCCTCTTTGGCGTGCGCGCCGATTCGTTGCAGTTTCGGGATCCGGTCAATCGCATCGATGGCGAGACTGAATCGATCCGTCTGGTTGTTGATTGCCAGCTCCATCGGTGTGTTGATGTTCCCCTTCTCCTTGTAACCCCGTACGTGCAGGTTTCGATGGTTTGTGCGGCGGTAGGCGAGGCGGTGAATCAACCAGGGATAACCATGGAAGTTGAAGATGATCGGCTTGTCGACGGTAAAGAGAGAGTCGAAATCCGCGTCGGTTAAGCCATGCGGATGTTCCGTGCTCGGTTGCAACTTGAATAGGTCAACGACATTGATGAATCTGATTGTGAGGTCCGGGAAGCGCTCCCTGAGCAATGCGGTCGCAGCCAGAGCTTCCTGGGTAGGGATGTCGCCGGCTGCAGCAAAGACAACATCGGGTTCCTGACCTTCATCATTACTCGCCCAATTCCAGATACCAATGCCCTTAGTACAGTGGGTAATCGCGGCCTCGATGTCGAGGTACTGCAGATGCTTCTGTTTGTCCGAGACAATGACGTTGATATAGTTTTCGGATCGCAGGCAATGATCGGCTACGGAGAGCAGACAGTTGGCATCCGGTGGGAGATAGATGCGCGTGACCGCGGCGCTTTTGTTGAGCACTACATCCAGAAATCCTGGATCCTGATGCGTAAAGCCATTGTGGTCCTGACGCCACACGGTTGAGGTAATTAAAAGGTTCAGCGATGCGATCTTACGGCGCCAAGATAAGTTGTTGCAGATGGACAACCACTTGGCATGCTGGTTGAACATGGAGTCAATGACGTGAACGAAGGCTTCGTAAGATGAAAGAAAGCCGTTGCGACCGGTAAGCAAGTAGCCCTCGAGCATGCCCTCCATCGTGTGCTCACTGAGCATTTCGATAACGCGACCGTCTGGAGCCAGTTCCGTTCCGTCACGGTCCTCGGGGAAATTTTCAGCAATCCAGAACTTCTTCGAGACCTCATAAATCGCGTCAAGCTTGTTGGACGTATTCTCGTCTGGCGCGAACACTCGAAAGCTGTCCATATTCAACTTCATGACATCGCGCAGAAAACGTCCCAGTGGGGGGACGTTCTCTACTTCAACATTTCCTGGGCGGTCGATCTTGACGGCATAATCGCGGAACTCGGGCAACCGCGGTGTTTTCCTAAGCTCTGCATTCGCGTGCGGACTGGCGCTCATGCGGCGCTCCCCTTGCGGCGCAAATCCGGCGATCTCCGGTCGCACTCTCCCGTATTCATCAAAGAACTCTTCCGGCTTGAACGAGCGCAGCCAGGTCTCGAGTAGACGCAGATGGTCTGGGTTGGTCTTCACGTCGGTCAGGGGAACCTGATGCGAACGCCAGGAGCCTTCAAGCCGATGTCCGTCGACTTCCAACGGAGCGCCCCAGCCCTTTGGCGACCGCAACACCACCATCGGCCAGCGCGGCCGGGTCGCAACGCCGCTCTTGCGGCACTCTTTCTGATGCTCGTGAATCTCGGCAATGCAACGCTCCAGCGTCGCCGCCATTGCCTGATGCATGCTGTCGTGCTCGGATCCCTCCACGAAGTAGGGATTCCAGCCATATCCGCGTAACAAGTCTTCCAGTTCTTCGTGAGTGATCCGCGCCAGCAGGGTCGGATTGTTGATCTTGTATCCGTTCAGGTGAAGTATGGGCAGAACGGCCCCATCGCGAATTGGGTTCAGAAACTTGCTGATGTGCCATGAGGTCGCGAGCGGTCCAGTTTCGGCTTCGCCGTCCCCCACGACTGCCGCCACGATCAGGTCGAGATTGTCAAACGCGGCTCCGCAAGCGTGCGAGAGGACATATCCAAGTTCGCCTCCTTCATGAATCGAACCCGGCGTTTCTGGAGTACAGTGGCTGCCGATACCGCCGGGGAATGAGAACTGCTTGAAGAACTCTCGCAGGCCTTTCTCCTCCTGGCTTTTTTCCGGATAGATTTCGCTGTACGTGCCTTCCAGATATATAGGCGCTAAAACTCCCGGTGCGCCGTGCCCTGGGCCTGCAAGAAAAATCATCTCGAGGTCGTCTCTCTTTATGAGACGACTCAGATGGGCGTAGATAAAGGCGAGGCCCGGGCTTGATCCCCAATGACCGAGCAGCCGGCTCTTGATGTGTTCTGGTTTCAGGGGTTCCCGCAACAGGGGATTTGCCTGAAGGTAGATCATTCCCAGAGCCAGATACTTGCACGCTCGCCAATAAGCATCGATCCGATTCAGCTCATCGGCGCCGAGTGGCGCACCTGCAACGGTTGACCGCGCTGTACCTTCGGCGCTCAGTGGTCTGGCTAATTCTTCAATTTCTGTTAGTGATGCCATTTTTCAAGTTCCTCATTCCGCGTTGTGCAACTCCGAGATTTTGGGCTTCATCGAACGCCCGCCTTTGTTGAGGTCAAACACTGATCCAAAAAACTGATTGCACGCCTTCTCTCAATTAACAGTTTGAAAGCTCCAGCATTGCTCGTCGCCTCTACATTGCAACTCGCGCTGAATCTGCTCAATTTCCGCAGCATCACTGGCGCTGATAGCGACTTCTCCGGCGAGGATGATGTACAGCATGTCAATGAGCGTGTCAGTTGGGATGTTCATCAATTCTCCGAGCATGGCCAATTCCCTGGACCGATTTGAAGGTCGTACTTTTATTCGCAATCCGGCTGCCAGAAGTGGCCAGTTGTAAGTGGATGAAAATACCTGTCTATCAACTGGATTGAAAGCTCCGACACAGATATCGAGTGACCTGCCAAGGGCACTGACCGAATTGAGGCACCAAGCCGAAGTTAGTTCCGGCCGCTGGCCTTTACTTGAAGAGGCCAAAAAATCAATCTGCGATAGCCTTATTTACGGCTTTTCGGCAGGCGGTTGCTGAACCTGAAGGGTGGGGATCCGATCCGACTTCGTCATATCAACCGAGACAATGCCAAAGCTGCCGTTCGAGTCGCGCGCGCGAATGGTTACCGTGGACTGTTCTCCCAAGGGTCCAGGGACCATCCTGTCATCGACCACTACAGACACACGGAGACCGGCGCCGGGGTTTCCGGGATCAGGCTGTTCTACTGTTTGTTCGGTGGTTTGCCCGCCACTTGCATTGGTATGGCTGAAGGTTCTCGCGCGCTGAACTAGGTGAAGCCTCCCGTCCTGAGTAGTCCCCGGGACATCCATGGAATAGGTTTCCCGTGTCGTGCGTTTTTCTCCGGAATTGCTGTTCGATTCCTCACTCACCTCACGAGAGATCTCGACTAGGTTTTCCTCGGCATCGCGCCGGAAAACGCGCACCTCCGTTGTGCGGTTTGCCGCATCCTGGCTGGTCGTCACTTGCCGCGTTTCGCTCAATTCCCACTTTCCTGCGCCATCCGCTAGTAGCGTGGTCTTTTGAGATTCAGTCGTACCATCCGCGAGCTGCCTCCGCAGTTCATGGGTCTTACAAGCCGGAGCCAAACCGCCGTTGATGTTTGGCAGCATCACCGTCGTGTTCGTTTCCTCCTCATCCTTACTGATCGCCTTTGTCTCCACCATTTCGCGCTGAACGGGTTGCAGCTTGCCGTTCACGTCGGGATTGAACGTATTGCGTAACACACTCAAGTCACCACCCGGCAGAGTGTGCTTTTCTTCTTCCGTTACTTGGCTAAGTGATCTTGCTCCGTTCACATCTCGACCGAACGTGCGCATTGTGGTCCGCACTGTAGTCGCATCCACTTGCAACGTCTCCGTTTCGATCTCCTGGTACGGTACAAGGCGTCCGTCCACTCCCTGGATTTGAATGGTTCGCTTATCGATCGTCCGATTGCCGTTCCGGCTGTGGCTTTCGATGACACGCACGGGAATCCGTTCAGGAATTAGATCATCGCTCTTCAAATCCGTTGTGGCTGTCCAAGAATTGGTCTGCTCCTCCGCCGTTCGGGAATCCGATGTCTGCGCAAATACACTCGGACAAAAACAATAAGCGACAATCACGATGAGTACACAGCCGAGAGCAACAACACTTGAAGCGCGCCAGCCCTCAACGGATGGAAGAGCAACCGATGCAGATCGTATATAAGTATTCGAGTCCGGCATGCCTATCGGTCAACCACCCATCGCCCTTGGGCCCGAAGATTTCCCTTTGTGTCGTCGACCAAAACCCAGTTCATGTGTACATGATTAAATTCGGTCACATACTCCTCGTGAATTGGGGGGTAGATGTCACAGCAAGCGCCTTGCACGAGTGAGGCGCTGGTCGGGGCTGCCTGCACAGTTAGCATCGGAGAGCACATGGTTGTTCCTCCTATTTCGGATCTGTCTATCGAGAGATTCGTGTTCTTTTCTTCGCCAATCGTCGAACCACGAGTCGGAGAAGCCGCGTTCATCTTTGGTCCTATCTCACAACCATAGAGATGGAAGTGAAGGATGCTTCAACTGCTGCCATGCTCTTCGACAGTTCGGGGAGATCTCGACGTCCTTGCTGGGTGGATCTCGATATCGTTAGTAAACATAGGAACCCGATCGCCTTCCAGAAGAGAGACCGCGCTCGCCGGCACAGTCCGAAGGTCAATCCTGCGGCGCCTGTAATACCGACTAGGCGAGCGAGAATCATATTTCCGCCCTCGTAGGTCCCGAAGTTTCCTGGATTCAATGCGCCAACGACATTGAGTAACTTCGTGAAGGCTTCGAGCACCAAGGCTCCAAGGAGACCGGTTCTTGCACCCATGAAGTGCAGCAGAACATAGACTTCCAATACCGCCATGCCATGACAAGCCAAGTTGAGAGTCAAGCTTGCCCAGAAAGCTTTGGGCGCTTCGCGGTGGAAGCTGAAAAGATTGCCCTCGGCTGACTCGAAGACTGACTGCTTGCCCTCCAGCCAATCCTTAAACCACGGCAAACGCCCAATCGATTTCGCAGCGCCGGACAATACCGGCCAACGTCTTTGGAAAGCCACGGCGGTTATTACAAGCAACGCCGCTAAGGAGCATGCAAACAGCGACGCGTACAGTCGCCAGGTCGCAGAAAGCGATAGCAGGAAAACACCCGCAATAATTCCGGTCACGCTCACCAACGCTGAGGTCAGGATGTAGAGTCCACGATCAAGCGTGACCGAAGAAACGCTATCGGCGACCGGCAGCGCGGAACCCAACAAGTACACTCGCGCGGTCTCCCCGAGTACTTGACCGGGAAGACCGAAGCTTCCTATGGTTTCTGATACCAGACGAAGACCGAACGTCCGCGCAAATGAAACCTCTCGGATGTCGCACAGAAATGTCAGCCGCCACGCCAATGTCTTTGTGAGATGGGAGATCCCGCCCAAAACGATGATCAGACCCAGGCCCCACGCCATTGTCCTTAGCTGATTGGCCACTCTGGACGGTCCGGTTTCGCGTAGCAGGGATACCAGCAGAGCGAGGCCCAGGAGAGCGACCGAGAGGCGAACAAGCTGCCGAAGTTGCACATGAGGTCTACACATCGGTGATCTTCGAATGCGGATAATGGACAAACGTCTATCGACCGCGATGATCTTCAAAACTTGAATTCAAACTTGCCCTGCAACAGAGTTAAACGGCTTCCTCTGACTAGTGCTTACCTCTGCTGGTGAATTTGCTCAAGATAAACTCCTGGGCCAAACCGCCAGCAACATGTAGGCCCATGCCAATCCCAAAATTCTTGAATACGTGCGCAGCATCACGATCGGAACTTGGATAGTAAGCCATCGAAACCGACGAAGCGATTAAACTGCCACCCCATGTGGAATAGTTCGGCTGCCACGCTCCGTTGTCTCCCTTACAAATAAACGCAGCCAGGACGGCGTGGACCGCCCGGGACTTCTTTGTGCCGCTGCCCTGGTAGAAATAGCGTGGATCCTGATGCAGGAGCGATGGCAGAATAGCGTTGCCTACCAAGTCTTCGGTAGTAGCGTCGGCGAGGCCCGCCCCCAACCGCTTGCCATATCCTTGGGCATCTTGGGGCCAATGAGGGCTGCCAGCGGCCTGCTGGATAGCGGCCCACCCAGCCACACGAGCGAAGAACGCTGGCTGGGTGAGATCTTTGTAAGCTAGGTGGAACTTCATCTTCGTGCTTAAAGGCTCGGGATGAGGCTCGTAAGTCACATAAAGGTTCGGTATGAAACGGAAAATGCGCTGCTGTTCTTCAGCTTTGAGCTGCTGGGCAGCAACCTCCTTCGAGGAATAATTCACAGTAACCGCTCGCTGCACAGCCAAGATGCGGAGTTGGACCTCGGGGAGAGTCTTATCCTGGCCTGGTTCGACTGTGATGGAAGAACTCCAATCTGCAAAACCTTCAGCGGTAACGGCGATCTGATACGCGACTCGCGCCGGGGCTTCGTTAAATGCAAAGGTTCCATCGTCCTTTGTGACAGCTGTGAGACGATCGCCAGGCGGCCCTTGAAGGACTATTGTGGCGGCGGGAATCGGATCGCCGCTGGTGTCGACCACCGTACCCCGGATGCATCCTGTTTCTGCTTTAGCCGCTTCAAAAGACTGTGCGGATACCGCTGCTACGAAACTCACTACGCCCACGGCGATCATTAGCAACAGTTTCAGGAACCTGTCCCAAAACCTGTTAGGCAAGGCGTGTGGATTGTTCTTCATCATCGATATTCCTAGCTCGTGGAAAGGGCAAAGTTAATCGTGATCCGGGAGTCCACTTCCACCGGTTCTCCGTTGATCATGTACGGCTTGTAACGCCACTGCTTTACCGCATCGATAGCGGCTTGCGCGAGTATTGGCAAACCGCTCTCGATTCGCACATCCTCCACACTGCCATCCGTGCGGATCACGGCCATCAGCACGACTGTTCCTTCAATCCGCGCCCGACCCGCTTCCGGCGGATACTGCGGCGGAACGTCGTGGATGAGGTTCGCCTCCGCTACGCGGGAGGCGATACGCATTCTCTTAACCGGCGCCGGCACCGGCGATTTCGCAAGGACTGGAACGCCTGGCGCGCTATTCAGCATTTCGCTAAACGTTCCGCCGGGAACGCCGCCGACCACTCCACCAGGAACTCCCCCGGCCACTCCAAAAGTCGTGCCCGTCGGCGATGGCGGTGCCTCAGGCGACTTCTGCACTGGTGCGGTAATCCCAGAGCTTGTCGGGATGTATGTGGACGCGACCTTGGGCGCTTGAAACGTCGTAGCATTGCCGCCCGCGGCCGCTGGCGGCTGTAGATACAACATCGTCAGTGTCCGCATCTTGGGGAGTGGATCCGTGTGAAACAGCGGAATGATAATGAGCGCGAGCAGGAGGAGCGACAGGAACACGAGCGATCCAGATGCCGCCCAGGGATTTCGCGGTCGCGGCTCGATGAAGTAAAAAATGTCGCCGAGTTCTTGGTTGGAGTGGGGGAGCTGTTCTTCCTCTTTCGCCGGCGATGAATCAACTCGCAACCCCGGCCTCTGAACGGTCGGGTATGCGATGCGATGAACTGGAGGATAGTCAAGAGTCGCCATAACGCACTTGATAAAGGCATTTTGTGGGCCAAGTGGAACTCGCTCTAGGAAAGGGAGATGGACGAGTGAAATCCCATCTCGTGTGCCCAGATGAGGGCAGCTGCCTGCAAAAGGTCAATCAGCACCTGCGGACTTGGGCACAGAGTGATGCGCGGATGGTGTCGAAACATCAAGGGCGGATGGCCGGGGATCAGACCCTCGATCTCCCTACTAGTTATGCCGTTGATCGAGGGCGTTTTCTCAACTTTGTTCGGGAGAGAGATTAAGAGTCGTCGCATTCTCGGCCGCGCGGGCGTTCTTTGGGCGGGGCCGTGAAGGGTCTCTGCAACGACCATCGTGGTCCACGAACGCTTAGGTGCGCTTTGTGCTGCCTAACGACGGGCCTGCCTTAGTCAAGAGATGGAGGGACAACTCAGGATACCCCGCACAGCAATCCTATTTCAGGCACTCCTCGGCTACTGTCCAGTCGGCGTCCCTTCTTGAGAGGAAGCCACTGTCGCACCGGCGGTTGTGACTTGGTAATCGCGATATTCAATGCTTAGAACTGCTGTGCCGAAAACGCGTACCTTGGTTTCGCTCTCGTTCGATTCCGGCAACCAGAAGTCACCGATTTTCTGGTAGCGACGTTTGAAGTCGGTTCTGACAGTCCACCAGGAAGGGTTGACAGCCGGCTCGCCTTCAACTCGAGTTATCGCGAAGTCTTTTGCGCTCACCCAAATTCGGCCCCGAAAGAGAAACTTGTTCTTGCTTTGCGGCTTAGCATCGAGCACGTAGAATTCGTCCGTATCCGTCTTCTCGTAATCCGACAGTTGAAATGTATAGTTCTCGGGCGTTATGGCGGAACGCTGCTGATTCTCCGCCCGCATCGATTCTTGTTCCGCCTCCAGGAGTTTCTTGAAGACACGGTCTCGCACCGTGCCAGAGCCGCTCTCTGACACGATCGTGAACTCTTTTTTATTCGGTGCCTGATAGTCAGTCCGTACGACCATGTCGGCCTTCTTATGTGACAGACAGTGGCACTCAAGGTGATAGCTACGAACGCTGGAATAGCTTTCGAGCGCTTTGGCACGCACTTCGTTCATCTGAGCGACACGCTCCATCACCTCATCAGCGCTCAGAGGCGCAGATACATTTGCCTGCTGTGCAACTGCCGGGAAGCCGATGACCAAAAAAGCGATTGCGCCTACAAACCAGCGCCCATGAGAGTTCCTTGCTTGGTAAAGCGGAGTCATTGTATGAGTCTCCTGGTGAGATCTAAGAATCCAAACCTGTTCGTGTTGGTCGATGCGGTTTCTTGAGCATCGTTCTCACGCCGAGGTGGTGCGGCCCACACCCGAGTCAAAGTCAAATCTTCCTGGGCATTCTTTGGCTCCGGTGCTGACGGGTCGAAAAGATAAATGGTGCTCGCCAAAATCGGTCCCACACGGACGTCGCTGTGAGACATGCCAGAGCTTTTCAGAACATCGAAGTAGCGCTGCGTCTCAAAAAAACGGCGAGACGGCTCGAGAATGATCAGATCGCCGTTCCGCGGCGCATAATGGCCATCGTACAGCGGCACAATCTGAATGTCGGTGCGTCCGCAGCCATCGAGATAGTAGGCCATGCTCATCGGTCTCGCGGTCGCCACCCTCGTCGCGAGGGGGGCGACGGGACATACCTGCTGTGCCACCTCACGTGTGTCGAATTCTGACACCTCATCGGGCGCAAAATAGCGTGTGACGTTCCGCGTGCCTCCGCCGATTGAATTCAAGTAGAAGGAGTAATACGGTGCCCAAGCTTGTAGTTCAACAAGAGGCCATCCAATAAGAATGAGTGCGGCCATTCCCACGAAGGCCGGTGACCAGGCTTTTCCTTTTACGCGTTTCCAAATCTCTTGCACCGCATATCCGCCCGCCAGGTAAACAAAAGGGAGCATCGGAAGTGAATAGCGAACCCACTTTGCTCCACTCACAGACAGCCCAACGAACTGAACTACTCCGAACGACAGGAAAAAGCACGAGGCGAGTGTCCGGCGATCGCGCAAGAGCAGCGCACCGCCAACCATGAAAGCCAGCAGGATTGGAATTGGTGTCTTTACCACCACCAGCCATGCATAGTAGAACCACGGAACCCCGGCAAGCAGGCGCCCAGGAAAATTCATGTACAGTGTACCGTCGAAATCATAGCCGCTGTGCCGCACGCCATCATGATGGAGCCAATGCAGGATCGCGTTGAAGTTGGCCGGAGAGAGAACCACCGGGTTCACCAGGATGAAAGCAACGAAGAGTACGAGGAAGAATCGTTTGTAGCTGAATCGTGATGGCTGTGCCGTAAGTCCAATTCTGCCCGCAAAGAACCAGGTAAGCGCATTGAGGCCAAGAAGGTGAAGAATGTACCACGAGGCCAAAGCCAGACCAAAACCGATGGCACTCAGGTCGTACCATCGCCGCGCGCTCTTATCCGCATCTGCCTGTTGGGCGCGGCAGTAGAAGTAACAGGCCAGCAAGGTGAAGAAGGTGAGCGGCGTTTCCTCCTTCGTGAGTCGATTTAACGCGACAGGCAGTGGCGCAACCGCCCAGAAGAAGCTCGCTGCAAAAGCTCCCACGAGCCCCATCATTCGGCGGCACAAGAGATAAAGGACTGCAGCAGCCGCAGCGCCGAACAGCACGTTGGGCATACGAAGCCAGCCCTCAGGCTTCAGCGAAGGCCAGTCGTGCACCGCGGCGACCCGGCTCCAACGTTCCCCTGCAGTCAGGCTCGCCCAGGCAAGCACTTTTGGCAACATCGGATGCTCGCTATTGACCCCCGCAAAGTGTCCGTGTCGATACTCTTGAACGGCCGCCCATTTCGCCGACTCGTCCTCCGACAGACTGTTGAAGTCAACCCGGTACAGGCGAACTGCGAATGCCAGGACCATCAGCAGGAATACGATGCTGAGCTCCCGGTAGCGCTCAAAACGACGATCTGGAATCTCGCTCAACACACTTGCTCCCGCTTACGGCGCGAACGCGATTGGATGATCCCGCTCTCGATGGAGTGAGCTTTCGCAACGATG
This sequence comes from uncultured Acidobacteriaceae bacterium, assembly GCA_963773675.1. GTDB lineage: Bacteria > Acidobacteriota > Terriglobia > Terriglobales > Acidobacteriaceae > Sulfotelmatobacter. Next base: position 204,379 of record CAVZCG010000012.1, read on the forward strand.
TCGCTCAGCCTGGCATGGATTCCCAGTTCCGTTAATGCCTGTTCGACCGCAAGCACAGTGATTCTCGAGTCCTCAGTCTCGCGAGGAACCGGGCCACCCGAGGTCTTGAGTGAGTCGGTTCTTTTCGTGTTCCGCGCACCTCGCTGTGTGCTCACGGATTCACCTCCAATGTGGTCGCAGCTTTCCGATTGGTGTGCGGATCGAGCACCTCAGAGACAGCGTAAGGCCTGCGCTCAGATCGATTGAAGTACTGCCACACCTCCAACTCACCCAGGAGCCCGAGCGCTATTAGCTGCAGCCCCACCAATATCAGAACGGCGGCAAAGACCAGCAATAACCCGTGTTGCTGCAGAACATCGATTCCCGTAACGACTTTCCAGATCAGGAGCCAGACTGCAATCGCCGAGCCTAACCCCATGTTGATCGCGCCCAGCCGGCCGAAGAAGTGAAGCGGGCGCGACATGTAGCGCAGAAGAAATCGGATCGTCATGAGGTCGAAAAATACCCGGAACGTACGAGAAATGTTGTAGTGCGATTCACCGTGCTTCCGATGCTTGTTTTGAATGGGTATTTCACAGATCGAGGCTCCGTAGAATGAAGCCAAAGCCGGGATGAACCGGTGCATTTCGCCATAGAGCGGCAATTCTCGTAGCAGGTCGCCCCGGTACGCCTTGAACGTGGTCCCAAAGTCGTGAATGTCGACGCCGCTGAGCTTGGCCATCAGCCAATTGGCACAGCGGGAAGGAATCTTTCGGAGCAGCAGATTGTCGATGCGGTGGCTGCGCCACCCGCTCACGATGTCGTAGCCCTCTTCGATTTTTTCGAGGAAGGCAGGGATCTCCGCCGGATCATGCTGAAGATCGCCATCCATGGCAATCACGTAGTCTCCGGTGCTGCGGGCGATGCCGGCAGCAAGCGCTCCGGTCTGACCAAAATTCCGCCGCAGCTTGACAACGGTCACGTGCGGATCAATTAGCGCGACTTCCTTCAGCAGCTTGTAAGTGAGATCCGTGCTGCCATCATCGACAAAGACGAACTGGTAACTGCGACCAAGCTCCTCCATGACGCCTTGCAGGCGTCCGTACATCTCGATGACGTTGGGTTCTTCGTTATGAAACGGCACGACAATGGAAACGCTCGCGGCAGTCTTGAGATCAGGCATGCTGCACCTTCCGGAAGGCGCGATCCATCGCCTTCAGCCATTTCCGATCGTGCTCAGTTAGAAAGATGTGCGGATCGTCTTCAAAGGAATTGAGCAAATCGCAGATCTCATTCGCAAACTCCCAATTTTGATCCCAGACGCCCAGGACATTCTGTCCGTCCCGCTGGATCGTAGGGACGCCATTCAAAGATGTTGTGCAGTACATCTCGACTCCTTCGTCGCTCTTGTGCTTCAGCACGGCAGCGGCTTGCATAACATTTGGTACAGGCAGCTAGGTCATCGCACTTAGCTCGCCAAAGGCTTAACGCGGCAAATCACTGATTGCAGGCGCGTGGACGAGCATCGGGCCGGAGATCGGTGCCCACATTGTGGCAGTGCCCTTGAAAGGTCAGGAAAGCCGACGGGCAGAATGCCGGAATTGCACCAAGAACCAAGGGCTTAGGGACAGGCCTGAAATGGTTGCTGGCCTGCAGTGTCAGGGTTGACTTGAGTTCCGTGTTTAGGGAGTCGGACTTGCTCGTTGACCTTGTTCATCTGCCGGAAACGGCGCCGTTCGACGCTCGCAAGGGATCACGCCATCAAGAGACGCAAAAGTCGCAAAGGAGAGTTATAGCAATCCTCCTAGCTACTCTTGATTTTCTGTTTGGGTGTCACCACGTTCACCTCAGCCGCGTGCTCACGCTGCAAGGTGGGACCTACCGGGTGTGCTGCGGGCGGTGCGAAGTTTGCATATTCGCTGGAAACCATGTCGATCGAGCGGAGCATCCTGCTCCCTGTCTGCCTTGACTCGGTTTCGAATTGCGTGAGATGAAAAAAAGCATGAACACACGCATTGCGACACAAAGAAGAGAAATAGACGCGTCTGAGGACGATCAGTAATGGATTCAAAGCCAAATTCAAGAGCAGTTCGAGTCAACGGCGAAGTGATCGCACTTCATTGTTGGGCATGCGGAACCGCCCACTGCGTGAACCTGGAACTCTGCGTTCCTGGGGAACTAACCGATATGGTATGCAGCAACGGCAATTGCAGAATGAGTATGTTCCTCGTGAATGAGTTGGTAGTCGACGACAGAATCAGCAAACAAATGACAAGAATTAAGTTAAACGCACGCGCTACTTATTCGAGGTTCTGGAAATGAAGACGAACAAGCCAACCATAGAGTTTTGGATAGTGCTAACTATGGTCAATGTGCTAGCGCGGATGTACCCTACCCGATCCACCTTCTGCTTCGCGCCAACAGCATCGATGAGAACCTTTTCGCGACCTGTGTACTCGTTGGCTCTCTCTTTCTGCTTTTCTGCTTGTGGTTGTTGATGCCGTAAGCATTTTGGTTGGGATAAACCTACTCGCAATAATTCATCTTCGAAATCCCCAGTCGGCGAATCTTGTTTTGTAGCGTCGTGCGCTTCAATCCGAGACGTTCGGCGGCTCCCCCCTTGCCTGCGATCCGTCCCGATGCGGCTCTCAACGCGCCGATGATTACAGAGGACTCTGCTTGTTTAAACGTAGAGGCCATTCCGACAGTACAACGAGTCTCGAATGAGGTGGCCAACTCGGTAAGCGGCACCTCTAACTCCTCACCGCGTGTGAGGATGACAGCTCGTTCGATGAAGTTGGCCAATTCTCTAATATTCCCTTTCCACGGACAGCTCGTCAGCATCTCCATTGCGCGTTTGGGGATTGACCTTATCTGTCTCCGCATCCGCCCCGCTACCTTTGACACAAAGTAGTTCACCAGGAGTGGAATATCCTCGCGTCTTTCGCGCAGCGGCGGGATCTCAATCGGGAAGACGTTGAATCGGTAGAACAGATCCTCGCGGAACTTCTCGTCCCGAATCATGGCCCGGAGATCGCGGTGGGTGGCGGCAATCAGCCGCACGTCGACCTGGATCGTCCTCGAGTTCCCCAGCCGCTCGAACTCCTGCTCCTGGATTGCCCGCAACAGTTTCGGCTGGAGTTCCAGGCTGATGTCGCCGATCTCATCCAGAAACAGTGAACCTCCGTCGGCCAGCTCGAATCTGCCCTTTCTCTGCAATAACGCTCCTGTGAACGCACCCTTTTCGTGCCCAAACAGTTCGCTTTCGAGCAGTCCCGAGGGAATGGCGGCGCAGTTCATGCGCACATAGGGCCGTTCGCGTCTAGCGCTCAGTTTGTGTATCGCGCGCGCAATCAGCTCCTTCCCCGTTCCTGTCTCCCCATGAAGCAGGACCGTGGAATCGGTGGGTGCGACGATGGCAACCTGTTCCAGCACCGACTGAATGGCTGGGCTCCTGCCGACAATGTCTTCGAAGCAGTGCTCAGAGCTGATTTCTGTTTCCAGATGAAGTTGCTGGTCTTCGATCTCGCTCACGTTGGGAAAACCTGCTCCTGCGAGATTTTCGGGATCTGCGAAAGCAACGGCCGCGCCCATAGTTTCCTCCCTTACCTTTTAAACTTGTAGTGCTTTGCGAACTTCTGTGCGAAGAACTTGAGTAGCCGAGAGATATCCTCTCTGCGCCGCAGTCTTAGAACAGACTTGGCCTTCGGCTGCTAGACGGGTGCTTTCCACGTTCATAGCCGCCAGAATTAAAACTTCGGCGAATGTGAAAGCATGGCAGGTTTCGGAAGTGATGCGAAACATGGCTAGTTGCTCCGATCTACGCTGCTTCGGCCAATCGGTTCAAGACATGGGCCGGGATGGCACGGTTGCAGGCTGGGATAGTTTGGAAAGATAAGCCGCAACAGTTTTTCAGAATCTTCCAGACGCATAAAGTCGTTTTGTGTGGGAATGTACGTCATATTAGCTCTCCCCGGGAACCTTGTTTACGGGATGAGTCTGCACCAACCTGCCTTTGGTCCACAACGGTAGATCGGGGGATCACGGTCTGGTTATATGGTGGGGGACGCAGGTTGTACTGCAGGAGAGGAAAGCGTTAGTACTTTTGGGAGGCCGAACGTTATCTAGCGTCGTGGGGCTTGGAGGTGCTTTCTTCCGTAGAGCCGGGCATCGAAGGACCAGATTCCGGGTCCAATCATCGCTACTGTGAGCCCCAGGCTGGCGAGCGTGATTACGGTCAGCGAGTTGCCGGAGGATGCGAAGAATATCCAGATCTCGACAAGGGCAATCGTAATTCCGGCCAGTGGCGTCCAAAGGCCGAGAAGCAGCAGTACACCCGCGACAGCCGCAATCAGATAAGGGACGCTGGGCGCCAATCTAGCGTTTTCAAGCAGATGCGAGGCCCCGAAATAGAGCAGAATCGTGCTGGTCAGCCCGCGCTGAAGCAAAAGACCAGCGCCAGGCCAGCCTTCGGCGAATGTGGAAAAGAGACGTTGCAGAGGTGTTCTCCCATTACAAGTCTCATGCTAGTGATCTTGGAGAAACATCGAAAGGGTCAAAAGTAGGGTTTTCGAGTCTACCTTTTGGTCACGTCTAGCTCGATGATCCCGCGCTGTAGGGCAATGGTAACGGCATGCGCCCGATCGTTGGCTCCCAGCTTGGAGAGTATGTTCGAGATGTGGTTCTTGACCGTCGTTTCTCCGATCGAGAGCTTGTCGGCGATTTGCTTATTGGCATTGCCCTCGCCAATTAAACGAACCACGTCAATTTCGCGCGAACTCAGCTGATCGTCGGCAGCGTGGTCGGCCAGCTCCGCCGCAATTTCGGGCGGAATTCGCTTGCGCCCGGCATGGACGGTACGGATCGCCTCCAGCAGTTCTGTGCGGACGTTTCCTTTCAGCAGGTAGCCCCTTGCACCCGCCTTGATCGCGTGTAGGACCTGAACATCGCCGGAATAGGTCGACAAGACCAGGATCTTGGCGTCGGGGAATTCCTGTCTAATCCGGCTGATGGCTTCAGTGCCATTCATATTCGGCATTTGGATATCCATCAGAGTGACATCCGGTCTGTGCCGTCGAAATTGTGCGATGGCCTCCTCACCGTCACAAGCTTCTGCTACCAGTTCCATATCTTGCTGAGTTTTGATGAGGGCCGCGACCCCCTGACGCAAGAGGGGATGATCATCAACAGCCATGATCCGAATCGGACTAGGAGCGGTGCTCATAAATCCTCGTTTTTCGGAACAGCTTAAATCTACCCCTATCGCCGGATTTTTCATAGGCGATAACGGCGGGAACTGTCAAGCGCACTTCTGTGCCGGCGCCGGCTTCGCTCCAGATATCCAATCGGGCTCCAATTCCTTCTGCCCGCTCGTAGGTGCCAGGCAGACCCCAATGTCCGGCGCGACCGCGATCTTTCAGCACTTTGGGATCGATCCCTCTTCCATCGTCTCGCACGATTAAGAGAAAAGCATCATTATCGTAGCGTAGCTCGGCTTCAATGTTCCGGGCACGTGCGTGCCGGTAAGCATTGCGCAGCAACTCGCGGGCGATTCGATAGACCTCTTCCCGCATCATCGCGCGCTTCGTTCGCCGCTCGCCCTCTACAATCACTCGCAAAGACGGAGCACTGTCGCCACCATTCTGTGAGGATGCCAGTTCGCGCCCCGTTGCTAGCAGCATCTGTTCGAGGTTGCTTTCCTCGGACGAGCCCGAACGTAGTTCCTGAATGGTACTACGACCCTCGGCGATTGCCTGATCTGCGGAAACCAGTGCGCTGTCTAGAGCGTCAGATGCTTCCTCAGGACGATCCGGAAGCTGATACCGAGCCGCCTGAAAGCGGAACACCAAACCCTGAAAACTTTGCAAGAGCGTGTCGTGCAGGTCCCGAGCAATCCGGGTGCGCTCGCTTACGCGCTCTTCCAGACGCATGTGGAACTGATGCGCCAGTTGCCGGACACGCAATTGATGTATTCCCCAGATCATCCCCAGAAATGCCGCAATGCAGGCTACCCGAAACCAAATCGTCTGATAAAAGTGCGGCAGCAGCGCGAAACGCACGCTGGCCTCCCGCTCGCTCCAAATGCCATAGTTGTTTACCGCCGCCACGTGGAAGGAGTAATCTCCGGGACCCATGTTTGTGTAGTGTGCAGTGCGGCGCGTGCCGGCATTCACCCAGTCCTTGTCAAACGGTTCGAGCCGGTACTTGAAATGCAGTTTTTCCGGAGCGGAGAAGCTCAGGGCCGTAAAGCGAAAATCGAATGTGTTGTTGCCGGCTGGTACGGAAGTGCGCCCGTTGCGAGCCAGCGTGAACTTGTTGGCCCATGCCTCCTCGAGCACCACGGGCGGTGGAAGGCGATTACCTGCAGCCGGGTCAATAGCCACCACGCCGCGCAGGGTCGGAAACCATATCCGTCCATCGCGAGTTATCCAACCTCCCGGGCTCCCACCATTGGATTCGGTGCTCCTCATGCCTTCCGCGGCCCCGTACGATACGGGTGAAAGGAAAGAGATTTTCCCATCGGCAAAGTCATTGAGCTCCGTCAGACCGAGCCGAAATACACTCTGATTCGAACTGAACCAGAGATTCCCCTTGCCGTCCTCCAAGAGGCCCAGCAGCAAGTTATCGGGCAGACCATCCTGGGTGGTGATCGCCTTAAACCGGCCGTCCTGGAAACGGTTCAATCCCCCGCCGTACGTCGCAACCCAGAGAGTTCCGGTCGAATCCTGGTGGATGTCATACACGGAGTTACTCGACAACCCTTGCGTCTGATCGTACGTCACAATTTTGCTGCCGCGCATGTACCTGAGCCCTGCGAGGCCGCCCAGCCATAGGCCTCCGTCTCGATCCTCGGCGATTGCGCGCACGTCGGAAATGCCCGGGGCTTGTTCCAACTTTCCGTCACGAAAGCGGTACAGGCCGCCGGGACGATCCTCGGTGAGTGCACCAATCCAGAGCGTGCCCTCCCGGTCCTGAAAAATGATTTTCACGGCAGGTGCGTTAACATTGAAATGGCTCATCACACCTGATCGAAGGCGATACAGGCCGCCGTACCCGCCGAACCACAGATCGCCATCGCGTGTTTGGGCAATGGCGAGGACGTCCCCCACGCCCGGCACCAGATGAAAGCGATGCCCATCGAAGCAGTAGAGTAGATCTCCGCCCAGCCAGATGCGGCCCTCCCGATCCTGAAACACGCTACTGAAGTTTGAGTCCGAGAGACCCTCGTCTTTTCCGTAGGCTGTCAAGGGGGCTCGCCGGAGACGAATCAGCCCTCGTCCAATGGTTCCGATCCACAGATTGCCTTCGCGACCCACGAACAAGCAGCGTACCTTGAGCAATTCGCCGGCATTCGCCGGCAAGGGTAGCACTTCGGGAGGGCTGAGCCTGCCATTTACAATGCGGCTCAGGCCGGCTGGCGTGCGCAGCAGCAATCCCCCATCCGCGTCCTCCGCCATAGCAAAGGAATACAAAAGAAGATCGCTCGTCAACTCGCCGCGCTTAACCGCCGGCAGCGGAACATCCGAGAATACGCCCTGGTAATAGCGGACCAGACGATACTGGTCACGAAAAGCTACCCAGACACTTCCGTCACGAGCCTCGTGGACGAAAAAAACGCTCGGCTTGATGGAATGCAGGGTCGCAACGGAACCATCGGCTGCGAAACGCACAACATCTTGTCCGCAACGGAACCACATGCTACCGTCCCTCGCCTGCAGAAAGAATTCTCGGACCGCTCTTCCGCGGTGAGTGGGATAGGCTTCCAGCTTGGTGCCGGCAAAATGCGCTACACCCCCCGCTGCAGTGTTGATCCAGACCTTCCCTTCGATATCGCCGCGGATCGAAGTGACCCACCTGTTTGGCAAGCCGTCGCGTTCGGTATTGGTGGTGGCAACACCATCCTGCAGCCGGATGAGACCGCCATCCACCGTGCCGATCCACAATGTCCCAGAGCGACTTTCGTACAGGGAGGAAATCTGATCGCTGCCGAAACCTGGCATATTCGCCGAATCGAAAACCGTGAAGCGCTCGCCATCGAAGCGCGCGAGCCCCCCGAACGTACCTATCCAGATATAGCCGCGGTGGTCCTGCAGCATCGCATTGACCGAATTTTGCGGCAGACCCTCTTCCGTGTGCCAAACCCTTGTAACGTACTGCGGCGGTGTTGATTGTGCGTGCACAGGGGCGACTAAGAGATTGGCGAGCAACGGAACCGCGCTCGCCAGCAATAACACCCAAGTGACACGAGAGCGCAACTGGCATTGCGCTATGGTGCGCAGCCGATTAAAGCGAAGCAGAAGCGGTCGGCGAGAAGCCATTTTTCCAATTCGCAGCCGAGCGATGTCAGAACCTATGGTCGCATTCAGGAGCGCACTACTTCCATTACCAGCGAATCTAGCACTCTCGTCGTTATTTGTCAGGTGTTGTAGAAACCGATCAACCCATTGGGTAAATGATTTGGGAAATGCCCGACTGCGTAGAAGTCTTTGCGCAGAGCGGATTTTGAGAAGGGGCCATGAGCCTCGCCGTCAAGTACCGCGAAAGCTGGTAGTGGCGGCGTTTCTCAAACAGCACCAGTACCCAAAATCTTTTGCCCTTGACAGTCGTACCCCAGCTTAGTAGCGTGACGTGTTGCAAGTTCTTAGAAAACCTACATCAGTTCATCGTCCCGGAAAAGGGAGGAGGTATGAAAGCAAAAACCGCCTCCGGCCAGAAGCTCATTGTCTCCCTGCTGAGCGTATTCTACCTCGTTGTTTTTGTCTCGATCCCTGCGTATAGCCAGAACTCCCAGGGAACGATTCTCGGGCACGTTCAGGATCCTTCAGGCGCCGCCGTCGCTGGCGCGAGCGTAACCGCCAAGAACGTCAGTACCGACGTGACCAACCACTTCATTACCAACAGCGCCGGCGATTACGTGTTCGTAAACGTGATTCCGGGCGCGTATCAGGTGACGGTTGAGCGTAACCGTTTCAAGAAGGAGGTCAGCGGCAATTTGATTCTCGAAGTGGATCAGGCTCTCCGTCAGGACTTCACGCTGGAGGTCGGCAGTGTCAGCGAAACGATCACGGTTGTAGCCGACGCCCAGATGGTGCAGGCGGACAACACAACGACCGGCAACGTTCTAGATCAGAAGGCAATCGAGGAGCTGCCTTCGAGCGGGCGCGATTTCAATAACCTGCTGGGCCTGGTCGCGGGTGCGGGCAACTTGACTGGCGGCGCGCAAGACAACGGATGGGTCAATCACGGACTGAACAACACCTTCACCGAGACCAGCCTGAACGGGAACCGTCCCGACTCCATCAGTTTTATGGTGGACGGTGTAACCGACACCGATAACATGTTTTCGAGCGCTGCGGCGATTCCTCCTGAGTCGGCGATCCAGGAGTTCAAGGTGCAGACCGGCCTGTATTCAGCCGAGTACGGGCAAGGGGCTGGGCAGGTCAACGTTGCCATCAAATCGGGAACGAACGACTGGCACGGTCAGGGCTACGACTATATCCAGAATGACATGTTTAATCCTGGCAACCCGCTTCAGGCTGAACAGAATTACGTGTGCCGTCTAACATCACCGAACTCGCCGCAATGTAACGTTCCACTCAAGAACCCTTTGAAACAAAATCAGTTCGGCGGAACGTTGGGCGGTCCGGTTCGCATTCCCTGGCTCTACAACGGAAGGAACAAGTCATTTTGGTTCTTCGCTTTCGACGGTGGCCGGCGACACACATCTCCCACCCAGAGCGCGATACAAGTTCCAACTGCCCAGGAACGCACGGGCAATTTCTCCGATTGGCCGTATCCACTCTACGATCCCACGACGACCGTGTGTATAAGTTCCGGTTGCGACGCCACCACCCGTACCGCGTTTACGGGCAACCAGATTCCATCCTCGGAAATCAATGCGACCGGACAGAAGTTGGTAAATTTGTACCCGCTGCCCAACCTCAACTGCAGCATGCCGTGCAACAACTATGTTGTGCCGTTACGATTCATCATCACGACCGACAACGAGATCTTCCGCGTGGACCAGAACTTCGGCGACAAAGACCGTGTTTATTTTACCGGCGATCTGCGCAGCGACGACGAGCCTCGGCCCAGCATGCTCCCCTACTCTGGTTCCAGAAGGTCTACCAGCTCGCAACTTTTTGCCTTGAATTGGGAGCGGACCGTCAACGCCACCACCGTCAACACCGTGCGAATCGGCTATAACCACTTGTTCTTCCAGACTGTTCAAGAGACGGCCTACGGGCCCAATATCCAGGGCCAGCTCGGCTTTTCAAACACTCCTACTGCTCCGGGGCTTTACGCGATTCCGACGATCAATCTCCACGATAGCTATAGCAGCATCGGCAACGGCCAATACGAAACCTCCACGAAGACCGGAACGTACCAGCTGGTGGACAATCTGAAAACGATTCGGGGCAAACACGCGATCACGGTTGGCCTTGATATTCGTCGCTTGCGTGACTTCGAGCAGGACAATTATCTGGGCAACGGCACCCTCAGTTTCAACGGCGAGTACACCGCCAACTGCAATGCCGGCAGCACCGGTTGTTCGCCGGGAAGCGCCGGACCTGGCCTCGGTAACGGCGTGGCCGACATGCTGTTGAGCGATCCAAGCGGGCTTTCCGGACCCTACCCGTTGGGCGTCGACTACTTTCATACGTTCGGCACGAACTGGAACTTCTTCGCGCAGGACGATATTCGCGTCAGTCCGCGCCTGACGGTTAACCTTGGGTTACGCTATGAACTGCCAGCCGCATTTCATAGCATTGACAATAGCGGATGGGGCTTCGACCCCGCGAACGGAGGCAGCCTCGATTGGGTAAGCAAGAGCTTTGTGCAGGGCGTCTACCAACTGGCTGCGGGTCAAGGCCTCACCGTAACTCCTTCCTTTCTTAACTGCTGTATCCAGAACACTCTCGTTCCCCGCGACAAAAAGGATTTCGCTCCGCGCATTGGCCTTTCCTGGAGACCGTTCGACACCGACCGCTTCGTGGTGCGAGCTGGGTATGGAATCTTCTACGACATTTACATGCGTTATTACGACCAGGTGCAGAACTACGATGAGAACTCTTTGCAGACGATTCTGCCGGCGAGCTATCCAACAGCCAGCGGCAACGGACAGATATATCCAGGACCAAAGCTCAATCAGTTGTGGTCAGCTCCGATTCAAGGCCTTGGAGGCGCTGGAGGAAGTTCAGGAGCGGGGGCATTTACGCTACCCAAGTGGGATAGCAACGACTTTCTCAACACCAGCTACATTTTGAATCAGGTGAACTGGCCGTGGAACCATAATCCGTATAATCAGCAGTGGACTTTGGACACGCAGTATGCCTTGCGGCCAACCCTGCTGCTCGACGTCGGCTATGTGGGCTCGCACGGGCTTCGCCTGCCCACGTACTTCTTGTTCAACGCTGCACCTCCGCCCCCAGTCCCTACTGATCCTTGTAATGGCGGCGGCAGCGCCCCGCTCGGTCCGTATCTCGATATCTCGCAGGTTCCAGCCGGATCTCCGTGTCTAACCGATCCCAACCTGTATGTGATCGATCAGCATGTATCCTATCCGAACCTTCCATCCGAAATGTATGCGAACGCGAACATCCTCGGGTCGAATTACAACTCCCTTCAAGTGCAGGTAAGGCAACGCTTCGATCACGGCCTCACCTACAACATTGCTTACACATGGTCGAAATCTCTGGATGAGATCTCCGGCATCAATCTGGTGAATGGAAACAATAACTTTATCCAGGATCCGCAGCACGTTGGCGCCGACTATGGTCCGTCCAGCTTCGACCAGACTCACCGTTTGACCGCGAATGGAAGCTGGGAGCTGCCGGTGGGCAAAGGCAAACGCTGGTCGCTCGGACCCGCCAATTGGGTTCTGGGCGGCTGGAAGGCAAGCGGAATCTATACCATCACTTCAGGCCGGACGCTCACCCCGTATGGGTACAACGGTGCGAATCTGGATGAAATGGGCATCTACAACGGCAGCAGCTACGATTCCCGCTACCGGCCGATGCAATCTGGAAATCCGAATAGCGGCTTGCACCGGAGCTTTACAGAATGGTTTAATCCCAATGTTTTTTCGCTGGCAGCCCCAGGCTTTTACGGCAACGCGGAGAAAGGCGGGCTGCGCGGACCGTACTACGAGGATCTCGACCTGAGTTTCGCCAAGGTCTTTCCCATCACGGAACGGCAGCATCTGCAGACAAGGTTCGAGATATTCAATGCCGGTTCCATTTGGCACCATGGTGCTTGGATGCCCTGCGCCAGCGTTCCGAGCTGCGGCAACACGCCACTCGGGTCGCTTGTTCCCACTCAGAATCCCGTCGTTGTTTCGCCATCCGAATGGGCGCGTGACAACCTGTGGCAGGGGCATACGATCCAATTGAGTGCCGTTTATTCCTTCTAACCGGGCCGCAATTTTCCGTTGGAGACACACTCGCCGAAGTTCTCATTGTAGCGGCTATGGATGCGGACAGCATGCTCCGATGCTCTGAGCAATCGGTTCCAGACTTGGCACCCGATGGCACGGTTGCAGGCTGGGATAATTTGGGAAGATGGTACGTAACAGCTTTTCGGAATCTTCCAGACACATAAAGCCGCTTTGTGTGGAAATGAACGTCATATTCCCTCTCAATCCGCAAAGCTGGATTGCAGCTAAGCTGATCTCTTCGTCTGAGGGCAAAACTCGATGATTTTTCCGAGTTGCGGCTGGGCCACCGTCCGCAACGGTTTCCGAAAGTTCTTGGGTATGTAAAACTCAATTACTTTTGCCATGACAATCTCCTAGCTCCTAGTGAATCTCCGTGCACGCAACTTTCCAGATCGTTCGCTCTCCTTTGTCGGTCGCTGTCAGTGCGTTCGACGAGGTTCATTGCAGCCATGATTAGAACTTCCTGTAGCGTGAAGCCGCGAGTTGTGATCTTCCACATAAGCGCCTCCAAAGAGGAAATCGAGACTCAACTGAGATCGTTGTTCATGCGGCGAGTGTGGAATAATCTGCGCCTGCTCACAAGGTCAGATCTGGTGATTGTGGTCCGGGAATATGCTCGGAGTTCCGGGTTGTACTTCCAGGAGGGGGAGCTTGCATACTTTTGGGGGATTAGGCGTTGTTCTTTTGGGGGGCTTAAACAACTCTATTTCTTGACTATCTCAACGTGCCTTCGCCCGAAGAAGCGAGCATCCATCGACCAGGCACCTGGTCCTATCATCGCCAAACTGACACCTAATCCGCAAACGATGATCGGAGTCCATGGATCAGCCGGGCCCAAGAAAACTAGCCATAGGTGTTTAGCTGCGACCAGAAGGCCTACATACGGAGTGCCCAATCCTATTACAAGAAGGACCGACGCAATCAATTGCAATACGATCGTCGCGAAATTAGGACTAGCGCTCGATTGCAGGAATGCCTCACGTAAGAGAAAAGTACCGATGAGGAATCTTTGGATAAGGAGACCGATGCCGGGCCACCCGGCCGCGAAGGTCGAGAATAAACGCTGCACAATCGAAGTTAAGATATTCGCGATCAAGGCGCCACGGGCAAAAGGGGGAAGCGGGTCTCCCCCATTCAGGGGGTTTGCAAGTCGATAATTCCGCGCCTTAACCCAAGGGTAACGGCGTGCGCCCGGTCGTTCGCGCCAAGTTTGGAGAGTATGCTCGCCACGTGACTCTTGACGCTCGCCTCCCCAATGGAGAGTTGATCGGCAATCTGTTTGTTGGCATTGCCGGCCGCAATCAGGCGCAGCACATCAATCTCACGTGACGTCAAGCTCTCATCCGCCAGATGTTCCGCCACTTCAGCCGCGATCTCTGGAGGGATTCGCTTTTCTCCCGCGTAAACGGCACGAATAATTTCCGGTAGCTCTCGATGGACGTGTGCTTTCAACAGGTAGGCCCGAGCCCCCGCTCTTAGAGCGCCGATCACCTGGGAGTCACCTGTATATGTCGTCAGCACGATCATCCGGGCGTCAGGAAATTCGCTGCGAATGCGAGCGATTGCATCGATACCACTCAACCCCGGCATCTGTAAATCCATCAGGGTGATATCCGGGCGATGCATTCGGAATTTTTCGACAGCTTCCTCGCCGTTCGACGCCTCCGCGATCAGCTTCATGTCAGCTTCGGCGCTCAGCAGGGTCGCCACGCCCTCGCGCAGTAGGGCATGATCGTCGCATATCAGAATTCGGATCGTTCTAGTTGCGGTAGGCATAACTTTTCACCTTGCGAAGTATTCGGAATGGAAGGCTATCACCAGAACCAACATAAGCGATGCCGGCGGGAACGGTTAACTGGAATTCGGCGCCTGCTCCGGCTTCGCTCCAAACCTCCAGCTTTGCTCCGATCCGCTCCGCACGCTCCCGGACACCGCGCAACCCCCAATGGCCGCTGCTGTCTCCCTGCAATACCTTCAGGTCCATGCCCTTTCCATCATCACGAATACGCAGACGAAGCGTGTCGTCATCGTATCGAATCTCGGTTTCAATGCGATGAGCCTTCGCGTGCCGGAAGGCGTTTCGCAACAGTTCCAATGCGATTCGATAAGTCTCTTCCCGAATGACTGGTGTGAGCGTTCGCCGCTCTCCCTCCACCGTCAGACCAAACGTAGGGACATCCTGATCCGCTTGCGATTCGGCCAACTCACTTCCCGCCCTTGTCAACAACTCCGGCAAAACATTCTGGGCAACAATGTCGGAACGTATGTCGTGAATCGCATCACGGCTGTCAGCGATTGCCTGCTCGGTCCTGTCAAGAGTGGCATCGAGGACCTGCATCGCGCGTTCCGAGCCGGCCGCGAAAAGGTTACGTGCCGCCTGATACTGAAACAACAGGGCCTGCAGACTTTGGAGCAAAGTATCATGGAGCTCGCGGGCGATACGCGTTCGTTCACTCACCCGTGCTTCGATGGCCGTGTTGAAATCCCGCCGAAGCTGCCGGACGCGCATCTGGTAAGCTGCCCACAGCCATCCCAAAAACACGGTCGCGCAGAGGGCGCGAAACCAGTTTGTCTGGTAGTACGAGGGAGCTACGTAGAAATCCAGCGTGGCGGCGTTATCGTTCCAGACGCCGTCGCTATTGGATGCAATCACGCGGAAAGAATATTTCCCTGGAGGCAAATCCGTGTAGAAAGCCTGCCGGCGTGTACGTGCCTCGTGCCAGTCACGGTCGTAGTTGTCCAGCCGGTAGCGAAAATTCACTTTCTGCGGAATCGAAAAGGTGGGTGAGGTGTAATCAATTTGCAAATCCCTCGGATTTGGCGGGACCTTGAGGTTGGGCGTTGCTTCGAGTTCCCTTCGGTCAGCAACCAGCGATTCGATGTATGCCTGCGCCGGGAGAGCTTTTTGCGAGAGCTTGGAGGGATCCACCATTTGCACGACCACTCCGCTGGTAAACCACACGCGGCCATCGGGAGTGCATGCGGCCGCGTTGAAAGAACCTATGTTTGGCTGAGCTCCGTCGAACGTGTCATAGAGGCGGTTCTGAACTCTCGCATCCGGGTTGGCCCACCACCGTTGCAGCTCAGAATCTGAGAATTCCACCACGCCGCAACGAGTGTAGAGCCACCAACGCTTCTCTCTGTCCTGAACAAAGGAGATGACAAAGTCGCAGGGCAGACCGTTCTTCGTGGTCATCCGCTGCACTTTATCCATCCGCCATCCGACAAGCCCTTCCTCGGTGCCTACGAGAATGGAGCCGTCTGCCTCGGCGATAATTTGGCGGTTTAACGGAGAGCCTCCTTTATTTAGCGGAACCGTTGTTTCCAAAATGCCGTTCCGGAACAGCGCAATATCTCCTTTTCGGGTCTCTATCCAAATTCCTCCGCGTGGATCCTGAGCGAGGTTATGTCCAGGCGGAACTTGCGACGGAAGGAATATGTCGCGCACTCGGAAATCGCGTATGCGCACAAGCTTTCGCGGATTGCTTGCACATTCCGCCCAAACATTGCCGTCGATATCCTCTGACATTCCAACCACCATTCCAAGCGCTTGATGGTTGGGGGCCGGAAGGCGGCGGAATTGCCCATCTTTGAAGAGATACAGTTCGTCATCGACTCCGACCCAAAAATTCCCGGCGTGGTCTTCGAGCATAGCGGCGACTTGATCCCCGGGAAGACCATTGGCCCTCCGAATGGATGAGACAGTTCCGTTCCTAATGCGATCGAGCGACCCATTATTTGCGACCCAGATCGTGCCATCTCTGCTCGCCAGGATGCCAGCCGCTAAATCCTTCCCCAATCCTTGCAAGGCTGAAAATGTAGTAACGCGTGGATCACGGAAGCTGTCTATTCCGCTTGTGCTTCCAGCCCAGACAAGGCCTTCTCGGTCTTCAAAAAGCGCCCAAACGGAATCGCCGGACAATCCCTCCGTGTGTCCGTAATGCTCCACACTATCCCCGTGGATACGAAAGAGCCCTGTTGCATCGGTGCCGACCCAAAGATTTCCGTCGTGGTCGAACATCAGGCTGGTGACGCTGAGCTTGCTTCCGTCAAAGGTCGGGGTAACGAACGGTTTCACGGCGCCATTCTTCAATTGCGCAAGTCCTAGACCCATCCCCTCCCCTATGCCCACCCAGAGAGTCCCGTCAGGAGCACGCGCCAGACCCATTATCTCCGCTTTGACTGGATACACTTCCGAGACGCGCCCCTGCCAGTGGACAAGCGCCGTCTCCCCACCTAGCCAAAAGCCTCCGTGACCGTCAGCAAGTACGGACTGGACACGGGAAATCGGTATTCCATCATTCTTTCCGAAACACCTGACGGGGCGCTCAGTAACGTGGCAAAAGGGCTGGTCTGACCCCCGGCGCGTCGCTACCCACACAGAGCCGTCAGGATCTTGGCTCATGCTTTGAAACGCGGTTCCATTCACTGCAAAGTGAGAAGTGACAGCCCCGCCTTTTAGGTGAATGAGCTCATCCGCTACCACCCAGAGCCCACCTGCATGGTCGGCAAGGATGCTGCCTATCGTGCTGCTTGAAAAATCGGCAGGCGTATGCCTGGACAGAAACCGAACGCCGTCGAACCTGTAAATATCGCCGGGAAGAGATAAGAACCAGAGGAAACCATCCGAGGTTTGCGTAATCGAAAACATGCCGGCTGGAAGAGAGCCATCTTGTGTTCTCCAAGCCGTGTGTATGTACTGGGTGAGACGTTTGTTCGGATCGAGGGCGCGAACCGTGCCTGCCAGCAATAATACGCAGGCGAAACAGGAGCCCAACGTCGCCGCAATCGCGGAGGGCCAGTTAAAGCGAAGCAGAAGTGGTTGGCGAGGAGCTATGTTTCCCATGTTGTAACCCGAATCGCGTGAGACAACAGTTCATTCCGCCGCGCTTGTTCATGGTCTACATCAAGAAAAACAACCAAACCATGATACCGCCGACCGGGACGTGTGCTCCTTGAAAAGGAAACGCGCTGCGAAGAAGATGTGTTTGTCCGCTCCCACGGGCAGTTAGGAGACCGCAATCTTGTCCCAACGGCAAGGCAATCTTGTAATCTGGGAAAAGTCTAACCAGCTCGGGCAGCGCGTCTGCGATCTTTTGTATTCGATTTCAAACAGTTTTCCAGGGCTTGCAGGGCATAGAGCGCAGTCTCGATAGCCTCAGTTTCACCCTCATAATTGGGGGAAGCTTCAAATAGCTCTCGGGATCGAAAGACAAGCGCCCTGCGCGCTTCTTCGATGCGCGATGGTATTTTGCTCGTGTCGCTCTCGAACAGCGCAGCTTTGTACAATCCGGGCCAATTCCGGAAGGTTTCGCCAGATTCGCCCATAACTCACCTCCCAAAAGTTTGCTAGCACAAAAAGTCAACTGAAGTCAGTGACGAGAGACACAATTTTGTGACTTGTCGCGCCTGCTCATATCTACTGACCGGCGACCGCACTACGGTCGTGTAAGGAAGATCGACATGCCAGTCTTGTAGTCGTATTGCGGCCGATAGCACTCGATATCGTACATCGATGCGATATCCACCTTGCGTGGCCCCAGCTTCGGATCGGGAAGCGGCGCCATCACGTACCGCCCTTCGTTGATCGCGGTCATCAAGCCGGACTTGCCTTCTTCCAGCGCATCCATGGCCATCCCGGCAAACGTAAATGCCACGAGGCGATCGATGAAGTCCGGACTGCCCGAGCGCAGGTCATAAGTCAGGTCACCAATGACGCTTTCTTCGCCTGTTGCCCGCTTGATCTCCCCGCTTAGGTCTTCCGCAACGCTCATCTTTTTGCGATGGCCGAATGCATCAGCCTCGCCATATTCCCTGACCGTGTAGCCCTGCCACTGGGCGCCTTCGGAGAGAATTACCAGGGAATAGTTGCTCGGATTCTTGCGCTTGTCCTCGATAAGCAAATCAATTAGGTGCTTGAGATCGACTTTGTGCTCGGGAATGCAGCACCGCAGTCCGGTCACGAACGCCGTATATAGCGCCGTGTAGCCCGCATCGCGGCCAAAGACACGGAAGATCCCGATGTGTTCATGTGATCCGACTGTAGTGCGCTGGCGTTCGATGGCGTCCATGGCGCGGGTGATCGCGGTTGCGAAACCTATGCAGTATTCAGTGTTGCGGACGTCGTTATCCATGGTCTTCGGCACCGCGATGACCTTAATACCCTTGCGATCGAGTTCGGACGTATAGCTCAGTGTGTCATCACCGCCAATCGCGATCAGGTAATCAAGACCGAGCATGTCGATGTTCTTCAACACTGCAGGTGTCACATCGAAAACCGTGCTGGTGGCGCCGTTCGTGGTCGATTCTTTGGCTTCGAACTTTTGGCCTTCTAGAACGATGGGCAGCTTCATCATCTTCGCGGGATTCGTGCGCGAGCTGTGCAGGAAGGTTCCGCCGGTGCGATCGATGGTGCGCGTGTTTTCGCGGTTCAGGGGCAGAATGTAATGTGCCTTACTAGCCGCATCATTCAGATCGATGTGGGTCAGTCCTTCCCAGCCCCGCCGGATACCAATCACTTCGCATCCGAGCTCCGCCCCGCGGTAGACCACCGATTTGATCACGGTGTTCAGTCCCGGGACGTCGCCACCTCCGGTGAGTATGCCTATGCGCTTGTTGGCCACCTAAGACCCCCTTACTTTCCACGAACCAGGACAACAATGGATCGCGGAGCTACTCGGTATATCGACCTCTGCAGCGGCAAACCGCATTCCGAGAAATCATTGGGACTCGGCAGGTCAGTGTCCACGATTCTCACCCAATCTTGAGGTGAACCTTCCTGGATCTGGAACCGCAGCTCTTCCCAATAGGCATTGATCATCACGTAGATATCGTCATCGCCCTGTGAGGCGCCATGCAGACAAAACGCCAGGCTGCGCGAATCTGGCGATAGATCGACCGCGGGCCCAACGCCGTACCAGGAGATATCCTCACGCCAGAACCTGCTGCGACACAGGGAAGGATGAGACTTCCGGAACGCAATCATGCGTTTAAAGAACCGGAATACGTCCTGATTCGCCTTGAGGTGACTCCAATCGAGCCAGCTGGTTTCATTGTCCTGGTTGTACGGGTTGTTGTTTCCGAACTGTGTATTCAGGAACTCGTCACCGGCGCGGAACATCGGGATGCCGTTCGACAGCATGAGGAGGCAGAAGAAGTTTTTGGCCTGTTTCCGGCGAAGTGTCCAGACCTCCGCTAGCGCGCACTCGTCTCCTTCGTGTCCGCAGTTCCAACTGTAATTCGCATCCATACCGTCTTGATTGTCATGACCGTTTCTCCAGTTGTGTTTTTGATTGTAAGAAACCAGGTCGTAGAGCGTGAAGCCGTCGTGGCAATCGATATAGTTGACGGTCTGGAAGGCATGATAGGCATGCTCGCGGCTGTCCGGAAACAAGTCATCGCTGCCGTAAATACGACTCATAAGATCCGGGACCATCCCCGCGTCGCCCCTCACAAAACGGCGGACATCGTCGCGATAACGGGCGTTCCATTGCAGCCAGGTCGTGCCCGGAAATCCACGTCCGAGCTGATAGCCGCCCACGTCCCAAGGCTCCGCGATCAATGCCAACCGGCCCAACTCGGGGTCCGCGGCAATTTCACTGAATATCGGAGCATCTCCCCAATTCAGTGATCCGTCTGCATTGCGGCTAAACACCGATGCCAGATCGAAGCGGAATCCATCGATGTGCATTTCATTCTTCCAATAGCGCAGGCTGTCCATAACCATTTTGCGCACGTGAGGCTGGTTGAAATTCAATGTGTTGCCGGTGCCCGAGTAATTGGCATATGGACTCGCCAGGTCGGAGGACTGCATGTAATAGCCTGCGGCGTCAAAACCTTTGAAGCTGTAGGTAGGGCCGAGGTGATCGCCCTCACAGGTATGGTTGTACACAACATCGAGCACGACGAAGATCCCGGCCTTGTGAAAAGCCTTGACCATATTCTTGAACTCAAGATGCTGCCCATCGTCATCCACACTCGAGGCATACTGCGCATGAGGTGCGAAGAAATTCAGAGGCATGTATCCCCAATAGTCACCCTCGTAAGGATCGCGCTGAAATATGGGCATCAGTTCGACAACGGTAATCCCAAGGTCCTTCAGATACGGGATCTTTTCGATCAATCCGGCATAGGTGCCGGCTAGCGAGGGATGCACACCGGAATTTGGATTCCTGGTGAACCCCTTGACGTGAAGCTCGTAGATGATCGCGTCCGATTCAGGTCGGGGCGGGAGATCTTCAGCCCAATCGAAAGCAGCCCGTTGTCTGGGCAAGACTCCAAGCGGCGCCTTTTCATGATTGGGGCCCGGCTTCATAGCGCGCTTGCGATCAAACCCCGGCGGGAAGAAAACTCGTTTCGCATAGGGATCGAGCAGAACCTTTTCGTGATCGAAGCCGCGGAGACCGGCAACCGCCTGCCCTGAAACGGAGTAACCGTAATAGCGGGCATCGCACATTTGATCTACCGGGATCCTACAGTGCCAGATCCGCCCTGACTTATTGCGGATAGGATCGAACTGAAATGTCAAAACTGGCTTCGCTAAATCGTGAGGGGAATAGAGGAACAGCTTCACACTGTCAGCATGTTCGGCATACACAGCAAAGTTAAATGCTCGTTCTTCTTCGATCCAACTAGCTCCGAGTGGCAGCGGGAGCCCCTCTGTCTCCGCCCAACTGAGGCGTGCTTTGGGTTCGACTTCTGGCCGCAACTCAGCATCCGATGTGCAGTCGCTGGCCGCAATAGATTGGAGAAGTGCGTCGCTCACGTGTTAAAGGGCCTAATGACAAACCGCATCATCCTCGAAGCTACCGCTGGCGAACATTTGCGCCAGAAATTGGCCGCAATGGATGATCTTTTGGGCGTCCTCATCGTTCTTGACCGGGTTTTCCGACGTCGAGAGGTCGGCGGCGCTCAACGAATTCCGAGCCTCAACAAAGCTCTCAGACCAGGCCTGTACATTATTGAACTCATTCCTCAGCAACTCGAGCCCGCGGTGGTCATCATCCGTCGCTGCAGCGGCTGAGGCTAACGCGACGCTGTCGGCAGCTCGGCCCTGGTAGGCACGAATCGTGTTTCCTGCCATGGACTTCCCCACGGGATACCCATTTTGAACGATCACCTGGAGCATCCCGCCCCATTCTCTGATCGACGCCATTGCCTCGATCGCCGCTTTCATGAAAGGGCGCGAGAAGCCTGATGTGTGAGCTTCGGCGCTCGAAGATGAACCGTCCGGACCAGGCAGCGTCAGAATGATTCTGTTCCTCTCAAAGCTGAGCGACCCGTTTGTGATTTGTGCAAGCGCTTGAGCGTCCACAAACACGCGCCCTTGGTATCGAATGATACTTGCCTGTCCTTGGTAGCCTTGCACGGACAACGCCTCTCTCTCGCGCCGCGATTGCGCCATTGCCATGGCCACCATCAACAGCACGGTCCCGAGCATCACCGGCCTATGCTTCATCATGTGGAACATCGACTTCTCCCTGGTTCAAACTCGCGCTCGAACACGAGCGTGCCTCATTGCTCAGGCGGTTCTGCCACGCTAGTTCCATGCACGGCGGATTGTGCCTGGGTGAGCGGAGGAAGGGAGGACTCGACCTGCATATCCATCATCAGATCGATGCGACGATCCAACTGAAAGAACTTCGTCACTGTAAGGGCCGGAAGCACCTTGTTGAACTTCTTGTAATACTTCTTCTTCAACTCAGCCAGACGAGAGTCGCAGTCCAATATTTGGTCTGCCATCGCTTTGGCCTCGGCGTCAGTCAGGTTCGGGTACTTCTGGGTGTACTGCTTTATGACGGCAGCGCGACCATCATCCAGCCTGGATCGCTCGTACTCGTATTGTTGATAGATCGGCCAGAATGCGGCGCCATCTTTGTCGTTGAAATGCATTCCTGCTGTGACGAGGGCAGTCCTGTCTGCCTGCATATTGGCCCTCACTACTGCAATGGTGGAGTCGATGCTGAGGTCCTGATCTTGAGCACGGCCAAGAGGGCAAAACGCGAGCATCGCGAACGCAAACATGAGTAACGCAGAATTCTTCATCATTGACTGAACTCCTAAGCCGCTTGTTGTTCTCATTCGCGGGCGCAGCGGCGCAGTGCGCTCGATACCTTCTTTGTGAACGGTTTCTCGAAAGGACGAGAAGCAGTTGCACGAGATGATGTAGGCACGCCGCTTGCCGAACTCATCTCAGAGTCAAATCATTTCTTATGTTGTGGTTCTGCAATAAACCCGGTCTCTGGGCGACATTACCGTGCCCGGTAACGGGCACGGGGACCCCATCTGGTCACGCCTGGGTCGATTGGAAGATCTGTTTGTTCCCGAGCATAAGAGTATTTGCGGAGCCCTATTCGCCGTGGGACGGCTCTACTGCCACATCTAGCTTCGCCGCTATTGTCCTCGGCGCCCCAGCCTTCTTCATAACGATCATGCACATGGCTCCCACCGCTGCCCAGAAGACGGTACGCGCACGTCGGCACAATGCCAGCGTCAACCCTGTGGTGCTCGCCACACCAAACATCTTTGCAATGAGCATACTGCCACCTTCGTAAGTCCCGAAGTTGCCCGGATTCAGCGCGCCCACGAGATTGATCACCTTGGTCAGGCTTTCCACGATGAACGCGCCGCCTACTGTGAAGCCTGTTCCCATAAACCGCAGAATGATGTAGACCTCCAGGACTGCCAGCATGTGCCATAGGAGATTGAAGGTCAATGTTGCCCAGAACGCGGCCGGCGCTTTATCACGAAAGCTCAGGAGGTTGTCTTCCGCCGAGTCAACGATCGGCTGTTTATCACTGACCCAGTTATGCAACCGCGGCAATCGGCCAATCGCCCGGGTCGCATTGCCCACCAACTGCCAGTGGTTTCTGAGAGCCACAACCGCCAAGATCACCACTGACACCAACGCGACAATGAGCAGCGCTGCATACACTCGCCAACGAACAGAAACAGGGCCAATCATCAGAATGGTTGAGATGCCCAAGACCGTTACCACTAAGGCGCTGAAGCTATGCAGTCCCCCGTCAATGGCGCCAGCCGATAATGCATTCGGTAGGGGCACTGCGCGACCCAACAGCGATATGCGCGCCCCCTCACCAACTACCTTTCCAGCGACACCAAATTGCCCCATCGCGTCCGAGATCAATTGCGCGACAAAGCTGCGGGACCACGAAAGTTGACTAATGTCGCAAGTAAACGCCTTTCTCCAGGCGCATGTCTTGATGAATTGAGAGAACCCTCCCAGAACGATGATCAGAGCCAGACCCCAGCCGACGGTCTGCAGTTGTTTCCACACGACGCCTGGCCCGCTTCGGAACACCAAATAGCTCAGTAGGCCAAGCCCAAGCAGAGCTGCGAAGAATCGGAGAGAGAGCCGAATGAGAGACTGTAGTGTTGCGGCGGTACCGCCTTGGCGCGCCTGCTTGAGGATCCTTCTCCATTTCCTTGCCTTCTTCGGTTTGTGCGTCTGCTGGATCCCAATCAACGCACATTCAATAACTGAGTTGCCGGCTCCCATGTCGCTCTCCCCATTTCCAGCCGATTTACGTACCTGGACATTGAGGAAACAGCACATGGATTGCCAATCGGGATGTCCGCTTAAAGCGTTAATTTCGCTTATGTTCCAGGAGCCACCTCGGATTCGGCGTGCCCCGCCTAGGGCAGCGCCTCCATGTGGGCATTGATGAAAGGACCCACGCAACCAAAATTCTGGTATCCACGAAGAATGCCGTGATTCTCCTTTGGCCCAATGAGTGCAGCCTGCAGAAGGTCCACGCCCCGAGTCCACACTGCACTAGAATCTGAGGTGAAAAGATGAAAGTCGGCATAGCCGCCGATCATGGCGGATACGAAATGAGACAAAAGATCTACATCTTGCTCTGCGCAAGGGGCCACGAGGTTGTCGACTTCGGCAATCTGTCGTACGACGGGGACGACGACTATCCCGACTTTGCCATTCCGCTTGCCCGCGCAGTGGCGGCGGGAGTCGTTGAACGCGGTGTCCTGCTCTGTGGCAGTGGCATCGGGGCGTCCATTGCGGCCAATAAGATTGAAGGGGCGCGCGCAGCAGTTTGTCACGATGATTTTTCAGCACGCCAGGGCGTGGAGTATGACGATATGAACATCCTTTGCCTCGGCGGTCTGACGACAGGTGTTGCCGTTGCCTGGAACTGCGTGAAAAGCTTCCTTGAAGCAAAGTTCAGTGGAGCGGAACGGCACCGTCGTCGCCTCGCCAAAGTCCGTGCGATTCGCACCGATCCGACCGTTATCTACGGCGTCGCGGCGGTTCCCATCGGGAGCGAAGCGTCGGTGGAACGCCAAGCAAGCGGCGTGGTAGAAGAATAGGAATGGTTTACCAAGGTCAATGGACGCCGAAAGTGCTCACCGAAATCTCTATAGGACTCAAGTGGCCATGAATCGAGCAGTCCTCTGGGATATGGACGGAACCCTCGTCGACTCTGCCGAATACCATTGGCAGGCTTGGCGCGACACGATGGCACACGAGCGATCACCCATCACTCACGAACAGTTCTTGGCCACCTTCGGTCAGCGCAACGACTCCATTCTCCGGCAATGGCTGGGCGAAAAGGCTACGCCCGAATTAATCCAGCGCATGGGTAGCGCCAAAGAAGTGCTCTATCGGCAACACGTGCGCGAGCACGGAATTGCGCCGCTTCCTGGAGCTTTGGACTGGGTAAACCTGCTGCACCGACAAGGCTGGAGACAAGCGATTGCATCGGCGGCTCCTCGCGCCAACATAGAAACGATCCTCGATGTCTTACACGCTAGCGGGTGCTTTCAAGCCATCGTGTCCGCTGACGATGTACACCGGGGCAAGCCTGATCCGGAAGTGTTCCTCACCGCCGCTACCAAATTGGGTGTCGCGCCCAAGTATTGCGTCGTTGTAGAAGACGCCGAGCACGGAATCGAGGCCGCACACGCCGCCGGAATGAAAAGCATCGGGGTGAGTCAGAATGGCAAGCATTTGCGGGCAGACATTGTAGTGCGATCTCTCGACCTTCTGGACACGAACGCCTTCGACAATTTGTTGCACGAGGGCGCTTGATCAGCGGTTATCAACGCCTCTATTGTTCATGATTAGCGCGGAGTCCTGACATGGTTGAATGCGGACGCGGAAAAGAGCGGTTCAATGGAATTCTCGCCTGCTCTCATCTGCCGCTCCCCACTGCATTCAACCACCCATTAGCAGAACTGATTACCTTTTATTCTCTCGTAACGCAGTGTCGGCGCGCATTTACGCGGCGGCCGGGACGCTTACGACGGATGCGGCACGCCTAAGATAACTCGCACAGTGTCCCGGGCAATGAGGAGTTCCTCATCTGTCGGGATAGCATATGCGTGCAACTTGGAGTCTTCCGTTGATATCTTGCCTTCGCGAGCAACCGTCTCCTGATTCTTCGCCGGGTCGAGGCAAAGTCCTGCCCACTCCATCCCCGCACAAATTCTTGCACGGACGTCCGGCGAATTTTCACCGATGCCGCCTGTGAAAACAACTGCATCAGCTCCGCCCATCGCAGCCAGGTATGCGCCGATGTATTTCTTCGCCCGATAACAGAAGATTTCGATACCCAGACGGACCCGGCGGTCTTCATGCTCTTTCAACTCAGCCTGCAATTCGCGCATGTCATTCGTGAGCCCAGAAATGCCCAGCAAGCCGGATTGCGTGTTCAGCAGCCTGTCCACTTCGAAGGCCGATAGCCCCTCTTTCCTGGCGATGGCGCTGACCACAGCGGGATCGACGTCCCCTGAGCGTGTGCCCATGACCAGACCTTCCAGCGGCGTTAAACCCATCGACGTATCGATGGAACATCCAGCCTTTATTGCGGCTGCCGAGCAGCCGTTGCCCAAATGGAATGTGATGATGTTGGTTTGTTCGCGCGTCAGTCCTCGCATCGCGCGATAGCGGAAAGCGACGTAGCGATGCGAGGTACCATGGAATCCGTACCGCCGGATGCGGTGCCGCCGGTAAAGATGATACGGAATCGCATACAGATAGGCCTGCTCGGGAATCGACTGATGAAAGGAAGTGTCGAACACCGCTACTTGGGGAATGTCTTTGCCGAATAATTCGCGGGCTGCCCGGATACCTTTGATGTTGTTTGGATTGTGAAGTGGGGCCAGATCGATGCAGTCCTCAAGTCCCTTCAAAACCGAGTCGTCAATCAGGGCAGAATCCTTGAACATCTCGCCCCCATGCACCACTCGGTGTCCTACCGCTCTTATGTCAGCCGTACTCTTGATTTCAGAGATTCCTGATCGATCCGAAGCGACGTAGCGAACCAGGTATTCGAGTGCGGCCGCCACGTCTCGCAACGGCTCTGTGAGAGTCAGCCTTGGCTGGTTGCGGTGCTGGATGCGGATGATCGCCTCTCCTCCTATGCCCTCAACATCGCCCCGGCAGATGCGGTCGTCTTTGTCTTGAGCGATCCGTTCAAGGTCAGTGGCGATCACCTGAAACTTCAGGGTGGAACTTCCCGAGTTTAGAACCATTACGTTCATTGCGTCTGCTGAGTCTGAAAGTGCGAATCCTATCCGACTTTGCCGTGTTTAAACAACACTACTCCGAATTGATGCTTACTGGTCTAGCAGTGCAGATGGTTTGCCAATCCAATCGCCCGTGCAACTAAGCTATTTTCGGTACGTTCTCCGCTCTTCTCTCCTGGGGGCATGCCCCGCCTCGGGCAGTGCCTCGATGCGGGCAGAAGCTCGAAGGACAAAGATCGCAGAGATTGTGGCGCTACACGGAGATGCTGTCAGCACGGTTTGGCAGATCGCATGCACACTGTAGAAAGTTCAGTGCGCACGCAAAGCCGTCGGTGCAGTCGAGGTGCGCGGCACTTGATCCTAGCTCTCCCCAAGCAGTTACGGATCAAGTCGCCCGCACCTCATCCGACGGTCTTTTTAATGGCAAGAGACGCTTGATTCACCATGTCGAAGGTGCTTTGCCATTCCCTGATCTCCCACCTGGATCTGGCAACTACATATGAAGTGGTTTGCGGCGCTGATAGTCCCGTACTAACGGTTAGGTGTTCCTCAGGATATGACCTTCGACCGCGAGCGGCCGTAGTAACACCTTCGCCTTGGTGGGAGACCGATGCGATCCGCATTCACGGGTTCGGAGCGAAGTGGTAGACGAGAGCGTGAGTCGCTGTCGACCAGATGAGTGACCGCCGCGAACAGAAGTCCAATGGATACTCCGGACATCAGCATGCCAACCATGCTTTCGAGGGGGCCCAGCAATCGCCACTTTGATGGAAGGACCACATCCCCGTATCCAACGGTCGCATAGCTGCTCGCCGAAAAGTAGAAAGCTGATTCCCAGGACGCAAAGCAAAGCCAGCGATAGCAACTCGCCCACAGCAGAATAACGATTCCGTGCAGAATGATGACGGCTACCGTAGTTTGCATGACGAGTGCGGCGCAGCGAAACACCCGCACTTCCCGAGTCTCTCTTGGAATACTTCTTATCCAAATGATGAGCGCAGCGGCGCCGCCACACTGGATAGTGAGGGTAATCAATACCAGAAGAACGGCTGCACCGGCTTTTTGAAGGAAAATCATTTTCCAGATCGTTCTCTCGATGCCACCCGAGGGCATGCTCTCACTCGGCTGGTTTCCGATAGACACACACGGAGCGGTCCGAAATGCTGCGCCACTCAGTTAAGCCAATTTGAGACGAGCGCACAGTTCGCAGACCGGTTGGTTAGCCGAAGTTCTAGCAGCGCACAATGTTATCGCCCTGAAATCCTCTCATCGCGTTGCGAGTATCGACCACCAAGGATGCATGCTGCGCGATCCAGGCGTAATCGTAATCCGAATGGTCTGTGACGATCAGGACGCAGTCGTATTTGGCGACATCTTCCACGGGCACGCATTTCATCTGCAGATCGTAATGGCGCCCCTTGCCGATAAACGGGAAATAGGGATCGTTGTAGCTGACTTCAGCACCATCCTTCTGCAGCAGCTCGATAATGGTCAGGGCTGGGGACTCGCGCAGATCATCGATGTCTTTCTTGTAGGCCACACCCAGCACCAGCACTTTGGCACCGTTGAGAGCCTTCCGTTGTTGACTCAGAGCCCTGCTAACGGATGAGACCACGTGATAGGGCATGGCGCTGTTGATCTCTCCTGCCAGTTCGATGAAGCGCGTCTGGAAATCCCACTCCTTCGCCTTCCATGACAGATAATACGGATCGACGGGGATACAGTGTCCGCCGAGGCCAGGGCCAGGGTAGAAGGGTTGAAAGCCGAATGGTTTCGTGGAGGCAGCCTCGATGACTTCCCAAATATCCAATCCCATGCGCAATGACAAAAGCTTCAATTCATTGACCAAAGCGATGTTCACGCAGCGGTAAATGTTTTCCAGCAGCTTGGTCATCTCGGCGACGGCTGGGGAGGACACCGGGACGACTCGGTTGAAGATTGTCCCGTACAGCGCCGCAGCCAGCTCTGAGGCTTGGGGATTCAGGCCTCCTACGACTTTCGGAATGTCGCGACGCGCGATGCTGTCATTGCCCGGGTCCTCTCGCTCGGGAGAAAAGGCGACAAAAAACTCAGCCTCTCCTTTAGCGGTTGCCTCGCGGGCCGCCTTCAAACCGCAGCCGTTGCCTTCCTCCAAGATGGGAACAAGCACTTCCTCCGTGGTGCCGGGATAGGTCGTGCTCTCAAGGACCACCAGTTGACCGGCACGCAAATGGGGCGCTATAGCGCGAGAGGTATTGGTAATGAAACTGAGATCAGGCTCTCGATATTCGTCCAGAGGCGTGGGCACACAAATGATCACGGCATCCATTTCGGCCAAGCTCGAAAACTCTGCGGTCGCCGAGAAGCCTTGCGAGCGCGCCGCCTGGATCTCAGTAGGTGAAATTCGATAAATGTAGGATCCACCCGAGGTTAGAGTTGCGACCTTACGCTGGTCGATGTCAAAACCGGTTACTCGAAATTTCGCTTCCGTGTAGAGCAAAGCAAGTGGCAGGCCCACATAACCGAGACCTATCACACCTACCCGCGCCTGGCGGGTTTCAATTCTGGTTTTCAGCTCTGAGAATAGACCGGCAGCGCTGGTACAAGTAATCATGATGAGCTCCTTATCAGTAATCGATATTCATGGCTGATCAGCGTAATGAAAAGCCGGGCTTGTTGGGCAAACGATCCAACCGGTGATGCAAAGACGAGAATTGAAAGAAACAGTGCGAGGTGGTTCGATCTCATCATTCTTCTACCTGGACTTCGGCTGGGACCTGACGGCACTTTGCACTCGGTCGAATCGTGTTATCGCTCGTCTGCATCGAGATTGCAGGTTCCGTACCAACCCGGATTTCCTTGCAAATTCTTGAATCAGAAGTGCGAGCATCCAAGAATGCTGAAGAATGCCCATATCCGGTCGATGGATTCTGCCCTCATGCGGGCATTGGCCGCGGTGCCGAGTGTTCAACAGACTCCGAGAATGACCTCGAAGATAAATTCATACTCGCAATCGAGCTATCACGGATGAGCGGTGGATTTAGATAGTCACGCGCGGATGGAGGGCGGAGAAATCAAAGCCAACGTCGAAACCAATCGAACCCGCCGTGGTTAAGGCTGCACATTGAACAGTGCTGGAAAAGGCTGAGGATAGGACAGAATGCCTGTGAGCGCTCCCCATTCAATCTCGCCGGTATTCCCGCAGGGTGCTCGATGGCCTGTTAAGTGTGCTTGATCATCGACGGCGAGGACGATGCCCCCTGTCCATCGGAATTACCCGGCACTTGCATGTTCGACTTACGCTTTCCGACAAACGGGAGCTGAAGCCGTTCGCAAACGTCGCGGGGATACGAAGTCTCGGCAACGAACTGGGCTCCGAGCCTCTTGACAAACAAAAGCACCTCTTCCCCGATGGCGTCGATATACATCACATCCGTAAGATCGACAACTAATTCCAGTTTGCTGTCGCAGCGCGTGACGAGCGTGCGTACCTCTTCAGCTCCCTTGCCGGTGAATCGGCCTTCGAGCCGGCAAGTCAAAGCACCGTCGGATTCTTGCGTTTGTACACGTAGCATGATGGGCCCCTCTTACAATCAATCCTTAGCAGCCTCAAATGGCTGGTTATAGTCGTCTCTGCAGGTATTTTGCCAGGGACTCATATCGCAACCTATTGAGACTAAACAGTCTTTCGAGCGTATGCCGCCGTTAGGGGCGGGCAGTGCCAGCATGAGGGCAGCTTTTTAGTGCGGGCTAAAAATCAAGGCGGCGGAAGCAATCGCCCTGAGGAGTGAAAAAGAAGGCGGAAACCGGATGGTCTCCTGTCAGGCCGAATAATCGGCGCGAGTGATACTTAGCCTGCGCATTTTGTTCTGCAGCGTGGTTCTCTTAAGCCCGAGTCGTTCTGCCGCTCCACCATTGCCGGCTATTCTTCCGGACGCGCCCTTCAAAGCATCGAGGATTGCCTGCCGCTCTGCTTGCTCGAACGTCGACGCGGCCGCAATAACAGTGCGGGCAGCGGATCTGTTCAGCTCTGCCCGTGGCACATTCAATTCGTCCCCTTGCGTGAGTATCACGCAGCGCTCAATGAAATTCTCCAGCTCGCGGATATTTCCTGGCCAATTGGCATTTACCAGAGCTTCCATCGCGGGTCTAGGGACAGAGCGGATGCGCTTTTGCATACGGCGAGAGAGCTTCGACACAAAAAAGTGGACCAGGAGCTGAATGTCTTCGCGTCGTTCGCGCAGCGGCGGAATTTCAATGGGAAACACTCGCAGACGATAGAAAAGGTCCTCGCGAAACTGATTATTGCGGATCATGCCCTCCAAATCGCGATGCGTGGCCGCAATCAAACGAACATCAACCTTGATGGTCCTTGCACTTCCGAGGCGTTCAAACTCTTGTTCCTGCAGGGCACGCAAAAGTTTCGGCTGCAAATCCATGGTGATGTCGCCGATCTCGTCAAGAAAAAGGCTTCCGTGATCCGCTAGCTCAAAGCGGCCTCGCTTCTGCATGAGGGCGCCCGTAAAAGCACCCTTTTCGTGGCCGAAGAGTTCACTTTCCACCAAACCCGAAGGAATCGCCGCGCAGTTCAGACGAACAAATGTGCGCTCCCGCCGCGGGCTGAGATTATGAAGTGCCCGGGCAACCAGTTCCTTCCCGGTACCGGTCTCACCATGTAACAGCACGGTGGAACTGGTTGGCGCCACGATCGCGACTTGCTCCAACACCTTGCGGATTCCGGCGCTCTTGCCGACTATGTCTTCGAAGTTGTACTCAGATTCGATTTCCGATTCAAGGTAAAGCCTCTGCTCTTCCAGATCGTCGCGCGACGCACGGAGCCGTCCATAGGCCAGAGCATTCTCGAGTACCAGTGATGTCTGGGTGCCGATCTGCGACAGCAGGTCGCGGTCCGCCTCGTTGAACCCATTCGGCTTGCGACTGCACATGGTCAACAGGCCCAAGGGACCGTCGGCTCCCATCAGTGGCACCAGAACGGCCGAGAGGAGGGATTCAGCTTGACATGCCTCGCGTAGAGACGGCGGTATATCTGCTTTCGCAGGCGAGTAATACTGCGGCGTCCGGAGGTGGGACCATTCACTCCATAGTCTTGTGGGCTCGACGACAACAACCTTATCGAGAAAGCCCTTCCCGGTCGGGAAATCGAGAAATCTACGTTCCAAACTACCCGACTGCTTGTTAAAGAGCCACAATGACGTGAGATCGTTGCCCAGGTGTTTGCGCATCGACCCTGCCACAGCATGAAACAGTTCCTCCGCTTCCAGCTTACTGACAATGTGATTGTTGATTTCCAGCAACAATCCGAGCCGATCTCGCTGCTTTACGACCTCTCGGTGGTAAAGCTCCGCGTTATCTCTTGCCAATGCACACTCGAGCGCGACCGCAACATGAGAGGCCAGGGCAGTGAGCATCTCGACGTCTTCGGGAGCAAATCGCTGCCCCTGCAACTTTGGTGTTGACAGAATTCCGTAGCGTTTTTGCGCCGTCGATACTGGGAACAAATAGGTGCTTCGTCCGGCAACCTCTGTCGCAAAAGGAGCCATGTCAGGGTGTTCCAACATCGTCAGCGACAGGTCTGGGACAAACACCGGCTTCTGTTCGTCCAGCGCCTGCGCCACCAGGCCAATGAGCAACAATTTGGCTCCACGTTTTATTGCGGGAGCGTCCGGATCTCGATCAAATTCGAAGGTGGATAAGCTCTCGCCGTCATCGCTGAGCATGTATAGTTCGGCCCCGTGCAATCGGGAAGTGCTGGACAGAACGCCTCGGAGGCTTTGTAGGACGGCCTTTACTGTGGGCAGATCGGCTAGAGCGCTGGAGGCATCCAGCAGCATTCGATATCGATCTTCGCTGATAGTCATAGCACGTGAGCTCTCCGTAATTCTCGGCTTAACAGATGCGAGCGGCCTGTCTCGCCAGTAATTGCAATCGATTGGCTGGACGATTTCGCTAACCCAACGTCGGTCTCTGCCCATCAATTCCCTGCTGCAACAACATCCGGATCGTTCCGCAGAGATTTTAACCTCGGCGGTCTCATTTCATTTGACATTCCTATCTCTGACTTGCCAGCGGTGCCGGAACAGTGGAGAGGAGTTCGTTGATGGCTAAGTCCACGGCCCGATTCATCTCGGAGACGACGCCAGGTACAGTCCGTTGGGACACCGGTCGAGTTTCGGAAACAGAGTTGCTCCAGACGGTTGCACCGGTGGCGACTCGGGTGATTTGTGCGGAGATGGCAACCTCGACCTTGACCCCAGCTTCGTAATCGAGTTCCTCCAGCTTTTCCAATTTTCCACTGAAGACGTAGTTGATATCAGGACGCCCGTTATACATCGAGACTGCTGAGAACTGACCACTGGCACGCAGATGATCGACGACAGCGCTGGTCACGAGCGTGCGCGGATCCGCGGCCCAGCGGTGGTATTCGTAGAAACCTATTTGCTCGGGCGTGCTTCGGTAGACAATGGGCCCTTGCCGCAAATAACCCGGCGATTGGAATTCTCGCACCGCGATTGAGCTTCGGACGTTTTCCGCAGCGGACGGATCGGGCGGAGCCGGCAAATTGAGCGTGTAATATGCGGGATATCTTACTCTGCCGCATCCGGACAGAGCGGGCAACAGCGTCACCATCAACACAAGCGCCGTCGTGAGCTTTTTCATTGCCGATTCTCCTCTATCCGCCTTATTTCGGAACCTGGTGGTCCCCCGGCTGCGTGGTGCGGATCAGGCTCCAGGGGCGCTGCTTCAGTGAATTCGTGAACTGGTTGAGGTTGTCAGTCGCCTCGCGCAGATTCTCTACGGTGTCGTCGATCTTGTAATCATTAGCTCGTACAACGACTTGCATAGACTGCAGCAAGCCTTTGGCCTCTTCGAGTGTGGTCTGTAATTCAGCCAGGTCTTTTCGCACGGGATCGCGCAAATCCGTCACCGTGCCGTTCACATTCTGAATGGTGTCGTCGGCATGCTCGCTGACCCGGCTCAACTGATCTGTAAGACGATCTATCTTTGGGCGCTCGTCGGCTACCAATCGATCAACGTTGTCCAGAATGGCTTGGACCTTTTTCTGATTCCGCGGCCCAGTCATCGTGTCCAGGTTTGCAATAAGATGGTTTACGTTCCCGCTGATACCATTGAGTTCCCCCTGTGCCTCTGTAATCAGCGTATTCGCGCTGTCCGCAACGGTTGCCAGTTTCCCGGCGATCTCATCCAGGCTGGCCGCTTCTTGCGATGCGACGATTGAGCCGGGAGCAAGCCGCTTGGCATCAATGGTGCCCGTTGTGATCGACAATGCAGCGCTGTTCATCACGCTGACGAAGCCCAGCTTGGCCACTGACTTCTCATTCAGCGGAGTATCTTTCTTGACGTCCAGTAGAATTTCGATTCGGGTCGGATCCGCGCCCCAAGGTCGCACGGCGGTAACTTTGCCCACGTTCATGCCTCCGTACAGCACGGATGCTCCGGGCTCAAGCCCTCCGGCATATCGCAAGTAAGTGCGATATTGCACGGTGCCGCCACTATACTGCGCATTCAATAAGTAGATGATGGTGAACGTGAGTACAGCGACACAGCCGAGGACAAAGGCACCGACTTTTGCTTCGGTGGTCATGGTTTTGCCTCCTGACTTTGCACATACCGCTCCAGATAGGAGGCCAAAGCCGGCGTATGCACCGGGTTGGCCGGCACACGGTTGAGGAACTGCCGCACGCGTGGGTGCTGGTTTGCGCGTAATTCGTCTTT
The DNA here is from genome assembly GCA_963773675.1 of uncultured Acidobacteriaceae bacterium. Classification (GTDB taxonomy): domain Bacteria; phylum Acidobacteriota; class Terriglobia; order Terriglobales; family Acidobacteriaceae; genus Sulfotelmatobacter. The sequence continues at coordinate 239,033 of CAVZCG010000012.1, forward strand.
TGTTCCGACCGCGAGGAGCTTTCCATCGAACAGCATTGCAATCCGGTCGGCGATGCGGAAAGCGCTATCAAGCTCATGGGTGACAACAAGAGCCGTGATCTGAAACGTCTCCTTGAGAAATAAAATGAGTTCGTCCAACTCTGCCGCCACGATAGGATCAAGCCCTGCCGAAGGCTCATCCAGCACCAGGATTTCGGGATCCATCGCAAGCGCCCGCGCCACCGCCGCCCGCTTCTTCATGCCTCCTGAGAGTTCCTGCGGGTGCAGTTTACCGAAGTCTGCCAGTCCCACCACCGCCAACTTCAACCAGACGATCAGGTCGATGACTGAAGGAGCGAGCGCGGTGTGTTCCCGCAAAGTGAGGGCGACATTGTCTTCCAGCGATAGTGAATTGAACAAAGCGGCGCTCTGAAAGGCCACTCCGATGGAACGCCGGACTTTGTTCAAATCCGCCTCTGAGCAGCGCGTGATCTCTGTGCCTTTGATCGAGATGCTGCCCGATTTCGGATGCTCGAGACCGAGAATTTGCCGCAAGAGTGTGCTCTTTCCTGAGCCGCTGCCCCCCAGCAGAACCGTGATCTCTCCTCGCTCGATGTCAAGGTTCAAACCATCGAGCACACGCCGGCCATCGTATTCGACTACCAAATCGCGCACGGAAATTATGGACATTTACGTTTTTCCCACGAAGTAAAAGATGGTCGTGAATATTGCATCCGCAATGATGACCAGAAAAGTTGATCGCACGACTGCCGTGGTTGTAGAGCGACCCACTGCGTCGGGGCCGCCACTCACACGAAGTCCTTCCAGGCATCCCACATGGGTAATAATGGTGGCGAATGCCAGGCTCTTGATCATCCCGGCGACTACATCCCGCAGCTCAATCGACGTCAGGACGTATCGGAAATAGAGCAGGAGTCCAAGGTGCGTGCTGAAGAACATGAATAGCCCCCCGGCGAGAATGCCGGAAAGGCCCGCGACGATACTGAGACAGGGGACGACCACGAGTGCCGCCAGATACTTTGGCGCTAACACGAACTCCACCGGTTCGAAGGCCATGACTTTAAGCGCATCGATTTCTTCCGTCACCTTCATGGTTCCGATCTCGGCGGCAAATGCAGACCCAGAGCGTCCGCTGACGGCGACTGCCGTCAGCAGCGGAGCCAGTTCGCGCGTGAAGCCAAGCGCGACCAAATCGATAACGTAGTGCAGGGCCCCGAACCGCCTCAGCTCAGATGCTCCTTGCATCGCCAGGATGAATCCGCTGCACATCGCCAGCAGAGCAACCATCGGCAGTGCTTCAACTCCGATGTCAAGCATTTGGTGAACAGCCGCGTGCCAACGATGTCGGTTTCCAATCAGGGGCAAAGATTTCCGCATCGCACGCAAGGTAGCCCACAACTGAATGTTGAGGCTCCCGACGTAGTCAAGTTGATTAAGAGTCTCTTTGCCGGCACTCTCGAAAACGTTGGCCATCAGACCCCCTCGCTCCAGAAGCGATTCATCTCTCACTGCCCTCATTGAAGAGGGATAGAATGCCCGTCGCCTCAAACAGGTGACGTAAACGATCATGCAATCCCTGCAGTCTGAGCTCGGTTTTACAGTTTCGTGCGATCTTCAACGCTTCAATCAGAGTGGCAACGCCAGAACTGTCGAGATGGGTGACGCCCGACAAGTCAATGCTCACTGTCCTCGAATGCGGCGCGTGCAAAAGGGCGATAAGCCGGTCGCGCACCGCTGGAGAGGACTCGATATCGATGCGGCCCGTCAAATACGCCAGAGCGCCATTTTCGGTTTCCACAATATCGATTCCCGGTTCATCGACGCTCTCTCTGTCAGCGAGCAAGGGCAACGGCTCCTCCTCGGCGCTATCTCGCAGTCCTCATGACGGACAATCGCCAAGATCAACCCGAAAATGCTATCGGCAAGAGCATGGCCATTGCCTGGCCGGTGATAATTACAGGAAACTCAAGTACTTGCGCAGCCGACGGGATAGTCAAGCGAACCCTGTGGACACTATCAGGGCAGTCGCGCCCAAATGCGGGCAGATGAGGTTAGCTGTGTTTGGATTTTGACCCTATTGGGTCATCGATCGGCTCGGATTGGTTGTTTTTCACGTTCAGAGGCTGTTACATTCTCGGCTCAGCGTAAGCAATGCGGTCCGCGCGAGCGATTGGACCTGCGGGTTGGCTCACGCGAAAAAGATTGTGTCAGACGGCTTCAGCGGGCTTATCGAATGGTTGTGCTAGCTGCGGCGTCCACGAGAACGAGATCCCGTGTGGAGTACTCCTCGCACTAACTTCTGCAATTTAGCCTTAGCTCGCGCCGTCTGCGCTTTCACAGTTCCGACGGGAACTCCCAGAACGCGAGCTGTTTCGCAGACCGAAAGATGATCCACAAACCGGAGGTGAAACGTTCTCCGCAGAATCGGGGATAGTTGTGCCGTTGATTTCATCAACCGCGCATGCAACGTAGATTTGTGGCACTCATCTTCGGGATTGGGTCGATGGTCCACCAAAATATCGGACAGCGGATACTCCTGCTCTTCTCCGATTCGTGAATCGAGGGATACGTGGATATGGCGTGACCGCTTGCGCAAATGCATTCTTGCGCAATTGATAACAATAGAGGTCAGCCAGGTGGAAAGCTGCGCGTCGCCTCTGAATTGGTTCAGGTGCTTGTAAGCTGCCAATAGCGCGTCCTGCACCGCATCCTCGGCATCGGCTTCGTTCCCCAAAAATCTATATGCATATCGATAAAGAGACGGTAAGCAATGCGACAGAACAGACGACATCTGTGCACGGGAAGGCGTCGCCGATCTCAAGGCAACACCCTCACCGTGCTCAATCAATTTCCCCAGGGATGTCATGTTATATTCGCGACTCCTCTGTTGCCAGCGAGGCAGCTGAAGTTTCGTGCGACCCGGGCAAACTGGAATTTGATTTCATCGGGATGCCGAGACGGACCCCGGAAAAGGAACCACGAGAACCGTACTGGCGCTGGAAGTTCTCGGCGACTGCGTTCCTTCTTGGCTAGCTTCGTCGATGTCATGCTTTAAAACGTCATGAAGCGCGCCAAGCACCTGATACTGCATCATTGCCACTTCGTATATCTGCTGCAAAAGGTATTCGGCCTGTTCGCGGGTAATTTGATTTGCTTGTTGCGCCTGAACGATTACAGAGAAATCGGCCGATGTCTTGTCTGCCACCGTGCTCATGGCGATTTCGTAGGATTTGAGAACGTCTTGTGGGCCCAAGGGCATTTTGGGCTTGACCGCAATCAAATCGGGTAGTACAGCCTTGGACTGAATGCTTGTACTCGCCAGAACGCTATCCAGTGGAGGGGCTTCTGCCTGGATGTTCCGTTTCTTCGGCTGGGCTCCGGCAGTGTGCCATAGTGTGGCAAGCATCACCATCGGAATAAGAATCTGTCGAGATTTCATCGGTGCTCCTGTCGCGAGCCGCACATCGTAATGGACCAGGCTGCTGATCGAGTTGGTAATCGGCGTTTCGTAACTTATCGTCCGTATCAAATTGCTGCCAAAAAGAGCGGAGTTGCTCGATCCCCTGCACTCGAATGCCTGCCGCGTACCGGCAAAGGTTATTTCGAGTCTTTGTGCTCTGCAACCGCCCGCTGGCTTTCAATTGGCACTTGAAGAGACCGGCCTAATATATCGTTGTAAGTAATTGTGTTCTTTCCGACCAGCACTAGCAGTTCGTGCCCTGTAGCGTACTTGGCGGGAATTTCGCCCAACGGTTGCGTGTACCGTACCACGTAAATTGTGTCGCCCACTTTGACGGAAACGTCATAGGTGGCGGGATCGGACGCACCGTCTCCTGCACTCTGACGCGGCTTGACGTCAGTAATAAATCCTATTTGATACTTCGACGTGGACTGGCAAAGCGCCGGAAACGTCGCGAGACACAGAGTCAATACAGATATTAGCCTTCGTAGCATTCACTACTCCTACTGCTCCTTTTTGCTCGACGGTCAAGCGTTCGCCAAGTCGGGAGCTAGCCTCTAACATCCACATTGAAAAGCAATCGACATGCCAATCGTTGAAGCGCTTGTAGAGCCTTCAACGAGTGCTGTCGTTTCATGTCTTTGCCGCGCGCCGTGTTGGGGAGTGACGGCTCGATACTCAAGTGGCGACCACATCCGGGCATACCTGCCTAACGCCGGGCAATAGTTTTGACATTCAACATGCGGCGCACGTAGGAAAGGCTTCGTTATCGGCTCCTATTGGTAGTTCGGCATTGGCATTACGCGTGCACTCTCACCTTGCAGCGAGGCGGCAGGCATTTGGTAGCCGAGACGGACTCCGCAGCCAACCAGTTCGGAGCGCATGTCACAGAGCGTACAAAACCCGCGCGGCACATTTCCGTTGTTTGTGGCCCGGTATCTGCCCCTCGCGCATTTGTCGGATCTCTGGATAGGAGAGCGATTATGAGCACCTTTGACACACTGCCGGGCGAATCGAACGCGCAGATCATCTCGTCGATCATCAATCTGGTCTGCCCACAATGCGGGGGGCCGATGTCGGAATTCCAATGTGACGGGAGATGCCGCAGAAACTGGCTTGCTGAATGGGAATGGGCAAATCACGCGACGAGAAGCTCTAAGTCCCGTGTCTCGGGCCATCGCGCCCGGTCGATGCGGTGACTTGCTTCCGACCACGCTCGCAATCCCGACTGCTGTTGCTGCGGTTCCTGATGGAAACTAGTTTTCGGGTTTCAGACGTGGAGAGTCTTCTGACCTAGGGGTGGAAGGTTTGGAATGACTGCTGAAGAGGTCCTGAGCGCATTCCTGCGCGACGCTCCTTATCTGTTCCTGGGCGCCGCCTTTGCCGCTGTCGGCGCGGTATCGGCTGCGTTCGCTGTTCTTCGCCGCAAGCGCGACCCGCTCCTTATCTGCTTCGCATCGTTTGCCGCCCTATATGGCCTTCGGCTCTGGATTTCGTCACCCCTGCTTGCGATGACGGTTCCGGGGTCGGTCCTTTACGCCCGAGTACGCGCGGGCCTTAACTACATCATCCTGATCCCCGCATTCTTATTTTTCATCTCGCTCGGTCTGCCAAGACGAATTGAGCGGGCAGTCGGGTATGCGATGGTTAGTTTAGGCTGCGTCCTGGTCTTGGCCACCTTCCTGTTCGGTGATTCAGCAGTCTACGAGCGAACGAACAGCCTCGCGGTAATCAGCGCATCGACGTTTTTTCTCATTCGCTTCATGGCGCACAGTTCCGGCGAGAGTAAGAATCATGAGACCGCCGATTTTGCAGTGATTCGCTGGGGTTTGCTGATCTTCATTGCTTTCGTGGTTTGGCAAAACTTGATGGCATTCTTTCCCACTTCTCTGCCCCAACTCGAACCTTTCGGGTTCGCCGCATTTCTCGGCACCATGGGTTATGTTGCTGCGCGTAGCACCTTACGGCGGGATCAACAATTAAAGGAGATCCAAAACGAACTGGAGGTCGCCCGTCGCATCCAGTTATCCATTCTGCCAAGCGAATTTCCTGTTTCCATGAGCTTCCGGGTAGCCGCCCGGTATGTGCCCATGAGTTCCGTGGCAGGCGATTTTTACGACTTCATTATTGCCGATGACCACCAGCTGGGACTGCTCATTGCCGACGTGTCGGGACATGGTGTCCCCGCCGCCCTTATCGCATCGATGGTAAAGCTCGCGGCCGCTTCGCAACGAGCGGTTGCTGCTGATCCTTCGCGATTCTTGTCCGGCATGAATTCGGCTCTATTTGGAAACACACAGAATCAATTCGTTACTGCAGCGTATGTCCACCTGAACTCAGAATCGAGAGAGCTGCGATACTCAGCCGCGGCGCATCCACCAATGTTGCTTGTGAGGGATGGAGGAGTTACACAAATTGAAGAGAATGGATTGATGCTTGCCGCCTTCGCTTTTGCGTCCTATTCGACTACCGTCCATAAGATCGAACCAGGCGATCGAATCGTGATGTACACGGACGGGATTGTGGAGGCCTCCAATGCTGCTGGAGATTTCTTCGGACAGGATGCGCTGTGCGAACTCTTGACTGAGACCAGAGCGCTTTCGCCTGAACTCGCGGCGGACTCCATTGTTTCTTCAGTTCGACGATGGTCGGGGAAACAGGACGACGACCTGACCGTTCTTATCTGCGACTACACTCCACGAATCGACGAGTCGGGTACCGAGCTTTGCTCTGGTTAAACTAGCCGGTAGGCACGCGAGATCGGGTTGCCGCCAGTTCGATCGAACTACGGCCCCGGTCTGGCCGAGGGAGAACCACCCTCCGGCAACCTAGAAACCGCTGTGAGATGCGCACGCGCTCCCTCCAGAGAGAAGAGGCGATTGCTGCGCCGATGCCCCATCCGAACCGGTGACGAGCGCACGCTTAGCCAGAAATCCTTGCAAAGGTTCCCTTCGAATGCCGGTTTGGAACGCTGCTGCGTGCCGCCGCTTTCGGTCATCACGCAGCAAGCGGTTGTTGCTTGTTGTTTTTGGGAAGCGAGGCCGGTCAGTTGGCGAAGACAGTCCTGATCTCTTCCGCAACCGTCTGCAGATTCTCATCGAGGACAAAGTGACCCGCGTCGAGCCAGACGAGCTTGGCCTTTGGCAGATCGCGCAGGTATGCCTTGGCTCCGGGCGGGACAAAGAAGGGATCCTTATCACCCCAGACGATCAACGTCTTGGGCTGGTGGGTACGAAAAGCTGCCTGCCAGCTCGAGTAGGATGCAACATTCGTCTTGTAGTTTTCCAGAAGATCGATCTGGTAGGTTTGCGTGCCGGGGCGGTCGAGAAATGCTTGATCGAGAATCCAGTTATCGGGGTTGATGTTCTCTTCACTGCGAGCGCCGACAGTCCAGTGAAATTTGGTCGAGGCCGCACTCAGGAATTGCTTTGCGGGTTCTTCTGTCTCGGCGTTACGGTTCTCCCACAGGGGTGCGAGTGCGCTCTTCGGCACCTCACCCACGCCCTCGATGTACGCATTGGCGTTCTGGATGATGAAGCCTTTCACCTGTTCCGGCTTTTCGGCGAAGAGGCGGAAGCCCACGGGTCCGCCGTAATCCTGCATATAAAGGATGTAGGAGGTGAGACCGAGCTGGTTGAGCAGACCTCGCACATACGCGGCGAGATTATCGAACGTATATTGGAACTCGTTCCGCGAGGGGGCTTCGGAGTGGCCAAAGCCGATGTAGTCGGGAGCGATGAGATGAAACTTGTCGGCAAGCGCCCGGATGAGGTCGCGGAACATCTGGCTGCTGGTTGGAAGACCATGCAGCAATACGATGGCTGGTGAAGCGGGATTGCCCGCCTCCCGATAAAAGACTTTCCGTCCGTTTACGATTGCTATCCTATGGTGAGTCAGATGTGAATCATTGTGCTGTGTCGCGGGTACCATGCGCCATCTCCTTGTTGTATTCAAAGTAGGCGAGCGCCCCAACAGCGACCGCCTTTGAACACTTAGATATGGCAACACCGACAAAAGATACAATAAAGGTGTTAATATTTAATCGATAGGCGCGATGACGGATTCCTTACGAGAATGGATCGACGGGTTTCTGGTGGTCGGCAATCAACCGGCCCTGGACCTGCTGAACACTAGGCTCGTGGTGGACGGCCAACAACAGGAAATGCTGACGGACACGTCCGCGCTCGTTCGCTGGCTGGTCATCTCGGGTCTGCCACCCATATCTGAGATAAAGGATGAACTCAAGGTATGGAGTGGCAAGCCGGACGGGAGAAGATTTCTGCGCGAGCTTTTGATTTTTCGTGAGTCGCTGCGTGAGGCCGTGCTGAGGTTGGAAGACGGCAAGCAGCCCAGTCCTGCCTTCCTTGCGGATTTGAATAAACGCCTTTTCGCGCATCCCGTACGCAGAGCAATTACGACGAAGAGCGGCAAGATGCAGAGCCGGCAGATTGGCGGTACATTCTTAGCCGACACTCTTTGGGCAGCTTTGCTGCACGAAACGGAGAGGTTGTTGACGGACACGGAGCCGGGCAGAGTGCGGAAGTGTGAAAGCTGTACTGTGCAGTTTCTGGATGTGAGCAAGAAGAACGCTCGACGTTGGTGCAGTATGAGGCTGTGCGGGAACAGGATCAAAGTCGCTGCTTACCAGGATCGGCAGCGTAGAGGGGAGAATAGCCAATCGTCAATCGAACCGGATGGACGATGAGAAGTCGCCCACCCATGATAATGGCATCAATCTGCGGTCTTTAGGATGGCGGCGAAAAGAAAACCCCTTTCCCGCCATTCTCAAAAGCTTGGTGAAAATGCGACTTTCACCTACCTGTGGCGCCCCTGCTCTTTAGGTTCATTGAATCATTGCAGCGCTTCGAGTCGGTGTCTGGCATCCCAGTTCTGGCCTTGTGTGAGTGCCAGCACCCGCTGCAAGAACGCCTTGACCGGTCCTGTTCCGAGCGTTCGCGCCGCCAATGCGTCGGCTTGGACTTCAATCCGTGGATCGCGAAGGATGTAATCGTTGCATCCCTGCGCCACGCTGTCGCTAACAAGATGCGCCATCTCGTGACCCAGAAAACCTTTGAGGGAAAACGCATCGAACAGCTCGATCGCCTGCTGCCCGACGACAATCTTGCCTCGCCCGTCTACGACAGTGCTGGCCGCGATATAGTGCATGTTGAGACTGCCGGGGAAAATATAGATGTGCGGAATTGCCCGACCATACGCCCGTGCGACATCGGCCAGCACGTCGTAGCCCTTGCCCGAGAAGACTTCGTGCGCGCCCATTTCACGCAGCGTCTCGGCTTCGCACGCGGTCTGCGCCTGGATGTTGAAATGGGAAGGAACGCCCGCAGCGTTCACTCTCTCTTGCGCCGCCAGCATACCTGTCAACAGGCCGATTCCCGCGAGTACCCTTACAGCCGCCGTAAAAATATTTATGCCTATGCGTGATGAGTCTTGGCCTTCCCGCGCAACCGCCCAGGTGTGCGCGGGGTCAAAGCAATAGTTCATAGATATCTCAAATCCCAGTTCAACCTTGGTGTGCAGACGAGGCGCGGGCAGAGACACTTGTCTGGCCAGCCGCTCTTCGTGCCCGCGAAGATAGGCGATGGCAAATGTAAGGAGGAACATCAGGACTACCAATACGACGAACATACCCGCGTCCTTTGCTACGGGCCGCTACGGTCTGGGGCTGCCCGCTCCGCCAAGCACCTCGTGTGTGCACGTGAAGGGCAAATGAGGAGGGGAATGCTGCGCCCTGATGCCAAAAGACTTAGCAATCGCATCTTACGGTGGATCTTATCCGTCGTGACCATTCGAGGGCAGCGCCGGAGGGCGCGGGCAGCCAGCGGCAATCGTACTTAGCTTCCTACGCTCGCTGGGGTGCAAGTTACAACAGCGCAGCTTTTGTCGAGATACATGCACTTCACGTAGGCGGGTAGGTTCTAGTGGAAGAGGAATGTGCCGGGATTCATCACCGACTTGTGAAATTGCTCGGATCGAGACTATCAAGATGACCCGAGAGGGCAGACTCAGACCATCGTGTTCAGAGAAACCTACGGTTCGATCACCGGTGCTAGATTCCGAGATGGATCGACAGGTCGCGCTATCTTTGAAAGAAGACTTTATTCATAACCGCATGACTATGATCTGAGCCGAGGCGGGCGGCCCAGTTTTATTTGCCGGTGCCCGTTAGACTTGAGGTCTGCGGGCTGTTGCTGGCGCTATCGCTCACGCTTAGTTTCCCCGTCCTCGTCCCGGTCGCCTTCGGCGTGAACGTCACGCTGATCGTGCATTTCTCCTTGGCCGCCAGACTGGTCGTGCATGTCTTCGCCGAGACCGCAAAATCCCCGGTCGTCGAGATCGCGATGCTGGCCACCGTCACGGTCTGGTTGTTGGTGAGGGTAAACGTCTTCGCTGCGCTGGTCGTGCCGACCTTCTGCGCCGCGTAGGTGGCACTGGCCGGGGTCAGCGTCGCAGGCGCGATACCCTTGCCCGATAGTGCGACCGCCTGCTGGCTGTTAGGAGCATTGTCAGTAAACATGAGTGTCCCCGTCAGCTTGCCCAGCACCTTGGGGGTGAAGGTAACACTCACTTTGCAATTCTTCTTCACGGCCAGCGTCGCTCCGCACGTGTTTGCAGAGATCGCGAAGTTGCCGCTTGCGGTAATGCTGCTGATGTCCAGCGTGGCAGAGCCTGTGTTGGTCGCCGTCACCGTCTTGGCGGCGCTCGTCTCGTCGAGAACCTCATTGCCGAAACTCAATGAAGTGGTCGAAAGCGTGACCTGCGGGAAGGCGCTTAGCCCCACAGACAGGCTGAAGACCGTACCACAACCAGCCCCATCGGTAGTGGGGTTCTGGGGGCAGTTGTTGTTGGCCCCCCCAGTCGTCGCCCCGTAGAAGTTTCCGTTGGTGGCTTGCACAAGAGCGACCGGCGACGCACCGTCTGTGCCGTCGAAGGTGTGCAGCGTGGTCAGCTTGCCTCCAGTGCTGATTTTGAAGAGCGTGCCACAGCCCTGAGAATTGCAATCGCTGATGTTCCCGCCGGCGGCGGTTGCTCCGTAGAGGTTCCCGTCGGTGGCTTGCACCAGACCGAAGGGGCCAGCGCCGTCCGTGCAGTTCGGTTGGGTGCAAAAGCTGTAAAGCGTGGTGAACGCGCCCGCCGGAGTGATTTTGAAGACCGTGCCACAGCCACCACTGGTACAGACGTTGTTGGCCCCTCCATTGGTGGTTGTCCCGTAGAGGTTTCCGTCGGTCGCTTGCACCAGCCCGGCATACGGATAGGCTCCGTCCGTGCCGTCGAAGCTGTGCAGGGTGGTCAGTGTGCCCGACGGTGTGATTTCAAAAACCGTGCCATAGCCATACGCTCCCCCTTCCCCATGAGGCGGTGTCCGAGTTGTGCCGTAGAAGTTCCCATTGCTGGCCTGCACCAGCCAACTGATAGGGCCGGAGCCATCCGAGCCCGCGGCAAAGCTATGCAGGGTGGTCAGCGTCCCTCCGGGCGTGATTTTGAAAACCGTACCGCAGCCATAAGAGCCGCAGGCTGTGCTGGCCCCGCCAGTCCAGGCTGTCCCGTAGAAGTTCCCGTCGGTGGCTTGCATGACCGCGTTCGGGTGGGAGCCGTCCGCGAAATCGAAATTGTGCAGCGTGGTCAGCGTGCCGCCGGTGGTGATCTTGAAGATCGTGCCGCAGCCATTAGTGCCGCAGGCGCTGCCGTCTCCGCCGCCTGTCGTTGTTCCGTAGAAGGTTCCGTTGGTGGCTTGTACCGCACCGCCAGGGGCGGCACCATCCGTGCCATCTAAGCTGTGCAGTGTGGTCAGCGCGCCTCCGATCGTGACTTTGAAGAGCGTGCCACAGCCATCAGTACCGCAAGCGCTGCTGGCCCCGCCAAACCAAGTCGCCCCGTAGAGGTTCCCGTCGGTCGCTTGCACCAACCCGACGGGGCTCCAGCCGTCAGTACATCCACTTTGGGGGCAGAACGTATAAGGCGTGGTGAAGGTTTGTGCCGGCGAGGCAATCGTCGTCGCGATACAGAACAAAAATGCGAGGCTTAAAACCACAACCTGCAAGAAACGTCGACCGAAAATCTGCACAAAGCACCTCCCGCAAACGAACTTTCCTCTCGGGGGCTATGAACCCGACTCGTGAGTGTCGGATGGATAAACGCAACTATAAGGAAATTGGTCCTTCGCCTCAGGGAGGGCTGCGTCTCAACCGGCGGGAACTGCTCTTCGAAGAGGCGAGACGGGTTGATGCAAACACAAATGAGCGCGTCCTGTCAGTGAGTTTGCGCACATCTCGATGTGCGCCGATTGCCGAGAGTGACATCGCAAAGCCTGGCCGAACTTCAACGGACACAAAATCGCGATGGCGCTCGCAATCCCATCGGAGGCACTGAGCGGGCGGCGCGGTCTCGGTCGTACGCTTACACAGAAGGAACGTTCCCCAATTTTTCGACGCACGAAAATTGGTGAAGGTCCCGTAAAGGAAAGAAGTGGTGAGCGCGGAAGGAATCGAACCTACAACCTACTGATTAAGAGTAGGTGAATCCGAAACCATCGAGCGCCCACTTTCGCACTGAAGAATCAATGACTTGCCGATAGCCAAGCCCGCACGGAAGCGCTTTGCACTGGTATTGAAAAGACGCGAGTTAGCGCATATGGGATCGAACGGTACGGCACACTTATGGCACACCGTGCGGCCCACGGATTTCAGCCTTTTGATTGAATCCGTGCTAAAGTTTTGACATGGTCGTCACGGTCAACATTCCCGATGAACTAGCGGTGCAGGCCAAGGCACGTGGCCTGTCTCTTGAAGCCTACATCCAAGAGATTTTGGCGCAACAGTTAGCGCCTCCTCAGCAAACTCGACAGCCGCGTACCCAAGAGGAGATTCGCATCTGGCTCGACTCACTGGCCCAATTCTCGGACAAGATTCCCCCGTTGCCTGACACGATTTCGCGCGAGTGGCTTTATCAGGATCACGACTAAATGGCTATAGCGTCGTGTCTCGTGGATACCAATATCCTGCTACGCATGACACGCCGCTCTGATCCCCAGCACCAGCTCGTGGACACAGCGCTAGCCCGACTCGCTTTCCGGGGCACAATTCTTCACTATACGCACCAGAACATCGCTGAGCTTTGGAATGCTATGACGCGTCCTCTGGTGCGCAATGGTCTTGGTTTGACGGTGGCCGAAGCGGAACGCCAGGTGCGTGCAATCGAGACCGGGATGGGTTTTTTGCCAGATAGTGAAGCCGTTTATCGAGAGTGGCGCAGGATTGTCGTCCAGCACGAGGTGTTGGGTGTTCAGGTGCACGATGCGCGATTGGCCGCCGCTATGTACGTGCACGGCGTGAGCCACATACTCACGTTAAATGTGGCAGATTTCAACCGTTTCAGTGGTCTCACTCCGCTTCACCCAAACGGCATTTAGAAATACCCCTAGTCTTCGGTGAGGATCGGGCTTAAGCCGCTCATCGGCTCGCTTGAAACCAGTAGCAGAGGGCCAAGCCGGCCCTTGCGGCGTGAGAGAAGCCCCGTTTAAACTTCGACGAGTGAGCACAGGATTGCAATTCGTTTCGACGCCCGAGGAGGCACGAGCTTCATTATTGCGTTTTAATGCAGGTGCACGCGATTCCAGGACCCGAGCGGAGAATTTGCTTTCGACCACCAGCTATTGGGTATTTGAGCCAGATGGGTCTTTATTTGGGCCGGCCAAATTCGTTGGTTTTTGTGATATGGACTTCGACAAATATCAGCAGGCCAAGAGGTCGCATTCTCCAAAATTCGAAGGTCACAGAACGATGAGTGCGCTGCAAGGGGCTTGCGGGAAGAAATTTGTCTCGGACGCCACCATGTCCCAGGAGCTCACGAAATGGGGGGTCTGGTTGCTCGGGAAAGGTTGTTTTGACGGAGTCGATCTGGGGAAATGGTCATTTCTCACCCTGCCTCTGATGAATGAAAAGGGAGTTCAGTCACTCTACAGAGAACTGGATTCTACGAAGCTGGACAGCAGTCGCGAGGTGGTTTCCCGTACGGAACAAGGCTTCTTACGCAGATATGTATTTGGTGGCAGGACGGAGGTGGAATGCGTTTTATGCGGGCACCCGTTCCCGATTGACCTGCTGGTCGCGGCACACATTAAAAAAAGGTCTGAATGTTCGACGGATGAGAAACTGGATTACCGGAGCAATGTGGCACCGATGTGCAGGTTTGGCTGCGATGAGCTATTTGAACGCAGATATGTCGTGGTGAACGGGGACGGCAAAATCTGTCGAGCTTCGACAGTTCCAGCAACGGAGCGTGTTGAGAGCTATCTCAATGAATTGGTCGGACGGCAGTGCGGGAGTTGGAATCCCCAGAGTGCACCATATTTCAAGTGGCATTCCAAAACGTAATTACGAAGGCGTGCGCCAAATGGTCACGCTCATTGAAGAAGCTCAGCAGGGATATCCAGCCCAAGAATTCTGCATCGATCGTCCTTAGAGGTCACAAGGGCGGCGCGAATCGGATCTTGCTACAGCGAATTTGTGTGCCCAGAGTTAGGCCGTGTTTCTAGACCCTTACCACGCTTGAATTCATCCTCTGTCAGAACACTGATGGACGAGAGGTGCGGCAAGCGGTGCTGAACGAAGTTGACTTTATTCCTGAAATTCTCAATCTGCTGCTTGCCGTCTTTTGAATAAACTATGAATATGAGTTTTGCTTTTGCCCTCTGCATCTTTTCCAAGGAACAATCGGCAAGCAAACACGCTCCAGCGATCACCTTCCTCATTGGATCGTTTTCAACTTCGATGATGTAACGAACTTCTTTCTTGCCAGTACGCTCCCTGAGGATTACATCCGGCTGATACCAGTGCCCGTTTTTCCTGTCTGGCAGGCAGTTTTGACCGTCTATCTCTTCTGCCAACACTTCGAACTGATCAGCGTACTTCCTTTTTATCCATTCCTGGATATCGCGATGTTCTTGACGCATTCCTGCACCTCACTAAAGAAATTTCCCCGGCCCGCGTAAACCTCAGCCACAGAACGCGACTCCCACTTCGACTCGCTGTAGCTCCTTCGGAAGATCCTTAAGCGGTTTGATTGTTTCTGTTTCCTCTTGGCCATTGCAGAATGCCATCCATGCTGGCTTCTTCCCGTCTCTCTCGTTGCGGTGCTTACCCCTCTTGTCCCTGTTCCAAACGCAGAGTACCCATCGGCCTGGCGCTTTTGACAGGAACTTTCTTTTGAGATTCATCCTGGGACCCATTCTGTCGTGTCCCGGATTCAGAACAATTCTTACATTCTTGGGCATCGCTTTCTTGATGTGAGACTCATCATGTACCTCCCATTCCTTGTCTGGACGCCTGCGCCGAACTATGTTCGATTCGCCACAAACGATCACACAACAATTCCCCAAAACCCGCTCCGGCAGCCGGTTTATCAAACACTTAGCCTTGGCATCCATCCAGTCCTCGACTCTCCACCCCGCAGCCTTCGCCTCCTTCCTGTCCCTCTCGCCAGGGTTCAGGCTGGCGAAAACACCGTTGAACTTGTACTCATGCCACGCGCCATTGTTTCGATAACACACGACGAAACGACTGCTCCCGGGTTTCGCGGGGAACTTGTCCTTCTTACTGATGTTTTCCTCCAGACGAAATTCTTCGTACAGCACGGCTTTGATATGTCTCGGATTCATCGCGCTCAGATGCTTCTTGACCGAAAATGGCCGGATGATGCTCCATAACGAGAACAACACCATGTCGCACTTGTGAGCATCCTTATCGAGAAGGTCCAGCACTTCTCTCAGCACGCCGCTGAAATCAAACTTGCGTGGGAGCTTATCCCAATAATTCCGAGAAACAAGTCCAATTCTGCGTATCTTTAGGTTTGGTCGCTGACCCGTTGGGGGCGACGACGGGCACGGTACGCTGTTCCTGGAAGCGTCCAACGGAACCGTCAGCGAACTACGCTGGGCCGTGATTGTCATTATGAGCAGTCCTCGCTTTCGCCTGAAGTAACGAAAATCGACTGTCTGATGGTCACTGAACTGTCAGCGTCACTGCCGTAGTGTGATTTGTGGAGCCCGCCGCAGCAGTAACCGTGACGGTGTACGTGCCAGCCGGTGTGCCACCTCCTCCGGTACCACTGCCGTTGCTCCCGGTACCGCAAGCCGCCTGCAACAAACAGCCGCCCACCAGCAAGAATACGAGGGAGTAGCCCAGCAACTGTCTGCGCTTAGGCGCAGCCATCCCCGCCGTGCCCAGCAGCATGGCTGGCAGCACCAGCCACGTCGCGTACAGCGGACTTGACCGACGACCGAACGGGGAGGTTAGGGACGCGGTCTGTGCCGTAGTAGTGATGGTCAGGGTACTTGTCACTGTGCTGGAGTTCGGTGTGACTGAGGCAGGTTTGAAAGTGCAGCCCCCAAGCGCGGGCAGCCCGCTGCACGAAAAGGTAATCGGGCTGGTAAACGAGCCTTGCGGCGTTACCGTTAGTGTGAACGTCCCCGATTGCCCAGCCGTTACCGTCGCACTCGTCGGGTTAGATGTGAACAAAAATTCAGCCGCGTTGACTGTCTGCGTCAACACCGAAGAGGTGCTCCCAGCGTTGTTCACATCGCCGCCATAGACCGCCGTCATCGACTGCTGCCCTACAGCTAAGTTCGATGTCGTGTAGCTCGCGACCCCCGAGCCGTTCAGTGTACCCGTACCCACCGCCGTCGAACCATCCATGAACGTGACTGTCCCCGTCAGAGTTCCGCCGTACTGCCCGGTCACGGTCGCGGTGAAAGTCACGGCCTGTCCGATGTTGGACGGATTGAGCGAAGAGACGAGCGCAGTCATCGTCGTAGCGGCGTTGACGGTCTGCGTCAACACAGAAGAAGTGCTCCCAGCGTTGTTCGCGTCCCCGCCGTAAACCGCAGTCATCGAATGCTGCCCCACGGCCAAGTTGGATGTCGTGTAGGTCGCAATGCCAGAGCCGTTCAGCGTGCCCGTGCCGAGCGCGGTCGAGCCATCGTTAAAGGTTACTGTGCCCGTTGGGGCCTTGGAGCCGCTCGTCGTCACGGTCGCGGTGAAAGTCACGGCTTGTCCGAAGCTCGACGGATTGAGCGAAGCGCCCAACGCTGTTGTCGTGGCCACTTTGCTCGTATTGATTAGCACACCTACATTGTTTAAGTTCGCCACCACGATGTCGGGCTTGCCGTCCCCGTTCACATCTGCCACCGCTACCGAATCGGGATAAGACCCGCCCGAGCCGTAGGTCACCGCTGTTTGGAAGGTGCCATCACCGTTGCCCAGCAGGACGCCGACCGTGCCGGGGCTATTGTAGTTTGCCACCACGATGTCGGGCTTGCCGTCCCCGTTCACATCCGCAACCGCGACCGATTGAGCGCCCGACCCGCCCGCGCCGTAGGCCACCGCTGTTTGGAAGGTGCCATCACCGTTGCCCAATAGGACGCCTACATTGCTGCTGCCATGGTTCGCCACCACGATGTCGGGCTTGCCATCTCCGTTTACGTCCGCTACCGCGACCGAATAGGGATTAGACCCGCCCGAGTCATAAGTCATCGCTGCTTGGAAAGTTCCGTCGCCGTTGCCCAATAGGACAGCTACATTGTTATTGCCATAGTTCCCGGCCACTATGTCCAGCTTGCCATCTCCGTTCACATCCGCTACAGCAACCGAATCGGCGTATATCCCGCCCGTGCCGTAGGTCACTGCTGTTTGGAAAGTTCCGTCGCCGTTGCCTAGCAAAACGCTCACTGTGCCGCTCTTACATCCGCCGTTGCTGCACCAGTTTGCCACCACGATGTCGGGCTTGCCGTCCCCGTTCACATCCGCTACCGCAACCGAATAGGCGTATGTCGCGCCCGTGCCGTAGGTCACTGCTGTTTGGAAAGTTCCGTCGCCGTTGCCTAGCAGGACGCCGACTGTGGCGATGTCATCGTTGTTCGCCACCACGATGTCGGGCTTGCCGTCCCCGTTTACGTCCGCTACCGCGACCGAATAGGCAGACCCGCCCGAGCCGTAGGTAACTTCCGTCTGAAAGGTGCCATCACCGTTGCCCAGCAGGACGCCGACCGTGCCGTTTGCCACCACGATGTCGGGCTTGCCGTCCCCGTTTACGTCCGCTACCGCGACCGAAAAGGCACCAGACCCATA
Organism: uncultured Acidobacteriaceae bacterium; assembly: GCA_963773675.1. GTDB lineage: Bacteria > Acidobacteriota > Terriglobia > Terriglobales > Acidobacteriaceae > Sulfotelmatobacter. Next base: position 256,634 of record CAVZCG010000012.1, read on the forward strand.
GGTTACGGCGGACGCAAAGTCTAACACCAACGCTTCTGGCGAAGCTCCCGGTCGGGACGCAGTCGCCATAGACCCTATTGTCCTGCCCTGACCGAAAGGTAGCCGCCGAGGCGAACGAGGAGCACTCGGGGCAATCCCATTCGATTGATTGACGACCGCAGTAGGATTGGACTGCGCCAGCATCAACAAGCTGATGAGAGCGATAAGCAAGCAGACGAAGGTAAACGGGAGAAGAAGACGAGGGCAGCGCATGCGGGTTCCTCTGAGGACTTTCACACTGGGCCGACAATCGAACAGGGGGAAGTCCGCTCTCCGAACCGCCCAATGCTAAGAGTATCGCCCCGAATCGTCAATGAGCTAGGTCACAGTCATACGGGTTGGGTTTCCGATGAAACGCCTTATCACTGTATCGCCACCTTGGGCTTGGGTCTGCCGAAAAACACGCTCCTCACCACGGTCGAGGTAATCCTTAATCCACGCGCGGCCAAAAAGTCCCGTTTCCTCGGTGCCTCCGGCGCCGGGTGACGAGTTGACACTTCGTCATCCAGGTCGGCTGACTGCGGGAGAAGGACACGTCCTCTCACAAGCGCACAGATCTCCTTTCAACACTGGACCTGGGGTCAAGTAATACGTTCTGTGGGGACCACCGGCATGCCGCACGGGTTTTGCCGTCTTTACTGCCTGGCCCGGAATGGCGGGAAGAATCTGGCGCGGGTCGAGCGAACTCTGTCAAGGCGCGTGCCCGCGATAGCGGCGACCTTCGGTCGGCCTTGACAGAGTTTGCGCCCGCGCTACGCTGCCATTATCCGGGGCAGGCTGTCTCTCTAGAAACCGATTCCAAGACCTATGTTGTGCTCCGCCTGTGGTTGTTTGGAGATTTCTTGCTGCGGCGCCATCGTTTGCACGTGGGTGATTTCTGCTACATGCGCGCTCTGCCTTGAAAGATCGTGTCCGAGGGCCGTGGGCAGATTCTGACGGTTATTGGTAAATAGTTGCGCGTCGAACGCTCCACGCGAGACAGAAACGTATGCCATGCGGCTGTTGAGCAGCTCCTTCGCGCCCAACTCGGTGTCCACGTGAATGAGGACGCGGTCGGCCGTCTGTCCCTGGCTGGAGTGGCTGGTCATGGCATAACCGTGGTCGAGATGCGGATGCTTGGGCGGGTCGAGTTCAACGGTGCGGCCACCGTCCATCCTCAGGCCCAGGCGCCCGACTTCGTCAATGCTTTTGATGGTACCCAGCTCGCGGTTCGCAACTCGTAGGTCGTTGGCCGGCGCGGTGAACTGGATGCGGTCGCCCACTGAAAAACTCCGTACCTCCTCACGGAAGACGGAGACGCCCTGCTGCCTGCGCGGATCGTAAGTTCGCTGCGTGCCGTCCTGCAGTTCAACTGTCAACCGGTTTTTCGACGCGTCGATGCTCTTCACCTGTGCGTACGCGCCTTTCCCGATTCCAGTCTCCTTCGATGCCCGCGAGTAGCGCAGAACATCGCCAACCTCATACCGTTCGGCCCATGTGCGGTCTGCTCCGGTGAGACCTTGACGCGGCACGAGTGTCCTGATGCGGTGCTCCTCGTTGCTGACGAGGCCACTCCGCTGTAATTCCGCATGGACGCGCTCGTTGATCTCCATGCGAGAGCGATTATCGGGAGAAACCACCAGCGTGTTCTCCGGCGATTTTGCGTATTCCTTCGCCAGGGCGGCAATGCGCTCGTCGTGGCCTTGAATCTCATGGATTCGGCCCTGCCGGTCAAGATTCTGTATTGCTTCCTGTACTTCGCCCCGCGCAAGCTGCTCGACTACCTGTTTCAATTCCGAGTCTTTCTGGCGCACGATCTCTTCGAGCTTTACTGTTTTCATACCGGCGTCCTGCAGCTGCGCGAAGGGCCGCCCGGCCTCAACCGCCTCATGTTGCCGCCGGTCGCCGACGAGCAACACACGGTCATTCGCATGGATCCGGTCCAGAAACTCGTGCACATGCCGGGTCGATGCGAGCGAGGATTCGTCGAGCACAAAGAGTCGTTTCTCGCCGGTATCGGGCTGCTGTCCGCGCGCCAGGTGCTTTTGTAGCGTGGATGTCTCCATGCCTGCTTCCCCCAGCTTTTGCGCCGCGCGGGACGTTGGCGCGAAACCTTCCACCCTGTAGCCCTCGGCCTCCGCGCCTTCGCGGATCACGGACAGAGTTGTTGTCTTGCCCGCGCCTGCGATGCCATCTAAACCGACAACCTTCTCCCGCGAAAGAAAGATTTCGTCTACCGCCTCGCGCTGCGACGCATTCAACTCCGGGTGGCGATCTTCCGTGGCAATTCGCACTTGCGGCGAGACCAGCATGGGATCGCTGTAGTCGCGCCGATTCCCTTGCTGCATCCGGCCAACGATCTCACGCTCCATGCGCACCATCACGGCGGTTGTGTACTGTCTGCCAGCACCAACCTGCGAGACTTCCCGGAACTCCCCGGCCTCGATCCGGCGCTCGAACTCGTGCCGGACCTGGGCATAGGTGGTTTCTCCCATGCCGCGCACGAGCGCTGTTTCAAGGATCGCACGGCGGTCCTGCACAGCCGATCTCTCGAAGACATGATCGCGCGCCCATGTCACAGCCTGCTTCGCCTGAACCTCTGGCTCCGGCATCTGGTATTGCCTATGTTGGCGCGCCTGTGCGACGACGCGGTCCGCCTGATGCCCGTACTGTGCGGCCAACTCGCGGTGCCGCTGTAAGACTTCTCCAGGCGACAGCAGTTGCTTGTGGTCGCGAGTATGGTGGGCAGCGATCTGCGCTGCCGCGGCTCCGTCGATTCCTTGTTCTCGGAGATGGTCTTTGATCTGTTCACGCCTCGGACTGGAAGCCTCCAGATATTCCTTGGAGTAGCCCCTGATTTCCGGCTGTCCATGCTTGCCGCGCTCCAGTTCGTAGCCGAGCTTTCCGAGACGCAAGGCCAATTCAGATCGGTAGACCGCCGTGACGTAGCGCTGTGACAAGAACATCTCGTGCGGTTGCAAAGCTCGCATCTGTTTTCCGTTTTCGGCGCCGTTCTCGCGCTCGGTCACGTTGAAGATCACGGCATGAGTATGAAGCTGGGGCGCAGCATAGCCATCGACGGGCCGCGCGGTGTCGTGCTCGAAGGTGGCGGCGATGAATTTCTCGGTCGTCTCTGGAGCATGAACATTGCCGATCCGCGCTTGCGTGTATCGCTCAAGTTCCTGAAGCGCCGCGCGTACACTCTCCCGATGGGCCTCCCGCACCGGATCATCGCCGCCCACAAGCGCGGTGAGCGATACCGACTTCGGCGCAGAGAAGGTGGCGTCCCACCCGGCGCGATGCTCGGCGCTGGTTACCTCTCTGCCAAACTTGCCTTCATAGGTTCTTGAAACTTGATGCCGTACGAGCTGCTCTTCGGTGTGCGGATGTTGGCCTTCACTCAGTCGTGCAAAGTGTTCGGAACCAACCGCACCTCGCAACCCCCACTGCTCGGCGAGTCTGCCCTGCCACTCACTGTGACCCTGCTGATCGCGGCTCCAATAGTTCTGTTCCTGCGACGCAAACTCGCGCGCATGGTAGGTCTGCGCCTGGCTGGCTGACAGCGGTTTCGAGATCGTGAGCATACCGAGCGTTCCTCAAGCGTGAAGTGGTGTTCTTGGCAATTTGTCTCTCATTCGATTCCCTTCGTTTTCTCCCAGGCGAACGCCTCTTTGGGTTTGGTCTCGGGCGCACCGATGGTCGAACCAAAGAGCGCGAGCATCGGCTGGGTAGGCTTCTTCAGCGGATCGGCGGGAGCATTCGCGGGCACTGATGGCGCTGGTTTCGGCGCGATCTCTGGCATCTGCCCCTGCGAAAATCTCGGCAGTCTGAATCGGATTCTGCCCATTTTTATCCTCCATCTCTGGATCAAACTTGGCCGAGGTCGGCCCCATTCGATCGTCTCCCTATCCCGCCCTTTCCGTGAGGACCGGTTCTGCAACACACTCCGCACAGCCAGTAGCAAAAGGAACATCGCGGCTACCCAGAGCAAGGGCGTCAAGAGCGAAAAGCTTCTGAGAAAAGGCACGGCACTCATGGCATACGAGCTCTTTCCTTGCCCTCGCGGGCGAAGAAGTCATCAAGCAGTTTGCGCGCCTGCTGAAGCTTTCGTGCGTCCGCCTGGTCGCGAATTTTGAGGACGGAATCGGGCGACAATTGCCTGCCTTCCGATGCCGCCTGAGAGGCTGCGTGGAAGAGATTCAAAAGCGTGTAACGCACCGCCCAGACTTCGGCCAATACCAGTTCGGCGGGATCAGCGGGCCGCTGTCGCGCAGCGCCCAGAGCGGTCCCGCGCAGCCACTCGGAGAGAGCTTGTCCCGCGCTTTCGGCAGCAGCTTCTATCTCTCCTAGTTCTTCGGGAGTCAGTCGCGTGGCCGCGGTCTTGGTGCGGAAGCCGGGCTTCGCTTCGTCGCCGAACGGCAAACTGGACTGGGGATTAGGCTGAACGCGAGAACTACTCATTGGACGAACCGCCTTGTTGCACTACTGCGCTTGATTCCGCTGCGATTAAGCTGCGTAATTGTCAGTTCACCGCAAGGTCTTGCGCTTCAACGCGTTTACGTGATCGACGATGGGCACCGCTTTGTCGCAAACAAACATCATCCGTTCGATATTGCAGTCACCCAGCGGAGACGAATTTTGTTGACGCAGCTAAAGTTAACCTGCGTAAACATCGAAGCGCTGTCTGGCGCGCCGCAGTTCCCAAATTGGGGGTGACGTGTCCCCACTTCTTCCGGTGCGAAGCACCGCGTTCTTACAACTCGCCATACTCAAGAGCCAGCGCCTCCCACAGGCGGCGTACTTGCGGAGCCTGCCACGCGCGTCGAAACAGCTTCTTGATGGACTGCCAGTCTTCGCCACGAAAGTTAAACGTAATTCCGTTGTCACGAGCGCGAAAATTCACGCCGATTTCGTCCTTCTCGTCAGCCACCGTGTACGCGAGAAAATAGCGGCCATTCCAGGGGATCAGCACCCGCCTTACATCCAGCCGTTCTAGGATCGTCCTGAATTCCGAAATCTTTGGGTATCCCTCCAGGGGATAGAGCGGCGCAAGTCTTCCGGGGAAGAACAACCAAACGGAAAAGCCTTCGCTCGGCGAGCGCACGAATTCGAGACGGTAGTCGCCTTCTTCAAATTTCGGTAATGGCGGATTCAACGGAGCGTCCATTTCCCCTGCCGAAGAGTTCGGATCTTGCAAGGGCTTAGCATAGTGAAAATAGTGGCCGCGGGCGCACACGCGCCACAGGGTCGGCCAGAACGGCCGAAGCGCCTCGTTTAGCCTCTCGATATTGGGGAAGTCTAGCTCGTCGAGGAGAAAGTAGAGGTTCCGGGCGACAAAGATGGGTCTCTGCCGCTCTTCTGTCGGGTTTTTTAGCATCCGAATGGTATGGGTGACGGCGCGCCGAACATCGTCGCTTCCGATCTCCTCCGGTTTCTTCGCTTCGGCTTGCCGATCGGGCGGGAGATGTGCGACGAAGAAAGAGTCCAAATGGGTCTTGTTTGGTTTGCGAAGCAAACCGTAAACCGCCTGGAATGCCTCAAGGATTCCGGCAAGAGATTCATATGAAATCTCCGTCTGTGCGGTGTTGGCAAATCTCTCCACTCCGTGCAGACAGAAATAGGCAACGGCGGTCCATTCTGCTTGCGAAAGCGGGAGCTTTGAGTCTGCCTTTCGGCGAATCATTAGCAGAGAATCGGTCGGCTCGGTAAGCAGACTTACCAGCTCAAGTCGTTCTTCTTTTGAGGACTCAAGAAGCTGCTTTGCCGCCTCCGATGTGGAAACGGGTTCGCCGCTCTTCATGGACATGAGCACCTTTAAGCCCTCAAGCTTTAAACGCAGAGCCTCGGAAATACGAATGGAGATCACTGGCTGCTGCGCTATCGCTGCCTTCTCCGTCGTGAGCTCTCTTCCGGTCAATTCCACCTCCTATTTGTAACGATACACCTTGACTATATGTGTACACCTGCGCTACCGTCAAGGGCAATGTCGTCCACGAGGGGCGGATGAGTCTCCCCTCAGGAGTAGATGAACCATGCCCCAGCCAATCGTGATGAAAAAACCAGCCATGCCTCAGCTCGTCAACACGCGCAAGGCCGCTGAGATTCTCGGACGCTCAGCAGCAACATTGAAACGATGGCGCGCCGAGGGAGTCGGGGCGAATTGGATAGAACTGCAAGGTCGGGTTAGTTATGATGTGAATGTTCTTTTGGAATACATCCAGAAGAACACACGAGTTGCTTCCGTGCGGGCTGCAATGGAGGAAGCTCGTGAAGCTGTTTAAGAAAGCGAAGTCCAAGTTTTACTGGTATGACTTCACGGTGCGCGGACAGCGCTACCGTGGGTCAACCAACGAAACAAAAGCGGCCAGGGCGGCAAAGGTTGCTGGTCTGAAACTCGGCCATGTGGTCGAGAATACAGATCCGCTTCCCCAAAAAGCTCCTGTGTTGCTGGAGTTTTCCCGGCGCTTCCTGGAATGGCTGGATAAGGTCAGACTGGAAGACAAAACCAAAACCTACTACCGCGATGGCTGGCGACTCCTCAAGACGACAACCGTCGTGAACATGCGATTGGATCAGATCACTAGGGACGTTATCGAAACATTGAGGTTCTCTGGCGCGTCCTCAAATGCCAATTGCGCGCTAAGAACGTTAAGAAGAATGCTGCACAAGGCGGAGGAGTGGACACTGATTCGCCACGCTCCGAAACTCAAACTGATGAAGGAATACGGACGTTCACTCAGGCTTGACGATGAAGCGGAAAAGAAATTGTTGGCGGGCGCTGCTGCCTGCAATTGGCGGAAACGCAGCCTTCAACTTTTCCGAGACATCATCATCTTGATGCGCGATACCGGCATGCGGAACGAAAGAGAGCTTTACCGGATGCGCATCGAGAACCTAGATTGGGAAACCCGCGTAATCTTCGTGCCGGACAGCAAGACCGAAGAAGGACGGAGACGCGTACCGATGAGCAATCGCGTCTTTGACGTTCTTAAACAACGGTGCGGAGAAAAACGCGAAGGATGGGTTTTCCCATCGAAACGCGCCGAGTCTGCTCATCTCACCACAATGGCGAAGAGATTTCGCGAAGCCAGAGTCAAGGCTGGGCTTCCCGAAGATCTTGTCCTCTATTGTGGACGGCATGATTACGGCACCCGGATTCTGAAGAGAACCGGAAACCTGGCTGCCGTCATGAGAACCATGGGCCACAAGGATGTGAAGACTGCAATGCAGTATCAGCATCCCGAGCTAGAGATCGTGCGCGCTGCGCTCGATCAAGACACAGCAGCAGTAGAGAAACGGGCGTAGCCGGATTGAGTTACGGCACACTTTACGGCACACCCAAAACATCAACCCCGGTAAGTGATTGAAAAGATGGTGAGCGCGGTAGGAATCGAACCTACAACCTACTGATTAAGAGTCAGTTGCTCTGCCAATTGAGCTACGCGCCCTGCGCTGAAAATCTTCCGGCGGGGTAATTTTTGATTGTAGCATCTTCAGGGTCAGCGCAAATGCCGACCCTAGCTGCAAAATGGAGAGATGAAAAGTGCAGACGCCAGCCGCGGTGCAAGCGGGCAGCATCAGTTGTGTCGCTTCGTTACAGTGTAGGCGAGTTTCGCAGACGCGGCACTTGCTAAGAGCGCTGCCGCACTTCTGCCGCTAAGCCTCGTGACCCTTCGCTGACCACCGGACGACGCGGAGGCAAGGATTCCGGTTCCATCGCCTGGCGTCTCTCAACCGTTCCAATCACCGGAGCATCTTCCATACCGTCGGCGTAAGCCATCGAGACGAACCGCTGCTCGGAACATAGGCGATCGATCAGGCGCTGTTGCCACGAACTGAGTACGGCATGAGGAAGGATCGGAAAGTGACGGAACATCCAAAGAAAATATGCACGTTGAACAAAAGATGGCATTAAATATCGCGGCCCGATGGGGGTTTGCACTTGCACCACACCATCTGCCAATTTATCAATCCACATGAGTTGGGCCCACCTAACTACTGAGTTTGGCCAGAGCAATTCTAGGGCCGCTATTATTGCACCAAGGTCGGTGCCAAAGAAAGCATATTCTCGAATTTTTTTGGAAAACTCCTGCGTCTGAGTCTTCCGTCTCTAAGCGGTCGGTAATTTTTTCGGGAAGACGGTCGCCGTTATGGGAAGGCCAAAGCTACCTCAGATCGGAGATCTCCGGCAGCACGTCCATGCGCTCGATCTCCGCGGCAACTCCAAAATCCTTACCAGAGCCACGTTCCACCCGCAGTACGCGGGCGTGGCAGCATACCCAGCACTTCTCTCCAGAGGTCAATTCCGGAGGAAGCATCAGGACCAATTCCACCTCAGAGCCCTCTGCCATGGCGGCTTTGGTATAGAGGAATACGCCATTCCTGCTTACATCTCGAGTCTCGGCGGCCAGTTCCCCGGCCGCCCCTGCCTTCTTAACGCGCACCGGCACTTGGGCAACGACCCTTTGGCGCGAACGTCGATCAATCTTAGAGTTCATTCATCTTCCGGAAGCCATCAAAGGCGAACGCCAGCAGAAAGGTTCTTACCTTCCTGCTGGCGTTCGCCAGTATAGACCAAAGTTAGGTTCGAGGATTAAGAGATTGCTTACATCTCCGGTCGCCGCAAACGCGCGGCAGGTACCACCAGAGCTTGTTCCATTGTAGGAACATTCGTGCCTCGCAGCATCGACTCGGCCTCGGCCAGCTTTTCAGACTGGTTGGTCTGGTAGTAGGCCTGCACCAACAATTCCAGCGTAAAAGGATTGTTCTTGTCTTCTTCCAGGTAAGTAATGGCTTCTTCGAACTTCTTCTGATCCATCAGCAAGGTTCCAGCCGCTCCGTTGTAGGATCCCTGGATCACGCGATTACGGCTGCCCGAGGCCATTGCCTCAATTTGCTTCAGAGATTTGCCCGCCAAGGCCGCATCGCCGGCATGGGCGGCGCGCACCGTGCGGTTGCGCAGGATTCGGGAAAGCTCGTCACTCTTGTCAGACTGGGAAATCGTGCTCCGGTGTCCCAACGCATCCTCGGCGCTCTGCAGATATTTCAGCGCGGCGTTATCGTCGGACTGGTACTCAGCCATGTGCCCATACGCCTGCGCTTCCTGCAAGTCCTGCTCTTTCGCGTGAGCGGTCTCGGCAATCTCAAGGAATGATTTGTCCGCATCCGCAAACTTGCCGTCACGCACCCAGGTCATTGCCTTTTGCATGCTGTAGGTCAACCGATCTGCCTCGTTGTGGGCAAACCGTATCGCCTTGTCGTATTCAATCCGAGCCTGCTCCTGATTCCCCATCAACGCGTAGGTGTCACCCAATCCAACCTGCGACGTAACAAAATCAGGATCGATCTTCAACGCGGCGCGGTAGTGCTGCAACGATCCTTCAAAATTTCCCGCCATACGCAGCAGTTCGCCATAGGAGTCCTGCGGATTTGGCTCGTTCGGAAGCAGCGCGACGTAGGAATCCATCGCCGCAAACGCCTTGGCAAATTGGCGGTTTCGAGCGTACAGGTAGGCCAGATCGTTCAGCGCAGCCGGAAATTTCTTATCCAGGGCCAGCGCTTTCTCCATGATTCGCTGCGACTGCTCGTCGCCGTCCTCGAGCATCAGCCAGTTGCCCGCCAG
>CAVZCG010000013.1:0-774371 GCA_963773675.1 uncultured Acidobacteriaceae bacterium
GTCGATGCAAGAGATTTAGGTGCAGAAGGAATCAGCGATGACGGCAAAGAAAGCGACAACGGGCGGCGGAAAGATTCACCTGAAGTGGGTGCGTTCCGCGATTTGTACCCCAGTGAAACACAAGCTGGTGGTGAAGGGACTGGGATTCACCCGGTTGAACCAGGTGATCGAGCGTCCGGACAATGCGGCCATTCGCGGCATGGTGGCCAAGATTCCGCATCTGGTTGAGATTGTGCAGGAGTAGGTCTTGGGTGATAGGTCTTGGGCGCTGGGTTTTCCTGCGATCTAGGACCTGAGACGAAGTCGAGAGAGAATCATGAATCTATCCAACATTCGAGCACCGAAGAAGGCAGCGGAGAAGCGCAAGCGCGTGGGGCGCGGCATGGGCTCCGGCATGGGCAAGACGTCTACCCGTGGACACAAGGGCCAGCGTTCCCGCACGGGTATGCGGCTGATCCGCGGCTTTGAAGGCGGCCAGATGCCGCTGCATCGCCGGATGCCGAAGCGCGGCTTCACCAACATCTTCCGCAAGGAATTCAACATCGTCAGTCTGGAGCGGCTGGTCGCGCTGGGCGCGGATTTACATGCTTCACCGATTACGCCCGACGTTCTGCGGAAAGCCGGTGTGATCAAGACCAAGCATCCGGTAAAAGTTCTCGGCGATGGCGAACTCACGATTGCCATCACTGTGCACGCACACAAGTTCTCCAAATCAGCGCAGGAAAAAATCACCAAAGCGGGCGGCAAGGTTGAGGTCTTGCAGTAATGTTTGAGAAGCTGGCGAACATCTTCCGTATCCCTGACCTGCGCAAGCGGGTTCTGTTTACGCTGGCCATGCTCGCAATCTACCGGCTGGGCGGGCATCTTCCCACCCCGGGCGTGAACTTCCTCAAGCTGGAAGATGCGTTCAGTCACAATGCCGGATCGCTGCTGGGTTTTGTGGATCTGTTTTCGGGCGGCAACCTGCGCCGCATGACCATTTTTGCTCTGGGCATTATGCCGTATATCACGGCATCGATCATCTTGCAGCTTTTGACCGTGGTCTATGAGCCGCTGGCCAAGCTGCAAAAAGAAGGCGAACTGGGACGGAAGAAAATCACCCAGTGGACCCGCTACATCACGGTGATTCTCAGCGCGGTGCAGTCGTTCGGCATCGCGATCGGTCTGGAGAAGGCTGGAGACTTCGTGCTGCATCCCGGTCCGGGGTTCATCCTGATGACGATGCTGACCCTGACTACGGGTAGCGCCTTCATCATGTGGCTGGGTGAGCAGATCACCGACCGCGGCATCGGCAACGGCATGTCGCTGCTGATCTTTGCCGGCATTGTGGTAGGGCTTCCGCGAGGTGTGCAGGATCTGCTGGAAAAGGCCAGGAACGGAACCTGGGGAGCGATTACACCGGTGCTGATGGCCGGCCTGGTCGTGTTCATGATTGCAGTGGTGGCGTTCATTGTGTACGTCGAACGCTGTGAACGGCGTATCCCGGTGCAGTATGCCAAGCGCGTGGTAGGACGGAAGGTGATGGGCGGGCAGTCTACCCACCTTCCATTGCGGGTCAATGCGGGCGGCGTGATGCCGGTCATCTTCGCGTCTTCGATTCTTACGTTGCCACAAACTGTCGGCTATGGTTTGCGCAATAGCCGGTACATTGGCGATCTCATGCGCATGCTGGGGTGGGGCGAGCCGCTCTACACGGTGCTCTATGCCGTAGGCATTATTTTCTTCGCTTATTTCTACGTGTCGATCGTCTTCAATCCCAGCGAAGTAGCCGACAATATGCGGAAGTATGGCGGCTTCATTCCGGGCATTCGTCCCGGGAAACGCACCGCCGATTACATCAATGAAGTTCTCACCCGCATCACTCTGGTGGGAGCGCTTTATCTGATCATCATCTCGTTCATTCCCGAGTGGATGATTACCGGTATTCACTTGAACCATTTGCCGTTCTGGCTGGGTGGCTCGCTATTTGAGCGGCTTCCGGTATGGGTCACGAATGGTTTGGGAGTGAATTTTTATTTTGGCGGTACCTCGCTGCTGATCGTGGTGGGCGTGGCAATGGATACAGTTACGCAGATTGAGGCGCAGCTCATCATGCGGCATTACGACGGATTTACGCCGCGCAGCGGACGTATTCGCGGGCGCCGCAACTGGTCTTGAGGAACAGGTCTTAGGTGATGGGTCTTGGGTATTCGGGCCCTGGAGGGGTTTTTCTAAGACCTGAGACCGCTAAGTGCTGCCAGTAGCCGAGGGGTAGAGAAACAGATTTGGGGTTGCTGCACCTGGACCGCCTTGTGGGAGGTTCCGGGAACACTGTTCGGGAGGCTTTGGCCAACTCGATGGCGCAGGAAACCTCACGTGACGTAGGTCCGGTGGTATTGCTTGGCCCGCCGGGCGCCGGAAAGGGCACTCAGGCCAAGCGCATTATGGAGCGGTACCTAGTACCACAGGTCTCTACGGGAGACATTCTGCGGTACAACGTGGCACAGGGTACGGAACTCGGGCAGGCGGCCAAGGCGGTGATGGCTCGAGGGGAGCTGGTATCCGACGATCTGGTTTGCGAGATGGTCCGGCAGAGGTTGATTCAGCCGGATTGCAAGCATGGTTATATTCTCGACGGTTTTCCGCGGACTGCGGCTCAGGCCGGATGGCTTGATGCTTTGCTGGATGACAAGCTCTTTGACAACTCGTGGTCTAGCCGGGCTTGGCCAATTGTGATCCGGTTGAACGTGGATTATAATCAATTGTTGCTCCGGATTACTGGACGCCGTTCTTGTCCCACCTGTGGACGGATCTACAACGTCCACTTCCAGCCGCCCCGAGTCGATGAACTTTGCGACTGTGACGGGTCGAAGCTGGTACCCCGCAATGACGATCGGTTGGAAGTGATTCAGCCCCGTTTGGCGGCTTATCAGGAGCAGACTCGTCCTGTGGCCGACTACTATGAGCGGACTGGAAGGTTGATCTCGGTGAATGGGGACCAGCCGATGGACGAAGTCACGAAGCAGATTTTCCGGATCCTTGAGGACCGTGACGCTTAGCGTTTTCTTGATGAAGCATGGCAATTGTTTGCAAATCGGCGTCGGAGATTGAGCGGATGCGGCAAAGCGGCCACATCGTGCGTCAGGTGCTCGATCATGTGCGTTCCATCGTGGCACCCGGTCTGAGCACCATGGACTTGGAGCGATCGGCTGAGAAGAAGATTGCGGAGCTCGGAGCCAAGCCGGCGTTCAAGGGATACTATGATTATCCCTGTGTGTTGTGCACCTCGGTGAATGAAGAGATTGTGCACGGCATTCCGTCGGAAAAACGGATGCTGAAAGAAGGCGATATTGTTTCGATTGATTGCGGCGTGGTACTGGACGGCTATTATGGCGATGCTGCGATCACGGTTCCGGTGAGCGACACGGTGACGCCGGAACTGCGCAAGCTTATGACCGTGACGGAAGAGTCGCTCTACCGCGGCATTGATCAGGCTGTGATTGGCCACACCGTCGGCGATGTAGGAGCTGCGGTGCAGGAACATGTGGAGGCCGCGGGTTTTAGCGTAGTCCGGGAATTTGTGGGACACGGGATTGGGACGCACTTGCACGAGGAACCGCAAGTGCCCAATTATGGAGCGCGAGGTCACGGCGCTAAATTGCGCGAGGGAATGGTCATCGCCATCGAGCCGATGGTGAATTTTGGGAAGCCCGAAACACGCGTGCTGGGCGACAAGTGGACTGCTGTGACAGCTGACGGCAGTTTTAGCGCACACTTCGAACACTGCGTCGCGGTTACGAAAGACGGGCCGATGATTTTGACGAAGTAGGAACCGAAGTTTCTCGGTTCTCGGTTCTCAGATGAGAAGCGGGTTTAACTGAGAACTGAGAACTTACGTTAAGGGGTGCATGAGTAAAGAAGACGCGATTGAAGTGATGGCCGTGGTCCTGGAACCACTGCCCAACGCCATGTTCAAGGTGGAACTGGAGAACAAGCACCAAGTTCTGGCGCACGTTTCTGGCAAGATGAGGAAGAATTTCATTCGCATCCTGCCGGGCGATAAAGTTGCGGTGGAGCTTTCACCCTACGATCTGAATCGCGGCCGAATTGTTTATCGCTACAAATAGAGAACCGGGAACTGAGAATTGTTATGAAAGTACGAGCGTCGGTAAAGAAAATCTGTGACAAGTGCAAGGTCATTCACCGCAAGGGTGTGGTGCGGGTGATCTGCGTCAACACGAAGCATAAACAGCGCCAGGGCTAATGCAAGCTCGGCCTTAGGAATTAAGGATTAACTATGGCACGTATCGCAGGCGTTGATTTGCCGCGCCAGAAGCACATCAACATCGCGCTGACGTATATCTATGGCATCGGGCATCCGCGCGCCGGAGCCATTCTTGATGAGGCGAAAGTCGACCCCATGAAGAAGGTTCAGGACCTCAGCGAAGAAGAAGTGAACCGCATCCGCACCGTGATTGAGCAGCAGGGGATGGTGGAAGGCGATCTCCGCAAGGAAGTTTCGATGAACATCAAGCGGCTCATCGAAATCGGCTCCTATCGCGGCTTCCGTCACCGCCGCAACCTTCCGGTTCGCGGACAACGTACGCACACCAACGCGCGCACCCGTAAAGGTCCGCGTAAGGGAACGGTATCGACCAAGAAGAAAGCGACGTCTAAAACGTAGAAGCAGTTCTCAGTTCTCAGTTCTCGGTTCTCAGTTAAAACCGGGACTGCTGAGAATTGGGAGCTGAGAACTGAGAACTGATTTCATGGCAAAACCAGCAGCAGCGGGCGGCACAGCCGCACCGGATAAAAAAGGCAAGAAAAAGACGTTCAAGAAGAAGGAGCGCAAGCACGTCCCGCATGGATTGTGCTATGTGCAGGCGTCCTTCAACAACACCATCGTGACCATCACCGACATGAACGGGAACGTTCTGTCGTGGAAGAGTTCGGGATCACTGGGATTCCGGGGATCACGCAAAGGTACGCCGTTCGCCGCGCAACAGGCGGCTTCGAACGCGGCCAACATGGCGCGCGACCACGGTGTGCGCAGCGTGGATGTTCGCGTGAGCGGCCCAGGGTCCGGCCGTGAGTCGGCAGTACGCGCGCTAGCGTCTTCTGGTATTGAAGTGCGTTCCATTCGCGATGTCACGCCTATCCCGCACAACGGATGTCGTCCGCCGAAGCGGCGTAGGGTCTAAGAGGCAGTTCTCAGTTCCTAGTTCTCAGTTCTCAGCAAGAGCGAGAGCCGAAGGATTTTGGGTTTAACTGAGAACCGACAACCGAGAACTGAACGGGACGAAGGGTGAAGCCAAACCTGTAAACCGGTCATCTAAAAGGAGAATAACTTGGCCCGTTATACCGATGCAGTCTGCCGTCTATGCCGCCGTGAGGGCATGAAGCTGTTCCTCAAAGGCGCAAAGTGTTTCAGCGATAAATGCCCCATCGAGAAGCGCAACTTCGCTCCCGGACAACATGGGAAGGATCGTAAGGCCAAGATTGTTGGCTATGGCCTGCAGTTGCGCGAGAAGCAGAAAGCCAAGCGCATATACTTCACGCTGGAAGGCCAGTTCCGCAACTATTTCGAGAAGGCTGCACGCACCCGTGGCGTAACCGGTGAGTTGCTCTTGCAGCAGCTCGAGCGGCGCCTGGACAACGTGGTCTTTCGTCTGGGCTTCGCGCAGTCGCGGCGCCAAGCGCGGCAATTGGTGCGCCATGGACACGTAGCGGTAAACAATCGCAAGGTCAACATTCCTTCTTACGAAGTGAGTGCGGGCGAAGAGATCTCGATCCGAGAGAACAGCAAGAAGCTTACCGTGCTGGAACTGGCCAAGGAATTCGCCAGCCACGGGACGCTGCCCAACTGGCTGGAAGTCAATCGCGACAATTACACGGCGCGTGTGCTCTCGTTGCCGAAGCGCGAAGATATTCAGCTGCCGGTGAATGAGCAGCTGATCGTTGAGTTGTACAGTAAATAAGTTTCAAGTTTCCGGTTTCTAGTTTCGCGTGCGGGCTGAAGGTAGCCTGCTCCAGAGAAACAAGAACTGGAAACCAGAAACTGGAAGCAGATTTTAGCGGTCCACATTTCGTGCCAGATCAGCCTGTGCTGGCGTTTGACCTGAGTCCGGACCGATTCAGGGAGCCAGAACTGAGCCAAACGGCCGAAGGAGAAACAAATGCTTTGGAAGGGTTTTCAAAAACCGAAACGTCTCGCAGTCGATACTTCCACCCTCACCGACAAATACGGAATTTTCTGGGCGCAGCCGTTTGAGCGCGGCTTCGGCACCACCGTGGGCAATGCTCTGCGGCGCGTGCTGCTCAGCTCGATTGAAGGCGCAGCCGTTACCGCGGTGAAGATGGAAGGCGTGCTGCACGAATTCCAGTCGATCCCTGGTGTGGTGGAAGACGCGACCGACATCATCCTCAACCTGAAGCAGATTCCATTTAAGCTTAGCGGCGATGCTCCGAAAGCAATCTACCTGCGCGCCGATCAGCCGGGCGTGGTGACCAGCGGAATGATCGAAGCCGACGGCGACGTGGAAGTGCTCGACAAGGATGTTTACATCGCGACCGTAAGCGAAGGCGGCAAGCTCGACATGGAAATGCGCCTGAAGCGCGGTCGCGGCTACACTTCTGCCGACAAGAACTTCGACGAGGATCTCGGTATCGGATTCATTCCGATCGACTCGGTGCATTCGCCGGTGCGCAAGTGCAACTACACCGTGGAAGCCGCGCGTCTCGGCCAGATTACTGATTACGACAAGCTGACGCTCGAAGTGTGGACCAACGGCTCGATTACTCCCGCCGATGCCATCGGCTTGTCGGCCAAGCTGATGAAGGATCACATGAACATCTTCATCAACTTTGAGGAAGAAATCGAAACCGGTACGTCGTCCTCGGACGATCGCAAGCCCGAGATCCACAACGAAAATCTGAACCGGTCTGTCGAAGAGCTCGAGCTTTCTGTGCGCAGCTACAACTGCCTGAAGAATGCGAATATTCAGACCATCGGCGAGCTGGTGCAGAAGACAGAATCGGAGATGCTCAAGACCAAGAACTTCGGCCGCAAGTCGCTGAACGAAATCAAGGAGATTCTTTCCACGATGGGTCTCAGCTTGGGCATGAAGATCGACGAGCACGGCAACGCCGTGCCCGGTCCAACATCAAACCTGGTCCTGCCGGCATCGGCTTACGGTCCGGACGATCAGCTGTAAGAATCAAGCGGTCAGTGGCTAGTGGTCAGTGGTCAGAAAAGACAAAACAAAGACCAGCTAGCCACTGACTTCAATATCTAGATGCTGGCCACTGACCACTGGCCACTGACCACTGAGGTTCACCATGCGCCACAAAGTAGCAGGATACAAACTCGGACGGAACACATCGCACCGGCGGTCGCTGCTCCGCAATCTGGTCACGTCGGTGATCGTGGAGGAACGGGTCGAGACGACCGTTCCCAAGGCTAAGGCCGCCAAGCCTTTGGTCGAGAAGATGATCACCCTCGGCAAGCGTGGCGATCTGGCGGCGCGCCGCCTGGCTGCGGCGTATCTAATGACCGATGCCGCGGTCGTGAAGCTGTTCGATACCATCGGTCCGCGCTTTGGCGACCGCAACGGTGGGTACCTGCGTATCGTCCGCACCGGTTGGAACAAAGGTGACGGCGCGGACAAGGCCTTCCTCGAAATGCTAGGCAGCGAGAAGGTGTTGGACGAGAAGCGCGAGAAGCGCGCCGAAGCCCGCGCTAAGAAAGCCGCCGAAACCAGGAAGGCCATGGAAGAGGCGGAGGCGCAAGCGGCGCATGATGGTGGCGTAGAGCCGGTGAAGGAAGAAAAAGAAGACAAGAAAGAGTAGCAGTTGACGAAATCCCGGCTGGGCGCGGCTTTGGCCGCGCCTTTTCTTTTGCGCGGAAGGCCCGGTCTTTGCCGCGGCGGTACATGTCCTCTTGCGTCTCCCGCCGGTAATCTTGCGGTAAGTTGCCATCCAGATAAACTTTCTCTCAGGATGGGGTTCACTCGCACACAGATCGGCATTGCTGTCGGCGTTGGCGCGTTGATGGTGTTCGGATTTCTGGGCTACATCTGGTGGCTGAGCAATCAGGGGCCTGTACTGGCGCGGTCCGAGGACCACGATCCTCTCACTGGCCTACCGGTCAGCATCCGGATGAATCCGCTGCGAGATCGCACGATTGAACATAGTGCCAATAAATTTTTGCACGAATTACACGACGGTCACTGTGACCAGCTGCTCTCCGAATGGGAGCACGACTACCGCCGGAAGTACGCACACTTCATCTGCGATTCCGAGACGCAGCATCCGCTGCTTTCCTGGGAACTGGCAGAGTGGGAGAGTGCACCACCCCTGACCATTCTTCACTACCGCGGCAAGCGCCTGAACCATGCAGGCCAGCCTGGTACGTATCAGGAACTGTTCACGGTTACAACTGAGAACAAGGATGGGCAGTGGGTGGTGACGAAATACGACGCGATGTACTGAGGGGAGCGTTAGCAGCGTTTCCCAAGTCCTGCGCCTTCTGTGTCCCTTCGTGTTCGTGGTAAAAACTAGCAATGCCCTCGCCTCCCGAGCGTGACCCCTCCGCTGCGCGAAATATCTACGCCTTCGGCTTCACGTCTTTTCTGAACGACACTGCCACGGAGATGGCGTACTGGGTGCTGCCGGCGTTTCTGGCGTCGCTGGGGGCGGGGCCGGCACAGCTGGGATTGATCGAAGGCGTGGCCGAGAGCGTGGCCTCGTTTGCCAAGCTTTTCTCCGGATACCTTACCGACCACATCCATCGCCGCAAGCCGGTTGTGGTTGCTGGATATTTTGTCGCAAATGCGGTTAAGCCGCTGCTGGCGATGGTCAACGCCTGGCCGCAGATACTGCTGATCCGGTTTACGGATCGTCTCGCCAAGGGGGTGCGCGGAGCGCCGCGCGATGTGATGGTCGCCGAGTCGGTGCCCAAGAATCGGCTGGGCTCGGCTTACGGGCTGATTCAGTCGATGGACTCCGCCGGAGCCATTGCCGGGCCTCTGGCTGCGCTGGTCCTGCTCTCGCGCTTCGGAATTCGGAGCGTGTTCTGGGCAGCTGCAGTCCCCGGAGCGTTGTGCGTGCTGGTCGCGCTTCTCGGAATCCGCGAGACTACACCCCTGCGCGGGAAAGATTTGCCGAGCGATGTAGAAGAGCCCGGCGCAAACAAGAACCAGATATTCGCTCTGCCGGGCGCAAACGACGGAGCCGAAGGCAGCATAAAGCTTCCAGCCAGTTTCTATTTTGTTCTTGTGGCTGTTACGCTGTTCTCGCTGGGCAACTCGAGCGATATGTTTCTTGTTCTACGTGCACAGAATGTTGGGATCCGCGTGGCGCTCGCGCCCTTGCTGGGATTGATTTTCAACATTACCTACACGTTGGCATCCTGGCCGGCAGGATGGTTCAGTGATCATGTATCTCGCCGTCTGGTGGGATCAGCGGGCTACGTGATTTTTGCTGCAGTCTATTTTGTTTTCGGGCGAGCGCCGTCGACGCTGGCGATATGGATTGCCATGGCAGTATATGGTTTTTACTACGCTCTCACGCAGCCGGTGCTGAAGGCTCTTGTAGTAGAGTCGGTCGGCGAGCGGGTGCGCGGCCGCGCACTGGGCATTTATTTCTTCGTGACCAGCGTTGCGACCTTAGCAGCGAGTTTGATCACTGGTGAACTGTGGAAGCATTACGGGGCTGGGATTCCGTTTTATTTCTCGGCGGCGATGGCGGTGCTAGCGGCGTTGCTCTTGCAGGGCGCGAGGTCGGCAGGGGCTAAAAGCTGCGATTGATTAGGGAGCTTCAGGCGGCGCTCCTCCGCGACGGTGAGACTCCGCTCAGGAACTGGGAACTGCGTTCCTTCCGAAACTTTTCAGCCAGAAGAAGAGAAGCAACTGAGCTGCGATGCCGGCGCACGAATCAAGAACGACGTCCTGCCAGCGGCCGGTGCGCGATGGGATAAAGCTTTGGTGCCATTCGTCGAGGCTCGCGACGAAAACCGTCATTAACACGGCGATGCCAGCCCATCGCAAACTCCATAAAACGTTTGCGGCCGCCGGGAAGGTTTCGCGCCAGGCGCGGAAGGCCAAGATGCTCAAGATGGCATAGCCGACAATGTGTCCGCCTTTGCGGATGAAGAAGTGCCAGACCTCAAAGTGATCCCAGTCCATGCCGAAGAGGAAATGGAGCAACGGATAGAGAATCCGGCTCGTATTGCTGGAAGACAGCATGGCGGTGGACTCAATGGCAATGACGATGAGCCAGAGGATCGCGGCGATCCACGCCTTTAAAAGATTGTGCCGGTGAGAGCTCAAACGTGCGCGTTACTCGATGGCATAGTTGGGAGCCTCGCGGGTAATCATGACATCGTGGACGTGGCTCTCGCGGAGTCCAGCGCCACTGATGCGCACAAAGCGCGTCTTCTGCAGCAGTTCGCCGATGGTGGCGCAGCCGCAATAGCCCATGCCTGATTTCAGTCCGCCGACCATCTGGTGAACAATCATTGCGACCGAACCGCGATAGGGCACGCGTCCCTCAATGCCTTCGGGAACCAGTTTGCCAAGGCGGTTGGAATCGCCATCATTCGCGGAGACCGCAGCGGATGAATCCCCTTCCGTGCTTTGGAAATAGCGTTCACTGGAGCCCTGTGCCATGGCGCCAATCGAACCCATGCCGCGATACGATTTGAAGGAGCGTCCTTGATAGAGGATCAGTTCGCCCGGGCTTTCATCAGTGCCGGCAAAAAGCGAACCGATCATTACTGCACTCGCGCCCGCGGCCAGCGCCTTGGTGACATCGCCGGAGTACTTGATGCCGCCGTCCGCGATAATGGGAACGCCGGCATCCTTGGTGGCGCGATAGGCTTCGGCGATTGCGGTAATTTGCGGGACGCCGGCGCCAGTCACAACGCGAGTAGTGCAGATGGAGCCAGGACCGATGCCAACCTTGATGCCGTCTGCTCCGGCGCGAGCCAGTTCGCAGGCACCGTCGAAAGTGGCGACGTTTCCGGCCAACAGTTCCATCTCCGGCAGCTTCGATTTCACCAGCTTCACAGCGTCGAGCACTCTTGAGGAGTGACCGTGGGCGCTATCGATAGCGAGCACGTCCACTTTGGCCGCGGCCAATTCCTGTGCCCGTTCCAGAAAGTCGCCAGTTGCACCGATGGCGGCACCAACCCGAAGGCGTCCCTGGGAATCCTTGGCGGCGTTGGGATATTTCAGCTTCTTCTGAATGTCTTTTACTGTGATCAGTCCTTTGAGGTTGTATTTGTCGTCGACGACCAGAAGCTTTTCGACGCGATGCTCGTGGAGGATCTCTTCGGCGTCTTCGAGCGTTGTACCGACCGGAACGGTGATGAGATTTTTCTTGGTCATGACACGGTCGATGGGAATGTCGAAGCGGGTCTCGAAGCGGAGGTCGCGATTGGTGAGAATGCCGACGAGCCGCCCGTGCTCGGTGATCGGGACGCCGGAAATCTTGTACTTGCGCATGATCTCGAGTGCGTCGCTGACTTTATCGGTCGGCGACATGGTGACCGGATCGACGATCATCCCGCTTTCCGAACGCTTCACTTTGTCGACTTCGTTGGCCTGCTGGTCGATGGTCAGGTTGCGATGAATGATGCCGAGGCCGCCCTGCTGGGCCAGCGCGATGGCCATGTGCGATTCGGTGACGGTGTCCATGGCGGCGCTGACGATGGGAATATTCAGACGGATATTGCGGGTAAGCTGGGTCTGGGTATTGGCCGTGGCAGGAATCACATCGGAATGCGCGGGTAAAAGAAGAACGTCATCGAAGGTAAGAGCTTCGGGAACGGGAAAATGAATCATAAGTTTCTCGGAAATTCTCCCAAGCGATGGGGATGAATCTTTATTCTAGAGAGGGTGGGAGATTGAGGCAACTCGAGAGGAGCAAGAGCGGCGCTTGCGGGCTGATCAAAACGCACAACTTAAGCAGCAAAAAATAAGAGTTCCGAGGTGATGCTGGGTCCATTCGTCTCGGCCAGTAGCTCGCTTTTAGACCCTTGCTCGACCTGCGACGTAGCTTCCCTTGCGGGATGCCGTGTGCGATCTTCGCTCGGGCTCCGGGCTTACCGCCAACCGGAAAAACCTACCCAACGCCTCGGAACTCTATCCTGCCTTCGACATTTCTTCTTGTTCTCCTCGACCAGCGCTTTGCTATAGACCCTTGCTTGCCCTCCCAGCTTCATTTGCATGAAGAGGGTGACTGCGCTTGAGTCCCGGACGCCGCACCAACCGGAAAAACTCTAGAAGCTGTCAAAGAACGATTCTGTTTCTACTCCTTCTATTTGTGGAGTCAACAAAAAGTTTGCGGTTGTAACCGGCGTATTTTCAGCCGAGTGCAGGCCGTCCACAGGCGTGTGACCGGAATTGGTGCATCGGCCCCAGTTCCTTTCCGCAGAATTCAGGCCAGACAGGGCTTGTCGCGGCCGCAGCCTCAGTAAGATGAAACTTCTGGATTTATTGCTGACCGCTTCGCGGATGTGTAAATCACGCAGAAGCTAGGCTGGACAAGGGATTCCAGACTTTGACGAGCACGGGGCAGCTAGCTGACTTCGACGGTTTCGTCAACGAGTTGCTTGTCAGCCTCGTCGGTCCCGGTCAGTTCAAATGA
The DNA here is from genome assembly GCA_963773675.1 of uncultured Acidobacteriaceae bacterium. Taxonomy (GTDB): domain Bacteria; phylum Acidobacteriota; class Terriglobia; order Terriglobales; family Acidobacteriaceae; genus Sulfotelmatobacter. The sequence continues at coordinate 12,628 of CAVZCG010000013.1, forward strand.
GTTGGTGATCGCCGCTTTCCCCTTTTCTACGCTGGTGATGACATAGGAGCAACCAAACCAGTGAGCCTCAGCAAGGTCGGTCTGCGACCAGCGGGCGGGGTGGTCGGGATGTGAGTGGTAGAAGCCGACAATGTCTTCACCGCGCTCGCGGCCTTCACGCTGGATGCGCACGAGTTCACGCGGATCGATGTTGTAGCGGTTCTGCGGCGAGTCAGTGCGGGTGTTGCCGCAGCGCGCCGTCGAGGTTACGACGCGGGCGCCATCGTCCTCCAAAAGACCGAGCAGCACTCCGCAGCATTCGTATGGGTAGGTTTCTTCGCCGTGGCGGCGAAGGGCTTCGCGGTCTTGTCGACTGAGTTTCAACATGAAAAGGCATTCACCACAAAGTCACAGAGAAAAATATTTGGGAAGATAAACCGTTGAAGCGAATCAACCCGGTTCGCCGCGATATTCCACTAACCAGAGTTTTTCCGTGACTCTGTCGTGAAAAACTTATCCCTCCGTCCAGAATCTCTCGCTCAAATATTTGTCGCCCGAGTCGCAGAGGATCGTTACGATCACGGCCTGCTGCTCTTTCCGCAGCTGGAGCTGTTGGGAAATTGTGAGACTACCGGCGATGCCAGCTGCGGCAGATATTCCGAGGAGCAATCCGTTTTCGCGAGCCATGCGACGCGCCATGGCGTAAGCATCTTCGGTTGCGATCTCGACATTGTCATCCGCCAGCTTTGGATCGTAAATCTTGGGTACGATGGCGGTGGCCATGTGCTTGGCGCCTTCGATGCCGTGAAAAGACGAATCAGGTTGCAGCGAGATGCAGCGGATAGATGGATTCAGTTCCTTAAGGCGGCGCGTCGTACCCATGAAAGTGCCGCTGGTGCCGAGCATGGCGACAAAGTGAGTGATGCGCCCTTCGGTCTGCTGCCATATTTCGTTTGCGGTGCCGTGATAATGCGCCAGCCAGTTCGCGTCATTGGAGTACTGATCAGCGTAGAAGTACAAATCGGGATGCTTTGCCGCCAGTGAGCGCGCCATACGAATCGCGCCGTCGGATCCGTCGCCAGGATCGGTGTAGAGAATGTTCGCACCGTAGGCGCTCAGAATCTTTTTGCGCTCGGCGGAGACGTTACTCGGCATGCACAGCGTCACGGGAAATCCCTCAGCCGCGCCTAGCATGGCATAGGCAATACCGGTGTTGCCGCTTGTGGCGTCGAGCAAAATCTTGCCTGGAGTGAACTGGCCGCTGCGCCGGCCTTCGGCAACGATGTTGGAAGCGGCGCGATCTTTCACCGAGCCGCCGGGATTATGCCATTCGGCCTTGCCCAAAAGTGTCACTCCCGGCAGATTCGCGGTGAGCCGGTCGAAGCGTAACAACGGAGTGTTGCCGATACGCTGCAGCAAACTCTGCCCTGGGCGCGCGATTTCGCGATCCGGGGCCTGATATGCCGGAAAAGTCGCCGCCCACTCGGTGGAACCCTGACCCATAACTGAACCATTTCCCCGTGACTATCGTAATATGCAAGAACGACCGAAACACGCTATGTAGTATGGTGTCCTTAGATGATTCGAATTGCAAGTCGATGCAGCGGTAAATAGCTACGCAGCAATTTCGGCGGAGCTGCATCTAAACGGAAGAGTGGAAGCGGGGATAATGTCGAAAGCGATTGAAGCACGAACCTACGAGGAAGCACTAGCCTGGTTGCGCGACCACGGTTTCGATGTGACGGAAGCGCCAGGAACGAACGGGCGAGTGTTCCTCAGAAAATATAATGTGTCGGCCGCCATTCAGAAGACCGACGAAGATGGTGTGAAGATTTTTGCGTATCCCGGTTACCTGGTCGGCAGCGAGATCTCGAAGCTGGTCAACCGCGGCTACCAGCAGTTCCTGAAGAACTCGAAGACGGAAGTACCGGCGACGGCCGACCATCTGAAAGCGCTGCAGATGTTTGCGGAAGAGCTGAAAGTTGGGCTTGGGCTGCCGAGTCTTTACAACGAGTCGCTGGGAACGGTGAGCGACTCCTACCACTACGATCGTCTTAAGGACGACGATAAGGCACCGGTGGATCGGCCCAAGCGTCCCTGGGAAGTTGCCGGGAAAGCGGTTAAGGCCGTTGCCGCCAAGAAGGGCCGCGCGTAAGTCTTTCGTCGGCTCGTCCGAAATCCTCCCATCAAACTCTTGCCTCGTGCGAAACTGGCGCTCTGGTTCGCCAGACGCGGAGGCTTGCTTGCGCATCATCCTGTTCCAATCGTTCTTCCTTTGTTCGACTATGCTGTGCGCGACCGTCGGTCTTGCCCACGCACAGGCCACGCTGAGCGCTAACGCCGAGGGAAAATCTGAAGTCGAGCACTTGTTACGCGTGCAGCAGGAAGCGTGGAACCGGCACGATCTGGAAGGCTTCATGGCAGGCTACTGGAATTCTCCGGAGCTGACATTTTTCTCTGAGGCAAAACAGAAACACGGATGGCAGGCCACGATCGAGCGCTACCGCGCAGTGTATGCGAGTCCGGGTCGCGAGATGGGGAAGCTGGAATTTTCCAGCTTGCGCATTGAGATGCTTGGCCCAGATGCGGCTTTCGCGCGCGGCTTGTGGCAGTTGACGATGCCCGATGGGAAGACTCCGCACGGTTTATTCACGCTGGTGTTCCGCAAGTTTCCCGAGGGCTGGAAGATTGTGCACGACCACACTTCGGCAGCGGAGTGACAGGAAGAGACATAGCTATCCCCATGTCATCTCGAAGTCTGTTTCGCCACAAGCCGTTTCTCTTTTATTTCTGGGCTCGGAACTTTTCCGAGTTTTCCTATCAGATGGCCGCAGTGGCGGTAGGCTGGCAGATCTATGCGCTCACGAACAGCGCGTTCGAGCTCGGCATGGTGGGACTGGTGCAGTTCGTTCCCACGGCGGTTCTGGTTTTCGCCGCAGGGCACGCCGCCGATCGTTATGACCGCAAGCGGGTAGCGCAGGCTTGCCAGATTGTCGAGGGACTGACCGCAGCGCTTCTGGCGTGGGGCAGCTTTGCCGGGTGGCTGAACGTCCAAGAAATTCTTGTAGCCGTGGCTGTGTTCGGCACGGCGACGGCGTTTGAAAGCCCCGCCGCTGCAGCTCTGTTGGCCGGCGTAGTGCCGGATGGAATGCTGCAGAAAGGCACGGCGCTTTCCAGCGGTGGATTTCAAGCGGCGATGATCTGTGCTCCAGCATTGGGCGGGTTGGCTTATGCGGTGTCTCCGGGAGCGCCTTATACGGTGATGGCGCTGTTCTGGTTGATGGCGGCGATGCTGAACGGAACGATCAAGTTGGACCAGCGCGTGACGGCGCAAGAGCCTCCGACGCTGGCTGCGTTGTTCGCGGGTGTTGGCTTCGTGCGTCACAACCCCGCGATATTGGGAACAATATCACTCGATCTGTTTGCCGTGCTGCTGGGAGGCGCAACGGCGTTGCTGCCGATCTATGCCCGCGACATTCTGCATACCGGGCCGTGGGGGCTAGGCGTGCTGCGCAGCGCTCCTGCAGTGGGCGCGTTGTTCATGACAGCCGTGCTGGCCCGTCATACATTGACTCGCCGGGTTGGGATACGGATGTTCCAGGCCGTTATCATTTTTGGCCTGGCCACCGTTGCGTTCGCAGTCTCGCATTTACTCTGGCTCTCGATCGCGGCGTTGATCGTTATGGGCGCGGCTGACACGGTAAGCGTGGTAATCCGCTCCTCCTTAGTTCAGTTGCGGACGCCGGACGAGATGCGCGGCCGGGTGGGAGCCGTAAATTTCCTGTTCATCAATGCCTCCAGTCAACTTGGCGAATTCGAAAGTGGCCTGACTGCAGCTTTTTTTGGGGTGATGCCGGCCGCCGCGCTGGGCGGGGTGGGAACCGTCTTAGTGGCACTGCTGTGGATGAAGTTATTTCCCACCTTGCGCGATGTGGAGCGGCTGGAATAGGAAGAACTGCAGGCAAAGGTTAACCTTGCCCTCGCGGCTGTCGCGCGACTGCGCTCACTTTCTGGGGCGGACCTGCACTCGGGTACCTTCCGGGAGTTTGCCGTTCGTTAATTCCACCACGCCGTTGCGGATGATGCCTTCTAGTTCCTGCGCTGGGCTGCCTCCGGTGCTCGCCGGTACGATTGCCCGCGTCACACTTCGGCCCATGCCCTTGTCCATGGCTTCATTCGCCAGGCGGTCTGCATCGGTGTTCTGTTCACGGAGGGCGTGGTCGATGGAGAACCAGTCCAGTTGGGCAATCAATTCTTTGGCGCGCCCGTGCAGATCCTGAAGAATTGCATTCTTGACTTTGTAGATGCCCTTGATCTGGCGGACCAGGAGTTCGGAATCGCTGATCAGCTTGAGGGCCTTGGGACCGTGCTCGAGAGCGTATTCGAGAGCCGCGATGAGGCCTTGATACTCGGCGAAATTGTTGGTCTGGTGGCCGAGATACTCGCTAAGATGGGCGACTTTGCGGCCAGACTGATCCTGGATGACAACGCCGTAGCCGGCGGGACCGGGATTACCGCGAGCGCCGCCATCGCTGTGTGCGATCAAGTAGTGCTCGGGAGGATTCTCGCGGGAGGAACTATTGCCTTGTGGGAAAAGAGACTTAGTTGCGGCGCTGCGCGGGTAGGCCATGCGAACGAGTTTACAACGCTCGGACGGGGCGAGGAGCGATGGTATCAGCGTCCGGCGGCAAGGCGCGTTGCCAGCCTCGAGGGCAGATTCGCGGCGAAGATACGGTCTTGCGCGGCCTTCAGATTGTACGGCGTGCGGTGAAAGTGAACGATCTGGGCGTCCGTGTCGAAGAGTGCGAAGGCAGCTCGCCAGTCTCCGTCCCGTGGCTGTCCGACGGACCCGGGATTGATCATGTAGCGCGTGGCGGATTTCATTTGCAAGGAAACGGACTCGGCTTTGCCTACGGTGCGATATTCGGGACGGAAGCCGTCGGCGCTCGAACCGTTGGCGAAGAATCCGCCCTGCAGGTGGGTGTGGCCGAAGAAGGTGACGGGCGTTGCGATGGTGATGAGCGGGACCAGCGCGTCGCCGATCGAAACCACGTAGGCGTCTTCATCCTCCGGCGAGCCGTGCACGATTTGCACGTGGGGGAAATCATCCAAGGGGCGCGGGCCTTGCGGCAAGGAGCGCAGCCATTCAAGATGTTCGGGCGTGAGTTGATCGCGAGTCCAAACGGCAGCGGCTGCGGCCATGGGATTGAAGTCGTCGAGTTCCAGCAGGCCGGTCGCGGCTTTGTCGTGATTACCGCGGACAAAGATTTTTCCCAAGTCGCGAGAGCGCTCGATCACTTCGTTGGGAGAGGCGCCGTAGCCGACCACGTCGCCGAGGTTCGCGACAAAGTCGAATGGAGGAGCTGCGGCGAGGCAGGCCTCCAGGGCTTCAAGGTTGGCGTGAATGTCGCTAAGCAGCAGTATTCGCAATGAACACCAGACGGATGGCGATTATAGAACAGCGAGCCAGAAGAGGATACATGGTCGCTTTTAATTCCGTCATTGCTATTTCGTATTGATTACTGGACAGCGGGCCCAATGCGCCGGCGATACCTCTTCCAGCGGAGGAAATACTCTGGCGCATTCGGCAACGCGAAATCCGCATCGCGGCTCGAAGGCGCAGCCTGGAGGCAAGGCGTGCAGCGGCGGGACGGTGCCTTCAATGGTGCCAAGCGGCTGAGTGCGATCCGTTTTCAGGTCGGGCACGGAGTGCAAAAGTCCGCGAGTATAAGGATGGGCGGGAGCGTGAAAGATTTCATGTTTGGAGCCCAGTTCGACGACGCTTCCGGCATACATTACGGCGACGCGGTCAGCGACTTGCGAAACCACGGCGAGATCGTGCGAGATGAAAAGCATCGCAAGGCCGAACTTGGAGCGGAGTTCGGCGAGCAAGGCCAGGATCTGCGCCTGGATCGTGACATCCAGGGCGGTGGTGGGCTCGTCGGCGATGAGCAGCTGGGGGTGGTTCACGATCGCCATGGCGATCATGATGCGCTGGCGCATGCCACCGGAGAGTTGATGAGGATAGTCGCGGGCGCGTCGGGCGGGATCGGGGATGGCGACATCGTTCATGGCATCGACCGCGCGATGCCAGGCCTGGCTCTTCGGCACATGGTTGTGCGCCAAGACGGCTTCCACGATCTGGTCGCCGACCCGCATGACCGGATTGAGCGCGGTCATGGGCTCCTGGAAAATCATCGCAATACGGGAGCCGCGGAGTCGACGCATGGCGTCGTCAGGAAGATTGGCGAGATTGCTGGCCGCGCCATTCTCGGCGAAGTGGATTTCGCCCGAGACGTGTGCCTGAGCCGGGAGCAAGCGCATGATGGCGAGGGATGTGATCGATTTGCCGGAGCCGGATTCGCCGACCAGGCCCAGAACTTCACCGGGAGCGATGGAGAAGTTGAGATCACGAACGGCGGGCAAGGTTTGTGCAGGAGCGACGCCCCTCGGCTGTCCAGCCGAGAACTCTATGTTCAGGTGACGGATGTCCAGAAGCGGGAGCACGATGTCATGTTAGCAGCCGCAGGTTATTGGCCGAGAATCAAGGGAAGGCCATTCTTGTTATTGCCGATTACGACGACTTTTGTGTTGGCGCTCTTGGCCAGATTCTCGGTAGCTTCGATCCCTTTCCATTCGAGCAACGACGGAGTGATGCCTTGGGCCACGATCTGCTGGAAGTCACGGACGCCAGCCGCTTCGATGCGCTTACGCTGAGCTTCCTGCGTTTCTTTTTGCAGGCGGAAATTCATCGCCAACGATTCCTGTTCAGCTTGTTGTTTGGCTTCGATGGCGGCTTTCAGCGTGGCGGGTAGCTGGATATCTCGTAGCAGAACGTTTTCCACGGTTAGGCCACGCTGATTGAGTTGGGCGCTTACCTGGTCGTAGATTTGTTTGCCGACCATTTCGCGTTCGCCGGTATAGAGAGCATTGGCCGTATGCGATGCCGTAGCCTCGCGGATGGCGGAGCGGAGAGTCGGTTCGACGACGACGTTTTCGTAGTCTGCGCCAATCTTCTGGAAAACCTCGGAGGCCCGGTCGGGATTGAGGTGGTAGATCAGGGACGTGTCCAGGCTCATCATGAGGCCTTCGCTGGAAGGAACGCTGGCCGATTCTTTTAACGTCTGCGTCTGGATGGAAAGTTCGTTGTTGGTCTTCAGCGGATTGATGAGATGGATGCCTTCGCCGAGGGTCTCGCCCGTGACCTTTCCGAAGAGGGTGAGGACACCGACATGACCAGTACCGACGCGCGTGACGGCACTGAATAGAAGGATGACCAGCAAAAATGCGGCGATCCCGATTCCGATCAGACGCAGAAGTCCGAAGCTCCCTCCACCGCCGTCAACGATTTTGCCATGCGCCGGATCAAAGATCGTCATCATGGTTCTCCTCTGTTTGATTCTAGGGGCTTGCCACAGGGCGTGTAAGTGACTGCCGTGGGGCCGAACTTATACAGGCATGAATCTTCCCGTAATCGTGCCGCATCTTCTATGCTCAGACTATGAGCAAGATTCACATCCCTACCCCTCTGCGGCAGTATGTTGGAAAACAATCCACGGTAGAAGTGAAGGGCGCGACCGTGGGCGAAGCCATGAGCGATCTGCTGGCGCAACATCCCGATCTGCGCCGGCATCTTTACGCAGATGATGGAAGGCTGCGTGCGTTCGTAAATTTGTACGTGAACGACGAAGACGTCCGCTACTTGCAGAAAGAAGCGACCGCGGTGAAGGAAGGTGATAACATTTCCATTGTGCCTTCCATCGCCGGAGGCGCTCGGTGACTAAGGATCTGGCGAATTCAGGAATAGAGAATTGAAACCTTCCTTCACAAGCTGCCGCTGTTGTTGTTGCCCTTCGTGCTGCTAGCGGTTTAGCTTTTGACGCTTCTGAATATCCACATTTCAATCGAGGATTTTATGGCGACAACCACAACCGAAATTCCAGTGACCCTGAACAAGGACGAAATCCTTCGCTACTCGCGGCATTTGATCATGCCGGAGGTCGGCATGGAGGGGCAGCAGAAGCTGAAGGCCGCGCGGGTGCTCTGCATTGGCACGGGAGGACTGGGATCGCCGCTGGCCCTGTATCTTGCTGCGGCGGGCGTGGGCACGCTGGGCCTGGTGGATTTCGATGTGGTCGATTACACCAATCTGCAGCGGCAGATCATCCACTCGACTGCCGATGTGGGGCGGAAGAAACTGGATTCTGCGGCGGATAAACTGACGGGGATCAACCCATTCCTGAATCTGCGGAAGTTCGATACGCGGCTGAGCAGCGAGAATGCTCTGGAATTGTTTCGAGAATTCGACATCATTGCCGACGGAACGGATAATTTTCCTACACGCTACCTGGTGAATGATGCGTGCGTACTCACCGGCAAGCCGAATGTTTACGGATCGATCTTTCGCTTCGAAGGTCAGGCGAGCGTTTTTGCCACGGAGGATGGGCCATGCTACCGCTGCCTGTATCCAGAACCGCCTCCGCCCGGGCTGGTGCCTTCCTGCGCGGAGGGCGGAGTGCTGGGCATTCTGCCGGGGCTGGTGGGCGTGATGCAGGCCACCGAAGTGATCAAATTAATCCTGGGGATCGGTGACCCTCTGATCGGGCGGCTACTCCTGATCGATGCGCTGGGCATGAAGTTCCGCGAGCTGAAGCTGCGTAAGAATCCCGATTGCCCGGTCTGCGGGACACATCCTACGGTGACGAAGCTGATAGACTACGACGAGTTTTGCGGAATTCGCGGGGAGGAAAAACCGGTGGCAAATGGAGTTTCGGAAATTCAAGTCGAAGAATTGAAGCGGCGTCTGGATGCGAAAGAGGATCTGTTTGTCCTCGACGTGCGCGAGCCGCACGAGTATCAGATCTGCAACATTGGCGGACATCTGATCCCGCTGAACGATTTGCCGAAGCGCGTGAATGAATTGGATTCCAGCCGCGAAATCGTCGTCCACTGCAAGATGGGCGGGCGCAGCGCGAAGGCGGTCGCATTCCTGCAGCAGGCCGGATTTACCAAGGTGCACAACCTGGTGGGTGGGATTACGGCATGGTCGGAGAGAGTGGATCCGAAGGTGCCGAAGTACTGAAGGTATTGATTAGTTAACAGTTCCAAAAAGGGAGCGCTTTGGGCGTTCCCTTAGTCTTTCTGATCCTTCCGCATGTATTTGAATTGACTTCGCTTCCTCCGAGAGGATAATGGCCTGTTCCAGGCCCTGTTCTCCAAAGCATCGTCGCGACTGGAGGTCCCTTGAAGATTTTTCTGCCGTTAGGACTGGTGTGGTTATCCATATCCTGCGCTTCTCTAGCACAGACCACAGCACCACTGCCTTCTGCTTCTCCGGCGGCGCAACAACCCACCCAAGGGCAGGCACCGCAGACGAACTTTACCTCTGCCAAAGGATTTGTGCTCGAGGAGGAAACGCCCGTAAGGTTGCGGATCAATCGGACTGTCTCATCAGCCGATGCACATGTGGGCGACACGATGGACTTTGAGGTTCTGGATGATATCACCGTAAATGGCACGCTCGTTATTGCGAAGGGAGGCCTAGCGTTCGCAACAATTACCGAGGCTCAACCGAAGAGACGCATGGCTCGTGGCGGGAAGCTGGACATGAACATCGACTACGTCAAACTGGTTAGCGGCGAGAAGACGGCGCTGCGAGCGGTCAAGGATCTCAAGGGTGGCGGGCACACTGGTGGCATGGTTGGCGGTATGGTGGCGACCAGCATTGTGTTCTTTCCTGCGGCGCCTCTCTTCCTGTTAATGCACGGCAAGGACATAAGCATCCCCAAGGGAACTGAGATTACGGCGTATGTGAACGGCGACATGAAGCTCGACATCGCGAAATTTCAGCCAGCCGAACCGGCGGATGCTGTGGCGCAAGATACGGCCACGAATGCGCGCGGCGAGAATGTGGACTCTGGCTCAGCCAAACTGCAGATGGGATCCGATCCGACCGGCGCAGACATCGAGGTCGACGGAAGTTTCGTCGGCAACACGCCTTCCGATGTGCAGGTCACCGAGGGCGATCATACCGTTACGGTGAAGAAAACGGGATTCAAGGATTGGGAGCGGAAGCTGAAAGTTACCGGCGGGAGCAACGTACACCTCAACGCGGCACTAGAAAAAACTTCACCACAATAAAAAATGGTATTCACCGGCGGAACATTAAAGGGGAGCAAGAGTGCTCCCCCAGTGTCGTTCCCGGTTTGTCTTCGACCGGTTACTTGCTGGAACCGCTGGCCTGCATGTTGTCGCTGCTGTCTCCCAGCTCGAGGGAGAATTTCTTTCCCTGGAAGCGGATGCCGGCGAGCGAGTTTGGTCCGCTGGCATTCTGATGGGTTACCGCGGCATCATTCGAGGAGGGCGTCTGCAGCTCAACCACGTGCGCTGGGACTTTTGCGACTACGTCTTTGCCTTTCAGGATACTCAGTTCCACGTTCGGGCCGCTGCCTTCCCACTGGACCTTGTAGTCGCCTGGTTTCAAGGTTGTTCCGTTGACCGTCACAGCATTGATCAGTTCCAGATTGGCTTTGCTGGAGGCGAAGGCGCTGGATGCCATCAGTAATGCCAAACCCAGTACCAGACTCTTGGAAACTTTTGCGAACGTCATGACTGCTCCTTTTTCTTTCCCGAAATCGCGTCGGGAAACGGTTAGGGCGGCCCGGCTCACGACGTACGCGAGAAAACATTGGTGTTTTGCCGCGAATCGCCTACAATGCAACCGCTGGGGTTCAGCCGACAAGGCGCGAGTCTTGTCTCGCTGTGCACGGGGATTTTCTCACCTGGGCCGCCAAACCGACAGTGAGAGAATCCCCTAAACCCCTCTAGATATGCCTACTTCGAAAGATCCCCGCGCAACCTAACTTCTGCGCTGCTGCTACCCACGTCTACTACTACGAATGTGCCTCGTCGAAAGTTCCATGGTTCTGGATCGACGTTTGGGGCAGCTTTCCATCATGCATCTTTGGACGGAGAGCGCAGACTTCCGGTAGCAGGAAACCCGCGATGAAGTTGGCTCAGGAAAGCATGTACAGAGTAGAGGTGTTCTGTCTGGCTTTAGTCGGAAACAATTGAGGACGCGCAGAAATTGTGCGTGGTGGGTAGCGCGGGGCGGCCGATGGCGGCCGTCCTTATACGGAGTTAGTCTGCGTCGCCGTGCTGACGCTCTACGGACCAGACGCTCGCCTGATTTTTTTCGAACGGGTAGACGTGCACCATCCAGTTAAAGACTACTGGACGAAAAATTCCTCCGGCGGCATCGCAGGCTTCCTGGGTTGTGATCGATCCCTGCATTCCGAATTGCGGGTTGGGCGAACGCAGTTCCTTCCATCGTCCAAGCGGAGGAATACAGAAGTTCACATGTTCGTGCCACTGCGCCACGCTGAGCGGTATGCGCTGGTCGAGTTCATCTTCGGTGAAGCGCTTGGGCGCGGTATACATCACGCCAACGAGCTTGTAGCCGTCGCCATGTTTTTCATAGAGCAGCGAGGTGGGATGCTCGGGGTTGAACCGTAGCTCGGCTTCTATGGCATAGGCCCGGCTGGTGAAGTGATAGACCTTCTGCGGAATTTCAGGATGAAAAATTTTGAAGCCGTCGTCCAACGCGGCGTGATAGTCCACGTATTTGGATGAAGCTTTGCGAGCTGCCTCCACTACTTCCTGTGCGCGCTCGCCATCGCCCGGCTTCACCGGGCGAAGCGCGGTCATCTTCATGTGCGGACCCATGTCCATGTGGCCTTCCATGGAATGCATGGCGTGCATGCCGGCGGCAGTATCCTTGTCGTCCTTATCCGCGTCCATGGACATGCCCTTTATATTCGACATGTCATGGCCAGACATATCCATACCGGGCATGCTCTGCTGCGTGCTGGGCTGGGTGTTGCTGCCGGATGGTTGTTGTTGGCCCCAGGCCACGCTGGCCAGCATGAAAATCGAAATCAAAAAGACGATTCGGTCTCGCATGGTAAATCTCCCCACATTCTCAATATGTATTAACCCTGTCGCAGCTTGATTGTTTCTGCAAGATTTTCGTGGTTACCTGGGATTACAGAGGTAATTATCGCTTACTCCGAGGCCGCTCGATTCAAGCGCCAGATTCCGGCATTCAAATATGCTGCATAGGTAACCCACGCGAGATACGGAAGAAGGAGGGCGGCGGAGAACGTTGAGATTTGCCAGAACAAAATGACGCTGGCAAGAATTGCAGCCCATAGCAGGATGATTTCCAGCAAGGCCCACGCGGGGGAGCGCAATCCGAAGAAGATGGCCGACCATGCGGCATTCAAGGCCAACTGGATGAGGAAGACCGTGATTGCCGGCGAGGCGCCCGTCCAACCGTCGCCCACCCGCCATACATTCCAGGCGGCAATCGTCATCAGAAAATAAAGGACAGTCCATACGGGGCCGAAATAGGAGGCTGACGGATTGCCCCGCGGCTTGCGAAGTGTGGGATACCAGGTCCGAACGGATCGCGCCGTGAACGCCGCTGCGGTGGCGGCAGCGGAGAAGGTTAGCGCTACGAATGCGGCGAGCGCGACGAGCAAATTTCTGGACAAGCCATCATCCTATTGCAACGGGGCAGAGACGTGTTCGTGGACGATCAGCCACTTGCCACCCTGGTTCTCCCAAATCACTGTCCAGCGAAAATTGCCCATCTCCACCTTGCCGGCTTTCGTCGTCATCTCTTCTTTCACGGTTGCGGTTCCCCAGACCAAGTCGCCGTGGGGATGAATCAAGGCGTCGTCATTAACCGTAAACTTCGCGCTTTTGTAGCCAGATAAAACGTCCTTGACTCCTTTTTCGTAGGCGTCCCAGCTGTCGTATTTCAAAGGGGCGATATCAAAAAAAGTGTGTGGACCGCTGGCATAGAATTTGGCCACGTTCGCAGTATCCAGTGTGGCCCAGCCGTCCCAGATTTTCTGCATGTAAGCGCTGTCGGGGGCGGAACCTGCGGAGGATTTCTTGGCCGTTGACTTCTGGGGTTCCGCAATGCTGGACAGGGCGAGGGTGAGCAAACACAGGGAAATGGCAAAAATGCGGTTCATGTTGGAATTCCTCTCTAAACTCATAGCGGGAGCGATCCCGAAGCGATCCAAGACCGGCGGAATTCTCGCACATGGCAGGTGATCTGAAAAGCGTAAGATTGACCGATTTCCACAGCACACGCTAAAATAGTTGAGTTTGCCTGTACTCGCCGACCCGTTCTGGGGACGCCTGCCTTGGCTGCTGAAGCGCCGTGGCGGAAACACAGCAAGCAGAGAAAGTTCAGCGGGTGCCAGCGTGCATCTGTGTGCGCAGGAAACGCGCTTGATGAACTGATTTCACGACATTTTGACGGAGGCAGACGTATGTACGCGGTCATCCGCGCCGGTGGAAAGCAGTACCGGGTGGCGCCCGGAGATGTAATTCGAGTGGAGAAGCTGGCTACGGGAACCGATGGCCACGTGGACTTCTCTGATGTGTTGGCGGTGTCGGGCGGCGAAGGAAAGGTCGGCAAACCGGAAGCGGAAGCGCGCGTGGTCGGCGAAGTGGTGGAAGAAGGCCGCAGCCCGAAGATCCTGGTTTTTCATTACAAGCGGAAGAAGCAGTACAAGAAGCTGCGTGGGCACCGGCAGTCGTACACCGCCGTGCGCATCACTGAGATTGCTTTTGACGGGCAGAGCTTCAAGGCTCCGGCGTTGGCGAAGAAGGAACCGAAAGTGAAGAAGGCCGCGCCTGCGGAAGAGCATGAGGCTCACGCTGAGGTGAAGGCCGCCAAAGGGCAGACGAAGGCGCACGCGGCCAAGAAAGCTGCTCCGAAGAAAGCAGCGAAGAAATCCGCAGCCAAGAAAAAGAAGTGAACTGAAACTGAAAATCGACTGAGAGTTGAGAGAATTTATCCATGGCACATAAAAAGGGACAAGGAACATCACGAAATGGCCGCGACTCGAACGCGCAGCGGCTTGGATTCAAAGCCTTCGGCGGTCAGATCGTCCCCGGCGGAACGATCATCGTGCGGCAGCGCGGAACACGAGTGAAACCGGGGCTCAACGTTGGCCGTGGCAAGGACGATACGCTTTTCGCCAAGATCACGGGACGGATCAAGTTCCTGAACAAGGGCTCGATGGGCAAATTCGTGATGGTCGAGCCGATGGAAGTGGCGGAGTAGTTTTCGCCCGTCCGCTGGATCGGCATTGCGCTTCTGCGGCTGCGGGAAGCTCTGAGAAGCGGCTTGGGCCTCGCCTTCGGGACGAGGCTTTTTGTTTTGTTACTTATCTGGGCCTGTCGTGATCTGACCGTATTTATCTGACCAATGTTTATCTAACGAATGTTTATCGATGAGGCAAAAATTCGGGTGAAGGCGGGGGATGGTGGCAATGGCTGCATGGCTTTTCGCCGCGAGAAATTCGTTCCGCGCGGCGGTCCGTCGGGCGGCGACGGCGGCAAGGGCGGCGACGTGATCATGGAGTCCAGCGAACGGCACAATACGCTGGTGCATTTCCGCTTCAATCCCGAATACAAGGCCGAGCGCGGACGCCACGGCGAAGGCTCGAACAAGACTGGGCGCGAAGGCGAAGATGTTGTTCTAAAAGTTCCGGTGGGAACGATTGTGTATGACGAAGAAACCGGCGAAAAAGTATTCGATTTCTCCGGGCCCGATCAACGCATGGTAATCGCCTGCGGCGGCCACGGTGGACGCGGTAATGCGCGCTTTGCCACCTCGGTTCACCAGGCTCCACGGGAACACGAGCCGGGACGGCCGGGAGAAGAACATAACTACCGGCTGGAGCTGAAGTTGCTGGCCGACGTGGGACTGGTCGGATATCCGAATGTGGGCAAGTCCACGTTGATCTCCCGTATTTCGGCGGCGCGGCCGAAGATTGCGGACTATCCATTCACCACCCTGGAGCCCAATCTTGGCGTGGTCGCGGTCGGTGACCCTAAGAACGAAATCAGTTTTGTGGTGGCGGATATTCCTGGCTTAATCGAGGGCGCACACGCGGGCTCGGGGCTGGGCACGCAGTTCCTGCGGCACATCGAGCGCACGCGCTTGTTGGTTCACTTGGTGGATGTTTCGGACGCAAGCGGGCGGCCTGACGTCGTGAAGGACGTGGAAGTGATTCTTGGGGAATTGGCCAGCTTCGGCGCCCGTCTGGAAGAGAAGCCCATGATCATGGTCGCGTCGAAGATCGATGTGGCCAATAAAGACAAACTGGCCGCGCTGAAAAAATACTGCAAGAAACGCAAGTTGAAACTCTACGAAATTTCGGCGGTGACCGGCAAAGGGATCGAAGAATTGAAGTACGCGATGGCCAAGGAAGTGGACGAACTGCGCGAGCAAGCATTCCATAAGGCCGAAAGCGTAGAAGGCCGAGCCGGGTAATCGAATTTCACGGATCCGGCTTCACGCCCGCGGAATCTGCGACCCGTGCTGAAAGTGATACTGAAGAATCTTAGCCGCCAGGGCGGGATGCATTTCTTCTCCAGCAGACTTCACCGTCCGCACGATTTGTCCGCGGCAAACTACTTCTGTGGGCGAAAGGCCTGCAATCTCGGCCGGCAACACCAGATTGATTTCCAGTTGCACATTGGGCTGCAGAGAATCTTCCGCCTGGAACAGCAAGCCGGAGCGGCTGATGTTTCTGGTTTCGCCGTCGTGCCATTTCTCTTCATCCAGACGCCGATATTTCAAAGGTAAGTGCAGTTGAAAACGGGGGGCGCGCGACAGGGGCTGTTCCGGCCCCTTCGCCGGCGAAGCTTGAGCAGTTCGAACCGACATATCGACCTCACTACCGATCGGAGTGGAATCCAGCACTTCGCGAACCTTGCTTTTCAGCTCACGAAGGGTGAAGGGCTTCTGCAGCAGACGTACACCAGCGTCGAGCGTGCCGTTGTGACCGATCACATTCTCCGTGTAGCCCGACATATAAAGAACTTTCGTATTGGGGCGAATTTCCGAAACCCGCTGCGCGAGTTCGCGCCCGTTCATGCCGGGCATGATGACGTCGGTGAGCAGAAGGTGAATCATGCCCTCGTGGGCGACAGCGATCTGCATGGCCACGGCTCCGTCCGCGGCTTCGATGACACGGTAGCCCTGCTTCTCCAGGAACTGGCGAGCCAGATAGCGCAGGTTAGCTTCGTCCTCCACGAGCAGGATGGTCTCAGTTCCCGGCTCGGTCGCGACAGACTCCGCTGTCGACACCACCGCGGGACTCTCGGCTCTTTCCGGGACGCGGGGCAAGTAGATCTTGAACGTGGTGCCTTTGCCGGACTCGCTATAAACCCATATGTAGCCGCCACTCTGCTTGATGATGCCGTAAACCGTGGATAGCCCCAGGCCGGTTCCTTTCGTTCCCTTGGTGGTGAAGAAAGGCTCGAAGATATGGGACTGAGTCTCTGAATCCATGCCCATGCCGGTGTCGCTGATGGTGAGCATCACGTAGTCTCCCGGACGCAGGGGGGCGTGGAAGCGGGAATACTCTTCGTCGAGCGAAACGTTTGAAGTCTCGATGGTGAGCTTGCCCCCGGAGGGCATCGCGTCCCGGGCGTTCACGGCAAGATTCATGATGACTTGATCAATCTGCCCAGCGTCGGCACGGACTGCGCCGAGCGTGGCCGCAGGAACCATCACGAGATCGATATCCTCGCCGATCACGCGGGTGAGCATCTTCAGGTTTTCTGTGATGACTTCGTTGAGATCGAGAATCTTCGGCGCCATCATCTGCTTGCGACTGAAGGCAAGCAGTTGGCGAGTGAGTGAAGAGGCGCGCTGTGCGGCCCCGGCGATTTCCTGCGCCGGACCACGAAGTGCCGGGTCTGGGCCCAGGCGATCCAGCAGAAACTCGGAGTAGCCTGAAATTACCATCAGCAGGTTATTGAAGTCGTGGGCAATGCCGCCCGCAAGTCTCCCTACAGCCTCCATTTTTTGCGATTGCCGGAGTTGCTGCTCCAAAGCGCGGCGCTCGGTCACGTCCTCGGCAAACAGCTCGAAGGCAGTGCCGGTGTCGCCATCCGAGACGGCTCGGCCGGAAACCCGAACCACGGTGCCAATTCCATCTTTTCTCTTCCACTCGGCGATTAGTCCGTTGAAGGCCGCAGCCGAGCGCAGGTAATCGGCCAACTCGAACCACTGATGCGTATCCAGGTAGAGGGCTCCGAGATGCTGTCCTACAAGCTCTCGGGCAGAGGAATATCCCAGCATGGTCAGCAGAGCGGGATTCACATCCAATAGTTGGCCAGCGGAATCGCAGCGGCAGATGCCGTAGGGAGCGTTGGTCACCAAAGAACGGAAATTCATCTCGGAGCGTCGCAATCCTTCCTGAGTGGCTCGCAATGCCGCGTTGAACCAGCAGATGAGAGCCGCCAGCACCACGAAGAGGGCCAGGCGCATCATGGTTGAACGAAATTGAGCTGGAGTCCGTTCACCGGAGAATGAGAAGTAGGCGCTGACGGTCAGAGCGAACGAGGTGGCGACCAGACCTGGCTTCCAGCCGCCATACCACGCGCTCACCATCACGGCGACGGCGAAAACCGCCAGACGGCTCTCCGTGATGTTGGGAAGCAGCACCGCTGGGATAAGAGCCAGCGTCGTGCTAAGGACAGCAACTCCGTAGCGCAGAATCGGCGCACGGGCCGGTTGAATGCGCAGTAGGGGGAGGGTTACTCGCATGTAACGGATACTAACTGCACATTTTTAGATGCACGAGATTACAGGAGTTCATTCTAAATTCGCGGGAGACGATGTTTCCTTGGCAGATAACTCCGGGCCAATCGGACAATGCCCCCATCGGCCGACTTCCAGCCAAAGGCATTGGCCAGATGCTGCCAGAAAGGTTGAACTTGCCAACTGAGGCTGGAAACGAAGACACTAGCGGCTCATGAACGTAGGACTATTTGGCGGAACATTCGATCCGATCCATCGCGGGCACCTCGCCATGGCGCGCGCGGCGCGCGAACGTTACAAGCTTAACCGGATTCTGTTTGTTCCGGCAAATATTCCTCCACACAAACAGCGCCAACCTCTATCGGGCTTTCCTCACCGCTATGCCATGATTGCTCTGGCCACTTCACAAGACAAAGATTTCATGCCTTCCCTGCTGGAGGCGCCGGAGGAGCTTGAGACAGATAACCCGGGTCGGAAAAAAGAAAAAGAACGTGAGGCAAAACCCAACTACACAATCGATACCGTCGAGCGCGTCAAGCAGTCGTTCAAGAAAGCGGACCGGCTCTTCCTACTCATCGGTGTCGATGCATTCGCGGACATTGCCAAGTGGCACCGCTCCGAGGATCTGTTTCGAGAGTGCGAGTTTGTCGTTGCCAGCAGGCCGGGGTACTCCTTGGCCGACGTAGCGAACGCACTACCGGCGAAGCTGCGACCTCGCGAAGAGGCGACGCGGCCGTTCCACAAGCAGGCAGCCAAGGGGGACTTGGTGCTTACTGGGGTTAACGTCCATATGCTAGATGATGTCTACCAACCGATCTCTTCGACGGCGATCCGCGAGGCCGTGGCTGCCAGTAAACCGCTTGGCCGCTTCCTGGAACCGGCGGTTGCCGACTACATTAAGAAAATGGGTTTGTACAAAAGTCGCTAGTCGCTGGCGTTGCTCGATCGCCGACTGTCTTGCCTAGGGATGGTGATCGCGACGGAAGAGGTCGCGGAGGCCGTCCGTCATTTACAATGGGAGCTCAATCCGAGTTGAACCAACCATCACTCATGACGAACGACCAACGACCGACACTCTCTGCATGAAAAAAAATGAGCTGAAACTACAGGTAGCGGCAGCCATTCAGGCCTGCCTTGACAAAAAAGCAGAAGAACTTTCAATCCTGGAAATGGAGAAGGGCTCGGGGGCATTTACCGACTACTTCGTTTTGTGCAGCGGCACGAATCCGCGACAGGTGCAGGCCATTGCGGACGAGGTGGAACTGCGCCTGAAAGCGGCAGATTTGCGGCCGACACACGTCGAGGGATATAAGCAGGGCGAGTGGATTCTGGTCGACTATGTGGACTTCGTGGTGCATGTTTTTTCCGAGAAGGCGCGCGAGTTCTACGATCTGGAGCGCCTCTGGAAAACGGCCAAGCGCCTCGAACCTTCGGAATTGAAGGCGGAGCCGAGGCGGAAGGCTGCGCCCGCCACCAAGGCGAAAACAAAGAGCCCCAAGTCTCCGAAGAAACATGCGGTCGCTCCTCGCCGAAACAAAGCGTAGCTCCTCGTCAGATGGGCGATGCTTGCTGTCTATGACGACTTCTTCCAAGCCGGAATCCGAAACAGAGCAGGGTTGGGGAAATTCCTACCGCCTCATCGCGTCCGACAGGTGGAAGGCGAAGTCGGCGGTGATGGGCAAGGCGGTGACGGAGGCGCTGGTGGAGTATGCGCAGCCGAAGCCGGGAATGCGCGTTCTGGATTTGGCCAGTGGCACGGGCGAGCCCGCCATCAGCATTGCAATGAGGGTTGGAGCCCAGGGACGGGTTACGGCTCTGGACCTGAGCGCCGACCTTCTTGAGATCGCAAGCAGACGGGCGCAGGAGCGCGGTCTGGACAATTTTTCCGCCCGGCAGGCGGATGCCCAGGCGCTGCCCTTTGAAGACGCGAGTTTTGATCTAGCCACTTGTCGCTTTGGAGTCATGTTCTTTCCCGACGCAGTGCTTGCCTTGCGAGAGCTACATCGAGTTCTCCGTAAGAATTCTCGCGCCTGTTTCTTGGCATGGGGACCGTTTGAGCAGCCCTACTGGCAGAGCATGATGGGCGTGGTTCATCGTCATGTAGGGGGACCACTGTTCCCGGCAGGCGGTCCTGATCCATTTCGCTTTGCAGAGCCGGGTAGTCTTTCGGCGGTTCTGCGCCGCGCTGGTTTTCGGGAAGTCGAAGAAGAGACCAAGACATTGCCCTGGACTTGGCCGGGGACGCCGGAGGAAGTGTGGGAGCAAGCGCAGGGCGTGGCTGTTCCTTTTCGGTCCATGCTGGATCGTGTACCCGCGGACATGTGGCCGCAGATTCATGAGAAAGTGCAAGCGGCCATCGGACAATATGTGCGCGGAGAAAAGATTGAGTTCGGAGCGCGGGTCGTGCTGGCTTCTGGAATCAAGTAGGGTTGATTACCGCCGTGAAGATCAAGATTGCTTGGGTGGGGAAGACGAAAGAGGCGGCCATCCAGGCGCTCACGGACGAATATCTGAAGCGGATCGCCCGTTTCGTGCGGGTGGAAGGAGTCACACTGCGCGACGAAGCCGCACTCTTGCAACTCTGCGGACGTTCTTCGTCGGCTAAAGCTGGCAGGCCAACCGGTGGCAAGTCGACACTGGTTCTGATGGACTCTCGCGGGAAGCAATTGTCTTCTGAGGAGTTCGCGCAATTCTTGGGCGAGTGTCAGGGTCGCAATCCGCTACCGCTGGTCTTCGCGGTGGGGCCAGCTGATGGATTCGGTGACGCGGCGCGTAATGCGGCGCAGCACACAATCTCATTCGGCAGGATGACGCTGGCGCATGAGCTGGCTCGCGTGGTTTTGCTGGAGCAGGTGTACCGGGCGTTCACGATTCTGAAAGGTCATCCCTATCATTCGGGACACTGACCCGCCGCGAACGCAGCGTGTACCTTCGTGAGTTGTTCTTGGGCGCAGCGCCACCTACAGTTTCGAAGTACTATAACCCTAACCTCCAATGACGCAATGATAATGATAGAGATGACGGAGTGGATTTTCGGAGAGCATTCATGAAAGATGTGATGGAGCTGCTACGGGCCAAGGAACAGGAATTATTGAAAGTGAGGCGGCAAGTTGAAGCCTTGAGGGTCGCGTTGCCGTTATTGAGCGATGAGGATCCAAACCATCCCGCGAATAGGCCCACTAGTCTTGTGCCAGGTACAGGTAGCAAAGGAACCGGGAATCTGAGTTGAAGCGGTAACGTCCGTCGCAGCAGTCTTCGAGATGCTGGCTCAATCCGCCGCGTTTTACTGGGTGACGGTCGCCTGATAGCTCACGATTTGCCACTGGCCGTTGCGGCGAACCCAGACCCGGGTGTAACGGTAGGGTCCGCTGAAATCCTCGCCAAGCTGGTGGCCCTTCACGTCGGCACGAGCGGTGACCACGGCCATATCGCCATACACCCGCACGACCATATCGGTAATATTCATGGCCTCGTAGCGAAGTTGTCCGCTCCGGCGAGCGGAGATGGTCTCCTGTTTCGTGGTGACTTGTCCAAGCGGGGTTATGGCCACATAGTCGTCGGCAAGGGTGTGCAGGGAAAAGTCTGAATCACGACGGAGGCTGGCCTCTTTCGACTGGCGTTCCATATCGACGATCTGGCGAATGGTCTCCTGCTCGGCGGCATTGAAGCCAGGTCTGGGATGAACTGCAACGTGTTGAGCGGAAAATGCAGGCAAGGCCACAAACAGGCAAAACAATAACATCCAACAATTGTTGATCACGACGAGACCTCCGCAGTCTGCCAGGGGAGAGATCTGCTCGCACACGAATACGCCAGATTGGATGCAGGAGTTCCGTGGAAAATTCATCTACCGTCAAAAGTACACCACAAGTTGAAACTGAAGAGTAAAGGGGGCGACACTTGCCGTTAGCAAGGCGTACGTCCGCGCTGACCTTCTAGTAGAATCGAATATCCCTTTATGACTGACGTACGCCGCGGTCTCATCATGGTAAACACCGGCCCGGGCAAGGGGAAGACGACCGCGGCAATGGGCACGGCTTTGCGCGCCATAGGCCAGGGGATGCGAGTGCTCATGCTGCAGTTCCTGAAAGGTTCCTGGCACTACGGGGAACTGGATGCGGTGCAGGCCTTTGGTGACAAGTTTGTGATGAGGCAGATGGGGCGCGGATTTGTGAAGGTGGGTGCGGAGAAGCCTGATCCGGAAGACGTCAAGATGGTGGAGGACGCGTGGGCCGAGGCGGAAAGGGCGATCCAGTCGGGTGATTGGGATCTGGTGGTGCTGGACGAGATCAACTATGCCATCAGTTACGGAATGCTGGACCCAGCGAAGGTGGTCGAGAGCCTTAAGAAGAAACCCGAAATGGTGCATGTCATCTTGACGGGAAGGAACGCACACCCCACAATCGTTGAGGTCGCCGACACGGTTACAGAGATGCGGCAGGTGAAACACGCTTACGAAAAGGGCGTCATGGCGCAGAGAGGGATCGAGTACTAGTTCTCAGTTCCCAGTTCTCAGTGAAGTGTGACTGGGTGGAGACACGGTTTTACTGAGAAACTGACAACCGAGAACTGAGAACTGACTTATGGCTTGGTTTAAACGGGAATCCGGCGACCTCGATAATTCGGGCAAGAAGACGGTTCGCACCGAAGGGTTGTGGGTGAAGTGTGAGAACTGCCGGCAGATCATTTGGAAAAAAGATCTGGAAGAGAATCTGAACGTCTGTCCAAAGTGCGGAAAGCATTTCCGCATCGATGCCCGGACCAGATTGGCGTTGCTGCTGGACGAAAATCAGTATGAGAGCTTGGACGCCAATTTGTCGTCGACCGATCCGTTGAAGTTTGTGGATTTGAAACCGTACTCGACGCGCCTGCGGCAGGCGCAACACGACACCGGGCTGAAAGATGCGGTAATCAACGCGCAGGGTAGGCTGCTGGGCCGGCCGGTGGTTGCGAGCGTGATGGAGTATGCGTTCATCGGCGGCAGCATGGGCGCCGTGGTGGGCGAGATGATCACCCGGGCGGTGGAGCGCGCGCTGGACTCGAAGGCGCCTCTGATCATTGTGTCGGCCTCGGGCGGGGCGCGGATGATGGAGGGCGTGGTCAGCCTGATGCAGCTGGCCAAGATTTCGGCGGCGCTGGCTCGGCTGGATAAGGCGAAGGTTCCTTATATTTCCGTTCTGACCGACCCTACGACGGGCGGCGTGACGGCATCATTCGCCATGCTGGGTGATTTGAATATCGCCGAACCGGGCGCGCTGATTGGATTTGCCGGGCCGCGGGTGATTGAGCAGACAATTCGGCAGAAGCTGCCGGCGGGATTCCAACGCAGCGAGTTTCTGCTGGAGCACGGGATGCTGGATGCGGTCGTGCCTCGCAAGGAACTCAAGCCTTACATCGCGCGGGCACTCGATTTTATGGCGGCGTGAAGACAGCTATTTTGGGCCGATGTAGCGATACCGACTTTCTGCAGCACATCGAATCTTGTCTTGCCAGTTGATCTGAAATACAAGCTGAAAAGCGCTTCTCTATGTCTTACGAAACAGCGGTGTCGCGTATGTTCGCGCTCGGGCACGAGCTAGCGCAGACGCCATCGCACAAATTCGATCTGGCGCACATGCGCGTGCTGCTGCAGGCCCTGAATCATCCGGAGCGGTGGTTTCCCAGCGTGCTGATCGCCGGAACGAATGGCAAGGGCTCGACGGCGGCGACCTTGGCTTCGATCCTGCGCGCATCAGGATTGAAAACGGGTCTGTACACTTCGCCGCATCTGGTACGGCTCAACGAGCGCATTCGCATCAACGGCAAAGAGATCAGTGACGACGATTTCGCGGAGCTGCACGGCAAAATTGATCGCGTTGCGGAAATGCTTGTGGAGAAGAAAGAACTGCCGTGGCATCCCAGTTTCTTCGAGATGATGACAGCGATTGCCTTCGAATATTTTTCCCGCGAGCAGGTGGATCTCGCGGTGCTGGAAGTGGGTATGGGTGGGCGGCTCGATGCTACGAATGTGGTAGAGCCGCGAGTAAGCGTCATTACCGACATCTCGCTCGATCATCAAAAATTTCTGGGGAACACAGTAAACGAGATTGCGCGCGAGAAAGCGGGAATTATTCGTCGTGACGGCCCGGTAGTGACTTTGCCGCAACAGCCGGAAGCGAACGATGTGATTGGGAACGCCATCCTGGAAATGGGGGCGCGAGCGGTGAACGCGGTGCCATTTGTGCCGCCAGTTTCTCCGGGGAGTCGCGAGTACCTTGTACCGAGTTCCGAGCCGGCCAATCCCAGGCACATTTACCGCTATCCGCTTCAGGTGATGGGGGAGCAGATTCTGGTGGAGACGCCGCTGGTCGGGCGGCATCAGTTACGCAACGTTGCGCTGGCCATCGCCGCCGCGGAAGAGTTGAACCGCCAGGGGTTCAGCAGCATCAAAGCGAAGAGCATTGAAAGGGGCATCCGTGAGACGCAGTGGCCGGGACGGTTTCAGGTGATCGCGGCGCGAGCCGGATGGCCTGAGATCGTTATCGATGTGGCGCACAATCCGGCGGGCGCATGGGCTCTGCGTTCAGCCCTTTCGGAGCGCTACGCGGACCGTTCGCTGATTTTTGTTTTTGGAGCGATGCGGGATAAGGCAATCTCCGAGATGGCGGAGATTTTGTTTCCGCTGGCGGATCGAGTGATTGCGACCAGGCCTGCAAACCCGCGCGCGGCATCGCCGGAAGAAATCCTGCAGGCCGGGGCGCGCACGGGCGTAGACATCGATGCGGTGGAGGATGTGGAAGCTGCCGTGCAGCGGGCCAGATCTCTTGCGAGTGTGGGGACTGTGGTGGTGATCACGGGGTCGATTTATCTGGTCGGCGAAGCGATGAGTATCGTGGGATCTGAACTCTGAAGAGGCGTTCGCGAAGGGTTTCCCCTAAAATAGAAAAGTGCAGGAAGTGAACTCATCGGTGGAGGTAGAAAGTGGCGCGCAAGCAGCGCCGCCGGTTGCGGTGCGGAAAAGTCCGCACGCGATTCCCGGGAAGAATTACGGTTGGTTGAGCCGCCTGCGATCCTATTTCATCCTTGATCCGCTGATTTGGCTTTACACGCTGGTTCTGGGCCTGCTTGCTCTGCCCGGAGGCCTGTTTGACCCGGGGGGACGCCGCCTGCATTGGTTCTCGCGGGCATGGTCGTGGCTCATCATGAAAACGATCTTGTCGCCGGTGAAAGTCACCGGTCTCGATAAGATCGATACGACGAAGCCTCATGTCTACGCGGTCAATCATGCTTCGGCCATGGACATCCCTGTTCTCTATGTTTACCTGCCGTTTCAGTTCCGCATCGTTTTCAAGAAGGAATTGTTGGCCTATCCTGTGGTGGGCTGGCAGTTGAAGCGGTCGGGGCAGGTGTGCATCGATCAGCAAAAGCCGACCAATTCGATTGCGGCGATCCGCTCCGCGGTGAAAAGTTTGAAGGCCGGGATGCCGTTGGTCATTTATCCGGAAGGCGGGCGCACTCCTGATGGCGAGATCAAGCCATTTCTGCCGGGAGCTTTTTTTCTCGCTATCAAGGCGCAGGTGGATATTGTTCCCGTGGCTTTGGTCGGCACCTACGAGCTGCTGCCGATGGATACCTACCACATCAAGTGCCGGCCGCTGGAAATGAGGGTAGGCCAGCCGATCTCGACCACAGGGCTGACGATGCGGGACTTGGAAGCGGTGTCGGCGAAGGTGCAGAAAGCGGTTGAGGAGTTGTATTACCCACAAAGTCCGGCTACCGCGTAATTTGTTCAGCCGTAACTTTTTCTAGATCCCGGCCGTTATCCCTGTGTACGTCAACTCCGCGCGGAGAATTCGTTGAAGGCTCTGAGGAAAGAAGCGGACGAGCGGCTTCTGATTGAGGAAGCGCAGAAGGATCCTGCGCGCTTCGCGGAGCTTTATGAGAACAATTTCGAGCGCGTCTATGCGTACGTCGTGCGGCGGGTGGGAGATCGTGCGGAAACTGAGGACATTACCTCCGAGGTGTTTCACCAAGCCCTCGCGAACTTAAACAGATTCGAGTGGCGAGGGATCCCGTTTGCCGCCTGGCTGTTCAGGATCGCGGGCAACCTGATTTCGGACCGCTGGCAGCGCTCGAGCCGGGAACAAGTGGTTGCCGAGCCGGAACAGATCGAGTCGGTGCCGGCTCGGACTGCGGAATTCGAAGAGGTGGAACGGCGGGCGACGTTGTTTCGCCTGGTGGAGACGCTGCCGGCAGAGCAGCAGCGAGTGGTGGTGCTGCGGTTTGTGGAGCAGAAAAGTATCAAGGAAGTGGCGCGGGAGATCCGCAAGACGGAAGGCGCGGTGAAGCAGTTGCAGTTCCGTGCGCTGACAAGTCTGCGGGCGCGCATGGAGGGTGCCGATGCCTAAGCGCTCTCTGAATCCGAGAAGCGGCGATACAAAGAAGATCGAGCGACTGAACCAGGCCGTCGAAGTCATGCTGGCGCGGACGGATGGACGAGGCCCGAAAGTTGAGAGCGAAATCGAGCCCCTGGTGCGCATAGCGGCAGAATTGCGCAATCTGCCGAGCGCAAGTTTCAAGGCACGATTGAAATCACAACTAGAAGGGAAAAAGAATATGGCTACACTTACCGTACCCGTCCCGGCAGCCGTCCGCCCGGCCGCCGTGCCGCGATTGACTTTCAAGGATGCCGCGAAGGCAATTGAGTTCTACCAGCAGGCATTTGGCGCGAAGGAAAAGTTCCGGTTCCAACTCGAAAGCGGGATCCCGCATGCGGAGATCACGATTGGCGACTCGACCATCATGCTGGCGGAAGAGTGGCCGGAGGGAGGAAGGTTCAGTCCGGAGACACTGGGAAATTCACCAGTTTTGATGTCGCTGAGTGTTCCGGATGTGGACAAGTTTGTCGCTCGTGCGATTGAGGCAGGAGCCAAGACCGTGACTCCCATCGCCGATCAGTTTTACGGACGCCGCGAAGGAACGGTTCGCGATCCCTTTGGATACTCGTGGAGCGTGTCTACGCTGACGGAAGAGATGCCGGTGGAGGAGATGCATCGGCGAATGAAGAAACTCACCACTGGCCCTGAAGGCGGTCGCATGAAACCCGCGACTGGCGTGGATCCGGTCCCGCGCGGCTTCCGGATGGTGACGCCGTACCTGGTGGCTGAAGATGGCAACGCCTTGATCGACTTTGTCGTAAAGGCCTTTGGCGCAGAGGAGGCTTTGCGAATTCCGACTCCGACCGGCGTGCACGGCGAAGTGCGCGTTGGCGACTCGATGATGATGCTCGGTGGCGGCATTGCCGGGAAAAAGTGGTCGGCTACGCTGCATCCCAACGCGCTGCATGTTTATGTGAAGGACGTGGATGCCGCTTACAGGAGCGCACTCGCGGCCGGAGCCACCTCACTCGACGAACCGCGCGACCAGGATTACGGCGAGCGCTCGGCCACGGTGAAAGATGCGGCGGGGAACTACTGGTACATTGCCACCCACAAGGGCGAGAGCTACATTCCGAAGGGCCTCAATAATGTGAATGTATATCTACACCCGCGGCGAGCCGAGCCCGTGATCAGCTTCATGAAGCGCGCTTTGGGCGCGAGCGAGATCGCGAAGTATGCTTCGCCCGATGGCGTGGTTCATCACGCTGAAATTCGCGTTGGCGATTCTGTGGTGGAAATGGGCGAGGCTCATGACAAGTACGAGCCCATGCCCGCGATGTTCTACCTCTACGTGCCCGATAGCGACGCTGTGTACCGGCGCGCTTTGGCGGCGGGGGCCAAGTCGCTCCATGAACCGACGGACCAGCCTTATGGCGACCGCAACTCGGCCGTCACCGATCCGTTCGGGAATACGTGGTATTTCGCTACCCATGTCAAAGACGTAACGATGTAGGAACTCTTGGTACAGGACGGAGGGCGGGTGAAAACATCCTGCCTTCCGTGTTCTCGCTGCCTGCTTCAGGTTTGACCCTCCCGAATCCCTCCAATAAACTGAAAGATTCAGTACGTCTGTAGGTCCCAACTTATGGCAGATAGCATTCATGTGAAGCTTCCGGATGGAAGCGTGAAGGACGTTCCCAAGGGCACCACCCCTCTGGAGATTGCGAAGTCCATCAGTCCGCGGCTCGCGGACGCCGCTTTGGCCGCGAAATCCAACGGTGATCTCATCGACCTCACCCGCCCGCTTGAGAAAGACACCGACCTGCGCATTTTGATGGAAAAGGATCCTGAGTCGCTGGAAATTTACCGGCATTCGTCCGCACATCTGCTCGCGGCGGCCGTGCTGGAGCTTTTTCCAGAGACTAAACTGGGTCACGGTCCGGCAACCGAAAGTGGATTCTTCTACGACTTCTACCGGCCGACCCCGTTTACTCCGGAGGATCTGGAAGAAATCGAGAAGAAGATGCAGGAACTGGTGCAGCAGAACATTCCGTATGCGCGCGAATTTCTGCCCCGCGATCAGGGGTTAGCGGAATTCAAAAAAGAAGGCGACTTCATGAAATGCCATTTCATCGAGCAATTCACCAAGCCCGATGAAAAGATTTCCATCTATCGCACCGGCAAGTTCACCGATTTCTGCCGCGGCCCGCATATTCCGTCAACCGGAAAGATCAAGGCGTTCAAGCTGTTCAATATCGCGGGTGCGTACTGGCTGGGTGATGAGAAAAATCCCCAACTGCAGCGAATTTACGGAACCGCGTTTTTCTCGAAGAAGGATCTCGATGCCCACCTGCAGCAGGTGGAAGAGGCAAAGAAGCGCGACCATCGCGTGCTGGGGCAGCAACTCGATTTGTTCTCGATCCAGGAACTGGCGGGGCCGGGGCTGATTTTCTGGCATCCCAAGGGCGGCATCATCCGCAAAGAGATGGAAGACTGGATGCGCGAAGAGTACCTGAAGCGTGGCTACTCGCTGGTTTATACCCCGCATGTAGCGCGGCGGCAGCTGTTCTTTACGTCGGGGCACGAGGGCTATTACGCGCAGAACATGTTCGACGCCATGGAACTGGATGACGCCGAATACCGGCTGAAGCCGATGAATTGTCCGGGCCATATTCTGATTTACAAGGATTCTTTAAAGTCGTATCGCGATCTGCCCGTGCGTCTCGGCGAGCTGGGAACTGTTTATCGCTACGAGCGCTCGGGCGTAATGCACGGGTTGCTGCGTGTGCGCGGGTTTACGCAGGATGACGCCCACATTTTTTGCATGCCGGAGCAGATCGAAGACGAGATTGCCAGTTGCCTGGACTTCGCTCTGGATGTGCTGAAGGATTTTGGCTTCGATAAGTTCCAGACTGAGCTTTCGACGTGGAATCCAGCAGACCGCAAGAATTTTGTAGGCAGCGAGGAGCAGTGGGTCCATGCTACGCAATCGCTGGAGAAGGTATTGAAGGGGAGAAACATTGAGTACAAGACCATCCCCGGCGAGGCGGCATTCTATGGACCGAAGATCGACATCAAGCTGGTGGATGCGATCGGCCGGTTGTGGCAGCTCTCGACGGTGCAGTTTGACTTCAACCTGCCGCAGCGCTTTGGCCTCGAATATGTGGCGGAGGACGGTTCGAGGAAACAGCCGGTGATGGTGCATCGCGCCCTCTACGGTTCCGTGGAGCGGTTCTTCGGAGTGTTGATCGAACACTATGCGGGCGCATTCCCGGCCTGGCTGTCGCCGGTGCAGGCAGTGATGATTCCCATTAGCGAGCGCCACGCCGAGTATGCCAACAAAGTTGCGGATCAGCTCAAAGCCATCGGCGTGCGCGTGGAAGTGGATGCGCGCAATGAGAAGATGAATGCGAAAATCCGCGAGCATGCCATGCAGAAGGTGCCGTTCCTGCTGGTCGTCGGCGATAAGGAGGCTGAAGCGGGAAAGGTGAATGTCCGCACCCGTGGGAAAGAGAAGACGGAGGACATGGCAGCGGCGGAGTTCGTGGAGAAGATTAAGAAGCTGATCGCGGAGAAGAGTCCGGGGCTCTAAGTGCTTACGCCGGGCCGCCTCTGGCCGTCAGGCGAGCGCTAGTTCGCCGCCGTCCATCCAAGCCATTGCGCCGATGTACCATGTTTCCGTGCATTCACTTGCCGAACGCTTGTCCCGCCATATCCGCCGAGAAGAACTGCTGCGGGCCGGAGACCGCGTTGGCGTTGCCGTATCGGGCGGGATTGATTCGGGCGCGTTATTGCGATT
This sequence comes from uncultured Acidobacteriaceae bacterium, assembly GCA_963773675.1. Taxonomy (GTDB): domain Bacteria; phylum Acidobacteriota; class Terriglobia; order Terriglobales; family Acidobacteriaceae; genus Sulfotelmatobacter. The sequence goes on from CAVZCG010000013.1 coordinate 42,404, forward strand.
GTTGCTCGAACTGAGGAGTGAACTTGGCATCGTTCTGTCTGTAGTTCATTTCAACCACAAGCTGCGTGGTGCGGAATCCGAACTGGACCAGGAGTTTGTCGGGCAGCTGGCGCAAAAGCACGGGTTGGAGTTTCATGTCGAGAGCGGCGATGTGGCCCAACTTGCTGCGGACCAACACACCTCCGTGGAAGCCGCCGCGCGTGAGTTGCGGTATGAATTCTTTCGCCGGCTACTGGGATCGGCGGAAGGTTCTGAGGTCGAAGGGGAGGTCCCTCAGGGGCTGAAGCCCGCATCATTGGTAGAGCCTGACGGCACGGCTGAAGCCGCGCCCTTCCCAAATCCACGTCTGACAACGATTGCCACCGGCCATACCCTCGATGATCAGGCCGAGACCGTGTTGATGAGGTTGATTCGCGGCACAGGACTACGCGGACTGGGCGGGATCTATCCGCGTATCTTGGTGGAGCACGAGGATGAGGACGGCCACGGCGAGATTATTCGCCCGCTCCTGGGAATCCGGCGGCGTGAACTGGAGCGGTATCTAGCCGACCTTAATCAGCCCTGGCGGGAAGACTCCACAAACACTGATTCCAAGTTCACGCGCAATCGTGTTCGCAAACTTGTCCTGCCATTACTGGAACGGGAGTTCAATCCTGCGGTCGTCGAGAGTCTCTCCGAGTTGGCGGAGATTGCCCGCGACGAGGAGGATTACTGGGAAAACGAAGTGTCCGGCTGGTTGGGGACCGTGCTGCAGTGGTCGCAACCGGAATGGGCGCGCGGGTTGCCGGGTTTCGAGGATTCTCCATCGTTGGTGCAGATTGTTCCATCACCGCCGAAGCCTCATGACCCGGAGTTGGTGGCTCGGCTGGAAGAGCCCGGCTCCGTGGTGATGAATGCCTCCGTAAGCCGCCCATGGCTACTGACTGAGCCTAAGGCCGTGCAAAGGCGCGTGCTGAAGGCGATTGGCGAGCAGGCGGGGATTCCTCTGGAGTTCAAGCATATCGAAGAAATCCTGCACTTCGCGGCGGAGGACGGTCCGTCAATGAAAGAGCTATCTCTTCCCCTCGGATGGAAGATTATCCGCGAGCCCGAGGCGATGGTGTTCGTCACGCCCGACCTGCGCCGGCAGGAGCGCGTGCAGGACTACGAATATTCGCTGCCTGTGCCCGGGAGAGCGGCGGTGCCGGAACTGGGGGGAGTAGTCGAGGCGTTGCGGGTTGCTCCTGAGGAGCGGACTGCGGAGTATAATCCGCAGCAACTTCTTCGTGCGGATTTATTGCCGCGATCATTGATCGTGCGCAACTGGCGTCCGGGAGACCGGTTTTGGCCAGCCCATACGAAGTCGCCGAAGAAAATTAAGGAATTGCTGCAGGAGCAGCATGTGCCACAACCCGGACGCAGGCTTTGGCCGGTCGCGGTCAGCGGAGACGAGATCGTGTGGATGAGAGGCTTTCCAGTCCCGGCAAGATGGTGCGCCAAGCGCGATCAGGACGCGGTTCTGATCCGGGAACTGGCAGCCGATGACTCCAGAGTTTAGCGGGTTAGTCTAAAAGCGGTCAGAACCAGGCGAGAGGAGGCACACGGTTTGATGAGCGCAGCAAGAGTGGAGTCACTTCGCCAGGTCATCGCGGCCGACCAAATCCAAAAGCGGGTGAAGGAGCTAGGCCGCCATATTTCCGATGACTACAAGGGACAGACAATCCAGGCTCTGGCGGTTCTGGAAAATGCGTTCATGTTCATGGCTGACCTGGTGCGGGCGTTGGATGTGCCCGTAGTTTGCCAGTTTATCAAACCCAAATACAGCAGGCAGACCAGCAAACAGGCGGGCAATGATGCAGGAGAGATCACGGAGATCTTCTTCAGCCACGAGCCCGATATTCGCGGACAGCACGTTCTGCTGGTCGAGGGATTGGTGCATTCTGGAGTCACCAGCGAATTCCTGATGAACGACTTGCGCGCGCGAGGAGCAGCTTCTGTGAAACTGGTGACGCTGCTCGACCGCCAATCCGCCCGCCGGGTGGCTTTACAGCCTGATTATTTCGGCTTCCTGGTGGATGATGTTTTCCTTGTAGGCTACGGTTTGGGCGCGGTGGAGCAAACCAACCGCAATATCCCTTATCTGGCCGCGGCGCCCACGCCTCGATGACTTAAGTTATGAAGAAAGCGGCGCGCCTTTTTTGGAGGGACAAGGTAGAATAGGGGGTAAGGGAATTTCCCCTATCCAAATTGGTTGAAGCGCATCTAATTTAGTGTCAGGAGCCTCGGCCGCATACGTTTGATTGGCCTCCGGTCTCTTTTAGGAGTTCTTGGTGAATTCAACAGTCAAAACCGTAGCTTTTTGGCTCGTGATCGGTTTGTCCGCGTTATTACTGTGGCAGGTGATTCAGGCTGGCCGCAGTGGGCAAAAGGACAAGGAAGTCAATTTCTCCCAGTTCACGAGTGACGTGGATCAGGGCAAAGTGCACGATGTCCTGGTCGATGGCATGCAGTTGCACGGGAAATATACCGACGGCTCCGCCTTCCATACCACGGTTCCGGCGAACTATCCCGAGATGATCAAGGAACTGCATGACAAGGGTGTCTCGATGACCTTCCGGGACGCCAATAGCGGAAGTTGGCCCTTGCAGTTGCTGGGAACATGGGCTCCGCTGATCTTGCTGGGAGCGCTGTGGTTCTTCATGATCCGCCAGATGCAGACGGGCGGCAACAAGGCGCTGTCGTTTGGAAAGAGCCGCGCCCGGTTGCTTTCGATGCAGCAGAAGAAAGTCACGTTCAAAGACGTGGCCGGCGTGGAAGAGGCGAAGGAGGAACTACGCGAGATTATCGAATTTCTGCGTGAGGCGCAGAAGTTCCAGAAACTCGGCGGCAGGATTCCTAAAGGTGTGCTTCTGGTTGGACCTCCGGGAACCGGCAAGACGCTTTTGGCTCGGGCGGTCGCCGGGGAAGCAAATGTTCCGTTCTTTTCCATCTCCGGTTCCGACTTCGTGGAAATGTTTGTCGGCGTCGGCGCCAGCCGCGTGCGCGACCTGTTTGAGCAGGGCAAGAAGAATGCGCCCTGCATCATTTTCATCGACGAGATTGATGCGGTGGGACGGCATCGTGGTGCAGGGTTGGGCGGTGGTCACGATGAACGTGAGCAGACCCTGAATCAGTTGCTGGTGGAAATGGATGGGTTCGAATCGAATGAAGGCGTCATACTCATGGCGGCGACGAACCGACCTGACGTGTTGGACCCGGCACTTCTGCGGCCCGGACGTTTTGACCGGCGCGTTGTAGTGAGCCGCCCGGATGTTCGCGGCCGTGAAGAAATTTTGCGAGTCCATACTCGTAAGATTCCTCTCGCCGAGGATGTCGATCTCTCGGTGCTGGCGCGCGGAACTCCTGGATTCTCCGGCGCAGACCTTGCCAACATGGTGAACGAAGCGGCTTTGGCGGCGGCGCGGCAGAACCGCAAGGCCGTGCTGATGTTCGACTTCGAAGTGGCCAAAGACAAAGTCCTGATGGGCGTGGAACGCAAATCGCTGATTCTTTCCGACGAGGAAAAGAAAGTGACGGCTTACCACGAAGCGGGGCATGCTCTCGTGGCGGCAAAACTGCCTGGCTCTGATCCGGTGCACAAGGTCACGATTATTCCACGCGGAATGGCTTTGGGCGTCACCATGCAGTTGCCTATTGATGACCGCCACAATTACACCCGGGAGTATCTGAAGACCGACTTGGCGATTTTGATGGGCGGCCGTCTGGCGGAGGAGCTTTTCCTTAATCAGATGAGCACGGGCGCCGGAAACGACATCGAGCGAGCCACTGAAATGGCCCGCAAGATGGTATGCGAGTGGGGCATGAGCGACCTCGGGCCTCTGACCTTCGGTAAGAAAGAAGAGCAGATTTTCTTGGGACGCGAGATCAGCCAGCACCGCGATTACAGCGAAGACACCGCCATCAAAATTGACGGCGAGGTCCGAAAATTAGTCAACCACGGCTACGAAACAGCGAAGAATATCCTGGAGGGCAACCGCGATACGCTGCAGAAGATTGCAGCGGCCTTGCTGGAACGGGAAGTACTGGATGCCTCCGAAGTGATGCTTCTGGTTGACGGCAAGGAACTGCCTCCGATGAAGTCACCTTCCAAGCCTGATGAAGGCGTGCAGCAGGTGCTGAAGCCGGAACCGGGACGTGGAATCGTGAAGGGCGGGGAAAGCCCGGCGCGAGCTTAGAATAGTTTTCAGCAGCTAGTTCAGAGGGCGGCCTCAATGGGCCGCCCTGATTTTTTGCGTACCAATTAACTATTCACCATGCTCATCATGTGTTCGGGGTAGCGATCCCCGGCCGCAGCGCCAGTAGGGAAGATTTCATCGATACGGCGTAGATCTTCCTGGGTGAGCTTTACATCGAGCGCGGCAACATTCTCTTCCAGATACTTGCGGCGCTTGGTGCCCGGGATAGGCACGATGTTTTCATCTTGAGCGAGAACCCATGCCAGAGCTAACTGTGCAGGCTTGCAGCCTTTTTCCTTCGCGATTTCCTCGACCCGGTGCACGAGGTCAAGGTTCCTCTGAAAGTTCTCACCCTGAAAGCGCGGAGAAAATCTGCGGTAGTCGTCCTCCGGGAAATCCTCGAATCGCGTGAACTGGCCGGTAAGAAAGCCACGTCCGAGCGGACTGTAAGCCACGAAACCGATGCCCAGTTCACGACAGGTTGCGAGAATTTCGTCTTCGGGCTCGCGGCTCCAGAGCGAATATTCCGTTTGCAAAGCGGCGATGGGATGTACCTTCACTGAGCGCCGGAGAGTTCTTGGCGACGCCTCCGAGAGCCCAATGTGGCGAATCTTTCCTTCCTTTACCAGTTGGGCCAGCGCGCCCACGGTCTCTTCAATCGGCGTGACGGGGTCGACGCGATGCTGGTAGTAAAGATCGATCGTCTCGACTCCCAGGCGCTTCAGACTTCCCTCGCAGGAGCGTCGGATGTAATCCGGCTTGCCGTTGACTCCACGGACTGATGGATTGGCCGGGTCGCGCACGATGCCGAATTTCGTGGCCAGCACGATCTTGTCACGTTTGCCTTCGATTGCCCGGCCGATCAGTTCTTCGTTTTTATACGGCCCATACACATCTGCGGTATCGAGAAAGGTGATACCGAGTTCGAGGGCGCGATGGATTGTGGCGATGGATTCGTCGTCGTCGCGTCCGCTGTAAAACTCCGACATGCCCATGCAGCCTAAGCCAAGGGCGGAAACTTTGAGCCCGCTGCGTCCAAGTTCGCGAAGTCGCATGATGATTTCCTTTCCGAACAACGTGATCGAATTTATGAAGGTCGCAAGTTAGTAGATGCGGATCAGCGGCTTCTGGGATTCGGTGACATTCCCGACGTGATTGGCCGGAACGCCAGCCGCCTGCAATTCGACGAGCAATTGCTTGCGGTGTTCCTCAGCGACGGAGATGAGAAGCCCACCGGCAGTCTGAGGATCAAAGAGCAGAGTCTTGAGTTCGTCGCTGATCGGGGCTTCGTAGCTGACCATGCATTCGGCAAAGTCGCGGTTGTTCTTGAGGCCGCCGGGCACGTATCCCGCGCGAATGCACTCCAGAGCTCCTGGCAAGATTGGGATATCTTTCGAAAAGAAGCGCATCGCCACATCGCTGGCCAGCGCCATTTCGCGGGCATGCCCAATCAGGCCGAAGCCTGTGACATCCGTCATGGAATGGATATCAAAATCTCCCTGCTGAATTACGTCGGCGGCGCGCTTGTTCAGCGTAGTCATCGACTGAACGGCAGCATCGATCCATTCTGGCTCAGCTTTGCCCTTCTTGATTGCCGTTGAAATCACACCCGTACCCAGAGCCTTGGTAAAGATGAGAGCGTCGCCTGGCTTCGCTCCGGCATTAGCGAGAACCCTCTTGGGATGGATGAGCCCAGTAACCGAATATCCAAACTTGGTTTCTTCGTCGCGAATGCTGTGGCCACCGATTACGGTGCACCCGGCCTCGATCATTTTCGAGAGACCACCAGCGAGTATTCGTTCGAGAATCTCGAGATCCGCCTTTTCGGGAAAACACACCAGAGCGAGCGCCGTGAGCGGCTTTCCGCCCATTGCGTAGACGTCGCTCAACGAGTTGGTCGCAGCGATCTGGCCGAAAGTGTAAGGGTCGTCAACGATAGGCGTGAAGAAATCGACAGTTTGAACCAGCGCCTGATCGGGCGCGATTTGATACACTCCGGCGTCGTCGGCGTGATCGAAGCCGACTAGAACGTTCGGGTCGTGTTGCCGGGCTAATTTCCCAAGCACCGTGTCCAGCGCCGCCGGACTCAGCTTGGACGCTCAACCCGCAGCTTTTACCGACTCCGTCAGGCGAAATGGTTTTGTTTCGGACATGGAGTCATTGTACCGACTATCAATGAATGCTTGATGGGAGGACTGCGACTTGCTACTTTACCGCGACATCGGTGACGCGAATGTCCGGATTCTGGCGATTCCACTGCGCGGAAATACTTTCAAAGGTGAGTCGAAAGGGTTCGTTCTGACCCGGCCCAAGCGGTGAGGTGCCGAACGGAACGGGCTCTGGATAGGGGCCGCTCGTTTTTAAGACTTGAAGTGGAAGCTCTTCCCGCTGAGCGACTTGTCCCATTTCATCTTTGAAATCCACTTCGACAACCACGCGCGTGACCGTCTTGTCCCCTGCGTTGGTCACAATTCCGTCAACATAGCTGATGGTCGCTCCCACAAAATTCTGCTCGGCACTGAGTCGTAGATCGGAGAGTTTGAGATTTGTCGCGTACGCCGGTGGTCCGGACGCGCCCTTCGGCTTACCTCGGAGGAGAAACGCAGCCACCACGGCGATGATGATGACGACCGCAACTGCGATGGCGATCGTGCGCCCACTGGAATCGGGTTCTTCCGTTACAGGAGTTGGCTCGATCAATCCGCCCATGCCACTCGATTGTACTCTGGACGTCAGTTTGCGGTCTTGAAGAACGCGGCTATAAACAGCACGCCGAACAGCAGATCAACGCAGCCGAGCGCCAAATCTTGTGGACGCAGTCGATGTTGCACATACAGCACAATGAGGGAAGCGCCGTAGCCAAATTTCTCGAGCACGGAGGGAATCATCATCGGGCGCAAGCGCACCGGATCGCTGGCAATCACGAAGAATGCCATCTGAAAGGCCAATCCCACGCTGATGAAGCCGTAGTAAAACGCGGGATGCGTAATCGGCGGCGGATCCTTTTTCCCGATCAGATCGAAGATGAAATACAGCGGCGTGAGAACCAGTATGCCCCAAATCGCTGCAATCCAAAATACGATCTTGGCGAACTTCATGGAACGCTCCGCTATTCTCCGCCTACCGTGAGGCCATCGATCCGCAGCGTGGGAGATGCCACCGAGCCGCGGAACTCAAGATCGCTTGCGATCTCCGAAATATTGAAGAACATTTCCTTCAAGTTTCCGGCTACAGTGATTTCTTCGACGGGATACGCAAACTCTCCGCCCGAAATCCACAGGCCGGAGGCGCCGCGGGAATAGTCGCCAGTCACCAGGTTCGCGCCGTGACCGAGGAACTCCGTCACGTAAAGACCTTCTTTGATCTCCGAAATCAATTCCTTCGGCGTCCTGCTCCCGGGTTGCAGAAAGTAGTTGCCCGGTCCAATGCCCGGCGTTCCTGCCAGCCCGCGGGATGCATTGCCGGTGGTCTTGAGCCCTAACTTCTTCGCCGTATAGGTATTCAGCAGATAGGAACTGAGGACGCCTCTCTCGATGACCACGGTTCGCCGCGTCGGAACGCCTTCACCATCAAACGGGCTGGTGCCAAAGCCTCCGGGGATGGTGCCGTCGTCGATGATGGTGACGTTCTCGCCGGCGATTTTCTGTCCAAGCTTGCCCGCGAGAAACGAGGCGCCGCGATAGACTGAGTCGCCATTGATCCCCTCGAAAATGTGCTCGAGGATCGACGTCGCGACCATGGGATCGAAGATGATCGGCACCTGCGCGGTTTTCGCCTTGCGCGCGCCCAACCGCCGCAGCGTGCGCTCAGCCGCGACCTTGCCAACCTGCTCGGGCGACTCCAGTTTACTCATCGTCCGAGCGACGGAGAACCAATAGTCGCGCTGCATTGCGCCATCTTCGGTTTGTGCGATGGGCACGGCGGCAACGGAGCAATACGACCGGCGATATTCGCCGACGAAGCCATGCGAGTTGGCCAGAACCTTGTGGCCGGTTGCGGCGTCAAAGGATCCGCCTTCGGAATTCTTGATGCGCGGATCGAAATCGAGGGCGGCCTTTTCGGCGCGGCGGGCATAGTCGATACGGTCGGGACCGGGCAGGGAATAAACATCTTCGTGGTAAAGATCGAGATCACCGGTGAGCGAGCCTAATTGTCCGGCTTCGGGGATGCCGCCGAATGGATCTTCCGACGTAATCTTCGAAAGTTCGAGCGCAGATTTCACCATGCGGTCGAGGCTGCCAGAGGAGAAATCACTGGAATACGTGCTGGCGGCGCGCTGGCCGTTGAAGACGCGCACGCCGATCGATCTCGATCCAGATTCCTTGAGTGTTTCGACCTGGCCAAGGCGGACCAACGTGGAGAATTCATCTCCTTCGCGGACTACGCATTCAGCCGCAGTGGCGCCGCCATTCATGGCGCGGCGGACAATGTCCTGGGCTACGGAGCGAAGGTCAGTTTCTATCTTTGGAGTTCCAGTTTCTAGTTCAGGAGGAGGCATAAGAATTATCTACCACAGAGGCACAGAGACACGGAGAAAAGCAAGAGCTAGAAAAACCTGATTTGAGAATTCCTCTGTGACTCCGCGTCTCCGTGGTGAGCCCGGTCTTACTGCATGAACCCGCCGGGATCCTTCTTGGCCGTGCCACCGACGGTAAGGCGATCGATTTTGATGGTCGGAATGCCGACGCCCACGGGCACGGCCTGCCCGTCCTTGCCGCAGGTGCCGACGCCTTCGTCGAGCTTCAAATCGTTGCCCACCATGGAGACCCGCGTCAGAACGTCGGGACCGTTGCCGATCAGCGTTGCGCCCTTGATCGGCGCGGTGATCCTACCGTCTTCGATCATGTAGGCTTCCGAGGCTCCAAACACGAACTTGCCATTGGTGATATCGACCTGGCCGCCGCCAAAGTTGACCGCGTAGATCCCACGCTTTACCGAGCGAATGATGTCTTCCGGATTGTCCTGACCCGCCAGCATATAAGTGTTCGTCATGCGCGGCATGGGAATATGCTCGTAGCTTTCGCGGCGTCCGTTGCCGGTGTCGGAGATGCCCATCAGGCGAGCGGAAAGCTTGTCGCTCAGGTAGCCCTTCAGAATCCCCCTCTCGATCAGCACTGTTTCCTGCGTAGGCTCGCCTTCATCGTCCACGTTCAGCGAACCGCGCCGCCACGGCATGGTCCCGTTATCGATGACCGTGCAGCCTTCGCTGGCCACGCGCTTGCCGATCAGCCCGGCAAAGGCGGACGTCTTCTTGCGATTGAAATCGGCTTCCAGTCCATGGCCGACTGCCTCATGCAGCAGTACGCCAGGCCATCCCGGGCCGAGTACGACTTCCATATCGCCGGCGGGAGCTTCCCGCGCATCGAGCTGAAGAATCGCTTGACGCGCAGCTTCCTTGGCGAAGTATTCAGGATTCTTGTCGCCGAAGAAAAAGTCGAGAGCCACGCGTCCACCGCCGCCCGAGCTGCCGCGAGCAGAGTTGCCTTCTGTTTTAGCTATGCAGGAAACGTTCATGCGAGCGAGCGGCTGGGAATCTTCGGCAAACGTCCCATCGGAGGCGACGACGAGAATATTCCGCAACTCGTCGGAGTAGCTGGCGCGGACTTCCTGGATGCGCGGATCGTAAGCACGCGCCGCCTTGTCGGCCCGCATCACCAATTCCACCTTGGCGGTGATCTCGGCATCGACCGATGGCAAGGTCACGGGATAAAGGCTGCGAGCCGCAGTCTGCTGAAAGCCAGCCACTGGAGTCTTAGCGGGGGCGCTGGCAATCAAGGCCGCGGTACGCGCCGCGTGCAAAATGCGGCTGGCGGAAAGGTCATCGGTATAAGCGTAACCAGTGCGTTCGCCGGAGACCACGCGCACGCCACAACCAGCCGAAATCCCTTGTGAAGCGGATTTCACCATGGACTCGTCCACCATCAGCGAGGTGGAAGAAAGGTACTCAAAATAAAGGTCGGCGTAGTCGCCACCAGCCGATAGCGCGGCTGCGAGGTAATGTTCGAGGTCGTTTTCCGTGACGCCGTAGTGATCAAAAAAGAAGCGCTGTTTATCTGCGAGATGTTGTTTTTGCAAGCTTTTACCCACGAGAATTAGATGCCGCAGTGCCGGACCCGGACTCAGTTGAGCGGATGTGTTCATTATCCCACAGGCAGATTGGCGGTGGCCGTCTAGTCTTCCACAGGCGTTGGGTGACGATGGTTACTTGTCACAGACGGCCAACCGATTCGCGCCGGACAATCTGCCATGGTCGATCCCAAATGCCGACGGTGACACCGCAAGCCCTTACACGCACGGTGCAGGATTTTCTCAGCGAGGCGGCGGGAGCGGTGGTACTGGAAAACGGCGCTGTCGCCTTTGACCTGGCGCAATCCAAGTATTCCATCTCCGGCGAATACAACCGGTGCCTGCTTCATCTGTGGTCGGCGGAGCGAAATTCGGTGCGTCGTGTACTGGAGGCTGAAGTCAAGAATGGCACACTGCGCCTGGCGGTACAAAGGCTGGGACAAGCGCGGCCATCCAAGCTGGAAATCTGTCGCGAACGCGATCGCCGCTCCCCCTCCACTCGGCGATTGTGTCGTGCCTCCTACGAGCAGAAGCTTCGGAGAACCTTGGAACGGAATTTCCCCGAGTTCAAACTCGCCCGGCTAACGAGTGGAATGGATCTAGAGAAGTCGTTTGGGCCGATCTATGCGCGCGGCTTGATCCGCCGCGGGCGAACGGCTTTTGCATTACTGGGAGTAAACGCTCAGGAAACACAATCGTCGATCGATGCGGCACTCACGTTTGGCATTCTGTGGCTCGATGTCTGCCGGCAGGTGCAGAACCCAAATGTATTGGTGGAAGGGCTCAAACTGTTTGTCCCCGTTGGAACTTCAAGCCTGGTGCGAGAGCGCATGGCAAACCTGAGCCGCGATGCCGCGAAGTGGTCGTTATTTGAACTGGACGAACGCTATGACGCGTTAGTCGAGATCGACTGCTCGGATCGCGGCAATGTATCCACTCGCCTGGTCCACACTGCCGATCACGAACAAGCGCGCTCCCGCTTTAGCAACTCGATCGCGAGAGTGCAGGGAATCCTGCCGAATTGCGAAGTCAGCGTGCTGTCGGCAGCAGAAGTTGTTTTCCGATGGCGTGGGTTGGAGTTTGCCCGCGCCCGGCTTGCCGGTCTTCCTGGATCGTTTCGCAGCACGGAGGAAATTGTTTTCGGAGTCGGGGCTGAGGAGCGGCTTCTCGAGAAACGCAACGAAGCTGAATTCGTCAAGCTCGCGTATTGTTTGCGCGATACTCGCCATCCCTATGGTCCGCGGCAACATCCGTTGTGGCGGATGCGTCCCGAGAGATGGCTGGAGTCGCTGATCGTCGGCGATGTCAGCGTGGTAGATGATCGCCTGGACGCATCGTGCCAATATTCGCAGATTCCGGCCTTCTCTGCCGCGGACCGGGCCATGATCGATGTGCTGACCACCACGCACGCGGGACGGCTTGCCCTTGTAGAGTTGAAGGCCGACGAAGATATTCATCTTCCCCTGCAAGGGCTCGATTACTGGTCGCGCGTGGAATGGCATCACGCACGCGGTGAATTCCCCCTCTTTGGATACTTTTGTGACAAGGAACTCTCGTCCGAGACGCCGCTTCTATTTCTGGTGGCTCCCGCCTTGCACGTGCATCCCACTACCGATACACTGCTCCGCTATCTCTCACCCGAGATCGAGTGGGAATTCGTAGGCATTGACGAGCGCTGGCGCGAGGGAGTAAAAGTCGTGTTCCGGAAGCGGTCGGAATTCAAGAATCGCCACGCGATCTCTGAGATGCATGTAGCTTCTAACTTCCGGTTGCCGATCGCGACTTAGCCGTTCGTTTTATCCCTTCCAGGCGCCCAGCAGTCGCCCCACGTCAATTAATTGCGCCACGTGGTAGGCGTTGTGGTCGGCCGCGAGCAGCGCTTCACGCAGAATTGTCTGGCCATCGCCCCAGGGGATCGGAGCATACAAATCGGTCTTCGGATTCTCCACCAGTGCCCGCATTGCCTTCATATCTTCGCGGAATTGCCGAATGCTCTTATCCCATGCGGTCGTACTCGCTGGAGCCTCCTTCTTGGGCCAGTAATCCTCCGGCCACTTGGGAGCCTTGTACTTCGGATTGCGGCTGAATTCAAGAATGTCCCACTGCGCCAGGCGCAGGTGCTCGAGTAACATCCAAGCGGAGTGCGGAAGCCCCTGCGGCTTTATGCCACGCAACTTCTCGGGCAGGCTCTTCACAGCATCATCAAAGGTGGCGTGAGCGCCGCCGCCGGTAAGCAGGTAGACAACATGCTCGCGAAGCAGTTTGTCTTGCGATTGTTGGGTCGCCATTTTTGTTCTCTTCCTCTAGCTTGAGATTTCTGTTCCCAGTGGGGTGTCTTTGTGCACACCGGAACCTTCCTCTGGTCCCTCACCTCGTAAGATGCGCCCGATGCCGCGAACGATGCGGCGCATTGGGTAGGCGCCTTTTTCATCCACAAGAAATATTTCGCCGATGCGATGGCTGCGATAGTACCAGCGCTTGAGCAGCGCAAGGTGTTCCATGGTCTCGAGCGCCGAATGTGCCTTCAGAGATGCGAACGAATCCAGAGCTTGTTGCACGCGCGATTCCATCGACTGCGACTTCGTGTGCTCCGCAGCTTGAATGCAGAAGGCCGTTGGACCGGAGATCACACCACTGTCGACGCGAAAAAAAGCGACCGAGCCCGCGAGATGGCAAGGTTGGACGATCAATCCGGAAAGGCGGTCGAGGCGGCGGACGATCTCAGGAAGCTGGGATAGGATCGGCCTCAATTTTTCAAGTCGGACATGAATCGCGGCAGCTTCCTCGAAGGCCAGGTTGGCTGATGCAGCCTCGCGCTGTGCCGAAAATTCCCGAGACAGTGAATCTCCTTGGGTATCAAAGTAGGCTTGCACCCGTGCTACTTCGCCAGAATATTCCTCGTCGCTGCAACCCTTGAAACATGGGGCAAGGCACATCTTCATCTCCGAATAGATGCAGCCTGGAAACGCGGGATCGGGATGCAGATCATCCACGCAGCGCCGCATCTTGAAGAAATCAAGCGAATCATTCATAAACTTGTCGGCGACAGTGCGGGAAACAAATGGACCGTAGTAAAGCGTACGACCATTAGGGCGTCCCAATCGGGTTGTGATCGAGGCGCGCGGATACGGATTGTCGAGATGCAGCTTTACGAGCGGCGCGAAGCGAAAGCGTAGTCGGCTGGAGTACGTCTTGGGAAACGCGGACCGCAAGACCCGGTAGAGAACAAATCCGGATTCGAAGTCGGAGCCAGTCGGCGCGTACTCGATCGAACGGATGCGATTTCGCAGGTTGAGCTTCTTGGTGCGCTCGTCTACCGGACCGAGCAACCGTTGCAGCCGACGGCGGAGATTCGCGGTCTTGCTGACATAGGGCTCGGCCCGTGCGTCTTCTCCGCGAAGTGAAAACACAGCCGGCGCAGCCGGCACCGCAGAAAAAATCTCCGCGTCGCGTTCAGGCGCGAATTCCAGGCGCTCGGTCAGCACGAAATCATTGTAAGCAAGTCTTCACCACAGAGGCACGGAGGGACCAAAAAGAAGTAGTTCAGAGCCCTCCGTGGAGCGCTCCGAAATGGTGGGCAAGACTTAGCGACATGACCAGGATGCCTGCTCCGAGGACGAGCGCGTGCTGGGTCTTGCGCACATCGAAGCTGCCGACACGACAGACAAGCAGGTAGCCGATGGCAAGGTTGAAGAGGCCCCATAGAACATTGACTGTCGAGGAGGACAAACCGACCCCGGGCGGCGATGCGAAGGGGCTCTGGAAGGCATGCCCCGAAATTCCATTGCCGAGATGGGGCAGGGCGTTCGCGAGGAATGCACCCCCGAAGAAATACGCCACATAGTGATACCAGCGCATTGTTGCTCCTTTCTGGCCGCCAAACCTACGGTGGCATACAACTGAAGACCGTGAGGCACTCTCCTCGGCGCAAACTACCGGAAGCTGGCGCTACGGAATTTCTGGCGGAAATCTTCACCTTCCATCTTGATGATGCGGCACATTTCGTGCAGCCGCGAGCGCATCCGCTCCCCGATGCGGTCTCCAAGGCTCTCCGCTCGCGTGGCCGCCCGCACAGCAGAACCGCCGCCATTCACGCCGGCCGCGGGCTGATCCTCAAAGTTTGTGGTAATGATGGTTGTGCGATTGTCGTTATAGCGCGTGTTAAGAATCAGGCTGACCGTATCCCAAACCCATTCCGTCGGTTTTACGGCGCCCAACTCATCGAGTACCAGGACATCGGTTTCAAATACGGGACGAAGCACGTCCAATTCGGTAGTTTGAACCGTGGAGTTATAGGAATTCTGAATTTCCTTCAGCAGCTCGCGATAGTCGTAAAACAGGCAGGAGATGCCCTTGTTGAGGACAAGTTCTTTTGTGATCCCAACCGCCAGATGGGTCTTGCCGGTGCCGATCTTGCCGATGATCAAAAGGCCTGTGCCGTCGCGTGGATCGTATTCCTGAGCGAACTTGCAGGCCGAGAGATGAGCCAACGCCAGCAATGGATGTGCTCCCGGGAAATCTGTGGTGTAGCTGGCGAGTTCGCAATGCTCGTAACGCTTGGGTATGCGCGCCGCGGCCAGCAGGGCCTGGTTTCGCGCACGCAATTGGCAATCGCAGCGCGTAACCCGGCGATCTCGCGGTGCGCCAGGGCTGGCTGGAACGGCCTTCCACCCCGTTCCCTCGCAAAGAGAGCAAACCTCCGCCGCGGTTTTGATCACGTTCAACCTTCCAAGCCTTTCGAGAAAAGTGTCTGTCTGACTTTGCACCCAAACGCTTGCTTCCCGCAAGGCTCAAAGACCAGGGTCCTGTGCACAACCTGTGAAGGTGCGGCCACCGCTGTGGAGGCATGAGGAAAACTAGTGGTCAGTGACCAGTGGTCGGTAGTTAGTCGCGGTCGATGATTAGTCAAAGATCCAGCGCTGCTAGCTTTACGGGCCACTGGCGACTGGCCACTGACCACCGGCCACTGTCCCTCAAAACCCGCGCCTTCCGCCACAATCCGGGACGAGGGGGTGCGAAACAGGCTTCGGACGCGGATTTTCACAGTTGACATTCTCCACGGAGAGAGGAGAATACCTCCCGTCAGGTTTCCCAACTCAGACACGAGCTTTTTGTCCTCCCGGTATTGTGCTGGGTATGAACGAGACCTGCGAGGAGAAACTATGAATAAGGCCGATCTGGTTGACAAGATCGCTGGCGCTTGCGAAATCAGCAAGGCGCAGGCTACAACCGCGATTGACACCGCCGTGAGCAGCATTACTGGGGCATTACGAAAAGGGGATCGGGTGGCTTTGATAGGTTTCGGCACTTTCTCGATATCGCAGAGAAAGGCGCGGAACGGGCGCAATCCACAGACTGGCGCCACTATTAAAATCGCTGCCCGTAAGGTCGCAAAGTTTTCCCCTGGGGCCGAACTGAAAAAAGCCGTAAACAAGAAGTAGGACGGAGAAATTTGTCACGAAAACGGCAGGGGGTCGGCCCTGCCGTTTTTCCTGTCCGCTCGAAACGAGCGAAACCCCGACGGCTACAATGGCTGGAACATGATTGCCCATCTGCGCGGAACGTTGTTGTCCAAGCATCCGAACCAGGTTGTGGTGGAAACGGCCGGCGTCGGCTACGAAATCAACATCAGCGTGCCCACGTTCTCGGAACTCCCTGCGAACGGGGCAGAAGTAGCGCTCCACATCTATACCCATGTGCGGGAGGACTTAATCGCGCTTTACGGATTTCTCCGTTCCGCCGAGAAGCAATTGTTTGAGAAGTTGATCACTGTGAGCGGCATAGGGCCGAAACTCGCCATCACCATCTTGAGTGGCATGGCGGCGAGCGAGATGGCGGGCGCGATCCGCGGAAACGATCTGGCGCGGCTCACCAAGATTCCAGGTATCGGCAGGAAGATTGCGGAGCGCATGGTGCTGGAGCTGCGCGACAAATTACCCGAGACGCTGGACGTTGCGGCTTCTCGCATGCCGGTGATCAGCGCCGTGGAAGAAGATGTATTATCCGCGCTCGTGAACCTTGGCTATCAACGGGCCGCCGCGGAAAAAGTGCTGGCACCTATCGTCAAGAACGGCAATCGTGGATCGTTCGATGCCTTGTTCCGGGAGGCTCTTGCCGCCCTGTCGAAGTAAGTGTTGAAATAGAAGGTTGCGCTCTCATTCGCGGGCGATCCAGTGAGGACACTGCAAATTTGATGTGGCCGATCTCATATTTCGTTTTAGCTGTGGCTGTAGTTGGAGTGTTGTCTTCCACGGTGTTCCTTGGCTTGGTGCTATTGGGAGTTCTTCGATTTCACCGCGAGGCTCGCCGGCAACTACACTCTGTTCCTGCCGATGCGCAGCTGCCACCGGTCTCCGTGCTCAAGCCGGTGCATGGTCTGGAAGCGCAGCTCAGCGAGAATATCGAGAGTTTTTTTCGGCAGGATTATCCCAACTACGAGATCCTGTTTGCTGCCGATGAAGCCGACGATCGTGCGTTGGAAGTCATAAGGGAAGTATGCGCGCGCTACCCGCATATCCCGACCCGCATTCTGGTAACCGGCACACCGTGGCCAAATCCTGTGGTCTATTCGTTTCACTGTATGGCGGAAGCGGCGGCGCACGAAATACTGGTCACCACCGATAGCGATGTGGAGGTTGGTCCAAGTTATCTACGGGAGGTCGTTCCGCCCCTGCTCGACCTGCAAGTAGGGATGGTAACGTGCGTTTATCGCGGCAGGAATGTTGCGGGATTTTTCTCGGGACTGACTGCCATCGGCATGTCGGTGGAAATGACAGCGGGAGTATTGGTGGCGAATCTGCTCGAAGGAATGAAGTTCGGGTTAGGTCCCTCCACCGTGGTACGCAAGGATTCGCTGGCAAGCATCGGCGGTTACACAGCCCTGCGGGACTACATTGCTTACGATTTCGCAATCGGCAACCTGATCGCGAAAGCGGGCTATCGGGTGGTGCTGTCGGGCCACATCATCGATCATGTAGTGAACCAGAAATCGTTTCGACACATGTGGCAGAATCAGTTGCGCTGGGCGCAAACGACCCGTTATTCACGCCCTTGGGGCCACTTGGGAAGTGGGCTGGTCTTCGCGATCCCCTACGGCCTGCTTGGGTTCCTCGCTGCAGGATTCCTGGGACACTGGGAAATCGGCGCGATTCTCCTGGGGATAGCGCTACTAAACCGCCTGACCGAGGCGTGGCTTGTGGGATGGACAGTAGTTCGAGATCCGGAGATGCGGCGCGCGCCGTGGCTTTATCCGCTACGGGATTTGCTCGGCTTTGCGGTATGGTTTGCCAGTTATTTGAAACTCCGCTATGTGTGGCGGGACAGCCGTTTCGAATTGAAGGGAACGCGAATTGCCCTTCGCCAGTCATCTTCGAACCGAAGCTAGCGGACCTTCTTTCAACATTTGAAAATCTGTTTTCTTGTTCAGTGGGAGGTGGGATTGCGGGTTTTCGTCACCGGAGCGGCTGGGTTTATCGGCAGTAATCTAGTCGATCGACTCCTTTCTGATGGGCACAGTGTCGTTGGGTTCGACAATATGTCTACGGGACAGCAGCGCTTTCTGCATGGTGCCTTCCTTCATCCCGAATTTACCTTTCATCAGGCCGACGTGCTTGACCGCAGAATGCTGACGCGAGCAATGGCGGGCGCGGAGCTTGTGATTCATTTCGCCGCCAATGCAGACGTTCGCTTTGGCACCGATCATCCCCGCAAGGATCTCGATCAAAATACGATTGCCACCTGGAATGTATTGGAGGCCATGCGTGAGCAAGGCTGCAAGCGGATCGTGTTCTCATCCACAGGATCGGTTTACGGCGAGCCAGACATTTTCCCCACTCCAGAAACCTGTCCCTTTCCAATTCAGACTTCACTCTACGGCGCATCCAAGCTCGCTGCGGAGGGCTTAATTCAAGCCTATTGCGAAGGCTTCGGGATGCAAGGCTACATCTTTCGATTCGTCTCGATCCTGGGCGAGCGCTACACGCATGGACACGTCTTCGATTTTTATCACCAACTGGTGGATCATCCTGAACATCTCCACGTGCTGGGCGATGGCCATCAGAAAAAATCGTATTTGTACGTGCAGGACTGCATCGACGCGATCCTTACCGCCATCGACAAAGCGGACAGTAAAGTAAATATTTTCAATCTGGGCACGGACGAATATTGTGAGGTCAACGATTCCATCGGATGGATTTGTCAACATCTCGACCTGCATCCCAAGCTGACTTACTCGGGCGGAGAGCGAGGCTGGGTAGGAGATAGTCCGTTCATTCTGCTGGACTGCTCGTGCATCCGCGCTCTGGGTTGGAGGCCGCGACTCACCATAAAAGAAGCGGTCCTGGCAACGATTAAATTCGTCAGCGAGGACGCCGCGGCAGCGAGAGTTGAACCATAAGCGCCGAGTTTTAGGTGCGTTATACTTACCCGCCTGTAAGGAACATGTCGATTGATCATCACTCGAAGTCCGCTGAGAATTTCGCTGGGTGGAGGAGGTACCGACCTTCCGTCGTACTACCGCAAGCACGGCGGCTTCGTATTATCCGCTGCGATTAATCGATATGTTTACATCACCATCAACGAAGCGTTTCGTCCGCGGATCATCTTGAAGTATTCCAAGCTGGAAGATGTGGAGCGGTGGGAGGATATCCAGCATCCCATCATTCGGGAAGCTTTGCAGTTGACCGGGGTGTTGGGCCCGTACCTTGAGATCGTCAGCCTTTCCGACATCCCCGCCGGCACGGGATTGGGCTCGTCCGGGAGTTTTACGACCGCGCTGCTGCGCGCGCTGCACACCGTAAAGCGGAATTTCGTGCCTCCGCAGGAACTGGCCGAACAGGCCTGCCACATTGAAATCGACTTATTAAAAGAACCGGTCGGCAAGCAGGATCAGTACATTGCGGCCTTCGGTGGCATCACCTGTTTCGAATTTATGCCCGATGACCATGTCATCGCAGAACCCTTGAAGATTGCTCCCGAAACTCTGGCCAATCTCGAAGACAGTTTACTCATGTTTTTTACCGGGGCGTCGCGTTCTGCGGGAGAAGTTCTGCGCGATCAAGATACGCGGACTCGCGAGAATGCTCCTGAGATGTTGGAGAATCTGCACTTCACGAAACAACTGGGACACGAAAGCCGGGATGCGCTGCTGGCCGGCGATCTGCGCAAGTTTGCCGAACTCATGCATGTTCATTGGGAGCACAAGAAAAAACGCTCGCCGGGGATGAGCAGCGGTTTTATCGACGAGATGTACGAGTTGGCGCGCTCGCACGGAGCGCTCGGTGGCAAACTCATCGGCGCCGGCGGCGGTGGCTTTCTGCTGCTATATACGGAAGACAAAACCCGTCTGCGCTCTGCCATGCGACGCGCCGGATTGCGCGAGGTCCGCATCCAGTTCGATTTCAGCGGAACTTCCGTTCTGGCGCATTCCTAGAGGACCGATGCTACCTGTGGCTATACTTGCCGGTGGTTTGGCGACGCGTCTGGGAGCGCTGACGGAAAAAGTCCCGAAGTCACTGATCCAAATCGCCGGTGAACCGTTCGTGGCGCACCAGCTCCGGCTCCTGCAAGCCAGCGGCATCCAACAAGTAATCCTGTGCGTCGGTCATCTGGGTGAGATGATTGAGGACGCGATCGGCGATGGCAGGTCCTATGGAGTGAAGGTGGAGTACTCCTATGATGGGGCCACGCGATTGGGCACGGGTGGAGCAATTCGCTCTGCCGTACCAAAGCTTGGGCAATGTTTTTTTGTCCTCTATGGCGACTCCTACCTGCCTTGCGACTACGGCGCGATCGAACGCGAATTCTTGCAGTGCGGTAAGTTGGGCCTGATGACGGTATTCCGTAACAATGGGCAGTGGGACGCCAGTAATGTGGAATTTGAAGCGGGACGCATATTGGCCTACAGCAAGAAGAATCGCACAGTGCGCATGAACTACATCGATTACGGCCTGGGAGTCTTCCGAGCAGAAGCTTTCGCCGGAACACACGCAACGGACCTGGCGCATGTTTATGCAGAGCTTCTCGATCGCGGAGAATTGGCGGCCGTAGAGGTGCGTGAGCGCTTTTATGAAATAGGTTCGCCCGCAGGATTGAAGGAGATGACAGATTTCTTGGGTCAACGAGGAGCTCTGCTGAAATGAGCAGCAGCTTGCATAAGGAAAGCTTTGCCGAGAGTTTTCTCGCCGAGGCAACCGAGGTCATCGCGAAGCTGGATTTGGCCAGCATCGAAAAAGCTGCGAGCCTGATCGCCGACACTCGCGTTGCAGGTGGACGCTTGTTCGTTCTCGGCGTCGGTGGAAGTGCCGCCAATGCTTCGCATGCCGTCAACGACTTCCGCAAGATCGCCGGGATCGAGGCTTACGCGCCCACGGATAATGTGTCGGAACTCACGGCGCGCGCCAACGATGAAGGTTGGAGTTCGATCTTCGACAGTTGGCTACGCACGAGCCGCCTGCGAGCCGAGGATCTGCTGCTGATTTTCTCGGTTGGTGGTGGGAACCTTGAGCAAAATGTAAGCCCAAATCTGGTCGCCGCGCTGAAATATGCGAAATCGGTTGGCGCAAAAATCGTCGGCGTCGTAGGCCGCGATGGGGGTTACACGGCCACTGTTGCCGATGCTTGCGTTCTGATTCCCACGGTGAACCCAGCCCACATCACGCCGCACACGGAAGCCTTCCAGGCGGTGGTTTGGCATCTGCTGGTATCTCATCCAGCGGTAAAGATGGAAGCGACCAAATGGGAATCGATGGCGTCGAGTGGAAAACGGCGTGCTGTTTTCCTTGACCGCGACGGTGTTATCAACCGGGCATTTGTTCGCGATGGCAAGCCGTTCCCGCCGCCAACGCAGCATGAATTGGAAATACTTCCTGGCGTTCCGGAAGCGTTGCATGACCTGAAATCCCACGGCTATGCGCTGCTGGTAGTGACCAACCAGCCCGATGTCGGGCGGGGAAAGCAATCTCGGCAGGCGCTGGATGCAATCCATCAGTCGTTATTAAAAAGCCTTCCACTCGACGATATTCTGGTTTGCTGCCACACCGATCAGGACAACTGTGATTGCCGCAAACCCTTGCCTGGAATGCTTCTGGAAGCGGCGCGGAAGCATAATATCGATCTCTCAGCCAGTTTCATGGTCGGCGACCGTTGGCGCGACATCGAGGCCGGTTATAATGCTGGATGTAAGACTATTCTTATCGATTACGGCTACTCGGAGAGGCCTCCAGACCGTGTTCCCGACTTGCGCGTAGGATCACTCCGCGAAGCGGCTGACTGGATCATCCGTTCAACGCCCAAAGGAGCGCATCCCGCATGAAGTCTGTGTCCGACTTGCGTGTACAAATCTTCGCGGACGGGGCTGACAAAGCCAGCATTCTTGAGCTACATCGCCAACCGTACATCAAAGGTTTCACCACCAATCCTACGCTGATGCGCGCCACGGGAGTAAAGGATTATCGCGGATTCGCGCTGGATCTTCTGAAGACGATTCAGGACCGGCCTGTCTCATTCGAGGTATTCGCCGACGAAGAAGACGAGATGGAGGAGCAAGCTCGACACATTGCGGATTGGGGCAAGAACGTGTTCGTCAAAGTCCCGGTCATGAATACGAAAGGAAAGCCGACCTACGATCTTGTCCGCTCTCTTTCCGGTGACGGAATTCAGTTAAACGTGACCGCGCTGCTGACGCTGGAACAGGTGCGGAAAGTTTGTGCAGCATTAAAGGGGGACGCTCCCGCCTACGTTTCCGTCTTTGCCGGCCGCATCGCCGACACCGGCCGCGATCCGGTACCGCTGATGCGCGAAGCTGTGGCCATGGTGAACGACGCGAACGCACAACTCATGTGGGCGAGTCCACGCGAGCTTCTCAACGTTCTCCAGGCGGATGAAATTGGTTGCCACGTGATCACAGCTACCACGGACATTTTGAAGAAGCTTCCTTTGATAGGGAAAGATCTGCATGAGTTCTCGCAGGAAACCGTCCAGATGTTCCGGCGAGATGCCGTGAAATCAGGCTACTCTCTGCCCACCGTGAAGCGAGCAGTGCCAGTCATTGCGCGCCGCTAGGTTGATTCGTAAAGATCACTTTGCCTGATGCTTCGCTGGCGATGTGCAGCGGTCTCGGCAGCAGCGCTTCCACTTTTTCGCGTTCGTACTGCGGCACAAAAAGAAACACTCGTTCGTTCGAATTCCACGCCAACAACAATTCCTGATCATCCAGAAAAATATGCGGCGCATCGGGATAGGTTGAGCCCCACCACATGGAAGTTGTGTTTCCATCGACCAGTTCAATCGGCCGTCTCAAGTAGAACAATAGCGACGAGCCAAAGGACTGATCACCGTAAATCATCACACGGTCCGTAGGCTTAAGTTCAGGGGCAATCTTCTTGGCCATGATTTCTGAGCCAAGAAACGGATCGAAGCGTACCAGAGCGATATGGGCTGCGATCAGGAACACTGCCATGGTGACGGCGGTTGCCCAGGTTGCGGCAAGTTGCGCGCCGCGTCGCCGCAGCCAGAATGCGAACGCAGGCCCTAGCAGCAAAACGATCGCGGCGAGAATCGCCGGCAGTCGCAGCGCGGCGAACGATTCCCCGGTCAGATCGAGCATGTGCCCCAAGGAAAGCGTTTCGGCCTCGAGATTGGGCTTCGCCAGCACCGTGCCGATGTCCGGAACGAAGGGGATGTGGCGCGAGTTCCACAGCCCTGCAGCCAGCACCGACGAGATCGCGATACAGATTAACGTTAACGCGCCCGCGCTCCAGGTCAGCCAGCGGCGCGCCCCCTGCTCTTCGTCGGCAAGCCTCGCTGCAATCAGCAACAGGATCGGGAAGTACGCCGGGAATGTGTAGTACTCCTGATTGGTCGAGACCGAGAAGAAGACGAGCGTAACTCCGGCCCAGGCTAAGCATAGTAATTCGGTCCGGGAGCGGAAGTTCAGCGGGGGCCGCGGCGGTTTTGCTGCACCCAGCTCGCGACGCGCCATCCACTGCAAAATCGGACGCCGCAACGCCACCGGCAGATACAAACTCCAGGGGAAAAACCAAACCAGGTGCAGCGCCCAATAGAGGGAGTTGGTTTGTTTGTTGTAGTCCTTGGGAATGCGCTTGCCCAGGAAGCGCATAAAGTGTTCATTGACGAAGTAGAACCAGAAGAAGTGCGGATTGCGAATACCCGCAAGAATATGCCAGGGCGCGGCAATCGCGAGAAAGAGAAGCGTACCGGTGAAGAGGTGGAATTCACGCCAGCGCCTCCAGTCGCCGCTGATCGCCAAGTAGAGGAGTAAGGCCAGTCCAACCACGACGATGGCGAGCAGACCCTTGGTGAGCACGGCTAGCGCTATACAGGCGTATCCGCCGTACCAACGCCATGCGCCGCCGTCTTCCAGCGCGGTAGCAAAAAAGTAAAATGACGCCGCGATGAAGAAACTCAGGATCGACTCCGGAATTAGAATTCGCGTGAAGAGATAACATCCCGCCGCGGTCGCGATAAACAATCCCGCATAAATCGAAGCTCGATCACCAAAGGCCCGGCGTCCCCAGCGCATCGCCAGCAGCATAAGCAGCAGCATCGATAATGCAACCGGCAAGTGCGCGGAGAATTCATTCGTACCAAAGAAGAAGTAGCACGCAGAGACCATCCAGTACATCAGCGGGGCTTTTTCCAGATAGCGGTTCCCGTTGATCTTCAACGTCACGAAGTCGTGTGTAACCAGCATTTCTCGTGCGGCTTCCGCGTGATTTGAATCAGCATCGTCCTGCAGTCCGGGAGAAAAGAGCGATCCGACATACACCACCACGAATAGAGCCAACACTCCGATGATCTGAGCCTTGGAAGCCCACATAGACTGCGCTGGAAATGTAGAGCTGAAGGCAGGGTTTCTTGTTGTCAACGGGAGAGAGTCCTCGAATCCAACGCCAACTTCACTCGGCTAACACTGTGACGCACATCGCCATCTCTGAATTTATCACCCTGCCGGTGGTTTCCGGCAGAAGGGTCATCCTTTCCGGTGCCCTATTTCTCTATGTTAGACTGCGAACCTAGGTGCAATAAACTCTCTCATCTGCCAAGAGCGGGAGTGTGCGGTGCGTTCGTCTTTCTGCCTTTTTTGCTTTTTAATCCTGCCGGTCCTTCGTTGCGGCGCAGTCGCGCCCACGGACTACTACAACCACGTGGTGTTCGACAACAGCATCACGCCCGACTATTACTACTACAGCAGCGGCAGGGCCGTGTATCCCAGCACGATTGAACTGCTGTCAGGGTCTCTGCCCGTCGAAAAGAAGAATTTCTTCACCGCTCCGAATGCGTTGCGGCTCCAATGGCAATCTGTCGCAGGCGGAAGCTGGGAGACAGAGTTGCGAGTGGTCAGCATGCGCAACCGGCCCACGGATTTTCGCGGCGACACCCTGTATATCTGGTGCTATTCGCCGGAAGCATTTCCGGCGGCCGATTTGCCCTTCATACAACTCGAAGACGAAGAACATAATTTCACAGCTCCCATCAAACTGGATGGCATCGAAGGCGACGTGCCCGCGAAGCGCTGGTTTCAGGTCCGGCTGCCGCTCGGCGAGTTTGAAACTGCTTCTGTCCATCCTTTTCAGGCGCGCGAACTGCACAGTATCTACTTCAGCCAGGGCGCCGCGGACGATACCCTTCACACTCTGATCATCGACGAGATCAAGATCGATAATCGAACAGCTGCCACGCCCGTGGGACCCGAGGTGAGGAGTCCTCCTCGATCGCCCAAGAATGTTCAAGCCAAAGGCTACGATCGCCACATTGACATCATCTGGGATCCGGTTACAGACGCCAGCGATCTGCAAAGTTATGCCATCTATCGCTCCATCGGAAAGCACAAGTTCCAGCCGATCGGGATTCAGAGCGCGGACGTCAATCGTTATGTGGATTTCGTTGGGCGCTCGGGAGTGACCGCGACTTACCGGGTGAAAGCCGTCGACCGATCATACCGGCAGTCCGCCCTTTCCGGACCGGCGACCGCAGCCACCAAAGAGTTGTCGGATGATGAATTGCTTACCATGTTGCAGGAAGCTTGCTTTCGTTATTACTGGGAAGGCGCGCATCCCGTCGCGGGAGCGACGCTGGAAAATATTCCCGGAGACGAACGCATCGTAGCCACCGGCGCTAGCGGATTTGGCGTTATGGCGCTCATCGTGGGAGTCGATCGTGGCTTCATCACGCGGGAGCAGGGCATCGAGCGGCTCTCAAAGATTCTGGATTTTCTGGAAAAAGTTCCTCGCTATCACGGCGCCTGGGCGCACTTCCTGAATGGCGACACCGCGCAATCGATGCTGGTATTTGGCATGTTCGATAATGGCGGCGACTTGGTGGAGACGTCATTTCTAATGCAAGGATTGCTGGCGGCGCGCCAATATTTTAAGGACGACGGTGAGGCCGGCCAAAGCATCTATCAAAGGATTACCAAGCTTTGGGAAACGGTTGAGTGGGATTGGTACCGTCGCTCTCCGAATAATGACGCGCTGTTGTGGCACTGGTCTCCGCAATGGTCCTGGTTCATCGATCACCGGCTTACGGGATTCAACGAAACTATGATCACGTATCTGCTGGCCATCGCCTCACCTACTCATGGCGTTCCCGCAAGCCTTTATTACAGCGGCTGGGCGGGGCAGTCGGAGGCCGCGATCGCCTACCGCAGCGGGTGGTCTGGCTCCAATGAAGGAGACCGTTATATCAATGGCCACAGTTATTTCGGTATTAAGCTGGACGTGGGCGTAGGCACGGGCGGGCCGTTATTTTTCACGCAGTATTCGTTCATGGGTTTTGATCCGCGCGGCATCCATGATCGGTACACCGATTATTTCGATAACAACCGGAATCTCGTGCTCATCGATCAGGCTTACTGCGAGTCGAATCCTGGCCATTTTCAGGGCTACGGTGCGGATGATTGGGGCCTGACCGCAAGCGATGATCAGTTAGGTTATTCGGCCCACGCTCCCGACCGCGCGACCGATAACGGCACGATCACTCCGACCGGCGCTCTCGCGTCATTTCCTTACACACCCAAAGCTTCCATGGCTGCCCTCAAGTTCTTTTATCGGGAGCTGGGCGATCGGCTCTGGGGAGTCTACGGCCCGCGGGACGCTTTCAACCTGACGCGCAATTGGTTCTCGCCCGTTTACATGGGACTCGACCAGGCCCCGATCGTGGTGATGGTGGAAAATTATCGTACCGGGTTGATCTGGAAATTGTTTATGTCGAATCCTGAGATTCAACCCATGTTAGACAAGATCGGATTCCAGCCGGATAACGCTTCGAGGGCATCTGCCGACTCGCGCTGATCGCTCGGCGTACCTGTCGCATCGCTACTAACACTGCCTCTGTTTTGCGGCAACCTTTTCTAAACGCCACTGGGAAGACTTATTTTCCGATGCAGAATGTGCTGAAAATCAAGTTGAGGATGTCATCGGTAGTAGTGGCTCCCGTAATCGCATCCAGAGCGCGGAGACCGCTATAGAGATCCAGCAGCAGCATTTCATGTGGAACTTTCCCCGTCACTGCGGCGATAGCAGCATCAAGCGAGAGCAGCGAGTCTCGTACCAATCCCTGATGGCGAACATTCGTAAGAAAGCCGGCCTCGGCTTGCGCTCCCGTTTCGCCCCCGATGTGACGCAGAATCTCGCTGCGTAGCTCGGCGATGCCTTCGCCCGTCAGCGCGGACGCCCTAACAATCGGAGGTTGGCCACTGGCCACTGACCACCGCCCACTAGTTGCTAAATCGCATTTATTGCCCACGATAATGACAGGCCGATTCCGTGTTTGCCGGAGCAGTTCTTCGTCTTCTCCCGAGGCCGGTTGCGAAACGTCCAGAACCACCAGAACCAAATCCGAGTCTGCCAATGCTTCCAGGGATTTCTGTATGCCGAGGGACTCGGCTTCGTCCAGCGCCTGCCGGATGCCGGCGGTGTCGACCAGTCGGATCGGAATGCCGCCGATCGACACGGTTTCGCTCACCAGATCGCGCGTGGTTCCGGGAGTCGCCGTGACGATGGCGCGCTCTCGCTCGACCAGGCGGTTGAACAAACTGGATTTGCCCACATTGGGGCGGCCAACGATGGCGAGCGTCAACCCTTCATGCACGACCTTGCCATAAGCGAAACTAGCCGCTAGCTGCGCAAGCGGCTTGCGCACCGCAGAAATGCGCTCCAGGATGACGGGATCGGGAAGGACTGAGACATCGTCTTCGGCAAAATCGATGCCCGCCTCGAGCGCGGCGATCAACTCCACCAACTTTTGTTTGATCGGCTGCAAGCGTTTCGAGAGAGCACCATCAAGCTGTTGCGCCGCGACTTTTGCCTGGTAAAGCGTTTGCGAGTCGATCAGGTCACGCACGGCTTCCGCCTGCGTGAGATCAATGCGCCCGTTGAGGAAGGCGCGCATTGTGAACTCTCCGGGCTCGGCCAGACGAGCCCCGGCCGCGATGCACATCTCGACGATATGCCGGAGCACGACCGGAGAACCGTGGGCAGCGATCTCGATGATGTCGTCAGTCGTGTAAGAATGCGGCTTCGCGAAGTAAGTGACCACAACTTCGTCGATGCGAGTCAAGTTTCCGGTTTCCAGTTTCCAGTTTCCTGCGTTTGCCGTACTAGACACTGGACACTGGACACTGGAAACTCCTTCTCCGCTGGTTTCGATCAGTTCCCCGAAGACTGCCCGTCCCGCCTCCAGATCGTGTTTGAGCCGCAGCATCGGTAAAGCGATTTCCGGCGCTCTCGGTCCGGCAATCCGCACCACGCCAATGCCGCCCAGCCCGGGCGGGGTAGCGATGGCGACAATGGTGTCGTCGAGATTCACGGGGCGATTGTAGACGGTAAACTGGAGTACGACCATCGGCCAGCACTGCGGCAAAAGAACTCGCTGCAGACTGGACAACTAAAAGCGAGGACCAAGAATTTGTCAGTCGCCGACGAACTGCTGAGAGCCAATCAGGAATTTGTGAAGAAGTTTAACTTGGGAGATCTGGCGGTCAAGCCACGCCGCCGCGTGGCCGTGCTGGCGTGCATGGACTCCAGAATTCTTTTCGAGCGGTGCCTCGGGCTGCAACCGGGGGACGCGCACATGATCCGCAATGCGGGCGGGATTGCGACCGAAGACGCATTGCGTTCGCTGATCGTTTCGCATCACCTGCTTGACACCCAGGAGTTCATCATCATCAACCACACGGACTGCGGCCTGCTGAAGGTGAAAGAGTATGAGTTACGAGCGCATCTGACGAGCAAGATGAATGCAATCGCCAGCGAGCCTTCGCATTTCTATGCGTTTGACGATCTCGAAGTGAACTTGCGCCAGCAAGTTATGCGAGTGAAATCGCATCCGTGGATTCCGAAACATATCCCGGTGCGGGGGTTTATTTACGACGTGAAGACGGGAGAGTTGAGGGAGGTAGGGGATGGGGTCTGATCCACGTTATGCGGAGGCACTCCGGGTAGACATCAATGCTTGAGCAGAAACGAAGCGGCGATAAACAAGAAAATAGTAGATAAGCGTTCCAAACGGAGCTAGAAAAAACAAGAATACGAACCACAATGCTTTCTTCAGGTAGTGTGAGGGATCGAAGCCGAACCAGAAATACCACATCGCGATCCAAAGCAGGGCGGCGCCCGCGATTTCCGGGAAAAGCAGCATTCTGACGAATAGCGCAGCAGCGGGCGTGAGCTTTCCAGTCCTCGCGGCTGACATGGCCATGTGTACGCCGATCTCGGTCGCTATAAGGCCGAGCGCCAATAATGCACACAGAAGATAGATGCGCCGGGCTGCTGGAGAAAAGAGCCAGCTTCGGCTGATCGGAAGATATAGCATGGCTGTTTAGCTTAGCATCCGCCGACGTGAATGCCGAGGCTTCCTGGCCCTGCTTACCGCGCCACGACCTTTTCAATCTCCGCCCGCAGTTGTTCATACGGCAACGCCCCCGGATGATACATCGCAACCTTGCCCGTCCGATCAAGCAGGACGAGCGTCGGCGTAGTCGAGGCGCCGTACACGTCAAAATTGTGCGTGCTGATGGGAACCGGCATGTCGAGGAGACCCGCGTAGAAGCGGTGACGCACTGCATCGATGTAGGCAAGTTCGTCGCTGGGTGAGGCGTGCTCCACCTGCGCCGTGTAGCCATAGAGCCGAGTCGGACCGAGTACAGTCAATCCCTTGGCTGCAAATTCGGAACGCAGTTGCGTGATGATCGGCGCCTCTGCTTTACAGTCGCCACACCAGTGCGCCCAGAAAAACAGAAGCACGGGTGAACCCTTAAGCTGGGCCAGCACGGGAGGCTTCGATCCTAGAAATTGTTCGGCTCGCAACGCGGGCGCTGGCCGACCTTCGAACGAAAGCAGATTTAGATTCTTCTGGAGACGCGCCCGGATCGACGTATTGCCATAAGTCCGCAACGCGGTCTGCAGAACTGCAACGGCCTGGGCTCGCTGCCCGCGAGCGGCCAGCACCTGCGACTGTACTTCGATCGCCGCGCCCAGACCCGTCGCCAGGTCCGGTTCGGCGTCAAGCGGACGTTGTTTGAGTTGCTCCAGGGCCAAAGCCCTGGTTTCCTTGGCGTACGCGGCTGCATGGTTATAATCGCCATTGACGAGCGCTGCGCGCGCCATCCAGGAGTAGGCTTCGATGTATTCGGGGGTGACGCCGTTCCTGGCCCGGTAAGAATTCAGCTCGGCCTCGGCTGTTGGGAAGCTGTTTTGACCCAGCGCGCCGCGGACATCCTCCACCACTCCCGCCCACGCAGGGCTGAGCAGAGCAATCAAGATTAGAACCTTGGGGAAACGCATAGTTAGATAATACAGACTTCGAAGTTGTCTTTTTGCTTCGCCCAAGTCTCAGGCGCCAGGTATCGACCGATCCGACGGTCGCCGTGTAAGCTAATGAATATAAGTTACTTGCGGGTGAAGCAAAATAAAACTTGTAGCTATTTTGAGGCACTTGCAATACAATTTGGTTGCGTTTGACTTTAGAGTTTTTCGCAGTACTCAGTTTCTCCGCTTACCAGCGCGTGACCTGCCTGCAGAAGAACCCTTCCAAAGTTTCAGCGCTATATCACAACAAAGGAACATTGCAACACCATGGAAACAGGAACAGTGAAGTGGTTTAACGACGCCAAAGGCTACGGCTTCATCAGCCGCCAGAACGGTGAAGATGTATTTGTGCACTTCTCGGCCATTCAGGCGAGCGGCTTCCGCAGCCTCCAGGAGGGTCAGCAGGTGCAGTTTGACGTGGTCAAAGGCCCTAAGGGCTGGCAGGCCGAGAACGTGAAGGGTGCCTAAACCGCTTCGCAGTTAACAATTCGAAAAAGGGCGGCCAGCCGTGGCCGCCTTTTTAATTTGGGCGATCGGGCGATGAACCCAGTAGCTTCACTTGTTCTGCCGGATCAGTACCACATCCGAGTCCGTGTGTCCCCGAACCAAAGCCAATTGCTTGCCGTCAAACGACCAGTGGAAATCGAAGATGTGTTCGGCGGTGAAATTCGTGATCTGTTTGCCCTTGGAGCCATCCACCGGCTGCAGCCACAAGTTATCGACACCGCTCTCGCGTACGGGATAAACCACTGCCTTGCCGTCGCGTGAAAAGTGCAGCAATCCAAAGCGCGAGCGTTCGAACTCAATCTGCTTCGCGGCCTTATTGCCTGCCGTCTCGACCACCTCCAGCATTTCTTTGTGCTCTCCCGAGTGCTCTATCGTAGGAAATGCCGCGAGCTTTCCGTCGGGCGAGACGTCGAATGCGCCGGACATCGGCGACTCGGAAATGGTTTGCGGAGTGCCGCCATCGATCGGCACCCTGACAAGTTTCTGTTCGCCACCTCGCTCCATGAAGTACACCCACTTGCCGTCCTGCGAGCACACTGGATTCACATCCAGCTTGCCAGTCGAAACTTGCCTGAAATTGCTCCCTGTTCCGTCCATGCGCCAGATGTTTTGCGCGCCGCCCTGAAATCTCACAAAAACGACAGAGCCGCCTTCGCCGCAAGCCCAAGGGGCCCCACTTACTGCCTCTCCCGGAATCACTGTCTTGTTACCTGTTGCCGGATCGATCCGGTTGAGAACGTTCGCCTGATCGGAAATCAACTGGTTCTCCGGCGTCCAGGTAATGTTCGTATCAGCATCCGCGGAGGCGATTTGTCGTGCCGTTGCTGTCGACTCCCCCGCGGGCAGCAGCTGCAAATTCCAGCGGTTTTCATTCTGCACGGTGGCGAGAAGGTGTCCGTTGCTCGCCACGCTCAGATCGGAGTAGCTATTTGTATCGCGCGTGATCGGAGAATAAACGCCGCCGGGATAGGAGACGAAACCGATTTGCGTGCGGACGAAATTTGAGGTTTGCTCTTTCCCCAGGACCAGCAATCCGCTGCCATCGGGCAACCAGGAAGGCTTATCGAAAATTCGCTGGTTGCCGCTGAAAAAGGCCTTTCGCTCAGCACTGTTTACATCCACGGCCACCAACCTGATCAATCCATTCGTCACATCCAGCATCTGGCAAACAATAATCTTCCCGTCAGGTGACCACGTTGGTTGATACAGCCCATCGCTGGTGGGCCCGCCGGTCAGCACCCGCTCGTCTCCGCCTTCTACTGCCTTGATAATGAGCTGGTACTTACCATGTTCCGGATTGTCATAGCGCATGAACGCAAACTTCTTCCCATCAGGAGAAAACGTAATATTTGAGTCGACGTCCTCGGCGAGTTTCTGGGCAGTTCCACCGAGCAACGGAGCCCGGTACAAGAACTTCAGTTCCGGATTGCCCGGATCGCTGCGTACAAAATAGAAGTAATTTCCGTCTGTAGAAAAGCGCAGACCGTTGTAATAAACATCGGCCGGAGGTTGAACTTGCGTGTTGCTGTTCGTCGGCACATTCCTCAGCCACAAACCTGCCAGCCCATTCTTTCTCGACATACAAAGGACGTACTGGCCGTCTGGAGAGATAGCGGCGAACATTTCATTGCCCGTGTCGGTAACCTTGGTGACAGACACATCCTGGAACGGAGTCGGGCGGGTACGGGTGAAGTAGGCATAGATTCCGTAAGCCGCCGCCGCAAGCAGCACCAGTGCGACCCCCGCCGTAACCACGGTGCTAGCTTTGTGCTGCCGGGCCACGGAGATCACTGCCGAACCTCCAGGAGAGTGTTCACCAGATGGAATGCCAGCAGCATTCCTCGTCGAGGACGGAGCAGCCGCTTCCACTGGCGCGCTGATCGAGGCGGCCTGCGCTGGCTTGCGCCCAGATTCCGTGTCTCGCTTCACCCGCTTCAGGTCTCCGCGCAGATCTCCTGCCGAGTGGTAGCGCAGGTCGCGGTCTTTTTCCAAAGCCTTCCCGATAATTTCATCGAGCCGCGGCGGAAGCGTGACGTTCAGTTGCAGGGCCGGAACCGGATCGAGTTCAAGGATGGCGTGGAAGACTACGGCCGAAGTTGCTCCAGAGAATGGCAGGCGTCCCGTCGCCATCTGATAGATCACCACGCCGAGAGAAAATAGATCGGAGCGCGCATCCAATTCTTCGCCGCGCGCCTGCTCTGGCGACATGAACGCGATAGTGCCCACGGTCGCACCCGGACTGGTGAGGTTCTGTCCCGGCGAATCCTGGGTTGCCAGAATTGTTGTCATCTCCATCTCGGGGCGCGCCAGCTTGGCCAGGCCGAAGTCCAGCACCTTCACTTGTCCGCGCTGCGTAATAAATATATTTGCCGGCTTGATGTCGCGGTGGATGATTCCCTTGGCGTGCGCCGCGTCCAGCGCATCCGCTATTTGGATACACCATTCCAGCAGACGATCCAGCGGTACTGGGCCGGCAAGCAAGCGCCGGTCCAGAGTTTCGCCCTCCAGCAGTTCCATGGCGATGAACGACTGGTCTCCAGCCTTTTCCACGGCGTAGATTGTGCAGATGTTGGGATGATTCAGCGCCGACGCGGTGCGAGCCTCGAGCAGAAAACGGTCCAGCGCATTTTGATCGCGGGAGAGCTGCGGCGGCAGAAATTTCAGCGCAACCCGGCGGCCCAGATCAAGATCCTGCGCCTCGTAGACCACTCCCATTCCACCGCTCCCTAGCTGGCCGGTGATGCGGTAATGCGAAATGGTCTGGCCAATCATAGGGAAATGGGGTGGGAAGATTTATCTTAGGAGGGATGGCACAGGCAGTCAAACATCAGTGGCCAGTGATCGGTGGTCAGTGGCTAGCAAGTCCTAGTCCATATTCTAGTCACTGATCACTGACCACTTTTTACATCTGTTCGGCTGCACTGACGGAATCGAAGAAGCGAAAGAACTGCTCGACCCGCGTGACCTGCAGCGCGTTGTGGATGCGCTCGCTTACTCCCACCAGCGCCAGGCTGCGTCCGCCATTCTGACGCGTAACGTAAGCTCCAACCAGCGCACCAATGCCGGCTGAATCCACGTATGGCACGCTTGTAAAGTCGATAATGAGACAACGGGAAGTATCGGCGCGCACCGTCGACTGAAATTCAAACATGGTCGTCATCACCAGCGCGCCATTCAGCGTGAGAATACGCTGTCCTGGCTGGGTTCCGGGCCGGTCTTCAATTCGGAGAGAGTCTTGAGCCATGAAAAAAATGTTAACCTGCGTGTAACGAACGATTGTTAACGCAGCATTAATTCTGCTCGATTGTCGCGGCTTGCTCGCGGCGTCGCGCCTGGATCTCGATGTAAACATTCACCAGCGATACCGCCGCTGGCGTCACTCCCGGGATGCGCGAGGCTTGCGCCAGCGTGCGCGGCTGCACATGGGTTAGCTTCTCCTGCATCTCACGCGACAACCCGCTGACCGAACGGTAATTAAACCAATCCGGAATGGAGCGCTGCTCTGACTTCTTCATTTGATCCATGGCGCGCTGCTGTTGCCGCAGGTAGCCTTCGTACTTGATCTCGGTTTCCACAGACTTCAGTTCGTTGCGAACTTCGGAAGAAATCGCAGCCACGGATTCACTCGGATCTTCGCCGATTCCGTCACTTCGTCTTGCAAAAAAGACAGGGTCCAGCTTTTGCAGAACTGGCGCGAGTTGCTCGATCGTGATCTCCGGACGCTTCAGCATCTGCGCATAAGTTTGACCCAGTGCCGAACTCCAGCCGTTGCCGGAAGGTTGCTCGTCCAGCGCGACGCCGGTGATTCTTGTCTTCTCGAGAAGCTGCTTCACCTTCTCCAGTCGCTCTTGCTTGGCCTGAAAATCATCCCACGCTTCATCAGAAATTAATCCTACGCGGCGGCCGTGTGGTGTGAGCCGGCGGTCGGCATTGTCGATGCGAAGGTGCAAGCGGAACTCCGCCCGAGATGTAAACATCCGGTAAGGCTCGTTCGTTCCCTTGGAAATAAGGTCGTCGATCAGGATCGCGGTGTAAGCCTCGGTGCGGTCGAGGATCAGCGGAGGCTGCGCCTTCACCTGCAAAGCCGCGTTGATGCCCGCCATCAGGCCTTGGCACGCGGCTTCCTCATAACCGGACGTGCCGTTGATCTGGCCCGCCAGAAACAAGCCCGCGATTTTCTTCGTTTCCAAAGTGCGCTGCAGTTCCGTGGGATCAATCGAGTCGTATTCGATGGCGTATCCCGGCCGCAGCATCTCGGCAGTCTCGAGCCCAGGAATCGACTTCAAGATTGCAAGCTGCACTTCCACCGGCAACGACGTGCTCATGCCGTTGACATAGATTTCGTGCGTATTCAGGCCCTCAGGCTCGAGGTAGAGCTGGTGCATCTCCTTGTCAGGAAACTTGACGATTTTGTCTTCGATCGACGGGCAATAGCGCGGCCCGATCGATTGGATCTGCCCGCTATACATGGGCGAGCGGTGCACATTCTCGCGTATGATGCGGTGCGTCTCGGGCGAGGTCCAGGCAATGTAGCAGGGAATTTGTGAGTCATGATGAGCCACGCGCTTCGTCCGGAAACTGAAGGGCGTTGGATCGGCATCTCCCGGTTGCAGCGTGAAGCGCGTCCAGTCGATCGAGCGTCCATCCAGCCGCGGCGGCGTCCCCGTCTTCAGACGGCAGCCGCGCAGGCCAAGCTTCTTCAGCGACTCGCCGAGCAAAACCGCGTTCGGTTCCCCGGAGCGTCCGGCGGGATACTGTTGCTCACCGCAGTGGATCAGGCCGTTGAGAAAAGTACCGGTGGTGATAATCACAGCTTGCGCGGCCACAGTTCGCCCATCGCGCAGCTTGACTCCCAGAACCGAGTTCCGCGTACCGAGTTCCGAGTCATCGCCTTCGCTCGGTACCCGATACTCGGTACTGGGTACTTCCAGAATCAGATCCGCCACCTCCGCCTGCTTGATCTTGAGATTCGGCTGCGACTCCAGCACTTCGCGCATCTTGAGGCGGTAGGCTTGCTTGTCGCACTGCGCTCGTGGCGACCACACCGCCGGGCCGCGCGAAGTGTTCAGCAGACGGAACTGGATGCCAACCGCATCGGTGATCTCGCCCATGATCCCGCCGAGCGCATCCACTTCGCGGACCAGGTGTCCCTTCGCAATACCGCCAATCGCCGGATTGCACGACATCTGCGCGATCAGGTCGACGTTGAGCGTGTAGAGCGCCGTCTTCAACCCCATGCGCGCCGCGGCCATTGCGGCTTCACATCCGGCATGGCCCGCGCCGACGACGACTACGTCGAATTGTTCGGTAAACTGCATCTGCGAAGAGGATGAAACCCCAGACTCCAACGGTTGCCGAAAGATCTCGTCGCGGCTTTCTGCTTTCATTCTAACAAGTTGCCAGCCATCGTGATTCCCATCACTTGCTGCCGTTCGGCCTCGCCCGTATAGTAGGGTTTCATACCTAAAACCCCAGGGGGCCATCATGAATACCACTCAGTTCTTCGAGCGACTGGAGGCAACGATCGGCAAATATGATCTCCTATGCCATCCATTCTACCGGGCGTGGTCGGCGGGCGAGTTGTCGCGCGAAGATCTGCGCGAGTACGCGCGGCATTACTACCATCACGTCCAGGCATTTCCCTGCTACCTGGCCGAGTTTGCTCTTCGCCTGGACGAGGGCGAACTGAGGCGCGCTGTGTTGGCCAACATGGTGGACGAAAAGGGCACAGCCGGAAAGTCCGGGAAAGATGCCGTGCCGCACGCTGAACTCTGGCTCGATTTTGCCGAGGGCATGGGAGCCAGGCGGGATATGCACTGGCATTTGCCCGTCAAGCAGATCGGGGAACTGATGCGCTATTTCCACGGCGTAGCCAGTGATGGCACTCCGGAACAGGCGCTGGCGACATTCTACGTTTACGAATCCCAGGTGCCGCGGATAGCCCAGGAAAAAGAGCGCGGGCTGCGCGAGATGTACGGCGCTGACGACAAAACTTGCGGCTACTTCGCTGTGCACGCCAGCGCCGATATTCATCACTCGAATGTCTGGCGCGAGCAACTGGCGAAGCGCATTGCGGCCGACCCAGAGAAGGCTGATGGCGCATTGGCTGCGGGCGAGAACGCTGCCCGCATGCTGTGGCAAGCCTTGGACGGGATTGAAACCGCGCGCATGACGTACGCGATGTGAGCCGAAGGTCCTAAGCAATATAGTGAGCCAATGATCGCTGCGGGTTTCCTCGCGATCATTGGCTCTTTGCTTATGAGGACGGAAAGCGAGAACGAAAACCGGCATGGCGAGAGAAATTCCGATCCGGGCACGGGGTGAAGCGGAGGAAACCGTCGACTTCAAACATACACTGACCGCGCACCATCCTGAGCTGCCACCGGTTTACTCCACGCCCGACATGATCCGCCTGATGGAGACAGCGGCCTTTCTCGCGCTGCAGCCCTACTGCGAAGGCGACGAAATTACTGTGGGAACTTCGATCAACATTCAGCACCGCTCCGCGAGTGGCATCGGAGCGCGCATCCAGGCGGAAGCCGTGCTGGAGTCATTTGACGGACGCTTCTACTCTCTGCGTGTGACTGCGCATGACGAGGTCCAGGAAATTGGCCGTGGTACTGTCGGCCGAGCCGTCGTAAGCATCGGAAACTTTCTGGAAAAGATGAAGAAATGAGTACCGAGTACCGAGTAATGAGTGCTGAGAACTGAGAACTGAGAACCGAGAACCGAGAACTGAGAACTGAGAACTGCCTATCCTGATCGGCGTCATCTCCGATACCCACGGCCTGCTTCGTCCCGAGGCAGTCGAGGCCTTGCGGGGATCGGATCACATCATTCACGCCGGGGATGTAGGCGCGCCCGAAATCCTGGAAAGCCTCGCCGCAATTGCTCCTGTCACTACCGTGCGCGGCAATGTCGACAAGGCTGCGTGGGCTCGACGCCTGCCCGAAACCGAAGTCCTCGAACTCGGCGGCATTTCAATTTATGTCTTGCACGATTTAGCGCGACTTGATCTCAATCCGAAAGCTGCAGGATTTGCCGCTGTGATCAGTGGCCACAGTCATGCTGCTAAGCAAGAGAGCCGCGACGGAGTTCTTTATTTCAATCCCGGCAGCGCAGGTCCACGACGATTCAAACTGCCCGTGAGCATCGGCAAACTGTCGGTTGAAGGCAGCAGCTTGCGGGGCGAACTGGTGACTTTGCTGACCACTGAACACTAGCCACTGACCACTGTGCCGTTGCTACAATCGCAAAAATGTCCATAGAGTTCCATGTCGATAGCCGCGCAGGCACAGCCCGGGCCGGACGCCTGCTTACGCCGCATGGTGAGATCGAAACCCCCGTGTTCATGCCTGTGGGCACGGTAGGGACCGTCAAGGCAGTTCCGCAGGATATCCTCGAAGAACTCGGAGTGCAGATTCTTCTTGGCAATACGTATCACCTCTATCTGCGTCCGGGAGTCGAAACCGTTCGCCGGTTCGGCGGCCTGCATGGTTTTATGGCGTGGCCGCGGGCGATCCTCACTGATTCTGGCGGCTTCCAGGTCTTCAGCCTGAACGATCTGCGCAAAGTTACCGACGAAGGCGTGACGTTTCGCTCGCACCTCGATGGCTCCTCGCATTTTTTCAGTCCGGAGAGTTCCATGGCCGCGCAAATCGGGCTTGGCGCCGATATCATCATGGCGTTCGACGAGTGTACGGAATATCCCGCCGATCGCTCCCGTACGCAGGCTTCGATGGAATTGACCTTACGCTGGGCCGAGCGCAGCAAGAAATATTTCGAAGAGCACAAGCACGAAGTGCCATGGAAGAAAGTTTCCAGTGTCCAGTTTCCGGTTTCCAGCGCGACCCATACAGGAAACTGGAAACCGGAAACTAGAAACTGCAATGCAAACCAGTCTCTCTTCGGCATCGTCCAGGGCGGCATGGATCTTGCCCTCCGCAAGGAATCCGCCGAGCGCACCATCGAGATCGGCTTTCCCGGCTACGCCATCGGCGGGCTCAGCGTCGGCGAGCCTCGGGAGCGAACCCGCGAGGTCATCGAGGCTACTCTCGAGCACCTTCCTGCTGACAAGCCGCGCTATGTAATGGGAGTGGGCACGCCCGAGGAGATCGTCGAATACGCGCGACTTGGCGTCGATATGATGGACTGCGTTTTGCCCACCCGCGCGGCGCGCCATGGCCTCCTATTCACGTCCGAGGGAAAAATTTCTATCAAGCAGGCGCGCTATGCGCAAGATGCCGGACCGCTTGACCCGAATTGCGGCTGCCGCGTGTGCCGGCGCTATTCCCGCGCGTATTTGCGGCATCTTTATGCGTCCAATGAAGTGCTGGCTCAAGTCTTAAATACCCTCCACAACCTGAGTTTCTACCTTGACACTATGCGGCGGGTGCGTCATTCTATTCGACTTGGGGAAGAGTCCGTTTTTTCTAGCGCTTGGTCTCGATCGAAGCCGTAGACCTCCCTGGACAGACCTTCCCGGATTCAAGCCTCTGCACTCGGGTTAAAGAGTGAGGAACCCGGCCGGAATCGATTGTCACCCCCGTCGTGAAATGACAGGCCCGTGGCGCTAGCAGGCGTAGGCGGTTGTTCGCGGATATGGGTGCGGGAGTCCGGTTAAGAGGTTTGAGTGAATTTGATGGACGATCCGTTGTGAGCGAGTGTTGGTGAACGAAACTAGATGAATACGCATTTTCTCCTGGCAGTGCAGGCTGGCGGTGGAATGGGGTGGCTGAGTGTTGCCCCGCTGATTTTTATTTTTGCGATCTTTTATTTTCTCCTGATCCTTCCCCAGCAGCGCCGTCAGAAGAAATGGGCGGCGATGCTGGATGCGCTCAAGACCGGCGACAAGGTTGTCACCAGTGGCGGCTTGCGGGGAACGATCATGGCCCTGAAGGATGATTCGGTTCATCTCCGGGTGCCTCCGAATAATATCGTATTGGAAGTGACCAAAGCCTCCGTCACCCAGGTCACGACTGCGGATGAAGAGGCTAAGACCAAGTAATTGCGGCATAATCTAATTTTCGGACTTTAGTTTTCCATGAATAAGAATCTTCTTTGGCAGTTGGTCCTCATCGTCGGAGTCCTGCTCGTCTTCCTGTTCGGGATCTTCGGCATTCCTCAGAGCTTTTCCGGCCAGGGCTTGCTCACAGCCATGACCAACCGCATTCACCTTGGTCTCGATTTGCGCGGCGGAACTCACTTGATCCTGCAGGTGCAGGTCAACGACGCCATCAACGTCGATTCCGACAACGCGATCGAAATTCTCAAAGAGCAGCTCAACAAGCGCAAGATTACCTTCGCGGATATCTCCAAGCCCGATCCCCAGAATAACCCCGACAAAATCGTCCTGAAGGGTGTCCCCGCGGAGTCGCGCAAAGACTTGCTGGATATTGCGAATGACCGCCTGCCGGAATACAACCTGACTTCGGGAGCGGACAACAGCTGGACGCTGGCCATGAAGCCGCAGATCCTCACCGATCTGAAGAACAAAGCCGTGACTCAGGCAATCGAGACCATTCGCAACCGTATCGACTCGCTGGGCGTGAGCGAGCCGACGATTCAGGAGCATGGCCTCGGTCAATACCAGATTCTGGTGCAGTTACCCGGCGTTGACGATCCGGCCCGCGTGAAGGACATCATGCAGTCGACCGCCATGCTGGAGATCAAGCAGGTTCTGCCCGAGGGCGGACCATTTCCGAGCGAACAGGCCGCGCTGCAATCTAAAGGCGGAATCTTGCCGCCGGATGCAATCCTGCTTCCCGGGCACGCCGCTCCCGGAGCTCCCGCAGACGAGCAGGCCTGGTATCTGGTCTCGCGCGTTTCCGCGGTTCGGGGAAAAGACCTCCGCGATGCGCAGCCCAGTACTGACCAGAATGGCCAGCCGAATGTGCGCTTTCAGTTGACGGGTGAGGGTGGTCAGCGGTTCTACAACTTCACCTCGGCGCACGTGGGCGATAGTCTGGCTGTAGTTCTTGACAACAAGGTTCAGGAAGTTGCCAACATCAAAGAGGCCATCCGCGATACCGGTGAGATCAGCGGTGGCAGCATGAACCAGCAGCAGGCCAAGGATCTGTCCATGATCCTGCGCTCGGGCGCTCTACCGGCGGGCATCAAGTATCTGGAAGAGCGCACTGTTGGACCATCGCTCGGCACGGATTCGATCCGCG
The DNA here is from genome assembly GCA_963773675.1 of uncultured Acidobacteriaceae bacterium. Lineage (GTDB taxonomy): Bacteria > Acidobacteriota > Terriglobia > Terriglobales > Acidobacteriaceae > Sulfotelmatobacter. The sequence continues at coordinate 83,189 of CAVZCG010000013.1, forward strand.
CCGGCGTTCGAGCGGCCGTTGTCGGCATGCTTGCGGTGCTGATTTTCATGCTGATCTACTACCGCGCGGCGGGAATCAACGCCGACGTTGCGTTGTTGCTCAACCTCATCATCCTGCTCGGATTTATGGGCTACTTCGAAGCCGTGTTAACCTTGCCCGGAATCGCCGGAGTGATTCTCACCGTCGGTATGGGCGTGGACTCGAATGTGCTGATTTTCGAGCGCATTCGGGAAGAATTGCGCAACGGAAAAACGCCGCCATCCGCGGTGGATCAGGGTTTCAGCCACGCCTGGATCACGATTGTGGACACCCACGTCACCACGATCGTTTCTGCGGCGATTTTGTTCCTGTTCGGAACCGGCCCGGTCAAAGGATTTGCAGTGACGCTCACTTTCGGCCTGCTGGCGAACTTGTTCACCGCCGTGTTCGTTTCGCGGGTGATCTTCGACTGGGTACTGAGCCGCAAAGAGCGTGGTGAAGCGCTGAGCATTTAGGGAAATTCAGTTTCCAGTTTCTTGTTTCTGTAGCTTCCCGTGCGGTAAGTCTGGGACAGGAAACCTGAAACCCGAAACTAGAAACTTTAAGGGGCAACAACCGGTGGAGTTCTTTCGCAATACAAACATAGATTTTCTCGGGAAAAAGTGGTATTTTCTCGCCTTCTCGCTGGTCTTCAGCGTGGCCGGCATACTTTCCATGTTGTTCTGGCACGGCATTCCGTACGGGGTAGACTTCCGCGGCGGTACTCTGGTCTACGTGAAGTTCTCGCATACGCCCAATGACAATGCCCTGCGTGCCGCCATGGACCGCGCCGGTCTGCACAACGCCAAGATTCAACGCTACGACCAGCCTTCCAACAACGAAGTACTGATCGACTTGGACGTGCAGGAAACCAGCGAGCAGGCGCTGGACAACGGCAAGGTTAAGATCATCAATACGCTGGAGACGAACGCCCCCGCGGGCAAGTTGGATCTGAACAACGCGAGTTCTCTGGCCATCAAGAATTATCTGATGGACAAGGACCCCATGCACCTGGGCTCAGATGCCGATCAGAAATACACCCAGCAAGCCCAAGCCATCGTGGATGCTCGCGATAAAGGCCAGGGCGGCGTGTTGACTTCGTTCGACCAGCTTAAGAACTCGGTCGATCCTTCCGTGGTGGCTTCGCTGCCGGACGGCTTTTTCCTCTCCGATTTCAGCGTACGAAATGTCGAGATTGTCGGTCCGCAGGTAGGTGCACAATTGCGCCGTCAGGCCCTGCTGGCCACCGCATATTCCCTCGCCGGAATGCTGATTTACCTCGGTTTCCGCTTCGAGTGGATTTACGGTGTCGCGGCCGTGGTCACGGTATTTCACGATACCCTGATCACCGTAGGCGCGTTCTCGCTGCTCAACAAAGATATCTCTCTCACTGTGATCGCCGCCATTCTGACCTTGATTGGTTACTCTAATAACGACACGATCGTGGTATTTGACCGCATCCGGGAAAACATTAAACTCATGCGGCGCGAGAAACTGTCGGAAGTCGTTAATCGCAGCATCAACCAAACTCTAAGCAGAACCATCTTGACAGCCGGGCTAACCTTCCTTACCGTACTTGCACTCTATTTGTTCGGCGGCGAGGTGCTTCGCGGCTTCAGTCTCGCGCTGGTCATCGGCATCTTGATCGGAACCTATTCGTCGATCGCCATTGCGGCTCCGATTCTGGTGGCTTATCAGGATTGGCGGATCAGCAAGGTGAAGCGTCCCGCGGCCATGCCCGTCCGGACCAAGTAATTGCCTGATAGCGTTGCGGGACATTTTGTGATACGCCTTTGTTCGTAAGAGGTATGGTTTGTAAGGGTTTGGAGTGCCAGGAGGGGCCTGGAATGGCTGGTCTTGGCAATGGAGTCGATTTTGGGAGCAAAGGGGAATCTGTCGGTGTCTAAGTTTAGGTAGGCTCTAAGTGGGGAGAAACAACTATGTTTGAAGATAGCCTTCTGGAATCCGGTGGCAGGCTCAAGACGAAGCGGGGTCGGACCACGACCTTCGCGATCATTCTCGAGATAGCTCTGATCGGCGTCATGGTTTTGATGCCCCTCATCTTCACCGAGGCTCTGCCCAAGCAGCAACTCATGACCTTTCTGGTGGCCCCTCCGCCACCTCCACCGCCGCCACCCCCGGCAGCCGCACCAGTGCACGTGGTGCATCAGATTCAGACCGACATCGTGAATGGCGCTCTGCGCACGCCCACCAAGATTCCGCAGAAGATTCAAATGATTAAGGAAGACGAAGCTCCGCCCTCGATGGCCTCCAGCGGAGTAGTCGGCGGCGTTCCGGGTGGTATTCCCGGCGGCCAGATGGGTGGTGTGATCGGCGGTATTATCAGTTCTACGCCCGTCGCCGTGCCTAAGGTCGCTGCTCCGCAGCGCGTGAGGGTTTCCCAGGGCGTCTCCCAAGGCCTTCTGGTTCGCAAGGTCAACCCGGTTTATCCGCCTCTGGCGCGTCAGGCTCGCATTTCTGGAACGGTCATACTGCGCGCCGTGATCAGCAAGGATGGTTCCATCGAAAACCTCTCTCTGGTCAGCGGACATCCAATGCTGGCTCCAGCGGCCATTGACGCTGTGAAGCAGTGGAAGTACAAGCCCTATCTGCTCAACGGCGAGCCGGTCGAAGTGGATACGGAAGTTCAGGTCAACTTCACCTTGGCCGGAGGCTAGTCCCGGCGGTGGTGACGCAGCAAGCCGTTATTTGAAATGCAATTGTTGTGCGCGACGACGTTTGGAAGCGCCAGCGGAATGGCCCTCCCCGTTCCCACCCGAAATGCGGTGGCCGGCAGCGCCCTTCAATCGGGCTATCCGCCGTACCTTTTCAACGCCGATGTGTGCAGCCGCGATTTCTGCGGTCAGGCTTTGCAAGGTGTATAAATCTCGCATCAAAGTTTAAGAAGTTCCGAGGAGGGAAAAGCAACTCATGTTAGCTAACTTTGCCATAGCAGCATTTCATCACGTTCCCCGAGTAGCCGCCTGGATTGTGCAGGAGGGTGGCGCAGTGGGTTGGGACCCGATTTCGCTCTGGAAGCAGATGGGTATCATTGCGAAGATCGTGGTCATCATCCTGTTCATCATGTCAGGCTGGTCGATCGGCGTCATGATCGATCGCGCCATGGCATACAACGCAGCTCGCAAGCAGTCTCGCGCCTTCGCTCCCGCAGTCGCCGGAGCCCTGCGCGATGGCCGTATCGACGAGGCCATCAAGGTTGCCGAGCGCAACAAGAAGAGCCATCTGGCCAAGGTTGTGACTGCTGGCTTGATGGAGTTCAAGGCTCACCAGGATAGCCCCGGCGCCATCCCCGGCGAGACCATTGAAGCCTCCAAGCGCGCTCTGGAGCGCACTGAAGCCATCGTCCACGCCGAGCTGAAGCGCGGACTCGGCGGTCTGGCCACCATCGGTTCGACGGCCCCCTTCGTGGGCTTGTTCGGCACCGTGATGGGCATTCTGAACGCCTTCAAAGGTATTTCCGAGCAGAAGGCAACCGGTCTGGGCGCGGTTGCAGGCGGCATTTCCGAAGCGCTCGTGACCACGGCCTTCGGGCTGCTCGTCGCCATCCCGGCCGTCATGATGTTCAACTACCTCACCGGTCGCGTCGAAGCGTTCGATGTGGAAATGGACAATTCGTCCAGCGAACTGATCGACTACTTCCTGAAGCGGCGGGATGTTCGCCGTTCCTAGGTCCGTCCGAGTTTAGGGCTGGACCTCCGCTGTGAGTTGCTTTCGTCCGGCGCCGGGATCGTTCCTGGCGCCGGCCTTCCCGACTCTCGCGGAAACTTTGGAAGTACTGGAGATTCACGTTATGTCAATGGCAAAACGAAACGAAGGCGCCAAGGTCAACTCCGACATCAATGTAACTCCGATGGTGGACGTGATGCTGGTGCTGCTGATTATCTTCATGGTGATCACGCCCATGTTGCAGAAGGGTATCAGCGTGGATATGGCGAAAGTGAACAATCCCACGCCGATGGCCGATGCAGACAAAGAAGACGCTCTGCTGGTTTCTGTGATGCGCGATGGGACTGTCTACTTTGGTTCCGACAAGGTTGCGGTAGACAGTTTAACGGGCAAGGTGAAAGACCGCTTGACCAATCGCACCGACAAGCGCGTCTACGTGAAGGCAGATGCCCGCGCCCACTTCGGCAACGTGGTCCAGGTAGTGGACAGCGTTCGCGCCGCTGGTGTGGATGATCTGGGCTTGCTCACCGACCAGAGGAAGAGCACTCCAAGCGCTCCGCCCGCCGCTCCGGCGCCCGGGCAGTGAGCGAGATAAGAGGAGATCGAATATGAGTATGGCAATGGGGAGCGGCGGAGGCCAAAGTGCAAATATCAACGTCACCCCGCTCATTGACGTGCTACTGGTGCTGCTCATCATTTTCATGGTGATCACGCCGCTGACGCCGAAAGGTCTGGATGCGCTGGTGCCTCAACCGCCTCCGCCGAACGCGCCCAAAAACAACACGCCCGACCGAACGATCGTTGTGCAACTCATTGATCGCGGCGCTGGCCAGGAACCCGGTCTGAAGATCAATCAGGAGGATGCTACCTGGGACAATCTGCAGGGCCGTCTCGCGGATATCTACAAGACACGCGCCGAGAAAGTCATGTTCGTGAAGGGCGATGATCCTATCCCCTTCGCCGATGTGGCCAATGTGATCGACATCGCGCACGCCGCGGGGGTTGATAAGGTCGGTCTGATCACGGCGAAGATCGAAGCCGGCGGCTAAACCGCTCGTCCTTTTTATCAGTAAGCGCCCGGAAGGTCGCGCATCGCACTCCGCCGCGCACGGGAGTCCCTGCTCCCGTGCTGCGTCCGCCAATGAACATGCGGCCTGCGCTTGTCAAACTGCTGTCTCTGGGCCTAGGATGCTGTGTGGCAAGGGAGACTTATACCGCAATGAATAAATCCATTCGACTGTTTACGCTGGCGGCCGCTACGCTGGCGATCCTTTCTTCCGTGGGCTGCGGTAAGCTGCGCGCCCGCGACCAACTGAACAAGGGCGTCACCGCATACAAGAACGCCAAGTACGAAGAGGCCATCGACCACTTCCAACAAAGCGTGGCCTTGGATCCTTCTCTGATCAACGCCAAAATGTATCTGGCTACCGCGTATGCGCAGCAATATATTCCTGGTGCCGATACGCCAGACAACAACAAAATGGCGGAAGAGGCCATCAAGCAATACCAGTCCGTGCTCGACATGAATCCGGCCCGCGACCAAAAAGTTAACTCCGCCAAGGGCATCGCCTACCTTTACTTGAACATGAAGAAGTTTGACGATGCCAAGAAGTATTACCGCATGGCCGCTGATATCGATCCCAACGATCCTGAGCCGTACTACTCGGTCGGCGTCATTGACTGGACCGCTTGCTATCAGCCCCGTATGGAAGAGCGCGCCAAACTCGGCATGAAGCCGGATGAGAATCTGAACCCCAAGAACAAAGATGAGAAAAAAGTCTGCGCCGAATTGAAAGAGAAGAACGGGCCACTGATTTCCGAGGGTATCGAAAGCCTGAACAAGGCGATTCAGCTTCGTCCCGATTACGACGATGCCATGGCTTACCTGAACCTGATGTACCGCGAGAAGGCCGACGTGGAGTGCGATGACCTTGCCGCCCGTCAGGAAGATCTGAAAACTGCCGACCACTGGGTGGACCAGACGCTGCTCACCAAGAAGGCCAAAGCCGAGAAGCAGCCTGGAAACCAGGGCATCACCATGGACCAGCCGAAGTAATTTCGGCCATGTGAGGACAGCAAATTGCCCCGCCCGCTATCGTCTCTTGGGTGGGGCATTTGTTTTTCCAGCCAGCGGCTCTCGCGGGCGAGCTATTGAATTTTCTCCGTCTTGCTATTGTACTTGACCTGGCCGTTCTTCTGGTTCTGTCGCGTCACGTCGTCGTTCGAAAAACTCCGTGCCGCATGCCGCTCAGTTGCTGCTTCTCCCGAGCCGGAGGTCGGTTGTCCGGAGCTGAAATAGATCCACGCTACCTGTGTAGCAGGTTCCGCGTGCACTTCCTCTGTTCTTTCCGTCCTCTCAAGATGCCGCATCTCCCTCTCGTGGACAGGAGCGGCCATGGGCGGCGGCGGTCCTTGGAATCGGCGCGATCCCGCTGCTACGGGCGAGATCAGTGGTGTCTGTCCGCCGGAGTACCAAACTGGCACCGTGTAGACCGCGTCGGTGTTGCCGGAGACCTCGGAGAGCGTGGAATTGGTTGCTCCCGCAATTAGTCCGCCCGTGGCATTTGTGGCCCCGACTGGACTCGGCGAAACGGTAGCGAATGACAGGCTCGGCGTCGTAATCAGGGGAACATACGGCCCACAGCCGTAGGGACAATATCCCGCAATGCCTCGCCCGTTCTGCCCAAAACTTAGAACAGACAGCAGAAGAACCGAACACAGTACCGCAAACCTAGGCATAGAAACCTCCCGCGAAACTTAAACGCTTCTCTGGTTGGAAGCAGGTGACCTGCCACCAGCCCTTTCCCGGTCTGATGCGGATATCCCTCGGTTTTCCGCTTGTTTTCTGGTATTTGGAGTTTAGCGAGGGACAACACCAAGTGCAAAGACTTGCGCCAAAGACGCAGGAATTTTGTTTCAAGTTGAAGTTCTCAGGTCGAGGCCTGGATCGTCGAGCGATCAAGGTCCGCTGTAGATTCGCACTTCGACTCCGGGAAACTGCTCCGTCCCGACACGCCTAAAGGACGCGCCCAGAGCCCGATTTAGCATCAGCGTGGTGGCATCAGGGTGGCCGGGACTTCCATTGCTCATAAGAACCAGCCATACCCGAGGATAGTGGCCGGCTAGGGATTGGACGAAGTCGCTCGTGGGCTTGCCCGTGAAATCGCGATAGTCGATGCGATCGCCGTGACGGGGATAGACGATCTCCGGCCCTGCCGCGGCGCTGCCCGGCTGCTGGCTCGCGATGCGCAATGCTCTAAAAAATTCGTATGGCACGCGCGCCTCCGCGATATGAAACAGAATGGCGTCGCCCGGCTGGGCGTGATCCAGAATGAAGTTCACGGCAGCCTCCGAGTCATCCCGGCCAAGATCGAAGTCGTGAACGTAGTACAAAAGTGTTCCCTGCAGCGAAAGCAGAAGGATCGCCGCAAGAGAGGCGGCAAGCAGCAAAGGTGAACGCAGCTTCGCGAGACCTGCCGCTGCCAGAATCACCAGCGCCGGGAGGCAGAAGATGAAATAGCGTGCCAGAAAAATCGGACGGGCCAACGAGAGCAGAAGAGTCAGCCCGACCGGAAAGACCAGCCAGATTAATAGGAAGCGAAGCCGCCAGACGTCCCATATTTTCTGCAGTGGCATGAGCGCAGCGAAGCAAGCCACCGCATAGAGCAGCAACAGAGGCAGTCCATCGTTGCCCGTAAGGTGCTCCGCAAATTCCAGCAGGTCATGAAAGCCCGGTCGTTGAATCCATCGGATCGGTCCCGCCCCGGTCTTCGCCGCGAAGATCAGCAAAGGCAATGACGCAACTCCGATCCGTATCCACGCGCGCCGCAGTGCGTGCGAGCACATGCGTGTGCGGCGCATCCCCCGTACCGATAGCCATTGTGTCCCCAGCAGCAGCAAGGCGTACAGATGAGCGTAGAGTGCCAACACGCTGGCAAGAACGTATCCCACCCGGTTGCGGCGCGAGGGCTCGCGCGAAGTAGCGACAAAGAATCCGCTCGACAGGGTGGCCAGCAGCACAAACAACGAGTAGCTGCGCACCTCCTGCGCGTAACGAATGTGATAAGCATTGAAGCTCATTAGCGCGACCGCAACCAGGGCCACGCGGCGGTCAAACAGTCTGCCGGCGAGCCAAAAAATCACCGGCAAAGTGGCGAGGGAGAAGATCACCGATAAACTGCGAATAAAGAATGGACTGGATCCAAAGTGCAACCAACCCCGCAGTAGCAGGTAATACAACGACATGTTGGCTTCCCGCCGCCATAACAGGCGCACCATGTCATGCCAACTTAAGCGGGCGACCTCTACGCTGAAGCATTCATCAAACCAGAAGGGTTTTCTCGTGAGGAAGAGGAATCGCAACGCCGCGGCGGCCACGGATATCAGGGTCAGTGCGAGCCCTGAAACGCGCGTCCAGAGTGGCTCCGAAAAATCGAGCTGCCAATTACCGCCGTCCTGGCTCTCAGTATTCAAAGGGATTTTCGTGGGCGGCATGCTGGATCTTGGGGCAAAGGCGCGGAATCCAAATGATATTATGCTAAGACTGACCCTCAGTTAAGCAGGTATATCAGACGCCAGCCAGAGCCGGCGTTCTATATAGCTTTTTATAACTTTTTCGCATGATAAGCGTGGTGTCATTGGAGGCATTGCCGCATACCATCGCCGACACCGCCGGTGACCGGTGGGCGGGATGCGTGTCTGTGATTGTGCCGGTCTATAACGAGGTCGCGCATGTGGACGAACTTCTGCGCGCCATCCACGCCTCGCCGGTGAAGAAGGAAATCATCATCGTCGACGATGGTTCCACCGACGGAACGCGGGAAAAACTCCAGGCCATGCCCCTCACTCGGGATGTGATCGTGGTGTTTCACGAGAAAAACTGCGGCAAGGGCGCGGCCATACGCACCGCTCTCGAACATGCTCGCGGCGAATACGTACTGATCCAGGATTCCGATCTCGAGTATGACCCGCAGGACTATCCCGCGCTGCTGCGGCCCTTGGAACTACGCCATGCGAACGTAGTCTATGGCGTGCGTCCAGATCGCCCGGAACGAGGGCTGCGGTTTTTTCTGGGCGCCAAGCTATTAACCCATCTGGCCAACTTGCTTTACGGCGCCGGCATCCACGACGAGGCAACCTGTTATAAGGTTTTCCGCCGGTCGCTGATCGCGCAGGTTCGTTTGCAATGCCGCCGGTTTGAGTTTTGTCCCGAGATAACAGCGAAGCTTTGCAGAATGGGTGAGAGAATCGCGGAAGTGCCCATTCATTACGCTCCGCGTTCGGCCGGAGAAGGCAAGAAGATTCGCCATTCGGACGGCTGGCTGGCCATCTGGACGCTCTTGCGTTACCGCTTCGGCCGTAGCACGCAGTGGGAGAAAGCCACCGCCCACGAGGTCAAACATCCTTCGCCGTTTCCAGTGAGCTTCGTGCGTCTGTCTGACTGATGACGGCCGCCGATCGCATCCGCTCCGTTCGCTCCTGCTGATACACTTCCGCTCGATGGAAAAGCCCTCCCAATCGCCGACTCCCCGGTCCATATTCTGGCTCGTCGTGTGGTCGTTTGTTCTGCAAGTGGCGATGATTGGCGTCTTCCGCGAATATCGTACGCGACCGCAGGAAGATCATTTTGCTTTCGGTTGGGAGATGGGTCGGGTGGCTCGTTCCATCGCGCTGGGACAAGGCTTCAGCAGTCCTTATGGCGGCAACACTGGTCCTACGGCGTGGGAGCCTCCTCTTTATCCCTACTTAATGGCCGGGGTCTTCAAACTCTTTGGCATTTATAGCTACGCTTCCGCTTGGGTTCTGTTAACGATCAACTGCCTCACGGCTGCACTCACGACCATTCCGATTTTCTTGATCGCGCGCAGAACATTCGGCGAGCGCGTCGCCCTGTGGTCGGCCTGGGGATGGGCTCTCAATCCTTACATCTGGTACTGGTCGATCCACTGGATTTGGGATACGACGTTTACGCCGTTGATTCTGAGTCTGATCTTTCTGACGGCTCTGAACCTGCAGGAGTCGCGCGGCCTAAAAGGCTGGGTGCTATTCGCGGCCCTGTGGGGCATAGGCGCATTGGCGAATCCGTCGATGCTCGCATTCCTGCCGTTCTGTGGGCTGTGGATCTGGCGTCAGAGATATAAGAACGGCCTGCCTTCGCTCGCCGGCATCGCGCTGTCGTCCGTGGCTTTCTTTCTCGTGCTCGCCCCGTGGCTGGTTCGAAACTATGAAGTCTTCGGACGCTTCGTCTTTCTGCGCGATGATTTTGGCCTTCAGTTTCGCCTGGGCAACTGGAAAGGTGCGGAAGGAATGCTGATGGCGTACCTTCAGCCCAATCTCAACAAGCTTGAGTTCGAAAAGTTCCAGCGCATGGGCGAACTGGCATACGCGCAAGATTGCAAGCGGTTGGCCTTCGAATGGGTCCGGGAAAATCCAGCGCGCTTCTCAGTGGTCAGCCTGAAGAGATTCTTCTACTACTGGAACGGCGTGCCCAAGCCGAGTGATAGCCATGCTCCGTGGGACTTTCGCAACTCGTTGTTTCTGGCTTGGTCCGTGCTCGCCATCTGGGGGGCATCTCGAGCGGTGCGGCAGAAGGTGCGCGGCGCGTGGCTCTTCGCGGGACTGATTCTGACTTACCCAACCACTTATTATTTCGTTTTCCCGCATGCACGCTACCGTCATCCTATTGAGCCGGAGCTCATGATACTTGCGGTGTTTCTACTATTAGAAGTTGGGAAGCAATCTCGCACTCAATCAGTCGGCGCCGCAGCTCTCCACGAGGGTTGAAGCGCGCTGCTTTTCGCATTCCGATGAGAACAATTGAGCGGTTCCCCTTCCGCATAGGATTCTGGTCACAGTGCTATGTGAGCCAGCCAGACAGAAAAGAAGACGCGTCGCGGGCGCAGAATCTCCGGTAGAATCGTGGGTTCGTCAAACGATTCATCGGTCCGCAAGAATGTTCAAGAAAATTCTCATCGCCAACCGGGGAGAGATAGCGGTGCGCGTTCTGCGCGCGTGCCACGAGATGGGGATTGCCGCGGTGGTGGTTTACTCCGATGTGGACCGCGCCGCACTGCACGTGCGGAAAGCGGATGAGGCATACCCGATTGGTCCTGCCGCCGCTTCGGAATCCTATCTCAACATTCCCAAGATTCTCGACGTAGCCCGCCGCTCAGGCGCCGACGCCATCCATCCCGGATACGGATTCCTCTCTGAAAACGCGAAATTCGCGCAGGCATGCGTCGATGCGGGGGTGAAGTTCATAGGACCCACGGCGGCCGCGATGAATGCGATGGGATCGAAGACGCGCGCGCGGCAAGCCATGGAGAAGGCGGGCGTGCCGTTTGTGCCAGGTACCTCGCGTGGCTTGGAGTCGTTCGACGAAGCCCGCCAGGTGGCTGAGAGGATCGGTTATCCGGTGATGTTGAAGGCTGCCGCAGGCGGTGGCGGCAAAGGCATGCGCCTGGTGCACGCACCTGACCAACTGAAATCGTCACTGGAAGCGGCTCGCAGCGAGGCGGAGCGATCCTTTGGCGACAGCGAGGTTTACATCGAGAAGGCGATCCCTAATCCGCGGCATATCGAAATGCAGGTGCTGGCCGACGAGCACGGAAATACGGTTTATCTCGGTGAGCGCGAGTGCTCGCTGCAGCGGCGTCATCAAAAAGTCATGGAGGAGGCGCCTTCGCCGATCGTCGACCCCGATATGCGGCGCCGGATGGGTGAAGTTGCCGTTCGCGTAGCGCAAGCGGCGGCCTACACCAACGCGGGCACCGTAGAATTTCTGGTCGACCAGCAGAAGAATTTTTATTTTCTGGAGATGAATACTCGGTTGCAGGTGGAGCATCCGGTGACGGAGTTAATCACCGGACTTGATCTGGTTCACTTGCAGATTCGTATCGCAGCGGGAGAGAAGCTGCCATTTACGCAGGAGGATGTACGCATCCGCGGCCACGCCATTGAGTGCCGCATTTACGCCGAGGATCCTGACAATAATTATTTTCCCAGCCCCGGTAAGATCACTCTCCTCCTGGCGCCCTCCGGTCCCGGCATCCGGCGCGACAGCGGAATGTATGAAGGCTGGAACGTGCCGATTGACTACGATCCGCTGCTGGCCAAGCTGATCGGATACGGTACCGACCGCGATCAGGCCATCTCGCGGCTCACGCGCGCCCTCAGCGAATATTTTGTCGGCGGGATCAAGACGAACATTTCGCTGTTTCGCCGTATCTTGCGCGACGCGGATTTTCGGGCCGCCAAACTGGATACCGGATTCCTTGATCGAATGTTGAAGCGAATTGAGGACAAGGCGGTCGATTCGGAGGCCGCCGAAGTGGCCGCAATTGCCGCTGGCATGTTTGCCGAACTTGGCGCAGCCGCGCCTGGAGGTAACGGCAGCGGGCCCGCGCACGGAATCGACCGGCGTGCCTCCAACTGGAAGAGTGCAAGTCGCCGTGAAGCTTTGCATTAGCGCGAATGGACTCGGGTACATTTTCATGCTCTACGACGTAACCATCGACGGGAAAATTTACCGGCTCGACCTTAACCGCGCCGAAGGACGCTGGTCCTGCCGTCTTGACGGGCGAGAACTGGAAGTGGATGCCGTTCTGGCTCGTCCTGATGTGCTTTCACTGCGCATCGGGAACATGGCGTTCGAGGTGAAGTCCGAACGCGTCGCCAACGATTTACATTTATGGGTAGGCAGCACGCGCTTTGCCGCAGACGTTCGCGATCCCCGCTCCCTGCGCGGCCGCACCCGGGCGGGGGACGAGCAAGGCCCAAAAAAGATAGTTGCTCCCATGCCGGGCAAGGTTGTGCGGCTACTCGTACGCGACGGAGATCAGGTGGAATCGGGCACAGGTGTCGCCGTGGTGGAGGCGATGAAGATGCAGAACGAAATCAAATCGCCGAAGAAAGGCACCGTGCAGAAGATCTTAGTAATCGAAGGCGCCGCCGTGAACGCGGGCGATGTGCTCGCGATTGTCGAATAATCTCGTCGTACACCTAGTCGACTGCTCGCGCTGTCCTCTACTTCGTCAGCCCGTTGCTATCTAGAATTCTCTTCGCGTAGTAGTTTTCCACTTTGGCGGAATCGCGCAACAACTCGTAGTAAGCGGCCTTCAGCAACTGCTCACGCCGATCATGAAGTTGCGAACGGATGGCCTGCTGCACGCGAGGATCGGATAGGTCGCGCTGCCCTGCCGGTTCCTTCGCTACGAGCTTCACAATGCGAAATCCCACATCTTGCTTGTTTGCGGGGTTCAATACGGTGATGATCGGACTGTACTGCCCAGGCTTCAGTTTCATGACCGTGTCACGCGTGCTGGGATCGGTGTTGCGCAGCGAGGATTCGGGTACGGTTCCCAGATCGCCGCCGTTGCCGGACGTTTCAGGATCCTCGGAATAATTCATCGCCAAAGTGGCGAAGTCGTCGCCGCTGTCCAGACGGTTGGCGATCATCTGAATCTTTTTGCGGGCCTCGACCTCATTCTGCGCCTTGTTGTTTTGGTTGTGCACCTGCGGATTGGGTGTAGGCGTTACGAAGATCTGAGCCAGGTGGTATTGCGGTTCGATCAGATTGAATTCGGATTTGTGCGCGGCGAAATAGTCGTTGATGTCCTGGTCGGTGACGTTGATCTTCGAGGACACTTCCTTGTTCATTACTTTCTCGACGGTAATCGAGCGTCTAATATCGCGCTTGAAGTCTTCCAGGGTGATCTTTTTTTCCTTTAGTCGCTGATCGAATTCCTCCTGCGTGTAAGGAGACTTGATCTCGTTGAGCTTGCGGTCGACCTCTTCCTCGGTGGCCAGCAAACCGAGTTTCTCGGCGCGGCGCATGACCATCTCATCGTCAATCAACTGGCGCAGAATATTGAGCCGCAGGATCGTGGCTTGTTCCCCGGCGGGAACTTGCTGCGCGCTCGCCACTTGGTTGTCGTAATACTTGTCGACGTCGGAGCGGAAAATTTTGCGGCCATCCACTGTGGCCATGACGTCCCCGCTTACCTGCGAGTTGCAGCCCAGCAGCGTTGTCAGCAAAACGGCAGCCATCAGGAGTGCCGTCCAGCGGACAGATTCCGGATTGTTTTTCAAAAGGGTTTCTCTCCTCAAACGATTGCATTGCCGACAGATTCTTCGCCGCTTGCAACCGATCACTTTGCGACTGGCGCCGCCGACGCGGCCGCATGATCCGGTATGGGCAAGTTAGCGTCTTTCAGGGCGCGATCAAGGGCGGCGCGCAATTCGCTCGGCGGCACCGCGCCGTCAATCTTTTCACCGTTCACGAACAGCGTGGGCGTGGCTTCCACTCCAATCCCTTCCGCTTCCTTCATGGACGCCTTCACCGCGCTGTCATCCTGCGCCTTGATGCAAGACTGCAACTTCACCGTGTCGATATTATGCTTCTGGCCTTGCAGCATGGTAAGCCGGTCGAGAGCGTCGAAGCGCGCCGCAGAAGTCTTTTCGTTGCTCACGTCGTGCTGGTTGGCGTGAATGTAGTCGGCGAAATCCCAGTAGGCATCACCGTTTTGTGCAGCCAAACAATTCGCATCCACGGCAGCATGCGTCGCCCAGGGATGGATTTCCATCAGCGGATAATCCTTGTAGACGAATGTGACCCGGTCGCCATACTCCTTAAGAATTTCCGGAAACAGTTCCTGATGCATGCGTGAGCAGAACGGGCATTCGAGGTCATCAAAGTTCACCACCACTACCTTCGATGCTTTCGCTCCTCGCGTGGGCCGGCCACTGGTGTCGATCTTACTCATGGTTTCGGCATACGGATCTTTATTCAGATCAAACTTGACCATGCGCATCATCGACGTGTGATCTTTGGACACCAGGAACTTGAGATCCTGTTTCTTATCTCCGCTGTCGATGGTTACCACCACGGATTCATAGTTGGGGAAATCCGGGCTGGGCGAGGCTGGTCCCACAAGCACTTTTAGCTCCGCAGGAACCTTGTAGTACGAGCGCACCTGGCGTTCAATTTTCTGAGCTAACTCGGGGGAAACGGATTGGGCAGCACAGCCGAGGCAAACGATCAGCAGCAGTAGAAAAGAGCGTCGAAATAGAATCACTAAAAACCGCCTGAACATTGCAAGATAGACGTTGATTATCTCACAACGGCAGGGCAGACGCGGAAAGGTGGGCCGCTTGGTAGTGGGCTAATTAGCCCACTACCGGCCGCTTGGAATGAAGGGTATCCACGCCTGACTCGCGAGCTGTTGCCTTCAGCCGGTTTGGCGAAGCAAGTCTTCCGTGCTGAGTAAAGCGTTCATGGATCCGGAGCGGAAGCCTTCCAGATCGAGGGTGACAAACTTGAAGCCCAGCGATTTGAAAATACCGGTGAATTGCTCCGCCATCGAAGGATCGAGAGCCCGGGACAGTTCCTCGCGAGAGATTTCGATGCGAACGATCTCGCCGTGATGACGGACGCGGAACTGGCGAAACCCCAGAGCACGCAAAGCGTCCTCGCCTTTCTCCACGACGGCTAGAGCCTCGCGGGTAACCGGACGCCCGTATTCGATGCGAGACGAAAGGCAAGCCGAAGCGGGTTTGTCCCAGATGCGCAGGCCGGCCTGACGAGCGAGGGAGCGAATCTCGTTCTTGGTTAGGCCGGCATCGAGAAGAGGCGCTACGACGTTATGATTGGTGGCGGCCTTCTGGCCTGGACGGAAGTCGCCCTGGTCGTTCAAGTTCACACCGTAAGCAATAGCTTCAAAGCCGCGGGCTTGGCGCAAGTCCTCCATCAGCGTGAAGAGTTCATCCTTGCAGAAGAAGCAGCGCTGAGAATCGTTTATGATGTACTCTGGCCGGTCCAGTTCCGAGGTCGCGACTACCTCCAGCGGGATGGATTGTTCCTGAGCGAAAGCGATGGCGTCGGAGAGTTGGGTACGGGCAAGGCTGGGAGAGTCGGCGATAATCGCCAGCATTTTATCTCCCAAGGCCTGATGCGCAGCCCATGCCAGATAGGCGGAATCGACACCACCGGAATACGCGACGAGGACGCGCCCAAGATTCCCCAGGTTCGCTTGCAGCAGCGCGCTCTTAGTCTCAAGATCGGTCACAGCGATCATAGGCGTCATGTTAGCAGGCTTAGATGCGTCCGCGTCTTATTCCGGTGTCACGAAAATTCTTAATACAGCCGTCCCTGCTGCCGCAAACTGCCGAAGCCGCCAATGTTCGCCAGCGTGAAGTTGAAGAGGAACAGATTTTCGTTGCGTACGTTGGCGACGGTATAACTCCGATATTCCAGCGTCATGCCGCAGCAATCCCAATTGTAGGTGGCTTGCGCGCTGACAAACTGCAGTTGGTTGACATAGGCGTCAAAGCCAAAACTCCCGGCGGCGCTGAAGCCACGCCTGGTGACGCTACCGTATCCCAGGGCAGCGCGAAATTGATTGAAACGCGCGGGCTCAGCCGAACCCGAAGACGTAGTCGCGGTTTGCCCGGGTATCTGCAGAATTGCATCGGCCCCGCCAACCGTCACCTGCCCGATGTGGTAGTTCAGCAGGAGGGTACTGGCGTTGAAGCGATTGCCCTGGAAGTCGTAATCCATATCCCACTCCGCGTCCGTGCGCGTGCTGGTCTCTACGCGCAATCGTGACACGAGAGGCGAGAGGTGTCGCGGCTCGGTGAGAAATGCGATTCCTGTCAGGTCCGCAGTGGTTGTGAACACGTTACGCTGGCCGGGAATCAGTGCTCCGCCGAACGTCGGATCGAGAAAGTATTTCTGGGCCAGTTCCCAGCTTACAAGCTCGCGCACCGGCGGACCGGGCTGACACCCGGCACTCGCCAGCGGGTTGGTGTGCTGCCAAGGAACCGTCGCTTCCGGCGCTGGACCGCCCACCGTGATCGCCGACATAATTTTGCTGCAATCCTCCAGCTGGTCCGACGTTCGCTTGGCATAGAGCCGCGTCACAAATCCATACTCGACCTCGTGAGTGTCAGTGAGGATATCTCGCTCGTCGAATTTGACCACGTTGCCGAAGTTGTTTACCCCAGTTACAAAGCGGTATACAGCGCGCGGCTCGATCACGTGCTTCCACCTGCGGCCCAGAAATTCTTTGTCAAAAACGCGCTCGACCGCCGGCGGACGCAACTCCACGGACGTCTCCAACGCGTGCCGATCGATGGGATCGTCAGCGGCTTGTCCCGGGTTGTCACCACTCGCTCCCACCAGTCTTTGCGTGTAGTACGTTTCATGCAATGTCAGCTCTGGGCGCAGCGACCATCCTCGGAATAAGAGAGGCAGCGAGATCTCCGGTGTGAGATCGAATCGCCCCAGCAGATTTGCCGTGCGGAACGCAGGCATGCACGACTGAATCGACCCCACTGTCAAGCACTGCGCTGGTTCACTGCGTGAGAGGCCTGCAGTTGAGGCGTCGAAGGACCAGTACAGTGGCGTGTTCCACATCTTCCGGTCCACTCCGGAAAAATCAAAACTCGGAGCGTGCAAGATGGTGATCACCTGGCCCGGCGTAGTGCTCAGGAAGTTCTGGTAGCGCTCCGTGAATCCATTGAGGCTGAAACCGGCGGTGGACCTGGAAAGAAAGGCCTGCGATTTCACTTCTGAAAAGACCGCCTGGGTAAAGACTTCGTTGAAGGCGAGCCGGAATAGAAATGAACTCAGGTAATCGATGTTGGTGACGCCCCGGAAGCCATCGAGGTTTCCGGAAGCGTTGAGGCGAACATTCTCGCCGCCCTCTTTGAGCGGAGGCGTGCCGATGCCACGGTCAATTACTCCGAAATAGTTCAGATCCACATATGATGTATCGCTCGGCCGGATCCGGAATTCGCCCCGCTGTGACCCTCCGCGCAGAGAAAAGTACTCGGCTCCCACCGTAGCGTCCATCATGCGGTTGATCGCCCAGTAGTAAGCGTCTCCCACCATGTATCCGTTGGTGGAAGAGTGCCCCACCGATGGCATCAGAAAGCCGGATTGGCGCGACTCCTTTTCTACCGGATGCGTGGCATAGGGAAAGTACAGCATCGGAATCCCGTGAAGCTCGAATGCGCTGTGGTAAATCTTGGCGTTGCCGCCTACGTCCACATCGATCTTGCGCGCGTCAAATTGCCATTTGGGATGCGGCAGTTCGCAAGTCGTAATCGTGCCGTCATACACCAGATAATGATCGGGACTGATTTTGTTGACGACTTTGCCGGTGAAGGCGAACGGAGCCGTCGAGGTAAGAATCACTCGGTTGGAGCGAAAGCGCAAGCCAGTGGTTCCGGTCACATCATAAAATTTGCCGGTTTCCTTCTCGAAGTTGTAGGTGCCGTGCGATGCGCGAATGTGGTCGTCGTTGGGACCACCATCCAAGGCAAAATGTCCGCTGGCGGTCGCCTCATTGGTATCGGAGTCGAAGGTCGCTTCATCGGACTTCAATACGTAAGTCTCGTAATAGATTTCCACGGCGCCGTGCAACTTATAAATGTCGCCATCTCTCTCTTGCTGGATCGCGCAAACCGTTGGCCGGTTATTGGATTGCTCCGCAAATGCGCGCCCACAAGGCGTAGTCGGAGCCGCCGTCGATTTTTCCTGAGCAGCGCCCGGCTGGGTCGCCGAAGAAGGATTCGCAGGTGGCAACTGGCTGGTAACTAGCGGCGGGACGAGAAGCAGATGACAAAGCAGCGCCGCCGTGATAACAAATCTGTTGCGAAGAGTCATCGGAAGAAGATCATTGGAACATAATCGTCCGAACGCACGAAAGAAGCGCTCGGATGCTTCCAGCGGCAGCAGTCGTCGTGAACTTAGCACGCCTGTGCCTCGCGAGGCAAAGCCGTTCGATGGATTGGATTCCGGCTAGGTCTTCGCGGTTATCCGGTTGCCTCAGACTTCTAGCGTTCTCATAAAGTTTTATTCATGCCTTGTTCGCTTTGTGGTGACATTTGCCGCTGCTCTTCTCCAGAAGATCCTGCCGCTTCTCCGCGTGGCCAGACGGAGCCAGTTTCGGATTCTGAACCGTCCCATGAAACACAGGAACCGCAGGAAGTGTGTGAGTCGAGCCCGCAAGCCGCCATCGAAACTAGCTTATCCCGCAGAGGCAGCGGAGACGCATCTGAAGATGGCTCGGCGTGGCGTCAGGAACTCTCCGCGCGGCTGAATCGCTATCACTCGCGGCGTAAGCCACGTCCACCTCGTTATCCCTCGCTGCGTCTGCGTTTCGAGGGGGAAGACTCCATTCGTGCCGACAATGGCATTTCATCCGAGTCCTCAACTTTCCCCCAGGTGCTGCTTTCCAACCAAGCCTTGGCCCTGGAACAGTTCACCACGAGCGCTCCCCTGCCGGAGCCGTCGACGCTACGCGGGACGCAGGCAGCTTCGGAGCCGCCAGCATTTCTTCACGTAGAGGAGAGCCCTGACTCTGCGCCGCCCGCCGCCCCGGTTACAGCGAAGATTATCGAGTTTCCTCGCTCCTGGACTCCGCCGCCAGCTCCGCTTGACGAATTGGCCGAGCCGGTATTCGTGCGTCCTCGTATCCTGGAAGCTCCGGAGGTCGTCCCGCCGCTTCCGGCTCTCGGCGGTATCACGATTGAGCCCGTTCCGCAGGCAGAGTTCGAGAAACGCCCGGGCATCGATATCCCGCTGCAGGGCGCGCCTCTGGCACGTCGAATCCTCTCCGCCCTCATCGACGACCTAATCTTGGCGACAGCCTGTGCTCTCTTTGGCTTCATTTTTTGGAAATTGACCGCGATCCAGCCGCCCCGATTCCAGATGGTTGGACTTGTCGCAGGATTCGCCAGCCTGTTCTGGGCGGCCTATCAATACGTGCTGATGGTCTATGCCGGCACTACACCGGGCCTGCGCCTGGCGCGGTTGGAACTCACCCGCTTCAATGGAAGTCCCGCGGGCCGCAGGCTTCGACGCTGGCGCGTGCTGGCGTCCTATCTCTCGGCCATCTCTCTCGGCATGGGATACGGCTGGGTTTTCCTCGACGAAGACTCGCTGTGCTGGCACGACCGCATCACCCACACCTATCTCGCGCCTGTCTCCTCCAGCCGAAGGCAGCAAGAACCCGACGCCACGAAAGATTAATCAGAAGTCAGCCACACCAGGCCGCGAGAGTCCTCCCGATCCTCGCGCGCTGTGCTATCTTCAAAGTTTGTTCGTATCTGCGGCCCAGCATTCCTCCGAAGCATGGCTACATCCGTCGAAGGTTCAAAACCGGCCATAAAGGTCTTCGTCGCCACCACGGTGATGCTGACCTTCATCTCCTTCTGGCGAGCTTCCGCCATTGTTCTCTCCGACCTCGCCTCTTCCGCTTACTACGCCGGCGGCGACGCCGAGAAGGTGATCGGCAAGAGCGCTCCCTGGTTCATCCTCGCGGTCATGCTGTTCAGCTACGCCGTGCGGGCTCTCTATATCGAGTCCAGCAGCATGTTCGTCCGTGGCGGCGTCTACCGCGTCGTTAAGGAGGCCATGGGTGGCACCCTGGCCAAATTTTCCGTATCAGCTCTCCTCTTCGACTACGTGCTGACCGGGCCCATCAGCGCCGTGTCTGCCGGGCAATACCTGGCGGGCTTTATCAAGGACATGGGAGTGTACCTGCATCGTCCTTTGCACTTCTCTGACGACCATTTCGCCGCTGGTCTGGCCGTGATCGTAGTGACTTACTTCTGGTGGAAGAATACGCAGGGCATGCACGAATCCAGCCAGAAAGCATTGCAGATTATGGCGATCACCACGGTGATGGTGGTGATTCTTCTGATCTGGTGCACCATCACCGTCCTGCGCGCGCCCGTTGTCTTGCCGCCCAGTCCACTGCATGCGGGGGTAATTCCGCTGAACAAGGAATCGCTGGGCTGGCTGAATGGAACTTGGTTCAGCCACATTACCTGGATCATTCTCTTCGTTGGCTTCGGGCATTCTGTGCTGGCCATGAGCGGCGAAGAGACTTTGGCACAGGTCAACCGCGAGATCGAACATCCCAAGCTCAAGAACCTGGAAAAGACAGGGCTCGTCATCTTCATTTACAGCCTGCTGTTTACCTCTCTGGTTTCGTTCTTCGCCGTGATGATCATTCCGGACAAGGTTCGGCCCGACTACTTCGCGAACCTCATCGGCGGCATCGCCATGTATCTGGCCGGCCCCGAGAGCCTAAAGCTGCTCTTCCATGCCTTCGTTGTTCTGGTGGGTGTGCTGATTCTTGCCGGCGCGCAGAATACTTCGATCGTCGGCGCGAACGGAGTTCTGAACCGTGTCGCGGAAGACGGAGTGCTTACCAGCTGGTTCCAGAAGCCGCATCACCGCTTCGGGACCAGCTACCGCATCATCAACCTGATCGTGGGTATGCAACTGCTCGTCATCTTCCTGAGTCTGGGGAATGTGTACGTGCTGGCTGCGCTCTACGCTTTCGGCGTGATCTGGAGCTTCGCCATGAAGTCGATCGCCGTGCTCGTTCTGCGCTTTACCGAGCCAGGGAACCGCGCCTGGAAGGTTCCAGGCAACCTGCACTTCGGCAAGACTGAGATTCCGGTAGGGTTAACCCTCATCTCCGCCGTTCTGTTAATTACCGCGGTGGTGAATCTGTTTACCAAGTACCAGGCCACCATCGCCGGAGTTATCTTCAGCGCTGTCTTTTTCACAATCTTCACGGTTTCCGAGCGCCATGTTGCGAAGGAGCGCATCGGCAAGCCCGAACAGCTCGACCAGTTCCGCGTTTATGGCAATCAGGAACTGGGCAGCGGCGCTATGGGCGTGCGGCCCGGAAACATTCTGGTCGCGGTGCGCGATCCGCGTAATCTCTACTACCTTCGCCAGGTACTGGCCTTCACCAACACGGCCAAGCAGGATGTAATCGTGATGAGCGCCCGCCTGTACCATCGCGAGCCTACCTTCGGCGGCAGTTCGGTCCTCGAAGCCAGCCAGGTCTTCGACCACTACGAGCAGGAACTCTTCACCGCCGCCGTAGCCGTAGCCGAGAAGGAGGGGAAACCGATTTCTCTCCTGGTGGTCCCAGCCACCGACGTCTTCGAAGCCATCATGGTGACGGCGCAGCGTCTCGATTCCACCCGCGTCATTTGCGGGCTCTCGAACAAATTGACCTCCGATGAGCAGGCCAAGCTTACCGGAGATGCCTGGGAGCGCATGCCCGAACCGC
This sequence comes from uncultured Acidobacteriaceae bacterium, assembly GCA_963773675.1. Taxonomy (GTDB): domain Bacteria; phylum Acidobacteriota; class Terriglobia; order Terriglobales; family Acidobacteriaceae; genus Sulfotelmatobacter. The sequence continues at coordinate 104,995 of CAVZCG010000013.1, forward strand.
GCCCGCGCCTGACCTTGGAAGTCTGTGCTCCTGACGGAACCGTGCGCGAATACTCGCTTGGACCGCACAATCCACGCCTGCGCCCGCAGGACGTTGAGCTGATGCACAAGCTCTGGCTCGACATCACCACGGATCCCAAGTACGCCGGGGCGCACCACTACCACATCGTGGCTCTGGCATTGGAAGAATTGCGGCGCGAACTAACGACCGACCAGCGCGCCGAACTTCTGCAGAAACTCCAGGAAGAGATGAACCGCTCCGAACCCAATTGAATCGAATATGGGTAAAGGAGGCTTCCATGGCGCGAATCGCCGGCGCTTCTCCCAATCAAGGTGGATTTTTCAGCAGGTTGTTCGTGCGGATCGTCTACTCGCTCACCCGGCGAAAGCTGGGCCGCGTCGTGATGCCGGTGCAGGTTACGGCTCACCATCCCAAACTCCTTTGGGGCTACGCCCAGATGGAGCAATCTCTTATGGGCAGTAACTTGGTCGACGACAAACTGAAAGGACTCGTGCAACTCCGAGTCGCCACCTTGGTCGGTTGTCCGTTTTGAATTGATATCGGATCTGCCGTGAGCAGAAAAATCGGGATTTCGGCCGAGCAGATCGCCAATCTTCACTCCTATCCTTCGGATCCGAATTTCTCCAGCCTTGAGCGGCTCGTCCTGGCGTTTGCCGATGGGATGACTCGTACTCCCGTCGAGGTTCCTGACGGTTTGTTTGCGGGTCTCCGCGATCAGTTCAGCGATGCTCAGTTGGTCGAACTTACAGCTTGCATCGCCTGGGAGAACTACCGCGCTCGTTTCGATCATGCCTTCGGAATCGAGTCGGAAGATTTTAGCGCTGGCGACTACTGCGCCCTCCCGGTGAGGTCTTCCGGCGGAGCACGCGAGCCTGTATCGTAAGTGTTAAATACCGAAGCCCCAGCGAACTTGCTGGGGCTTCAGGTTATCGGAACCTACTTGCTGGCTCCGGGGGTGGAATGTTCGTCTGCACGGCCAGCGCAGCATCCGCTGGAGCAAGATCCAGCCATTTCCTTACCTTGTTTGCCGGAACCGCACTCTTTCCCGCAGTCCTTGCCACACTTCTCGCCGCCGCAGCACGCTGCGGCCGTCTTGTCGGCGCTGTTGCGTTTGCAGGACTTCGCATCCTTGCCGCTGCAGCACGCAGCCTTATCCTTTCCGGCGCAGCAGGCCGGTTCTTTCGCGTCCTTGGCAGCCGTGGCGTGATGCGCGCAGCAAGCGTGGCCCTCCTTCATCTCAGCCGATGCCTTGTCGCAGCATGGACACGCTTTCGCCTCGGCGGGAACGGTGCTTTGCTGTGGAGCGGAGGGTGCGCTAGGGGTCGCGGTCTGGGCCCATGACATAACTGTAAGGGCCAAAATTAGAGCGATAAGTTTAAATCTCATGATTCAATCTCCATTAAGAATCTTGTATGCGATCTCGTTGTTGGGTTCACACCCAGGGTCCTGCGCTCGGCACGAGCGCGCGACGATGTGCTGGACGTAGGGGTGCGGTACGCACCAAGGCGAGGTCGGGCCTCAGATGCGAAGAACCATGCTCGACGAAAAGGAAGGCTGTGGGGTGGTGCTGAAACTATCGTCGGTTAAGCGAAGCTGGAGTCCCGGGTCGGCCTTCTCGCGGAACGTCTCCCGTAGATTCGGTCCCCGCGCCCCGGACGCTGCCGGCAAACCGGCGGGCACATCCGTTCCCTGGCTTATACAGCAGGGACGCTCGCGGCAGGGAATGCTTTCCGGCGGAAACTCTACCGCAATTGGCGGCGCTAAAGCTGTATGAACTCGCGGGCAGCAGGAGTGGTTTTGCATCGGGCGAGCTGGCTGACTGTTATGCGCGCTATCTATCGAAGTCGGTTGCGCCACGGTCGCACCCACTGGCAATGTAGCTCCGCCAGACAAGCAAAGCATTACGATCGCCGCCAAGAACTTCTTCGCGATTGCCGAGCCTGTCAACACTCAACCAGCTTGGCAGAGCGGCGGCAAAGGATCAGTGATCTCAATCACAGGCCATGGTTGGCCATCATCTAGGCCTTCAGAATGTTCTCCAGCGACGCTTTCAGCTCGCGATAGCGAAAAGGATAGCCGCTCGCGATCAATTTACTAGCCTCGACTCTCTGGCTCCCGAGCAGCACTTCTTCGCCCATCTCCCCGAATGCCAGCTTCACGGCGAACTCGGGCAGGGGAAAGATTGCCGGGCGCGACAACACGCTGGCCAGCGTCTTTGCAAACTCCGCGTTCCTCACCGGCTTGGGAGCGACCAGGTTCACCGGCCCCTGGATCAGGTCATTTTTTAAAACATGGTGGATTGCGCCCACCATATCGCGCACATCAATCCAACTCATCCATTGCTGCCCGTTGCCGGTTCGGCCGCCCAAGCCTAGCTTGAAGGGAAGCAGCATCGCTCCCAGCGCCCCGCCCTTGGGGCTGAGCACAACCCCAGTTCGAATATGCGCAGTGCGAATGTCGGCCTGGACGGCGGGCGTGGTGGCTTCTTCCCAATCCTGGCAAACCTCCGCGAGAAATCCCGTGCCCGGCGAGCTCTCTTCGCTCAAGCCTTCATCACCGCGATTCCCATAGTAGCCAATCGCGGATCCGCAAACGAAGACGTTTGGCTTCTCTTCCGCCTGCGCCAAGGCCGACGCCAGGTTGAACGTCCCCACCACGCGGCTGTCGCGGATCTTCGATTTCTTGGCTGCCGTCCATCGTCCAAAAATTCCTTCGCCCGCGAGATGAATCACAGCGTCGAACCCAGAAACCGCCTCAGGAGGAAGCGGGACGGCAGGATCCCACGAGATCTGCTCATCGCCCACCGCCGCGCCGCGCACCAGCCGGACCACGGAACATCCATTCGTTCGCAGGGACGGAAGAAGCGCAGCGCCAATCGGCCCGGAAACTCCGCTGACAAGAATTCTGGAATTCATGAAAGAGACTTCTCACTTAGGTTCGTGTGGCGCGGGCACTCTTGCCCGCGTCTTTCCATCTCCACAGCCGCTAACACGCCTGTGCTCTAGCTCACAGAGACGAATGTAGCAGTTTGCACCGCTGGCGAATGCGCACCTGCTTCAAATCACTCGGTTTACGGCTGTGATAGCACTCACTGCGGGGATTCGGCCATTCAGACTATCGTAATCGGAAGGGGATTACCAATGGTGGAAACATCTCTCGGGGCACAATATCTGAAATCCTCCCTGGCTCAGTGGCGCCAGGCCAACCCATGGGCCAATCACATTCCGTGGGAAGAAATACCGTCGCGATACAGAAAGGAAATTGAGCAATCGGCCCGCTGGTCGATCGCGAAAAGCAATCCTGTCAGCCCAGCCGAAGGCATCGTCCGGGAAATGGATGAACTAGCTGCCTGAAGCGGCATCGTGACTGTCTCGTCTGCTCTTTCGCCGGAAGGGCGTAATCCTTCCTCCACCAAACCGGTCATGAGTGTGATCGCCTGATAGCGTCGGTTGACAATTCCTCCGAAGCCGACGCAGAGAGATTCGCTGAGGCGTACTCGTTCTTAATCCTCCGCTGCCCATGCTAGGTGGCGGAGCGATGGTAGACTGTAGGCCGTTCTTGAGGTCAACCAGCACCGAGAAGGGGCACTCCATGTCTTTGTGGTCGCTTGGCCGCAGTACGAGGACTTTCGTTGAGGGAAATAGCAAGTTTGGCCTTTTGAGCCTGTTAGTTTTAGTCTTCGGGCTGTTTCCCCTGAATGCCGAGCCGATTGACAATCCTACGGATGAGCCAAACGAAAAGCTTTTACTGATGATGAATGACGTCCGCACAAAAGCTGGGATTAAGACTTTGAATCAGGACAAGCGGATCGACGACGCTGCTGCTATGCATCTGGCCGAGTTCGTCAAGAATGGGCAAATCTCGGATCAATTTGAGGGCGAGCCCTCGCTGCAGGAACGGTTGAGAATGGCCAAAGCAGCCAGCGGAGCGGCGGCTGAGATCGTACTACGATTGCCTGACCTGGACCACGTTCCCGAAGTCTTAAAGCGCGATGACATTCAGAAGTTTCTCTTGAATCCGGCATACTCGCTTGCAGGAGTGGCCCAAATGCAAAGCGGAGGAGAGCTGTTCATCGTTGCCAACCTAGTGCGGCCTCTGCAGTCGCTGTCGGCTGACGAGGTCGAAAAGACAACGATCGATTCGCTGCAGCAAGCTCGTACGAGCGCAAAACGAATGCTTTTCAAAGTGATCCACATGCGCCAATTGCGGGGGATGGCATGTGATATGGCGAAGAAAGACTCGCTGAAAGCTGCTCCTGTCAACCCTTATTTCGGGTATGTCGGCAGTCCGTCGCAAGATGTTCGGAATTTCACATTCACTACCGTCGATCCGGGAGCGCTACCACATGGTGTGCAGATTGCGGGGGATGATCCCAAAATCAACACAGCATCGGTTGGGGTCTGCTTTGCGCCGAGCAAGACTTATCCGGACGGCATTTATGGGTTGCAATCGTTCTCTACGCTAGTGGCGCCCAGCAGTGGTGAATCGCGCACTCGCTTGAACTCTTGACACTCGCTTGTTCTTCCCTCGAGCTTCGCTCATGATAATCGCGCGGCGCGAACTCGACGACTTCATCTCGCGCTTTGTGGCTAAATGAGTTGAGTCAAAATGCAATTGGAGGTTGACGAAATATCCCGATTTCACTCATTGACGCAAAAACGCGGCCTGATCCTCTCGGTGCCCTCCTGCACCCACGAATGTGATGCCCCTCACAGATTTCATCCCAGCCAAGGCCTAACCTTCCCATGGAGGAGGACCAGAAGTTCTCCTTGATCCGGCCCAGCGTCGGAAGGCCGTTCTGTGCGTTCTCATCCTGTTCCGTGGCGCAGTTCGGCGACCCAGAGAATGGCTCCTTCTCAACCTTCCTGCTTTTCTAGGTCCACAGCAATCAGCTCTAACCTTTTTGTTCCAGGAGAGATTCCATGTTGCATCTCGATACTGGCAATACAGGCTTCATGATTTTATGCACCAGCCTGGTCATGCTGATGACGCCCGGCCTTGCCTTCTTCTACGGCGGCCTGGTCGGACGCAAAAACGTCCTCGCCATCATGATTCAGAGTTTTGTCTCCATGGGCTGGACGACCGTCATCTGGTACCTCTACGGATATTCCCTGTGCTTCAGCGGCGACTGGCACGGAGTGATCGGCAACCTTCACAACGTTTGTCTGCGCGGCATCGGCCTCAACACGCCGTCGCCCAATGAAACTATTCCGGCATTCGTATTCATCGCGTATCAGATGATGTTTGCCATCATTACTCCAGCTCTGATCTCGGGCGCCTTCACCAACCGGGTGACCTTCAAGGCCTATATGCTGTTCCTCACCGGCTGGCTGACCTTCGTTTATTTCCCATTCGTCCACATGGTTTGGGGCGGAGGCTTTCTGCAGCAGTGGGGCGTCAAGGATTTCGCCGGCGGCATCGTCGTTCACAACATCGCAGGCATCGCCGCGCTGGCATCCGTGCTGTATGTAGGGCGCCGCCGCACCGCTGATCGCGGCCCGCACAGCATCCCGCTGGTTGCCCTGGGAACTGGTCTGCTCTGGTTTGGCTGGTATGGCTTCAACGCAGGCAGTGAAATGCGCGTGGACTCGGTCACCGCCACTGCATTCCTTAACACCGATGTCGCCGCCTCGTTCGCAGCTGTTGCCTGGTTGCTGGTGGCGTGGTTCAACGAGAAAAAGCCAAAGTTCCTCGGCCTTCTGACCGGAGCCGTTGCCGGATTGGCAACCGTCACCCCCGCTGCCGGCTATGTTTCTCCCTCCACCGCCGTCATCATCGGATTAGTCGCCGGCGTGGTTTGCTACTACGCGGTCGAGATGAAGAACAAGCTGCAATGGGATGACGCGCTCGATGTTTGGGGAGTCCACGGCGTCGGCGGCTTTCTCGGCATCGTCATGCTGGGCATCTTCGCCAACAAACAATTCAATCCCGAAGGCGCGAATGGGCTGCTCTATGGCGACCCGATCTTCCTGCTGAAGCAAGTCGTGGCCGTGACCTTCTCATCAGTATGGGCGTTCGTTTTCACCTACGGTATGTTGCGAGTCATCGATATGTTCACCACGGTCAAGGTCAGCGAGATGACGGAAGAGATTGGCCTCGATGAATCCATCCACGGCGAGCATGCTTACGAGGAAGTTTTCTCCAGCGATGGCCTGGCTCATGTGGTCAATCAGGCGCACGCGGAGGTGCTGGCCAGCCGGAAGTAGGACGTTAAAGAGGAAAGGCACGAGGGACTCGGCGAACGCCGATCCCCGCAAAAGCTGGGCTTGGCAGGAGTGACTGGGACGTCGCTCCTGCCGTTTTTTCCTGAGCAGCCTTCAGGATGCCGAGGCCCGTATCGGCTCCACGCGGGCATCGCGGGCTATAATCCTACATGGCGAGCTTGCGCCAACAGATCGCGACCACCGCTCTTACGCTCACCAAGTTCCGCGAGCTGATGAAGCGGATCCAGGAAAACCGTCCCCAGGACGATCTGTCCATTGTCAAAAAAGCCTACGACTACTCCCTGAAATATCACGAAGGCCAGATGCGCGCCTCGGGTGAGCCCTATCTGGTGCATCCCTTGGAGGTCGCACTGGTGCTCGCCGAGATGAAGATGGACCCCATCGCCATCTCCGCCGGCCTGCTGCACGACTCGGTCGAAGATACCTCCGTCACCATCGTCGACATTCGCAAGGAATTCGGCGAGCAGGTCGCGCACATCGTCGAAGGTGTCACCAAGATCAGCAAAATCGACTTCGCTACGCGCGAAGAGGCGCAGGCCGAAAACCTCCGCAAGATGATGCTCGCCATGGTCGACGACATTCGCGTGGTGCTCATCAAGCTCGCCGACCGCCTGCACAATATGCGCACGCTCGAACACCTGCAACCGGACCGCCAGCGCAAAATCGCCGAGGAGACGCTGGAAATCTATGCTCCAATCGCCCACCGCCTGGGGATGGGAAAAATTCGCGGCGAGCTCGAAGACCTTGGCTTCCGCTTTCTCGATCCCGCCGGCTTTGATCAGGTGGAAAAGGCCGTCAACGCTCGTCGTAAAGAGGGCGAAGCCTTTCTCGCGAAGATGCAGTCGATTCTGAGTGACAAGCTGAAAGAGGCGGGCATCCAGGCGAAGGTAGAAAGCCGCATCAAGCGCCTGTTCAGCATTCATAAAAAACTGCAGCGGCAGCGCATCTCGGTCGATCAGGTCTACGACCTTTTCGCTATGCGCGTGATCACCCGCTCCTTACAGGATTGCTACGCGGTCCTCGGTATCATTCACAACATCTGGCGGCCGGTGCCCGGGCGCATCAAAGACTTCATCGCCATGCCGCGGCCCAACTTTTATCAATCCCTGCACACTTCGGTCATCACCGAAGACGGCACCCCTTTCGAAATCCAGATCCGCACCGAAGAAATGCACAAGATGGCCGAGGAGGGAATCGCCGCCCACTGGAAATACAAAGACGGCCCCGTCTCCGCGCAGGATGAGCAGCGGCTGGCGTGGTTGCGACAGGTGGTCGAGTGGCAACGCGATGTCAGCGATCCCAACGAATTCCTTTCAGCGCTGAAAGTCGATCTCTATCCCGAGGAGGTTTACACCTTCACCCCGAAGGGCAAAGTTGTGGTGCTTCCTCGCGATGCCACGCCGGTCGACTTCGCCTACACCATTCACACCGAAGTCGGTCACACCTGCGTGGGTGCAAAAGTCAACGGCCGCATGGTGCCGCTGCGCCACAAGCTCCACTCCGGCGACATTGTCGAGATTCTTACCCAGGCTGGACACAAGCCCAGCCGAGACTGGCTTGGCCTGGTCAAGTCGTCCCGCTCGCGCAACAAGATCAAGCACTGGCTGAACGTTCACCAGCGCGAGCGTTCCATCGAAATCGGCCGCAAGGTGATCGAGAAGGAAGCGCGCAAGTACCGCATCGCCCTGAAAGAAATCAAAGACGAAGAGCTGCTGAAAGTGGCCTCCGGTTACGGACTGGGCAAAGTTGACGACCTCATGTCCGGCATAGGCTACGGAAAATATTCCGCGCGACAGGTGCTGGCGCGCCTTCTTCCGTCTGGCGCGACCCCTTCAATGGCAGGCGATATCGAAGCGGAAGGCCTTTCCAACAAGCCAGGGGCCATCGCCAGCGTTGTCCGCCGCGTCTTTGGCGATCACAACGCCATCATGGTCAAAGGCCAGGGCGATATGCTGGTCTACCGCGCCCGCTGTTGTAATCCGATTCGCGGCGAGAGCATCGTCGGCTACATCACCCGTGGCAAGGGGGTCGCGGTCCACGCGATAAGCTGTCCTAACGTCACCAACCTGATGTACGAGCCGGAACGCCGCATCGACGTCGAGTGGGCTCGCGACGACAGCACGCCCACGGCTTATCCAGTTAAGCTTACTGTCTATTGCGACGATCGTTTCGGCATGCTGAAAAATATCACCAGCGTTATCGGTGACGCCCAAAGCAACATCCGCAACATCGGCGCCCACACCGCCAACAGCCAGGCCAGCGTGGAAATCGTCCTCGATATCTCCGACCTCAAACACCTGGAACAAATCATGGCTGGCCTGCGCAAAATCCCCGGCGTGCATGAAGTGCAAAGACTGCAGAAGATCTAAGGCCTGTAAGCCTTTTGATTTGAACGCGTTCATTTTTGCCTTGACAGCCCTCCAGGGTGGTTTTATCTTGTATTTGAACACGTTCAAATCGAGATTCAGGAGGAGAGATTATGTATATCGTCGGTTGCTACGCCGCTTACCTGCTGATCAGTCTGGCCGTAACTGTCTGGGTGGCGCGGACGCTCCATAAGAACGGCCGTGTCTTTCTGGTGGATGCCTTCCACGGAAACACTGAGCTTGCCGATTCCGTGAACCATTTGTTGGTCGTTGGCTTCTACCTGATCAACATCGGCTACGTCACGCTTGCTCTGAGAACGGACGGGAATCTCGTCACACTTCGATCCGCCATCGAGCTCGTGAGTGACAAGATTGGCATCGTATTGCTCGTTCTCGGCGGGATGCACTTCTTCAACCTTTACGTCTTTTCCCGCATGCGCAAACGCTCTCGTTCGAACTCCAGCTTGGATGTTGCCTTTGCGAATCCGGTGCCCCAGGCATAATCATGACCCGAGCGGCCGCCACTCCCACCAGGAAGTCCGAAGAAACGCGCACTCGTATTCTCGAAGCCGCGCTCGCCCTGTTCCGCGAACGTGGCTTCGAAAAAACCACCATGCGTGAGATCGCCCAGGAATCGGACCTTGCCTTAGGCGCTGCATACTATTACTTCGATTCGAAGGATGCACTGGTGATGGGCTTTTATGAGCGCGCGCAGCATGACCTCGCTCCTCTGCTCGAGGATGCTCTTGCAAAAACCCAAGGGCGAGGTCTGGAAGAACGTCTGCGAGCGGCGATTGATGTTAAGTTCCACTACTTCGCCGCCAACCGGAAACTTCTGGGAGCTCTCTCTGCGCATATCGACCCCCAACATCCTTTATCGCCCTTTAGCGAGGAAACTCGTGCTATTCGCGAACGGGATATTGCATTTCTGTCGGCCGCCGTTGAGGGATCAAAGGTACGAATTCCTGGCGACTTGAAAAACCACCTCCCAGTTGTGTTATGGCTCTATCAAATGGGGTTGATGCTCTTCTGGGTGTATGACCGTTCGCTGGACCAGAGACGAACCCGAGAGTTGTTTCACAAGAGTCTCTCGATTGTTGTGAACCTGATACGGTTTTCGGGTCTGCCGCTGATGCGGCCAGTTCGGAAGCTGGCCACAGATCTGTTTGACATCGTTTATGGCGACCACGATCCCTCGCCGCCCAAGGTGTCGTCGTGAAAATCGTTCTTGCGGGTGGAAGCGGACAAATTGGCACTCTGCTCGCTCGCCATTTCCTCAAGTCCGGTCATCAGGTTGTCGTGATCGCGCGGTCGGTTCACCCCGCCCCTTGGCGACTTGTTCCTTGGGATGGAACCACACTGGGGGATTGGGCGCGCGAACTCGAGGGTGCTGACGTGCTCATCAATCTTGCTGGCCGCAGCGTGAACTGTCGATATTCCCTAGAGAATCGAGAGATAATCAAGCAATCCCGGGTCCAGAGCACTCTGCTGCTGGGCCGGGCTATGGCTCAGCAAGCCTCACCTCCCCGCTTGTGGATGAACGCTAGCACCGCCACGATTTATCGCCACGCTTTGGACCGCGCTATGGACGAAGATACTGGCGAGATCGGCGGCAACGAACGGAACTGCCCACCGAGTTGGCGCTTCAGCATCGATGTTGCAACTAGTTGGGAGGCCGCCTTTTTCTCGATCGTTACGCCGCACACCCGCAAGATTGCTCTGCGTAGCGCGATGACAATGAGCCCCGACCCAGGCGGTATCTTCGCCACGTTGCTGCGGCTTGTTCGCTTTGGCCTGGGAGGTTCTGCTGGTTCAGGCAAACAATTCGTTTCGTGGATTCACGATGCGGACTTCATTCGTAGCATTGAATTCTTGATCGCCCATGAAGAACTCGACGGTCCGGTTAACCTCAGCGCGCCGGGTCCACTTCCCAACCGCGAATTCATGCGGACACTGCGGCAAGCCTGGGGAACCCGAGTCGGCGTGCCTGCATCCCAGCCGATGCTCGAGCTCGGTGCGTTATTTCTGCGCACGGAAACAGAACTCATTCTGAAGAGTCGCCGTGTCATTCCCGGAAGACTGCTGCGGGCTGGATTTGATTTTCGTTTCCCAGGCTGGGCCGACGCTGCCACCAACCTGGTCGCGCGATGGCGAGGAAGCAGTACCCTGTAGGCTGCGCAACGCTTCGACCGCCGTCTACCAATTCATGACGTTTGACTTCCCCTGCGCGCATCTGCGTTAATCACCACGGAGATTCCCATGCGCGAAATCGTTTCCACCAAAGACGTTCCTCAAGCGATCGGTCCCTATTCGCAAGCCATCAAAGCCAACGGATTCATATTTACCTCTGGCCAAATCGCCATTGATCCCGCTACTCAGCAAGTCGTTACTGGCGACGTGGCCGCGCAAACCGACCGCGTGCTGCGCAATCTATCGGAGATTCTGGAAGCCGCCGGCAGCGGCCTCGGCAAAGTAGTTCGCTCCACCGTCTTCCTCAAGAATATGGACGACTTCGCCTCCATGAACCAGGTCTACGGCAAATATTTCAGCACCGCGCCGCCGGCTCGTTCGACCGTAGAAGTGGCACGCCTGCCCAAGGACGTGCTGGTGGAAATCGACGTGATCGCGATACAGTAGGAAATATCTTAACCATCAATGACATGGCAAATCGCCAAGGTGCGAAAACCTCTGTGCGTCTCCGTGCCGTTATGCTAAAGACTGTATTGATGTGAAGGAGCTCAGAATGATTAAGTACGTTGCAGCGGTCGCAATTGTTCTCGTGTTAACCGTTGTCTCTGTTGTCGCGCAAAGCGCTACCAGGAAATCTTCTACCGCCAGTACCAACGCCCCCACCAAAGTCACCGGCGACGGCGTGAAAACTCCCTCCGGACTCATCTATTGGGATATCCGGGTCGGCAACGGCGATGTCGCCAAGGAAGGCAGCCACGTTCGCGTGCACTATACTGGCTGGCTTACCAACGGCAAGAAGTTCGATAGCTCGGTCGATGCCGGCAAGCCTTTTGATTTCACTATCGGAAACGGTGAGGTAATCAAGGGATGGGAAGAAGGCGTTGCCGGAATGAAGGTCGGCGGCAAGCGCCAGTTGCGGATTCCACCCGCTCTCGGTTACGGCGCCGAAGGCACTCCCGGCGGCCCGATTCCGCCCAACGCGACTCTCATCTTCGATGTACAGCTGCTAGGCGTGCAGTAGGAAGAAGAGAACTCGGGTGTTAGGTCTCAGCTGTTAGGTCTTAGCCCAACCAAGGAATCTGGGCCTGATGTCCGAGCCTAAGACCTAGCACCTAAGACCGGTAGTTGGACTTACGCCTTGACTACTTTGCCGCTGCGAATGCATGCGGTGCATACTCGCATGCGCTTGGTGGTCGCGCCCACGCGGGCGTGCACCGGTCGCAGATTCACGTTCCAGCGCCGCTTGGTGACGTTATGGGCGTGGCTGATGCGGTTTCCGGATTGCGGCTTCTTGCCGCAGATATCACACTGTTGTGCCATGACTGCCTGGATCCTTTCAGAACTCTGCTTGAATCTCATATTGTAACGGATTCAGGCCCTTCCCGACAATTTGTACCTCGCGGGCTGGCCATGTAAACTGGCATCTCTCTTTCGGAAAAGGAAGGGCGGAGGTATCCAGATGTCAAGCCGCGGCAAGTCGACTTTGGTGGAAAGCGTTCTGGTTCTGGCCCTGATGGGCATTGTGGCCGGAGCTGTTGGTGGGTTAGCGGTCGGCGTCGTCACTAGCCCTAAGGCTCAGAGTGCCGCTGCTTCCGCCGCTGGCAGTAAATAACGCAAACCGTATCACGCCCTCCTTCACTTTCCATATGCGATACTGAAAACATGCAGTCCCCGCTTCAGTCGCCCACTTCGGCCACAGATCCCAAGACGGTCAAAGTGAACCTCACCACCGGCTCCGGCATGGACATCGAGTGGAGAGACGGCCACGTTTCGCACTACGATTTTGTCTACCTGCGAGATGCCTGCCCCTGCGCCATGTGCAATGAAGAGCGCGACAAGACCAGGCGCAAACCCGGAGAGCCTGCCAAACTCGCTCCCGGCATGCTTCCCATGTTCAAAGCTGCCGCCAGGCCGGTATCCGCCGAGGCGATCGGTAAGTACGCCATCCGATTTGCCTGGAACGACGATCACGACCTTGGCATCTATTCCTGGAAGTTCCTGCGTGAAGTCTGTCCGTGCAACGAGTGCAAGGCCGCGAACCTGTAGTAAAGAAATAGCTTTTCAGCGTCGACTTTTCCGCGCTGGGGCTGTCCGAATCGAAAAATGCAAGAAGGCAAATTCAGCCGAACTGCGCACCGCGTCGCCATTCGCCGGGCCGCGCACCAACTTCTTGACGAGCCCCGGGTTCTTGACGATCCTCTGGCTTTGCTGATTATCGGCTCCGAAACGGCGCAGGAGCTTCGATCCAACCCCAAAGAGCACCACGCGTTTTCCCGCGCCTTTCGTGCTTTCATGGCAGCGCGCAGCCGCTACGCCGAAGACGAACTCGCCCGCGCGGTCGCACATGGCGTCACTCAATACGTTATCCTGGGCGCCGGACTCGATACTTTCGCCTACCGCAATCCTCATCCCGGCTTGCGCGTCTTCGAAATCGACCACCCCGCCACCCAGGCCTGGAAGCGCGAACAACTACAAGCGGCGGCTATTCCGATTCCGCCGTCCTTAACCTTCGTTCCCGTCGACTTCGAACAGCAAACCCTCGAATCAGGCCTGAATCACCGCGGATTTAATACAGCCGCGCCAGCGTTCTTTTCCTGGCTCGGGGTCACGCCTTACCTCACTTACACAGCGTGCATGACCACGCTTTCCCTGATCGCCCGAATGCCCGCAGGCTCAGGTGTGGTCTTCGATTTTGCCGTCGATCCCGCCCTCCTCAACCCAGGGCAAAGACAGGCGCTCGACGCTCTCTCGAAACGCGTAGCAGCAGCCGGCGAACCCTTCCAGTTGTTCTTCGATCCGGAGAAATTGCGGGACGAACTAAGACATTTAGGATTCCACCGCACCGAGTTCCTGCAAGGCAAGGAACTCAACGCGCGCTACTTCAAAGACCGCACCGACGGCCTTCTCGTTCGCGGAGGCCTCGGACATCTCATGGCCGCCTGGGTTTGAGATCGCCCGAAAAGACGAAGGCCCCGATTTCCTCGGGGCCAATCAAATCTGGGCAATGCAGCACCCTGCGACACTTTCAGTATATTTCGCCCAAATCATCGGTCAAGTTACTTGAGAAACGATCTCACATCCCAATCCTGTAAAATTAAATCATCGGCTCCGGAGCCACTTCCGCATTGTCTTTTCTCGATCAACTCAACCCGCAGCAGCGCGAGGCCGTCGAAACCACCGAAGGTCCGGTGCTGATCCTCGCCGGGGCGGGTAGTGGCAAAACTCGCGTCATTACCTACCGCATCGCTTACCTGATCGAGCACATGGGCGTGATGCCGGAATCCATTCTGGCTATGACCTTCACCAACAAGGCCGCTGCCGAGATGGGCGAGCGCGTCGAGAAGCTCGTCGGTGGTCTCAGCATCGCCAAGCCTGTCATCTCGACATTCCATTCTTTCTGCGTTCGCGTCCTTCGCCGCGACATTGAAGCCCTGCAGATTCCTTCCGCCACCCCCGGCCAGCCGCCCATCGGCCACACAAAAAAATTCGTCATCTATGACGAGAGCGATCAGCAATCGGTCGTCAAAGGCGTGATGAAGCGCCTCGGTGTCGACGACAAACAACTCACTCCGCGCACCGTGCTCTCCCGCATTTCCTGGGCAAAGAACCATATGCTCGATCCTCAGGAACTTTACCTGCAATCCGCCGACCCCAAGAACGAGAAGATCGCCCACCTGTTCGAGGAGTACCGCAAGGAACTGCGCAAAGCCAACGCCCTCGACTTCGATGACCTGCTGCTCGAAGCCACCCGCCTGCTGAAAACCGCCGCGCCCGTGCGCGAGTATTACAACCGCCGCTTCCAATATCTCCTTATCGACGAATATCAGGACACCAACCGCCCGCAATACGAACTTATGCGCATGTTGGCGGGCGAGCGCCACAATGTCTGCGCCGTCGGGGATGAAGACCAATCAATTTATTCCTGGCGTGGCGCCGATATCCGCAACATTCTTGAATTCGAAAAAGATTTTCCCGAGGCCAAGATCATCCGCCTCGAACAGAATTACCGCTCCACACAAAACATTCTGCAGGCCGCGTCCACCGTGGTTGCCAACAACATTCGTCGAAAAGGCAAGAACCTCTGGACCTCGCGCCAGGGCGGTACGAAAATCGGCTATTACGAAGCTCCCGACGGAGAAAACGAAGCTCTCTTCGCCGCCGATCACGTCGCAAAATATCTGCGCGAAGCCGGTCGTGCTGAAAACTCGGGCGGTGAAACTCCTCGCGCCGCCGTGCTCTACCGAACCAACTCGCAGTCGCGTCTCTTCGAAGAGGCCATGCGCCGCTACGGCCTGAAATACAAAGTGGTCGGCGGATTCTCTTTCTACGAGCGTGCCGAGATCAAAGATATGATCTCGTATCTCAAAGTCATCCAGAATCCCGATGACTCGATTTCGCTGCTACGCGTGATCAACACCCCGACCCGTGGCATCGGCAAAAGTACGATCGACACCATCGAGCACCTCGCTCTGGAGACCGGCCTGTCGCTCTGGGGTGCCGTCGGCGAAGCCATCCGCCGCCAACTCCTTCCTCAACGCGCGCTATCAGCGCTGAAAAGCTTTCAGCAGTTGATCGTCGACGCTCAATCCATGCTGGCGGGAAATTTTGTCGAGCATGTGGCCGCAAGTGTGGAAGAAACGAGTGAAGCATCTGAACCCGTGTGGGGACAGCCGCCCTCGGCTGTCCAGCGGGGCGAAGCCCTGCCGTCTCAGGCCGAAGCGGACGATGCCGCCGCCTTCAATCCCAACGAATTCGAAAACACCGCTTTCGATTTCGGCGGCGCCTACACCGGCGAGGGGGCCAACGGTGGCGCCGTCGTCCCGCCGGTCCCAATCGAGGACCAATCAATCGCGCCGCCGGCAGAGACGCAAGCTCCTGCTTCGGACGCATTTCCCGCTCCCACAGTCAGCACCGCCGACATTCTCAAATTCCTCATCGACCGCACTGGCTACATCAAACTCCTCGAAGCCGAAGACACGCCCGAATCTTTTTCCCGCATCGAAAACCTGCGCGAACTGGTGAACGCCGCCATGGACTCGCGCGACCGCGGCGAATCGCTCGATCAATTTCTCGACCACGCCGCCCTCATCAGCGACGCAGACGATTACGACGAGCGCTCCCAGATCACGCTCATGAGCCTGCATGCCGCCAAGGGCCTGGAGTTTCCGCTCGTCTTTCTCAGCGGCCTTGAAGAAGGATTATTCCCCCACTCGCGCACCATGCTGCAGCCCGACGACGTCGAAGAAGAACGCCGCCTCTGCTACGTCGGAATGACTCGCGCCATGGACCAGCTCATCCTCACCCGCGCCGTCTACCGCCGCCGCTACGGCACCGACTTGCCCGAAGCCAGCGTCCCCTCGCGCTTTCTGGAGGAGGTGCCAATCCAGTTGATCGAAGAGCTAGGCACGCGGCGGACTGCCGCATCTCGTGTGGGAACGAACCATGTGGGGACGGGCACTCTTGCCCGTCCAGCGGGGCGAGGCTCCGCAGCCTTTGATGCCGATGTCCACTACTCCTACGAAGACGAAGACCAAAGCGCAAGCTGGAACCGTAGCAGCGGCCAGCCCACCCGCCAAAAGCCCACGTCGCCCGCGAAGCCTTATAACTCCATCGAGAACATCGCAGAGTTTTTCGCCACTCGCGGCAAGAAATTTACCGTTCCGAAAATCCCTCTCGAAGAGCCTACGGGCAAGCGTGGATTCCGTCCCGGCCAGAAGGTTCGCCATCCAAAATATGGCGAGGGAACTGTCTACCAGCGAGAAGGGGAAGGCGAAGAAGCCAAGATTACTGTACAATTTCCTCGCTTCGGCTTGAAGAAGCTGG
Organism: uncultured Acidobacteriaceae bacterium; assembly: GCA_963773675.1. Classification (GTDB taxonomy): domain Bacteria; phylum Acidobacteriota; class Terriglobia; order Terriglobales; family Acidobacteriaceae; genus Sulfotelmatobacter. The sequence continues at coordinate 121,619 of CAVZCG010000013.1, forward strand.
TAGAAAAATACGCGCAACTAGAGCGCGCCTGATGCGCGATTTGGTAATTTTGTAATCGGGGAATTTGGTAATTTCGGGGCGACTCGGCCCTGGAATTACAAAATTGCTCAATTACCAAATTACAAAATTCAAAAGGATTCATGGCAAACACAGCAGAACTGACCAAAGAAGAACGCAAGAAATCAAAACGCGCCGCCCGCAAGAAATCAAAAGCGGAGAAGCCGAAAAAGCCCCGCGATTACGCCCGCGGATCGAAGAAACGCAAGGTGAAGAAGTTGGCTCGCGGCCAGTCGAAGCGGTAAAACGCCTGGCTTAAGCAATCCGGGCATGGACCAGCTACCCGCGGTCCATGCCCGACTCCGCTGTGAGGAGACAACTACCACTTGTCACAATCATCCACGGAACCAACCGGCACGGTTCGCACCTCCGACAATCAGCTCCTCTGCTGCAAGTCGATCGACAAGCTAATCGCCGAGTCCGAAGCTCCCGGACAGCGGCTGCAAAAAACCCTCGGCCCCTGGTCGCTGACCGCGCTGGGCATCGGTGCGATCATCGGCTCGGGAATTTTCATCCTTACCGGCACCGCGGCCGCGGGCGAATATTTCCAGGCCCCATCCATCCTGCATGCGCAGGCGCTCGACGTAATCGTGAATTTCCTGCACACCGGCAGCACCGCGGGAGCGCTCATGCACGGGCGCCCCCCGGCCGGACCATCCATCGCGATTTCTTTTCTTCTGGTTGCGATTGCGTGCAGTTTCGCCGGTCTCTGCTATGCCGAACTGGCTTCGATGATTCCCATCGCCGGTAGCGCCTACACGTACTCGTACGCCACGCTCGGTGAAATCTTTGCCTGGATCATCGGCTGGGACCTCATCCTCGAATACGTCGTCTCCAACGTCGCGGTCGCGGTGGGCTTTGCCGGTTATACAAAAGCGCAACTGGCCGTATTCGGCATCAACTTGCCGGAAAAATTTGCCAGTCCGGTGTGGGCCGGAGGGCAGTGGACGGGCGCCTATTTCAATCTCCCCGGCTTCCTCATCGTTTTCATTCTCACGCTGCTGCTGGTGCGCGGAGTGAAGGAGTCAGCAGAGACCAATAACATCATGGTCGCCGTCAAAATCGGCGCCATCCTGACCTTCCTGGTAGTCGGTGGGATGCTGGTCAAGCCCGCGAACTGGAAGCCCTTCGCGCCTTCTGGCTTCGCCGGAATCGTTACCGGAGGGGCCATCGTTTTCTTTACCTACATCGGATTCGATTCGGTCTCCACTGCCGCCGAGGAATCGCGCAATCCGCAAAAAGATTTGCCCTTCGGCATCATCATGTCGCTGGTGGTCTGCACGCTGCTCTATGTCGGCGTTGCCGTCGTCCTGCTGGGCATGATGAAGTACACCACCTTCGTCTCCGGTGCAGCCGCTGAAGCGCCCGTGGCCTATGCCATGAAATATCTGGGCGTACACCCGTTCTTTCGTTCGGTCATCGTAATCGGAGCGCTGACGGGCATGATCTCTTCGTTGCTCGTGTTTCAGTACGGGCAGGCACGCATCTGGTACGCCATGTCCCGCGACGGCTTGCTGCCGAAGCTGTTCTCCGCGGTACACCCTAAATTCAAGACGCCGCACATTTCCACCTGGATTGCGTGTTTTGCCGTAGGAATTCCCGCTGGCCTCGTCGATATTGGAGATGCCGCCGACCTCGCCAACATCGGAACGTTGTTTGCCTTCGTTCTGGTGTCGCTGGGAGTGATCCTTCTCCGTCGCCGCCAGCCTGATCGCAAGCGCGCGTTCCGAGTGCCGTTTGTTCCGTGGTTTCCGCTGATCTCGATTGTTCTTTGTGGCGGCCTGATGATGGGGCTCACCGTTATTACCTGGCTGCGGTTTGTGATCTGGCTGGGCCTCGGTCTGCTGATCTACATCTTCTACAGCCGCCATAGAAGCGAGTTTGCAACAAAGTAGCGGAGAAGCTACCAGCAATCAGCTCTCAGCCACCAGCAAGAACGCATTGTCATCCTGAGCGGAGCAAAGGACCTATGCATGCGTATGCTGCGCCGGAACCTCATTGGCTTCTCCCCCGCTCGTTACCATGTTGACTACCGCGCTTCTCCGTGCCTCCATGTCTCCGTGGTGAATTCTCTCCCTCGCAAATCTTTCCCCAAGAATCTACAATCAGAAAGTGATGTCCACACCTGACCGGCCGCCGAGCAGTTTCCTTCGTCAGCTTCCTAAAGCCGAGCTGCATCTGCACCTGGAAGGTGCAATCGAGCCGGCCACGCTGCTCGAACTCCGCCAGCGTCACGGTGAACGCGTTAGCCAGGCCGAAGTCGATGCGCTCTATCGCTATGAAGATTTCCCCGGTTTCCTGCTCGCTTTCAAAAACATCACCGAGCACCTGCGTACCCCGGAAGACTACGAACTAATCACTTATCGCCTGATGCAGCGCTTGAAAGAAGAAAATGTTCTGCATGCCGAGGTTTACGTTTCGGTCGGAGTCTGTCTCTGGCGTCAACAAGATTTCGCATCTATCTTCGAAGGTCTGGATCGTGGCCGCGCTCGAGGCGCCCGTGACTTCGGCATCTCGCTGCTCTGGATTTTCGATGCCGTACGCCAGTTCGGTGCCGAGCCTGCACAGAAAGTCTTCGAACTGGCAGTTCGCTATCACGACCGCGAAGTAGTCGGCGTCGGCATCGGGGGCGACGAGCAAAAAGCGCCGCCCGAACTTTTCCGTGATCCCTATTTCTGGGCCGCCGATCACGGCATGCGCCTCACCGCCCACGCCGGTGAGACCGGCCCTCCGGAATCCATTTGGGGAGCGCTCAACCTGCGCGCCGAGCGCATTGGCCACGGCCTGACTGCCTTCCACGATCCCGATCTTGTCGAAGAGCTTGCCCAGCGCCAGGTTCCGGTCGAAATCTGCCTGACCAGCAACCTGCGTACCGGTCTCTGCCCCAACCTTAACGACCATCCTGCAAAAAGTTATTTCGATCACGGCTTGATGATCACGCTCAACAGCGACGACCCCGCCATCTTCGGCACAACGCTTGCGCGCGAATACCAGATCGCCCAGCAATGCTTCGCCTTCACCGACGAACATCTCCGCGAACTTGCCCGGAACTCCTTCGAAGCATCGTTCCTGCCCGCCGAAAAGAAGCTGGAGTTCCTGAACCTGTTCGACGCCGCAGCCGCACGATGATCGACCATGTAGGGACAGCCGCCCTCGGCTGTCCAGCCGGGCGAAGCCCAGCATCTCGCCACTGCGATTGTTGTAAAATCGCCACTCGAAAATCAGAACTGTCGCATCGCATTAACTGAGAACTGAGAACTGAGAACTGAGAACTGAGAACTGAGAACTGAGAACTGAGAACTGAGAACAGAGAACTGAGAACAGAGAACTGAGAACTGAGACCTAAGAACTGAGAACTAAGAACTAAGAACTAAGAACCGCATGCCCCTCCATATCGGCATCGTCGCCTGCAGCACCGAAGGAGCCGCCCTCTGCTATCGCACCGTCTCGCTCGAAGGCTCGCAGTTGCTGGGTCCGCACGATCATCCCGAAGTCTCGCTGCACTCCCATTCGCTAGCAAAATACATGCAATTTATTCGCGTTAACGACTGGCCTGGCGTCGCGGAACTCATGCTTTCTTCTGCCGATAAGTTAGCCCGCGCGGGTGCCGATTTTCTCATTTGCCCCGATAACACAATCCACCAGGCGTTCGATCTGATCGAGCACCGTTCGCCCCGTCCCTGGCTGCATATCGCCCGAGAAGTTGCGAAAGAGGCGCAGCGCCGCCAGTTCAAGCGACTCGCCGTCCTCGGCACTCGCTATCTGATGGAAGGCCCTGTCTACCGTGAAGCGCTGAAAGCTGCCGGCATTGAGCACCGCGTTCCCGGCGCCGAGCAGCGCGAGCGCCTCGACCGCATCATTTTCGACGAACTGGTCAATGCCCAGTTCCTGCCCCGCTCGCTCGCCTATTATGTGGAAGTAATCCGCTCGTTTCAGGACGAAGGTTGTGACGCGGTTGTCCTTGGCTGCACCGAGATTCCGCTACTGGTTCCACCGGAGTCTTCACCGCTGCCCACCCTGGACTCCACGCGCCTCCTGGCTAAAGCCGCAGTGCGCAAAGCCGTAGAGGCATAGAGCTAATATCTAGAGGAATTTGTCATTTCGAGCGAGCCAGAGCGAATGCGACGGCGACCCGAGAAACCTGCTGTTCCGCTCTTATCACCTTATGACTGTCACAAACCGCGAAGCCGCAAGCCAACGCCTCAGGTTCCGCCAACTCAGCGGTCTCTACGCCATCGTTCGCCTCGCTCCGAACGCACCCATCCCCGCCTGGGCCGCGCAAGGCGACTTCAGTTCGATCACCCGCACAGCCGAAGAACTTTCCATCGTTTGCCCGCTAAACAACATCCCCAAAGATGTCAGCCCCGGTCCGCGCTGGATCTGCCTCAAGCTCGAAGGCCCGTTCCCCTTCTCGCAAACCGGAGTTCTGCGCTCCTTCATCGCGCCGCTGTCGACTAACGGCGTCCCGATTTTCGCCATCTCCACTTACGACACGGACTACGTTCTCGTGCAGAAAGAATTTCAGGATGCGGCACTCGAGGCTCTTCAATCCGCCGGCCACGATTTGCCGCCCGAGATGCCGTAAGGGACGACCCTGCGTCGACCGGCACAGCGCGAAGGATCTCTGCGACACAAACGCAATACTTGCCGTTCGCCCCGCCAATTTCCCCAAACGGCGTAACCTCGCCTGACACTTGTCCCACATCCATGCTGTAATAGGAGTATTCAATCCATGTCCTCGGCTCTTACAACCCTCCGCCGCCGCGCCAAATCTCTGCACCGCAATCTGCGCGGAGCCGCCATGGCTGCGCGCGCTCTCGCTTCGACCGAGCATCCTTTGCTGGCGCACATCATCCCGGTCCGTCGCTGCAACCTGGCCTGCACTTACTGCAACGAGTTCGACGATTTCTCGAAGCCCGTCCCTACCGACGAAATGTTTCGCCGCATCGACAAGCTGGGCTCACTCGGCACAGCGGTCGTCACAATCTCCGGCGGCGAGCCGCTACTCCATCCTGAACTCGATGACGTGATCCGCCGCATTCGTTCCAACGGCATGATCGCCGGCCTCATCACCAATGGCTATCTCCTGGTTGCAGACCGAATCCACCGCCTCAACCGCGCCGGACTTGAGTGGTTGCAGATCTCCATCGACAACGTGAATCCCGACGAGGTTTCGAAGAAGAGTCTGAAAGTTCTCGACAAGAAACTCCAACTGCTCGCCGAGCACGCGGATTTTCACGTGAACATCAATTCCGTCGTGGGCAGCGGCATTCATCATCCGCAGGACGCGCTCGTCATCGGCAAGCGCGCCCTCGAACTTGGATTTACCTCGACCATCGGTATCATCCACGATGGCAGCGGCCAGTTGCAGCCGTTGGGCGCAGAAGAGCGCCGCATTTACGATGAAATGAAATCGTGGGAGAAACGCAGCTTCACCCGCATCAACGCATTCCAGGACAACATCGCGCAAGGTCTGCCTAATGACTGGCGCTGCCGTGCCGGAGCCCGCTATCTCTACATCTGCGAAGACGGATTAGTCCACTACTGCTCCCAGCAACGCGGCTACCCCGGCGTTCCGCTCGCAACCTACACGCGCGACGATATGCGCCGCGAATACTTGACCGAAAAATCCTGCGCTCCGCACTGCACGGTGTCCTGCGTGCATCAGGTATCTATCTTCGACAGTTGGCGCGCTCCGCAGCATCTGGCCCCGTCTGCTCCCGCAGCTGTCTCCGCGGGGGAATTAATTCAAATCAAGTAGTGTGGGAAGGGCACGAGTTCTACTCGTGCCGATCAGTGGCGTAAGTTTGATGCGCTTTAGCGCCTGCTGTGAGCCTTCCCCTCCGCCTTCTATTTTTTCGCTTGCGCCGTCGGCGGCAAAATTCCATTCAGACGCAGATATTGTGCCGCCGCGGCGTAATGGTCAGCCCACCCGCTGGCCAGGCCGAGCGCCGCCATGGCGCGGGGAAACTGATGTCCGCCGAAGAGTTCGACGCTATCGCCTAGTTTGGAATCATCCATTTTGCCCAGCGCCTCTCCACAAAAATCAAACGAAGCCGTGGCCGCGGCGAGAAGCTTCTCCTTGGAGTCGGTTTCCTTGATTTCTTCAACTTTGGGCGCCGGAACGTCCGCCGCCTTAGCGCAACCGCCGTTGTTCGATCCAACAATGTGCACTACCAGATGCGCAAAGCTCATCTGGTCGGGCGTGGGCTTGTAATTGAATTTATCGGCGGGCATCGCGCCGATGGCGCCAAGGATATTATTCCGCGAGCGTGGCAGCAGCATACGAAGCGACGTGGCTACTGGATCCTTCACCGGCGCCGCAGCTTGCGCGGCGGGTGGCGCGGTAGAAGGAGCCATTGCTCCCTGCGCCCATCCCGAACTAACACTGAAACATGCGAAGAAAAACGTGAGCAGAATGCGATTCATTGAAATCTCCTCCACCTGCCTGATCTTAAATACTCCATACCGATTCGTTGCCGTCGTGCTACGACCGTGCCGCCAGCGCCGCCGCTCCCAGCTTCCAGAACACATACCACGCCGCCACCATCACAATCGCAGTCGTGCGTTTTACCTTGCTGTTGCAGGAGAATCCAATCCCCAACAGCACGATCGTCCAGATGGCAATAATGTCCAGCCCCGAGGCCATGCCATAAAGAAATTTGTTCCCCGTCGGATCCATGAAGTACGCCGGGTTCGTCGCCACCGGATTGTTCACGTTAAAACCTTCCGGGTTCACACCGGCAAACATCGATATCGCGCCCAGAATTGAACCGATGATGCCCGGCAGCGCCGCGTAGAAAACGATGGCATATGCGGTTTTGTACTCAACATTCGCGCCTGCGCCAAACTTGAACGTCGCCCACAACACCCCGCTGGTAATCGCGAAGTAGAGCAGGATCATCACCGGAATTCCGTAGGACAGATAACGAACCAGACTGCTGGAAAACCTGATCTGCTTCTCCTGCTGGTCGGCCGTAAGCTTGTCGAACTGATCGGCGCGCGAGGATTTTGCAATCTCGTTCTTGCTGATCTGCTCAAATCCAACTTGCCGGTCCATCGCATATACGAAGAGCAGTGAGACGATGGAGATCAACAGCCACGGTCCCCACCAACTCGCATTCCGGCGCAAGTCGGTGAAAGTTTTCGAGGGTGCAATGAACGTGTTGACGATGCGCGCGCCTTCCGAAAGCGGCGCGGCATCAGGCATGTTCACAGATGAAGTCACAGGCGGTAGCGGAGCGGCTGCCATGGTGTGCCTCCTGCGGCGTGCCCAGGAATTCTAGCCGCGAGACCGCGGTGATACAAGCGTCCCGAACAATCGAGCTAGACAAAACAGTGAAACACCAGCGAGTTTAAGATGGCCCTATGCAGAACGTGACCCCAGTCGCGATGGCAGCCCTCGCTCTGGAACTCACTGCGGCGGTTCTGTTCGGCTGTGCCGCCGAGCGAGTTGCGCGCGCCGTGGAGCGCTGGCCCTTGGCGTTGCGCCTGAGCTTTCCTGCTCTCTTAGTCTTGCCGTATGTCATGGTTTCCATTTCTGCCCACATCTTCCAGTGGACATGGTTTGCGCTCTATGCGGTGCTGCCCGTGGCGATCGCAGGGCTGCTGATGCGCGCCGCCCGCTCCGATCCCGAGCAGCACGGCGACTGGCGCGACGCCTTCGTCTTGCTGGTACTCGGTCTGGCCGTCGATCTACGCTGGTTTGAAAGTGCCTGGCCCAGCGGTCTGCGGGCGTTGAACGAATTGCTCCTGGTGGATGCCGGCCTCTACGGATTTCTGGCGATTCGCCAATTAAGCGGTGCCGGATTCGATTTTCATCTCAAGTGGAGCGACTGGAAGACCGGTCTGCGCGAGCTTGTTTTCTTCGCACCTGTTGTCATTGTGCTGGGGCTGGCCCTCGGTTTCATCCATCCCCATCGCAACCTGCCCGGAATCGGCAGCGCGCTGCTGCGCTGGGTGCTGATATTTTTCTTTACCGCCGTCCCCGAAGAACTATTCTTCCGCGCCTGGGTGCAGAACCTGCTGGAGCGTCGTGTGGGTCGCCGTGCTGCGCTTGTGATCGCGTCGATTCTGTTCGGCCTGTCACACTTCAACAAACGGTCCATCCACTTCAACTGGCCCTATGTGCTACTGGCCACCATCGCGGGAATTTTTTATGGTCGAGCGTGGCGAGAAAATCGTCGTGTCCCAGCCTCAACGATTACGCATGCGACCGTGGATTGGCTATGGGGATTGTGGTTTTAAGAAGTTCAGCCGGCCACTCACCAAATACTTACCGCGCCCCGTGATACCGCACATATCCCAGCCCCACCCGCAGATGATGGTGCAGCACATCCGGTACGCATACTGCGAAACACAGCCCCAGTGCTCCCTGCGCCAGTCCCAGCGCCCACAGATTGCGATAGCGCCGAAACAGCGCGCATGATGCGATGCCCCACACCAGCGTGGCCCCAGTGAGCACGAGGTTGGGCAGATGCGCGGCGGCGAACAGGGTGCCAGCGAGGGTCACCGCAACGGATTCGCTCGAAACCAGCCGTAGCAACCGGTCCATGAAATAGTCCTGCAGAAGAAACTGCTGGTAGATGGTCCACAGCACGTAGCCAGCGACGTGCTTGAAATCCCCTTTATAGAGGGGGTGCAGCGTTCCAAGTTTCGCCGCTACGAAAATGCTCACTGCTGAGAGAGCAATCGCCGCCGGAAAAATCCAGAGCGAGTCCACCAATCCGCGCTGGCCCACACCCAATTCGTCGCGGCTCTTTCGCTGCGCCAGCACCACCGCCAGCGTCAGCACCAGGGCGACAGGCGAGAGTATCCGTTGCAGCGAATCCGGCGTCCATATGATGCCCACGATCAATCCATAGCCGAGAATCAACTCAACCAGATCGCGAGTCCTGCCGGAATAGACATGCGACATTAAACCGCTACCTCCGGCGTTGCCTCCAAAAGACTGCGCGTATACGGGTGCCCCGGCCTTTCCGTGATTTGCTCGGCGGGTCCGACCTCGACGATCTTGCCGCGATACATGACCGCGATCCGCGTTGAAAGATAGCGCACCACCGGCATCGAATGCGAAATAAAAAGATAGGTCAATCCGAAATCGCGTTGCAGTTGCGCCAGCAGGTTGACGATCTGCGCACCTACGCTGACGTCGAGCGCCGAGACCGGTTCGTCGGCCACAATGAACTTCGGTCGCAGAGCCAGCGCCCGCGCAATGCCAATCCGCTGCCGCTGGCCTCCGCTGAACTCGTGCGGAAACCGCCGCAGGATCGATTCATCCAGGCCAACCGCGCGCACCAGTTCCGCCACGCGAGCCCGAATCCCATTCTTCGTATTGTTGTCGCCGGTGAACCTTCGATGAATGATCAGCGGCTCCGCGATAATCTCCTCAACTCGAAAGCGGGGATCGAGCGACGCAAAAGGATCCTGGAAAATAATCTGCATGTCGCTGCGCAACCGGCGCATCGCGCCGCTGCTGGCCGCGCCCAGATCGCGTCCCTCAAAGCAAACCCTCCCAGAGGTTGGCTCGATCAGCCGCAGAATCAAACGTCCCAGCGTGCTCTTTCCTGAACCCGATTCGCCTACCAGTCCAAGTGTTTCACCCGCATGAATATCGAGCGAAACGTCATCGACCGCGCGAACCTCATGGCTGCCTCTGAGCTTTCCGCCCAGCAGAGATTCCCCCTGCAGATAAATCTTCGTGAGCTTCCGGATTTCTACCAGCGCCATAACCATTCCAATTCTAAAGTTTGCAAGACTCGCGCCTTATCCCGCCGCAATCATGGGCACCGCCGCCAGCGCCGCCAAAAGCCCAACAAATCTCCAGCGGGTGAGATGTTCTTTCAGCAACAGACGGGCAAGTAGCACCGTCACCGCCGGATACAGTGACGAGATCACCACAGCTTCGTCGAGACGACCGGTCTGGCTCGCGCGCACGAACAGTATCGTGCCGATCGAATCCACGCACCCCGTCACGATGCCCCAACGCACGCCCGCGGCAGTGATGTCGCTGAATTCTCTTTGCAGCAAAACAATCAAGCCCGTGATCACCAGGGCCCCGGTTCGGGTCAGGGTTGCGATCCAGAACGGTGATGCGTCGCCGGCCTGGCGCACGCAAAGATAAAATCCCGCGAACCCCGTGCCCGCGAATAACGCCAGCCCAATGCCCTCCGGAGTGTTGCCGTCTTCCGCGCGCGTGATCAGCCAAAGCCCAATCGCGGCCAGGAAAAATCCGAGGATCGAAATTCTTCCCGGCAAGCCCTCGGTAAACATCGAAAAAACCGTTGGGATTGCCGCGCTCAACACCGCAGCCACCGGCGCGGTCAATCCCATTCTTCCCGAGGAAAGCGCTCGGTAGAAAACTGCCAGCGAGGCTCCCGCAGAAAGGCCTCCAGCCAGCACCCAGGCGGCGCTTCGTCCCGAAGGAAAAGCGGCATGACTGGCCCCAGCGAGAATCCCGACCAGAATGAGCCCGCCAATATTCACCACCGTCGTAAATAAAAATGCGTTTGCCCGCCGGGTCGCATATCCACCAAGAAAATCGCTTGTACCCCAAGCCAATACAGCAGCCAGCCCATAAACGGCACTTGCGACCTGGGGCGCGGCAGCCATGTCCGACGAGGGTAACACGCGCCGTTTTTTGATCCTTGCGCTCCCGCACATCGGGCAGCAACTGTTCTCACATTCGCCTACAATCACTGTCAGCGGCGCCCTCTGGGATGGTAAACTCCTTACAAGGTTTCCGACCACAACGCCCAGGTCTTAAGAGCTTGATTGAACTAGCACCCTCGATTCTTTCGGCGGATTTTGCCCGTCTCGGTGAGCAGGTGCGCGCCGCGTGCGAAGGTGGGGCCAGTGTCATCCATGTGGATATTATGGATGGCCACTTCGTTCCCAACCTCACCATCGGTCCGCCGGTGGTCCAATCGTTGCGCAAGGTCACCAAGCTGCCGCTCGATTGCCATCTGATGATCGAGAATCCCGACGAATTCATTCCGGCATTTGCCGAAGCCGGCGCGGATTGGATTTCAGTCCATCAGGAAGCCGTCCGTCATTTGAATCGCACACTGCACCTGATCAAGAGCCATAATTGCATGGCTGGTGTCGTGATCAATCCGGCTACCCCGGTGGATACGCTCACTGAGGTGCTCGATATCGTCGACTATATTCTGGTGATGTCGGTAAATCCCGGCTTCGGCGGTCAGAAGTTTATTCCGGGTGCGCTGCATAAAATACGCCGTTTGGCGGAGATTCGCAGCCAACGCCGGCTGGCCTATCGCATCGAAGTAGATGGTGGTGTCGCCCTTGCTACCGTAGCCGACGTGGTCCGCGCCGGTGCGGAAATTCTGGTGGCGGGCAACGCAGTATTCGGCAACGGTAATCCAACGCAGAATGCCGAAGCATTGCTGAAGGCAGCAACCGAAGCAGCGTTGTTGAAAGTCTAGAAAGTTCAATTGCCGAGTGCCGATTTTCGAGTGGAGAACGTGCACGGCCGTAAACCGGCAATTAGAAATCGATAATTGCCAGTCCGGATCCGAGGTCTTATGTCACATCGCGTTTCATTGCTGTCGGTGCTTGCAGTGCTGCTGATGATCACGGCGGCTTGCACTAACAAGAAGGCTACCAACCCGCTTGCCAACGTGGGATCGAAGCAACCTGATAAGGTTCTGTTCGACAAGGCCATGGACGCGATGAAGCACAACCGCTACGATGTGGCCCGTATGACCCTGCAAACTCTCATCAACACTTACCCGGATTCCGAATTTATCGCCCGCGCCAAACTGGCGGTCGGTGATTCCTGGTATGCCGAGGGTGGCACGGCTTCCCTCGCTCAAGCCGAGCAGGAGTATCGCGACTTCGAGACTTTTTTTCCCAACATGCCCGAAGCCGCCGAAGCGCAGTTGAAGATCGCCAACATCCAGTATCAGCAGATGGAGAAGGCTGATCGCGACTATACCCATGCGAAGCGGGCCGAGGATGAATACCGCAATCTGATCATGCAGTATCCCGATAATCCGAAACTGGTAAAGGAAGGCAAAGAACGTCTGCTCGAAGTGCAGGAAGTCTTGGCCGAGCGTGAGTTCGATATCGGGAGGTTCTATTTCTTTCGCCAGTCCTATCCCGCGTCCATTGCCCGTCTCAAGACGTTGGTGGAAAAATACCCGCTCTACAGCAAGGCCGATGAAGCCCTTTTTCTGCTGGGCCAGAACTACGAAGGCCAGATCGTGCAGATGCGCGCCCGCGTGACCTGCGTCAAGACCAGCCCTCACCCCGGCTGCGTCCCCGAGCAGGTCAAAGCCAACATGATTGAAGAACTAACCAAAGAGGCATCCGCCTCCTATTCGCAGATCATTACCAGATATCCCCTCATGGACCGCGAGGATGACGCCAAGAAGCGGCTGGCGGCGCTGCATCAGCCTATTCCGCGGCCCACCAAGGCGGCCGTGGCACAGAATCGCCGGGAGGAAGACAGCCGCCGCGAAGCTAGCACCTACGATCGCTTGATGAGCGTGGTAAAGAAGGGCCCCGACGTCGCCCAAGCCGCGAAAGTCGGCGACCCGACTCTGGTAGATCCAACACCGGTCGCTGCCAATCAAGACGCGGGAGCCACCGCCATGCGGGCGATGGGAATCTCTCGTGGCAATAACGGTGTAAGCGTAGAAACCGTGAATTCCGGAACGCCAGCTGCAAATGAGCCCGCCCCGCGCTCCGACGCACCGCCTCCTCCGCCCGCGGATCCTTTTGCCCATGCCACCACCGCGAACGCGCCAGACCCGAATGAACTGACGCCCGCTCCGGCTCCAGTTGCGTCAAAGCCTGACCCCAACGAACTCACCCCCGCCGCCGATGCCCAAACCGCTGCAGCGAGCAATCAGCCCTTACCGCCTCCCGTGCAGGTGAATGAGCTTCAGCAAGGCCAGCCATCCAGCAGTTCCGCTACCGCAAGCGCAGCCTCGAGTTCCCTGGCCAGTGATCAGGATGTTTCGAGCAGCAAGAAGAAGAAAAAGAAGGGCTTAAAGAAGGTCATATCCTTCTAACCCGTCATTCAAGGCCGCAGGGCTCGGGCTCTCCCATCGGCCAAGGCCGAAGGTGTTACCGCCCGCTCACTAGACGCTGACCCCTAGTAACCAGGTAACATCCCGTCGGATCATTGACTTACGTTGTCGCTCAGGTTACCTTCGCGATATCTCCCCTCATAAGAGGAAAAATTTCCTTGGCCCGGAAGATACTGCTTGCCGACGACAGCGTGACCGCCCAGAACATGGGGCGCAAGATTCTTGCGGACGCAGGGTATGAGGTCATCACTGTCAATAACGGCTCCGCCGCGCTGAAAAAGATCTCCGAACTTAAGCCTGACCTCGTTATCCTCGACGTTTATATGCCCGGCTACAGCGGGCTGGAAGTCTGCCAGCGCCTCAAAGAATCCCAGGATTCATCCCGCATTCCGGTACTCCTCACCGTTGGCAAATTGGAGCCATTCAAGCCGGAAGAGGCGCAGCGCGTGCGCGCCGAGGGTTTCATCGTCAAGCCGTTTGAAGCTAGCGAGTTGCTCAGCGCCTTATCCAAGCTGGAAGACAAAGTCGTGCCCCGGTCTGAATCGTCCAAGCCTGGCCGCTTTGCGCGCGCCATCGCCGCTGCCGAGGAAGCCGGTCGCGGTAGTAGAAACGATGCCTCTGGCGAGGACGATGGATGGAAGAGCCGGATTTCCTTTCCTCACCAGAAAACCGAGTCGGAAGAAAAAGAGAAAGAGAAAGACACGGACGCCGCTGCCTTCTTTAATCCCATAAATCGTGACCTCCGCACGGTTGTCGAAACTCCCGCTGAACTGGCCGCGGAAAAGGCCGCCGAACAAGCACACAAGCTTCATCAGGCTCAGAAATCGCCCGAACCTAGTGTGGATGTGGCCGCCTTAGTCCCCCCTGGCCTGCCCCAGGATGTAACGCCGGAAGAGGTGGCCGCAATCGCCGCCGCCGCCGCCCAGATACAAATGATCGGTTCCGCCGTGAAGGACGAGCCCAAGACCGCTCCCGAAGCCGCGGCCGACCGAGCGGTCGCTTCCCCTCCCGCGATCAATGCGGAAGCCTCACAGGAAAACAAGAAACCAGAAAGTGCGCAGAACGAAAAGGACAAGCCGGAAGGGCCACGAGAAGAGCCGCAAGACGTGCCCGTCACCATGGCAGCCGCTACGGAAATCTCCAGCTCTGCAAGCCAGAGTGGTTCGCGATGGAGTGCCGTCCCGGTTGCACTCGAAGGCGACGAGGCCATGATCTCGCTCGACCAGGAAATGCAGAAGGCATATGCCGCTTTTGTGGCTGAGGAGATGGCCTCCGCACCCGCAGCGTCCTTGCCACAGGGTCTGCAGTCCGAGAATTCTCCCGCACCCGCGGAACCGGAATTCCCGGTTGCTGGAGCTTCGAATCCCGAGCCTGAGACCTTACCGCAACCTGCTATAACCGCAGACGCCGTGCAGACTGAATCAGCGCCAGCTGCGCCACCCGTCGTCGCAGCCGAGCCCTCAACTTTGTCTGTAGAGACTGCGAGCCTTCCTGAGGCCGCCACCGCGCCCTTACAGCAGACCGAGCCCGAGATTGCTCCCGCCGTCACTGCGCCGAGTGCATCCCTGGCGACACAAGGTGAAGATGCGCCAAGCGAAGCCGCCTCCGCCGAAGCCGCACATACTGCGACCGCACATTCCGATGGTCCGCCAATGGCCGAGCCCGCTCCCGCCAGTAGGCAGCCCGTCGCCGACCTGGTCTCTTCCATCGTGGAGACTGCGGTCGCTAATTTTTCCAACCGTACTCCAGAAGAATCGCAACCCGCCCCCGAGGCCGACGGCCGCCACGAAGCCGTAGCGTCGAGCCAGGCCTTTGCCTCCTTCACTCCCGCCCCGCACGCCGAGGAGCGCGAAGATGAGGATCGCAAAGGCAAAGAAGAATACAAAGAAGAATCCGAAGAAGCCGTGAAGAGCACCGCAGCCGCCTGGGCGAGTTGGCGTCAGATTCGCGACGCCGGGGAAGCCAAGCCTGCAGCGGAATCTTCCCGCCAGGAATCCGAAGAATCAGTCCCAGTTTCCACGGAGGCTGCTGCGATGGCCGTTGCAGCAGGCGCCGAACATACCGCGCAAGATACTCCCGCTCCCGCATCCGAAAATCCATCCGACATCGCCGGCATCGTCGACAGCGTGCTCGCCGACCTCCGCCCCAGGCTCATGGCAGAAATCTCCAGGAAGATGTCCGAAAAGAAGTAGTCCCACCCGTGCTGGCATAGATCGCTGGCATGGATTGACGCGAAGGCCTGAGACACTAATGCGGCAGCTTGGGGACATTGGCGCGAGCTAGGACGACGCCCCAAACATCTAGAACGTACACGTCTGTCCAGTGTGCGCTGCGCTTGCTCCGATCGGAAGAATCGGCGAGCCTGAAGGTGATGGTGGTTTGGGGCGAAGTGCAGCCCGTCAGTTGCCGGAGTTCTAAGGCAGAGTCCGGCTGATCAGGGAAGTGCTCTGGCGGCGCGACCATCCGAGACGCGGAGTCCGCGCGCAACACCACCTCGACCGCGCCCGCCAGGTTCTCGCAGTGCATCGGAATCCGCATCTCCCATTCTTTCGAACCAGTCTTTCTCACCGTCGGCGTTGCAGCGAATACCACGACCGGGGGATTGCCGCCGGGCGAGGCGTACCATTCCGGCCAGCGATGTTCGAATTCAATGCTGGCCTCGATGTAAGTGCGGCTTGACTCACGGTCGCGCTCCTCTAAGCTGGGGTGCACGGCATAGAGAGACGCGGCGGTCGCGCCGGGCCCTTGTGCGTGCAACAGATTGTGCAGAGCGGGTACGAAAGCGGGATGATAGCCGGCGCGGGCCATTAGTATGAGGCCTTCGCCGTCGGCTTCGACTTCCATCTGGCGGCAGAAGCGGCCGAAATTCTCCGACGCTTTTTGCGAGTCGATCCAGGAAGCAGACGGTTGCCCGGGATCGCCCAGCACGATGGCAGGCGCACCGCTGCTTTCCAGGGATTTCTGGTAAAGGTACCGCCGGGCCCAGTCGCGGCGCACGATGTGTGCGATCTCGTGCGACAGGATCGCCGCCCACAGCCCGGCACTCGAACCCGCCAGTCGCGCGAGGCCGGTCTCTACGTAGATGGTCCCATCTGGCGACGAGTAGGCGTTGAGCTGATCGTCGTCGACCATGCGTAGATCCCACGCAAAATTTTTCGCGGAGGGCCCGGGCACCTGCCCGATGAGTCGCTCAAACACAAGGCGGCTTGTAGCGTAGCGTCCCGTAGGGGGTATGCTATGCGCCATCAGTTGAGGACGGAGGCGGGCGGCGCTTTCCAGGTCAAAGTTGAAGTTGGGGGGAATCTGCGGTTCGTCGAGAATCTGCTGGCCAAAGGCCGAAAGCGTCCAGAATAGACATAGGCCTAGCGTGTAGTAAAAACCATTCGGCACAAAGGCAGCGCGTACCACGGGGGCTCCTCCGCGGAATCGGTCCTCAAAATGATTATCCTCTCTAATATGTTGTCATGCGCGGGAAAAATTAAGGAATCCCCTCCCAATCTTTGGCAAAGGCCCACCTAACTGGAAAATACAGCAAGAACCTGACTATGGCGCGCAAGGCAAGCCCAAAACTGGTTTGTATCGCCCAGATTTACGACGTCGTGAGAAATGCGGCCGCGAGGGTCCGAACTTCGGTTTCCCGCCACTCGCCGATGACCGCAATTTCAGAGCACGAACGTCGTCGTAACAGACGAT
The DNA here is from genome assembly GCA_963773675.1 of uncultured Acidobacteriaceae bacterium. Lineage (GTDB taxonomy): Bacteria > Acidobacteriota > Terriglobia > Terriglobales > Acidobacteriaceae > Sulfotelmatobacter. Next base: position 138,424 of record CAVZCG010000013.1, read on the forward strand.
CACGATTGGGTGACTGTTCACTTTTGCACCGTTGAAAAATCACCCACTGCTGCGGCGGCCTCTTACAACTCAACGGGATCGTTTCATGCAAGTTCATTCCCGTTTTCGCCTCGTGTTTGCGTCCGCGAAGCATGCCGTTTTCAATAGCGTGTGCAATTGTGACCAGAATCCAGACTGCCACCATGGGACAATCCTCCCACTTGAACACGAGACCCTGTTTGTCTCCCCTTTCGCTCCAAGGAGGACTTATGTGGACCCTTTCGAGGAACTCCAAGCAAATCGCATTTGAGCATTCGCAAATGCAATCGGCGATTCTGCAACGCACCGCCGAGCTGCAGAGCCTATGTCAGCGGCTTCTGAAGGTCCAGGATGAAGAAAGACGCAAGTTGTCTCGTGAGTTGCACGACAGTACCGGCCAAACCTTGGCAGCGTTGAAAATCAGTGTTTCGTTCCTTGAGGAACATTACAAAAAAGACCCGTCCGTGGCGTTGCTTTTCTCAGACGTGACCCGCTTGGCGGATCAGGCCATCGACGAAATTCGTACCACGTCTTACCTGCTGCACCCACCCTTGCTGGATGAAGTCGGCTTTGCCTGCGCAGCGGAGTGGTATGTCGAGGGTTTCGCCAAACGCAGCAGAGTCAACGTGGAGTGGGATATTGCAACAGTTCACGAGCGACTGCCAATCGGGATAGAAATTGCCCTCTTCCGCGTCCTGCAGGAAAGCTTGACGAACGTACATCGCCACTCTGGAGCTTCCAACGTTAGGGTCTGCTTCCAGCGGCAGCTTGAGAAGATAACTCTGGAAATAAAAGATGATGGATGCGGCATACCAGCGGAGCGTCTGGATCGACTTCGCGAAACAAGCGCAGAAACCGGCGTCGGCTTGGCCGGAATGCGCGAGCGCATGAATGAACTGAACGGCAAACTGGAAATAGAGTCGGATGGTCACGGAACTACAATGCGGGCGATAGTTCCACTCCCTCCGGCAACTCCATCCCGTCAGTTCGCTGATTTCGGTCAAACAAATGTACCCTCCATTCACAGAGGCACGCAGCAGCTTCCAGGTTGCTGTATTTGCAATAGCCCTGTTCTCCTGGAGACCAGTAATACTGATGAGAACGGGCAGGCGGTTCATGAAGAATGCTATGTCCTCAAGGTCTGCGCTGCGACGGAGCTTCTCGCCGACCGGGCATCTCAATCGGGCCCAACAAACAGGCATTCGGTCGTCCAGCCGTGCGAAGCCAAGATGCCAGCGGACTGGGAGTCGCTGAAACCCACGCCACCCGACCCGCTTCAAGCAGTGCTCATGCAGCAGGCGAAGCACTTTCCCAGGCACAAGCGGTCGTGGAACTTGGATGTAGCAGCATTTGCTATCGTCCTCGTATCAAGTTGCTGGATTGCCTACAGCGGCCGCCACGCGGCTTCGTCCGCGGGATCTTTCGAGACGAGAAGAACAACTGCCCTCGAGAAGCGGGCATCCCTGCCACCCGCAAACACAATGCTCGCAGAATACAAGCCCGCGGTCCAAACCGTGGCGATTCCAGGGGGAGAGGCCAGGACTTTCAAAGCCCACCGGCGGGTGGGACCCGCGGAGCAGAAAGTTGTTCACATCGGAGAAGATGTGACGGTGCGCTATTTCACGGCCAACCCCGCACCACATCGGGGCTCCGCCGGACAGCATCAAGTCGTTCACATGGGCGAAGATGTGACGGTGCGCTATTTCCCACCCGTCGGTCGTAATACGACAAACTAGGCTGGATCGTTTCCTGAATTGTGACTCTAAAGCCAGCGCCAAATTCGAAGTCCAAGGGCGGGAGAGCGAGTCGTGGGAGGCTAGTCAACTTCCGGCAACGACCTCGGAACTTCCTCCGACGGCGTGGGGTGCATCTTTCGATCAGAGCTGCAACCTCCTTCGGTCGCGGTCAAATTAGAATGCTACCGGCCTCACCAACTCCGATGGCTTCAGTGATCAAGTGCATGTTTGTTAGTGGCCGTGCGGGGGGCTGTAGCATTTTCCCCTCAATGCGTAATACCCCCCCTCGCTCGTTTGACCCTTCTTTTCTCGCGCCTGTAAGATCAAACTTCATCAGATTTTTCGATGGCTGGAGCACGAGTGTACAAAGCACATAGAAAACAGAAGAAACTCTTCCCTGTGATCCCTCTGTGCCCCCCGTGCTAAAGGTTTTGCCCTGACCACCGACTGCTGACTGCGAACTCATGCCCCACGAACTGCCCAAATCTTACGAGCCCGGCGCGATCGAAACCCGCTGGGCTGACTACTGGATCAAAGAGAAGCTTTTCTCCGTCCCCACGCCGCCCGCAGGCGAAACCCGTCCCGTCTTCACCCTGCTGTTGCCGCCGCCCAACGTCACCGGCCGTCTGCACATGGGCCACATGCTCAACCAGACCCAGATGGACATCATCGTCCGCTGGCATCGCATGCGCGGCTTCATCACTCTCTGGCTGCCCGGCACCGACCACGCCGGCATCGCAACCCAAATGATGGTGGAGCGCGACCTCGCCAAGGAAGGCAAGAAGCGCCGCGACCTCGGCCGCGAAAAGTTCATCGAGCGCGTCTGGGAGTGGAAGCGCCACTACGGCGGCGCCATCCTCGACCAGATGAAGCGCCTCGGCGCCTCCGTCGATTGGGACCGCGAATATTTCACCATGGACGAGAATCTTTCCCGCGCCGTGCGCGAAGTCTTCGTCCGCCTCTATGAAGAGGGCCTGATCTATCGCGGCAAGTACATTGTCAACTGGTGCCCACGCTGCGGGACCGCCATCTCCGATCTCGAAGTGAAACACGAAGACGTTGCCGGCAAGCTGTGGGAGATTCGCTATCCGGTCATCGGCAGCTCTTCCTCAGAAAAGCCCGAATTCATTACCGTTGCGACCACTCGTCCCGAGACCATGCTGGGTGACACGGCGATTGCTGTAAACGAAAAAGACGAGCGCTACACGCATCTCCACGGCAAGCATGTTCTGCTCCCGCTGATGAATCGCGAGATTCCCATCATCACCGACGAACTCGCGCAGCCTGAGTTCGGCACCGGCGCAGTGAAAGTCACGCCCGCCCACGATCCCAACGACTTTGCAGCCGGCAAACGCCACAACCTGCCGCAAATCGACATCATGGACGAGCACGCCCACATGAACCAGAATGCGGGCCGCTATGCCGGATTAGACCGGTACGAAGCCCGCAAGCGCGTCCTCGCCGATTTGCAGGAGCAAGGATTTCTCGTTGCCGAAAAGGACTACGCTCTCTCCCTCGGCAAGTGCGACCGCTGCGGCACGGTAATCGAGCCGCGCCTCTCCGAGCAGTGGTTCATCAAGATTCAGCCGCTCGCGCAAAAAGCCATCGAAGCCGTCGAGTCCGGCGAGATCACCATCGTCCCCGAGAATTACAAACAGATTTATCTGAACTGGATGCACAACATCTATGACTGGTGCATCTCTCGCCAGTTATGGTGGGGACATCGCATTCCAGCCTGGACCTGTGAGGGCTGTGGCGAAGTGATCGTCGCGCGCGAGGCGCCCACAAAGTGTTTGAAGTGCGATAGCACGCAGCTGGAGCAAGTCTCCGATGTGCTCGACACCTGGTTCTCTTCAGGCTTGCTGCCGTTCACCACTCTGGGCTGGCCGGAGAAGACGCGCGATCTTGAAGTTTTCTATCCCACCACGCTGCTCATCACTGCCTACGAAATTCTTTTCTTCTGGGTCGCGCGCATGGTGATGTTTGGATGTCACTTCATGCAAGGACACGAGCAGGATCCCGCGATCAAGAGAGCCAGCGGCTGGCTGGGCGGACCAAACGGCGACAAGAAAAATGACAGCGTCCCCTTCCGCCAGGTTTATATTCACGCGCTGGTTCGTGACGCCGAGCGTCAGAAGATGTCGAAGACCAAAGGCAACGTGATCGATCCACTCGAAATTATCGAGCGCTTCGGCACCGACGCGACCCGCTTCACGCTCGCGGCCATGGCTGCGCCCGGCACCGACATCGCCTTCAGCGAAAGCCGCACCGAAGGTTACCGCGCCTTCGCTAACAAAATCTGGAACGCCGCCAGATTCATGTTCATGAATGTAGACCGCCTGGAATGTGCCGCGGGCACCCTTGCCGGTGAAATCTCGCCCACACAAACCGGCATATCTGCCTTTACTCTCGACACTCTCGAAGACCGTTGGATCCTCTCTCGCTTCAATCGCGTCACCGCGGAAGTGAACGACGCCCTCGAAACCTACCGCTTCCACGAGGCCGCGAATCGCATCTACGATTTCTTCTGGGGCGAGTTCTGCGACTGGTACCTGGAACTGATCAAGCCTCGTCTCAACTTCGAAGAAGGCGCGGATCAAACCCAAGCCCGTGCTGCTTGCGCGAATCTGGTCACCTTGTTCGACTCGTCGTTGCGCCTGCTGCATCCCGTGATGCCTTTCATTACGGAGGAAATCTGGCAAGCGATTTATGAAGGCCAGCCACCGCTGAAGTCGATTGCCCTCGCCCCATATCCGCAAGCCGACGAGAAGCAGATCGATCTCGCCGCCGAAACTGAAATGGCGATCCTGCAGGACTTGATCGTCAACATAAGAAATGTTCGGGCGGAATTAAAGGTCGAACCCAAAGTCAAGGTCGAGGTCGAAGTCTTTGCCCATGAGCCCACGATTCGCACGATGATCGAACAGAATCGCGGCGCGGTCGAGCGCCTTGCAAATGTCGAAAAGATCACCTTCGTCGACGCCTCACTCACCAAGCACGCCGGTGCCCGCAGCACCGCCCGCTTCGATGTCCACGTCATCTACGAACGAAAAATCGACGTCGCCGCCGAGCGCGAACGTCTGAACAAAGAATTGGAGAAAATCGAAAAGGAGTACACGAACAATCAGCGGCAATTGAGCAATGAACAATTCCTGGCAAAAGCCCCGGAAAAAGTGGTTGGTGGCTTGCGCCGTCGAGAAGGAGAATTAGTCGCCCTGCGCGAAAAATTAAACCGTCAGTTGGACAGCCTGAACGGCGCCGGTCCCAAAATCTAGAAACCAGAAACTGGTAACCGGAAACTGACTACTGGCAACTGACCACTGGCAACTGCCCCATGGACTTTAACTCTCGACGCATCACCGCGATCATCGAAAACGCTCTGCTCGAAGACCGGGCCACGCGCGACGCGACCAGCTACGCCTGCATCGATTCCAATCAGCGTGCCTCGGCCACTATCCTCGCCAAGGAAGACTGCATTCTCGCCGGCATCGGTGTGATTGCCCGCATTCTCGATGTCTACGCCGCCCTCGATGGCGCTGTCACTTCGCACTACGAAGTCACCACCCATCCCGAGATTTTCGACGGCATCCGTCTCCACAAAGGCCAGTCCGTCGCCGTGATTCGCCACAATGCGCGCGTGATTCTTTCCTGTGAGCGCGTCATTCTGAATTTTCTGCAGCGCATGAGCGGCATCGCCACTCTGACCCGCAAGTTCGTGGAAGCGGTCTCCGGCACGAAAGCGCGCATCCTCGATACCCGCAAGACTGCCCCCGGCCTGCGCGTGATCGACAAGTATGCCGTCCGCTGTGGCGGCGGGCAGAATCACCGCCTCGATCTTTCCGATGGAGTTCTCATCAAGAACAACCACATCGCCCTCGCTGGCGGAATTGCGCCGGCATTGGAGCGCGCTATCCGCAACCGCCGCGGCTCGCAGCCAGTCGAAGTCGAAGTACGCTCGATGGAAGAACTCGAAACCGCGCTCTCTCACGGCGCGGAAGCCATTCTGCTCGACAACATGTCTCCCGAGGACGTCGGCCGCGCCGTCAACCGCTGTGCGAAACTTGAGCGCCGCATTCCGCTCGAATGCTCCGGTGGAATCCGTCTGGAAAATGTCCGCGCCTACGCCGAGACCGGAGTCGATTTCATTTCCATAGGCCTGCTCACTCACTCACCCCGCGCCGCAGACCTGAGCATGCGCGTCTCTCCGGCCTGATCTCGTCCCGACCGTTTTTCGGTCCACTGCTCTATTGTCCCCTCGCCCGCTGCGGCTTGGCCATCCGTACACACCGATCGTCGGTCGGAGAAGTGTTCCACGTTGCACTTCTGTGTGAGGCGGATTCTCGCCGGAGGCTTTAGATTATGGGGACCGGAGGCCCTCCCCTTATGACTTCGCTCCTGCGTCCAGCCGCGCTTCTCTTCCTGGCATTGTCTGTCGTTAGCAATTCCTCCGGAGCCGGAAGCGATTCCCAACTGAAATCGGACGCCACTGGAAACGCGGCTAACGGCCCCGCTTCTTCTTCGGAAGCCTCCACTTCCGGCACCACCAGCGTCAGCGTCACCCTCGACGTTCTCACCAACCGGCATGCCATCAGCCAGTACGTTTACGGCGGCGCTTACCCGCAGGACGCACCGACCATCACTGATAGTGGCCTTACGACAGTGCGCTGGGGCGGCGATGCGACCTCAACCTACAACTGGCAACTCTTCACCGACAACGCCGCGGCCGACTGGTACTTCGAAGACTTTAACTATACCGAGATCGGTGACGGCGATTCCGCCAAATACATTTCGGACGTAAAAGCTGCAGGCAGTAATCCCCTCATGACCATGGTCATGCTGCCCTGGGTGGCGAAAACTGCCGAAGACAACAACGGTCACTGGAGTTTTTCCGTCGCCAAGTACGGCGCGCAGTGCGGCGTCGATCCGTACAATACCGACGCCGGCAACGGCGTGAAGTCTGACTGCGCTACCGACCTCACCGCCAATCCCAAAGATGCTTACTGGCCGCTGCTCGACCAACCCGGCACCAGCGATCCTCCCGGCAGCGTCTACCGCAATCAGTGGGCCGCCGCGCTGGCCAAGGCCTTTGGCAGTGCTCCCCATTTCTACGACATGGACAATGAGATCGACATCTGGGGCAGCACTCACCGCGACGTCCACCCCAATCCTTCCGGTTATGACGAATTGAGCTCTACTTATCTGTCGGAAGCCCAGGCTCTCAAGGGCTGGGACCCGAAGGCCATCCGCTTCGGTCCGGTGAGTTGTTGCTGGTGGTTCTACTGGAATGGCGCCAACAACAATGACAAGGCCGCGCACGCCGGCGTCGACTTCCTGCCCTGGTGGCTGAATGAAGTCTACTGGCAAGACAAAATCGCAAAGACTCGCTCCCTCGACGTCTTCGACATTCATGCCTATCCCGATGGCCCCGATACCTCGGGTTGGACGCAGGCACAGTTGCAAGCGCTCTCCGCTCGCATCTATCGCGACTACTGGGATCCCACCTACGTGAGCGAATCGGGCGACATCAATCAGGTCTGGACCACTTTCCTCCAGCCCAACAAAACGATTCCGTTCCGCCTGCCGCGCATGCGCGCCATCGTCAACATGATTTATCCCGGAACTCCGCTCAGCGTCACGGAGTGGAGCGCGGCCTTTGCCGGCGAATCTGATTTCTCCACCGCTCTTGCCGATGCTGACGCCTACGGAATTCTCGGCCGCGAGCGTGCTTACCTGGCTTCCCGCTGGGTGGCTCCTCTTCCAACCAGCCCGAATTATCTGGCCCTGAAGCTCTACCGAAATTACGACGGAAAGCACAGCACATTTGCCAACACCTCCGTCTCGGCCACGAATACAGGCGATCCCGATCTGTTCAGTAGCTACGCCGCGCTAAATTCCACGGGAACCACACTGACCGTGATGGTTCTCAATAAAGATCCAGGCAACACCGCGCAAGTTCAGTTTGCGGTAAACGGATTCACACCTCGGCAAGTGACCACCTACACGCTTTCGTCCGCGAATCCAACTCGGATTGTGGCGACCTCCGCCCAGTCCTGGACGCCGACCATGAACTTTGCTCCCTACTCCGCCACATTGCTGGTGGTCACTGGCACATCGCTGTTGCCCGAAGCGGAGTGGGATCTGGACCCTGATACCACCATGGTCGCGGCGGGCGGCAAAGTTATTCTCCATCCCAAGCTCCTCTCCGGATCCGCAACCGTGACTCTGGGTACGCCTCAACCCGAAAGCGGCATCACCATCGAGGTAACGCAGCCGACTTTGAGCCACGGCAAGGAGGGAAGCATTACTGTGACTGCCGGCCAGACTCCCGGCTTTTATTCCTACGCCGTCCCTAGCGACGACAGTACCGGCGTGGCGCAAGTGCAGAGTGGTTGGATTCTGGTCGGCAATCCTCACGCATCGCTGACGAAAACTGGTGACAAGCAGAAGGGCGCAGTCGGAACGCAACTGAATCTTTCCGTCACTCTCAACCCTGGCCAATCGGGCGGAAATGCGGTCGGTGGCACGATTCTGTTCACCACCAGCGCGGGCTCTCTATCCAGCCGCACCGTCGTCACAAATTCGTCTGGCGTGGCCGCTGTCGTATTGACTCTGCCCGCGAGTCCCGGCACCGTGCACGTCACTGCGGAAGGACAATACGCGTTGGGACATCCGGAAGTCACCTTCACCGAGACGGCGCAGTAGTATGCTTGGTCTCTCCCGCGTGCCACCGCTCGCAGGTTTGTTGTTTTGCCGGAATTCCCGCATAATTCCGACATTACCAAGACTGCACCAATTCGACGCAGCCGGCTTTCGCGGGCATTGGCGCCCGCGCCTCACGAACAAGCCACCGACGTTCGCCTCGGCCGCATCGTGCGCCTGTTGATGGAGCACGCCACCGTTGTTGTCAGCGGAACCAAAATCGCGCAGGAAATTTCCTCCAACCGTTCCGAAGTCTGGCGCCTGATTCAGCAATTGCGCGGCCTCGGCGTTGATGTTGCAGGCCATCCCGCAACCGGGTATCAACTCAAGTCTGTCCCCGATCTGCTCCTTCCCGAGATCCTTGGGCCGCTTCTTCGTGGCACAATCTTCGACGCGCAGCTTCACCATTTCTACAAAATCGGATCCACCAACACGACGGCCATGGAAGCTGCGGCGGAAGGTGCGCCCCAGGGCAGCGTATTTCTCGCCGAAGAACAGACCACCGGCCGGGGCCGCGGCGCGAACACTTGGGATTCCGCTCGCTCCGCCGGGATTTACTGTTCCGTCGTGTTGCGGCCGCAACTCCCGCCTTCCGACGTGCTGGTCCTGGCGCTGGCCGCCGGATTGGCCGTGCGCGCCGCCATCGAAGAAGTCAACCCCCGAGTCAGCCCCGACTTGAAGTGGCCCAACGATGTCCTGATCGATGGCAAGAAAGTCTGCGGTATCCTGACTGAAATGAATGCCGAAGTCACGCGCGTTCGCTACGTCGTTGTCGGCATCGGCATCAATGTCAACCATTCGAGCTTCCCCAAAGAATTAGAGAACCAGGCCACGTCGCTGCGCCTTGTAACCGGAAGCGAGTGGTCTCGTGTGGAACTCGCCGCTGCTTTGCTAAAATCGCTCGACCAGGAATATCGTCTGCTGACTCAAGCCACCGACGCGCGCCAGTCCATCCTTCAGCGATTTGCCGAGAAATCTTCTTGGGTGCGGGGAAAGCGAGTTTGCGTCGAAGAGAATGGTTCGAGAATCGAAGGAACCACGGAAGGCCTCGACAATCGCGGCTTCCTGCAGGTTAAAACAGCGCAAGGCCTTCAGACGATTTTGAGCGGTACCGTGAGAGAGCAGACATAAGCATTGGCAATTAGCAATTAGCCATTAGCATTGACTAGAACGTATCTTATAAATGGTTTTGGGAAGGAGTGCTTTTGGGAAGGGCACGACGTTCAGTCGTGCCGTCCAAGGCCGTTGAAAAACGTCGGCTTTAGCCGCTGGGGGAGAGTCGGCTTTGCTCCTTCGGTTTATTGTTGGATGGGCTTTAGGCAATTCTGTGTGATCGAAACGCCAACTGCTAACTGCTGATTGCCAACTGCGAATTGCTTCGCAGAGTCAACCATGCTTTTCGTCCTTGATGTCGGCAATACCAATACGGTACTCGGAGTCTTCGCCCGGGTCGCGAAAGCTCGTCCCGATGGAGAAGTCAACGATCCTCCGCGCTACGAGCGTCTGGTTGCGAACTGGCGCGTCGCCACCAAACAAGGCAGCACGGTGGATGAATACGGCGTCCTCTTCCGCAATTTATTTTCCATGGCCAGCCTTGAGGCCTCCGGCATTCGCGGCATCGTGATTTCTTCCGTAGTGCCGCCGCTTGATCCCGTGCTCCGCCAGGTCTGCGAGCGCTACTTCAACTCCAAACCGCTGTTGATCGAGCCCGGCGTAAAGACCGGAATGCCTGTCCATTATGACAATCCTGCGGAGGTTGGCGCCGACCGAATCGTAAACGCCGTCGCCGCATTTGAAAAATACGGCGGCCCTTGCGTGATCGTCGATTTCGGCACCGCTACCACCTTCGACTGCGTTTCCGCGAAAGGCGAATACCTTGGCGGAGTCATCTGTCCCGGCATCGGCATTTCCGCCGACGCACTTTTTCAACGCACCGCACGCCTCCCGCGCGTCGAAATTCGCAAGCCCGCCCGCGTGATCGGAACCAATACCGTGGGCAGCCTGCAATCCGGCCTCTACTATGGCTATCTCGGTCTTGTTGATGGCATTCTCGAACTCCTGCTCGCTGAACTTGGCAAGGAGACGAAGGTGATCGCTACCGGAGGCCTGGGCCCGATGATCGGCACCGGGTCGAAATACATAAAACAGGTAGACGATTTCCTGACCCTCGAAGGCCTGCGCATCATTTGGGAGCGCAATGTTGCTGCGCGCCCCGCTCCCAAGGCGCAGCCAAAGATTTCCAAGCCGGCTACCCGCTGACCCGCCGTGAAGGATCAATTTAATTATTTCAGCTACTTCACCGAGATTGAGGAACAGTTCCTGCGCCGTCGCGGCGGCGGCCTGCTCCTCACCACTCTCGACTGGGCCCTCATCGAAACCTGGAAGGACGCTGGCATTCCTCTCGAGGCCGCACTCCGCGGAATCGATGCTGCCTTCGATCGCTATGATGCCCGTCCTTCGAAAACCAAGAAAGTGAACAGTCTGGCCTATTGCTCCCAGGAAGTGCTCGCCGCCGCGGAAGACATGAAAGAGGCCGCCATTGGCGCCTCCGCCGCGGAATCGCCATCCACCAAGCCGGTCTCGGGACCAGGCTTCGAACCCGTAACCATCGCGGCTTTCCTGCGCGGTAACGCCGATCTGCTTGATACAGCGAAGTTGCCGCACACTGCGGGAGTTTCAGTCCAGGCCGTTGCCCAGGACTCAGCCGCCACGCTCCGCAAATTAGCGGACGACTCCGAACGCGTGAAAGCGCCGTCCAGGCTTGAGGATCTGGAGCGCCATCTTACCGTGCTTGAGGAAAAATTATTTGCCGCTCTCCTCGCTGCCACGCCTGACGAAGAAATCGTCAACGTCCGCGCCCAGGCCGATCGTGAACTCTCCCCCTATCGCCGCAAAATGGCAGCTCCGCAAATCGAGCAACTGCAAAAACAATACGTCCACAAACGCCTTCTGGAAAAATACGGCCTGCCGCGTTTGAGCCTGTTTTACATGTGATAGCCGGATTCGCGACTATGCCAAGTGCCCCAGTTTGCTCTATAACGCCGCGAGTGTGGAGTGTTCGGGAAGGGCACGACTTCCAGTCGTGCCATCACGCGCGGCAACGGCTGCGGGCTTTAGCCCCTGAGGTATCTGTCGATCTATGACCCACTCCTTCGACGCACTGATTCTCGGTGGCGGCGCCGCGGGATTGATGTGTGCCATCGAAGCCGGCAAGCGCGGACGCCGCGTCGCCGTCCTCGAGCATGCCGATCGCCTCGGAAAGAAAATCCTGATCTCCGGGGGCGGACGCTGCAACTTCACCAACCTTCATTGCCAGCCGGAAGACTTTATCTCCTCGAACCCGCACTTCGCCAAGTCCGCCCTGGCCCGCTACACGCCCGCCGATTTCATCGCGCTCGTCGAAAAGCATCGAATCCCCTACCATGAGAAAACGCTCGGCCAACTCTTCTGCGACCGCTCCGCCCGGGACATCCTCGCCATGCTCGAGGCCGAATGCCGCGACGCCAACGTCACCATTTTTCTGCATACGAAGATTCAGCAAGTCGAGCGAACCACCGACTTCATCGTTCATTCGAAAATCGCAGGCTCCGAGAACGCAGACCTCCGCGCTCCCGCCCTCGTAGTCGCTACCGGAGGCCTTTCGATTCCGAAGATCGGCGCCACTTCCTTCGGCTATGACCTCGCCCGCCAGTTTGGCATCGCTATCCGTGACCCCTGGCCCGCACTGGTCCCCCTGACGCTTAGCTCCGAAGATTGTTCTCGCTACTGTGATCTCGCCGGCGTCTCAACTGAAGTGATTGCCTCTACGACTACCGAGCACGGTACTCAGCAATTTCGCGAGAAGATGCTGATTACGCATCGCGGCCTGAGCGGCCCCGCGATCCTCCAAATTTCCTCCTACTGGAAAAAGCCTCAGCCCATCCTCATCGATCTAGCGCCCGGCCGCGAACTCACCGCTGCCTTCCGCGATCCGAGAACACCAAGAACCCTGCAAACATTACGAACCGAGTTGCGCAACTTCCTCCCCCATCGCCTCGCCGACCGCTGGCTCGATCTCCACACTCCAACTTCCTGGACGAATCAAGCCCTCGCTGACTTGGAAGAACAGTTGCACGCTTGGCCAATCTCACCCGCCGGAGCCGAAGGCTACGAGAAAGCCGAAGTCACCGCTGGCGGTGTCGACACCGGCGAACTCTCCGCCAAAACCATGGAGAGCCGCAAGGTCCCCGGCCTGTTTTTCATCGGCGAAGTCGTCGACGTCACCGGCCATCTCGGCGGCTTCAACTTTCAATGGGCTTGGTCGTCCGGCGCCGCTGCCGGTCGCGCGCTGTAATGGTTTACGGCTAGTCAGAAATCCCATCCTGTGGTATTCCTTTGCGTTGCTTCGCCTGTAAGTAGGAGTTCGCTATGCCCCGCCAAATTGCCCTGGTTCTTGCTGTTCTGCTGCTTTCGCTTCCGAACTTGCGAGCGCAGACTGCATCCGCGGCGCAGCCTACCACGGGAGCCATATCGAAGGCCGATCGCGAACGTGCGCTGGGTATTCTCGATGCCATCTCTAAGGGTATTCAAGGCCTTTATTACGATCCGAAAATGAACGGAGTAGATTGGGATGGTGTAATCTCCAGCGCGAAAGCCAAGATCGCGGAGTCCAATTCCCTCAACGAGGCGCTCACGCAGATTGCGGTCGCTGTCGATGCGCTGCATGATTCGCATACAAGATTTCAGCCCCCGGCCCGCCCCTATCACCTCGATTTTGGCTTCGAGCACCAGATGATTTGGAGTCTGTGCTTCGTTACGCGTGTGCGGCCGGGGTCCGACGCCGAGGCCAAGGGGCTCAAGCCCGGAGCCCAAATCCTGACGATTAATGGAACCGTTCCTACCCGGCAGAACCTTCACAGCATTGAGTATTTGGATTATGTCCTGAATCCCAAGCCGGAAATGCAACTCGAGTTGTTATACCCTTCCGGCGAAAAGCAGAAGATTGAAATAAAAGCGAAAATGACCATGTCGCCGGACTTGGCTTACCGTTCGGGAGCGGGCGTTCGTTACGACGTAGTGCGCAATAGCGAGAATGTAAGACACAGAATGAGGCCCCAGATTGTTCACTTTGGCGACGTCAGTATTCTTAGGCTTCCGTGGTTTAATTATCCCGTCTCTCACTTCTACACCGAGCCCAATGAAGCCGACAAATTCTACGAGCTGCCAGGAAAGATTCACAACGACAAAGCCTTGATTGTGGATCTGCGGGGCAATCACGGTGGCATGGTTGATGCGGCCGACTTTTTCATCAGCATGTTCTTCGATCATGACGTGAAGGTTTGTGACAAGGTGCAACGCAAAAAGACCTCGCCGGAAGTCGTTAAGAAAGGCCAAAATTTCCCGGGAAAACTGATCGTGCTGGTGGATAGCGAATCGGCATCAGCAGCCGAAATTTTCGCGCGCGTGATACAGCTTGAAAAGCGCGGCACCGTGATCGGCGACCGCACTTCAGGCAGCGTGATGGAAGCAACCGGCTTTTACTTCGCATCCTCCGGCGTCGACTACGGCGCCGAGGTGACCATCGCCAACTTGATCATGACGGACGGCAACAGCCTCGAACACCGCGGGGTGCTCCCCGACGAGGTAGCCTTCCCCCAGCCGCTCGATCTGGCTTCCGGGCGCGATCCCGTCATGGCCCGGGCCGCGCAAGAACTGGGCGTTACTCTTTCGCCAGAAGATGCAGCAAAGCTCTTTCCCTATGAGTGGCCGCCAGAGTAGAAGCGGATTGCCTGCATCCCAAGGGAGGTACGAACCCTCCGTTTGCGAACGCGATACCATCCGTGATTCCCACTCTCGCATAAACCTGGCGTCTCGCTTAAAATGCCGTCCATGTCAAAGAAAACGGAAATGAGCAGTTCGTCCCTCTGGATTTTCGTAATCGTCCTGGTGGCGTTGGCCGCCTGGATGTACTTCAAGAAGTAACTATAAGCCCGTAGACGATTCCCATCTGCTCATCTGCGTGGTGAGCGGTACTGCTCTGCATGCCGTAGAATCAACTCTTGCTCCTCAACATTGAAAAGCTCATCTATGGCGGCGACGGACTCGCTCGTCTTCCTGCCGACTCTCGCGGACGCGGCAAGGCCGTCTTCGTTCCCTTCGTTCTCGCCGGAGAGAAAATCGAGGCCACTCTTACTGAAGAGAAGCCCGGCTTCGCCCGCGCGCAAGCCACCGCAATCATCGAACCATCACCCCACCGTACCCCGCCGCCCTGCCCGCATTTCTCACGCTGCGGCGGATGCCACTACCAGCACACTACCTACGAGCAGCAACTCGAAATCAAGCAAGAAATCCTGCGCGAGAACCTGCGCCGCATCGCCAAGCTCGAACTGCGGAACGAAATTCAGCTCCATCCCTCTCCACCGTGGAACTATCGCAATCGTTCGCGCTTCCAGGTGCGAACCCGTCCCGACTTCGCTGCCGGATACTTCAAATTCTCCTCGCACGAACTGCTCCCCGTCGAAGAGTGTCCCATCAGCTCTCCTCTCATCAACCGCGCCCTCGCCGCTCTCTGGCAAGCCGGACAGGCCGGCAAAGCCGTCGAAGGCGTGCGCGAAGTCGAGTTCTTCGCCAACAGCGATGATTCCCAAATCCTGGTCGAATTCTTGTGCGCCCCCGAGGCTCGACGCGCTGCAGTGCGCGCCTGGGCGGAAGAATTATCCGCGTCCATGACTGAGATCGTTGGCGTTGCCGCCTTCCGCGAACCGCAAAAAGGTGTGCAGGAACCTCTGGTCGCGGTTGGCACCTCGGAATTGACCTACCAGACAAAAACCGCCGCCTACCGCGTAAGCGCCGGAGCCTTCTTCCAGACCAACCGTTTTCTCATCGACGAACTCGTCAATACCGTCACGAGCGCCCGTTCCGGCGAACTGGCGCTCGATCTCTACGCCGGCGTTGGCCTGTTTTCCACAGCCCAGGCCGGTAGCATCCGTCACGTCGTTTCTGTTGAGTCGTCACAGACAGCCGTCGGCGATCTTAAATACAATCTGCCCTTGAATGCGGAGGTTTTTCATACCACGACCGACCAGTACTTGACTCAGTGCGGTGATAACGGTCGGGCCGGGAATGGCGCAGTCCTCCCCCAGTTGCTCCATCGGCCTGATCTGGTGGTCGTGGATCCGCCGCGAGGCGGCATGGGTGATCGCGTGGCGCGTCTACTCACAGATGTGGCCGCGCCTCGCGTGACCTATGTCTCCTGCGATCCCGCGACGCTGTCTCGCGACCTGTTGCCCTTGTTGGCGGCTGGTTATCGCGTTGAGGAGGTGCATCTCGTCGACCTGTTCCCCCAAACCTACCACCTCGAAACCGTCCTGCACTTAGCGCGCTAGTTTCGGACACTGATGAATCGATTCTTCGCCGACTTTGTTCTGGGGTGGCGCAGCGCTATAGCGTCGCGACCGTCGCACAGCGAAGGATTAAGGGCTTCAGCCCCTGAGGCTTAAGGGCGTTCCCGCTCTCGATATCCACCTACTCAACCGCAGCTCACACGATGCCGTCGTTACCCCCACTTACGCCACCGCCGATTCCCTTTGAATTCCAATTCAAGCCATCTCGCCAACCAATGTTCTGGGCGGCTGTCTCCTACGCCGCAGGAGTAGTCGTCGCCATGTATGTCTCTCGTCCGCCCTCATGGTGGGCTTTGGCCGGACTTGCATTCATCCTCGCGGCCCTGTATTTCACTCACAAACGAAGATGGCTCGCCCTGACTCTAGCCCTCGGTGCGCTCTTCCTCGCAGGCGCTCTACATCTCCAACTCAAAGGGCCCTCGAGCACTCTCGATCACACTCTGGATAGCTTTGCCTACGGCCCAGAAGTCGAGATGACTGCGCACGTCATCCGCGAAGGCCGATTTCGGGAAGCATCCGCCGACGAACGGGCAGAGACCCTCGACGTCGAGACCGAGGAAATCGTCACCGATGACGGAACGAAATTCTCCCTGCACACTGGTGTCCGCCTCGGCCTCTACAGCGCACGCCCAAACTCGTCGCCCGAAAGCGTCGCTCCCACGATGCGCCTTTTCCGCTACGGCGAACGCATCCGCCTTCCCGTCAAGTTGAAACTCCCTCGCAACTTCCGCAACCCCGGAGCTTTCGATTATCAAAGCTACCTGGCCGCCAACGGCATTGCCGCGCTCGCGTCCGCCAAAGCTGAGGATGTACAACTGCTTCCCGGTTTCGCCGGAAACCGTCTCGAATTTTGGCGCACCCGCATTCACTCCAGCATCATTGCCAAAGTGCACGCGCTTTGGCCCGCGCCCCAAGCCGCTCTCATCGATGCCATGGTCATCGGTGAAGAAGCCTTCATCGACCGCGACACCCGAGTCGATTTCCAGCGCTCCGGTACTTATCACATCCTCGTAGTTTCCGGCATGAACGTCACCATCCTCGCCTTCGTTGTTTTCTGGACCCTCCGCCGCCTGCGCCTCAGCGAGATCCCCGCAACTCTGCTGACGATCCTGACCTGCGTCGCCTATGCCTTCCTCACCGAAGTTGGCGCCCCCGTATGGCGAGCCACGCTGATGTGCGCCATCTTTCTGGGCACACGCCTGCTTTATCGCAACCGCTGCATGGTCAACGCCCTCGGAGTGGCCGCGCTCGGCTTGCTCGCATTCGATCCCCGCCAGCTCTTCACCGCCAGCTTCCAGATGACTTTTCTTTGCGTCCTCATCGTAGCCGCCATCAGTCTGCCCCTCGTAGAACGCACCTCGCGCCTCTACCGCCGCGCTCTCGCCCACTGGGATTCCGAAGACTACGGTGGATCGCTCCTGCCGCGTGTTGCCCAGTTTCGTGCCGATCTTCGGCTCATTGCGGGTCGCCTCGCGCGTTTCGTGGGCAAACCTTGGTCGTTGCGTCTAGTGCGCAGCGTGATCGTTTTTTCCCTGCGCGCATATGAGCTCCTACTCGTCTCCGCCGTCATGCAGATGGGGCTCGCACTGCCGATGGCCTATTATTTTCACCGTGCCACCACCATCGGCCTTCCCGCCAATACCGCAATAGTTCCTCTTACCCAACTCCTTATGCCAGCAGCCATCCTGGCGATTTCGATCGGCTATGTCTACCCCATGCTCGCAAAACTTCCCGCCCTGCTCACCTCCCTTGCGCTCCAAGCCATCACTGGCACAGTGCATGGACTCGGAAGTTTGCGCCTCGCCGATTTTCGCGTAGCCACTCCATCGCTCGTGATGATTGCCGCCGCCTCTGCCGCGTTGATCCTGGCTGTGATTTTCGCACGCCGCCGCCCCCTGTGGGCTATCTCAGGAGTAGTTGCGCTTTTGGCGGCATCCTTAGCTCTCGCCCTCCTGCCACCCCGTCCCCAAACGCAACCGGGAGTTCTCGAAGTAACCTCGATCGATGTAGGCGAAGGCGACGCCATCCTGCTGGTCATGCCGCAAGGCCGCACCTTGCTCATCGATGCCGGTGGTCCCATCTGGGGCGGTGCTTCACAACTCGACTTCGGCGAAGACGTGGTCGCCCCGTACCTCTGGACGCGCCGCATCTCGCGCCTTGACGCCGTCGCAATTTCCCACGGCCACTCCGATCACATCGGAGGCATGACCGCCGTATTGAAAGATTTTTGTCCCAAAGAATTATGGGTTGGTCTGCTTCCGCCCAGTCGCGCCCTCGATAAATTAATCGACGAGGCGCATGCCCTGGGAATCAAGGTTGTGCGCCATTGGGAAGGAGATGAATTTGATCTGGGCGGCGCGAAAGTCGACGTTCTTTTTCCACCGCGCGATTGGCCCGTCGGCCTCGAGCCCAAGAATAACGACTCCATGGTCCTGCGCGTCACCTACGGCTCAACTTCTGTACTGCTTGAGGGCGACGCCGAAAAGGCCGTCGAACGCCGTATCGCGAGCCTTCACCCGCTGCACGCCGATCTCTTGAAAGTAGGCCATCACGGCAGCGCCACCTCCACCACACCCGAAATATTGGCGGCGGTGAAACCCACCTTCGCCGTGATCTCAGTCGGATTCCACACTTCCTTCGGTCTTCCTAAAGCCGAGGTTCTCGCCCGCCTGCAAGCCGCCCGTGTCCGCGTCTATCGCACCGACCTCAACGGTGCCGTCACCTTCTACCTCGACGGCCACTCCGTCACTCCATCGCTACCATCGAGCAATTAGGAGGAATCTGTTTCGAAAGGTTACATCAAGATAAAATCGTGGGACTCGCCGATAGGTCTGTAAAAAACCTCAGATGCCGGCGCGACCGTGGAACAGCGGCGCTTCAGCGGCCTGCCCTGAGCGAAGTCGAATGGGCTGCGTTAAGAGTTGGACAGACCGCGGGCTTTCGCCCCTGACACCCTCAAGCCTGAGTCTCGTCATCATCGGCTGCATCGGCACCAGATTGCCGGTATTCCTCGATCAAGCCGCGCGCCTTCACCGCATCCTCTTCCCGCACCAGAATAATCATTCCCCCCAGCCCGGGAAACGCGTCCTGCAAAAGGCTGGCCGACTGGAGATCATTGTCGATCCCTGCCGAATCCAGCAACCCTTTCACCACCATCGCCTCCGGCTCCTGTTCGCTGTCAAACACTTTCACCAGCTTCTCGTTCGGATCAGGCCGCCGTTCTTGCGCCGTTGCATTCGACTGCTCTGCCATGGTGATCTCCATTCCCGGACTCGCCCCGCTAGGCGCAGGCTCCGACTCCGCGTTCCTCAGATTCTACCTCTTCTCATCGAGTTGCATTTTAAGAGTTGCATTTTAACTACGATCAGGCTGCCACAATCACCGCACCCCTCGCCCCGGCTAGTCCCGTGATTTATAGTCTGTACTGAGTTCGGAATTTTCGCCTGGCGTGACCCAATGTCAAAGCCCCGCCGCAACCGACCATCACTCTCCCTCGACCACACCCTCTTCGAAGCTAAGCCGCGTAAGTCCGTTCCCCACGAATTCGTCCTCGACGCTCTTGCTCCGCTCTCGCCCTGGACTCGCCCCATGTTCGGCTGCCTCGCAATTTACATCGACGAGAAGATCGTTCTCATCCTTCGCGACAAACCCACTTACACCGCAGATAACGGAGTCTGGCTAGCCACTATCGAAGAGCATCACCCAACTCTGCGCCCGGAGTTTCCCCATATGCGGTCCATCAGGCTGCTGGGCAAGAAAGTGACCGGCTGGCAGCTTCTTCCCGTCGATGCACCGGATTTCGAGGAAGCCGCTCTCCACGCCTGCGAACTCGTCCTTGCCGGTGACCTTCGCATCGGCAAGATTCCTGCCTCTCGGAGAACCTCGAAACCAGCCAAAAAGAAGGCGAAATCCTCTGGGCCTCCGCCATCGCCCAGAAAATCGACGAAATCGCGCCGCAAGAAATCCAGCCACTGATCCCGCCCCTAGCCCGGAATCCCCGAAGAACCCAGCACTTTCGGGCCGTTTCCTTTCCACCTCGATAGGTGCAAGATGCTTTCCAGAGCAGCGCAACATCCAACTCCGTCGTATCATCCAATCTGTGGGTTCGCAAAAGGTGTGGGACAAAAAGGATCGCTATGAATTCTGGGGAGCAATCAGATCGTGATGAAAACCTGTCTCTGAACGGCGTCGACTCCGATCAAAATGCCGCCGAGGACGAAGCTCGCCGCATCCGCCGCCTCCAGTTGATGATCAGCATGGTTTCTTCCGTCATCAGCCAGGATTCCAGCCTCACCGTCGAAGAAGCTTCTGAACTCGCCGCCAGCGCCAAGCGCGCCGCCCTTGCCATGTTCCCCGACAAAGAACTCGCCTACGACCTACTCTACAAACCTCGCCTGCAGCGCCT
This sequence comes from uncultured Acidobacteriaceae bacterium, assembly GCA_963773675.1. Taxonomy (GTDB): domain Bacteria; phylum Acidobacteriota; class Terriglobia; order Terriglobales; family Acidobacteriaceae; genus Sulfotelmatobacter. Next base: position 158,664 of record CAVZCG010000013.1, read on the forward strand.
CATGCGCGAACGCTTCCGCCTGCAGTAGCTCGGCGGAAAGTTTGTCATCCTGAGCAAGCGCCTTTTTGCGCAGCGAAAGCCTGCCCTGAGCGAAGCCGAAGGGGATCTGGGCGAGCCGCGCGATTCCACGGAGCCTGCCCTGAGAGAGCGCGAGCGACCGAAGGGCGCGTTTTGGCTCGCATCCTTATGAAGCCTCGCCCCTATTCATCCACCACCGAATTCCTCAGCGTCCCCACTCCCTCCACGCTGATTTCCATCACATCTCCCGCTACCACCGGCCCCACACCCGCCGGTGTTCCGGTCGCAATCAGGTCTCCCGGCAGCAGCGTCATCGCCTGCGAGATAAAACGAATCACCATATCCAGCGGAAATATAAAATCCTTCGTATTCCCCGCCTGCCGCACCGCGCCATTCACCCGCGTCTCCACGCCCACTCCCGCCCACGGATCCAGCCCGTCCGCCACCACCGGCCCCACCGGGCACGAAGTATCGAACCCTTTCGCTCGCGCCCACTGATCCTCTTTTCTCTGAATGTCGCGCATGGTCACATCATTCAGGCAGGTATAGCCCAGGATGTACGGTCGCACATCCTCGCCCTCCGGCAGGAGATGACATTTCTTTCCCATCACCACACAAAGCTCACCTTCGTAATCGACGCGCTCGGAAATCTTTGGCCGCTTCACCACCCCGCCCGGAGCCAGCAGCGCGGAGTTCGGCTTGAAGAACAGCAACGGCTCCGTCGGGACATCGCTCCCCAACTCCGCCGCATGCTCCCGATAATTCCGTCCCACGCACACAATCTTCGACGGCCGTACCGGTGGCAGCAGCGTCGCCTCGTCCAGCGCAATCGGTTCGATTCGTCGCGTTCGCAGACCCTCCACGTCGCCATCCGATTCCTCCGGCGCCGTCAGCAGGATCCTCAAAATCGAATCGCGTCCGGCCACCGATTCGACCAGCCCATAGTGAGCCTCTCCGTTCAGTTGAAAGCGGCAATATTTCATCGCTATCTATCTAACCACGAGTACTCAAAATTCGGCGAGAACTTTTCGCGCTGTCACAATTTCGCTTTAGCGCAGCCCTTCAAACGACAAACTACGGTTTCCGATGACGTAGCACTTTCACCCTGTCATCAGGAATCCGGGCAGCGCTGCGCTTTCACCCCACAACTAAGGTTTTGGGTGGCGCAGCGCTTTCAGCGCTGCGATCAGGTTTCGGGAGAAGTGAGGGCTTTAGCCCCTGAGGTCACTACGGCACACTCTCGCTGGTCTCTTCCGACCTTCCACTCTCATTCCCCCGCTGATCAACCGCCGACACCGAATAAAAATAAGTCTTCCCTGCCGCAACCCGCGTATCGCGAAACGCCGGCGTCCTCACCACTTCGGAGTTTATCTTCACCGCCGCCGTCCCCTCTTCATGCCGGTAAACGTTGTAGCCCTCCAGATCCGCATCTGCCACCGGATTCCATATCAAATCGATGAACGCCTGTTGCCCCGGTCCCGAAAACACCGCCTGCAATCCCGCGGGCACCGCTGGTGGAAATACATCATGCGCGAATACTTTCACCTCCGGGGTGTCATCCCCCTCTACCTCAATCGCGGCCTTTCCCGCCTTCTCAATCGCGCTCACCACCGCCCCGCGGTAAGAATATGTCTTCTCCCACTCGAAGGTCTGATCCAGGAAGGTCACGACTTTGCTCGAAGCCCTGCCCAGCGCGCACTCCGTCGCCTCCACGTCCGCAATTTTGCTTTCGCTTGAGCTCGATTCCGCACGCCGGTAGATACGGAACAGGTATTGAACATCGCTGATTCCACCGGGCGTCTCCGGACACTTCCACGAAATCAGCACTCCCGGTGCCGTGGCCTGCGCGGCAAAATCGCTGAACGGCGCCAGCGTGGGTACCAGCGGCACGCGCGTCTGATTCGAAATCCCCGCTCCCCGCCCTGCCTTATTCAGCACTTCCACCGCATAAGTGGCAAACTCAGTCGGATGTTCCTGCCCGAGTGCAGCTGGCAAAGTGTCCGTGAAAGTTCCGCCCAATCTTTTCCCCGCTGCCTTCTTGGCCGTTTGCTTGAAGTCCGCTGGTGGCGTCACCTCTCCCACCGGCGTTCCGCATTGCTTCAGTGCCCCCGTCACGCTCCGGCAGATGAGGGTTTTTCCCAGATAGCGTGTTCTCTGTCGGTCCGTGGTCCGCGGCGGGATCGTCCACGTCAGCGTAACTTTTTCGCCCTTCCGCGTAGCCCGCAAATCCGTCGGCGGCTTCGGCAACTCCAGCGAAGGCGCCTCCGGTGGCCCAATCGACGCGCATCCCGCCATCCCCGCCAGCGCGATCAGCAGCAACACCCCCCGAATGATTTTCATGCAGAAACATCAGAGTACATCAGTTCCCGTGGGAGTAGCACCGCCCGTGTGGAGCGGACACTCCTGTCCGCTGCTTTTGACGCGACTCCGTCGGGTTTTGCGGCCCGAAGATACAAAATGGACCACCACACCCCAGCTCCGCCAGGGGCGACACACGACAGCCTCGGACGAAAGTCTAGGGTAAGCCCCCAAGAGTGGGAACCAGTCCCGGAGGGACGGAACGGCCTTCCCTGTTTTGTAGCTGTGTGTCTTTGGGTGGCGCAGCGCTTCCAGCGCTGCGATAAGCGATCCCAGCTTTGAAACGGCGCGGCTTCAGCCGCGCCGCATTTTTAGCCGCTGAGGCGTACTTAAGAGGAGTTCCGCATCAAGCGCGACAAGTCGCGCCACCGGCGACGGCAATCCCGTGGAAGAGCGGCGCTTCAGCACCGTGTAAAGCTACAGAATATATCTCGACAAATCCTGATCCTTCACAATGTCGGTCAACATCTTGCGCACATAATCCGCATCCACGGTCACGTGCTCGCCTTTTCGCTCCGGAGCATCAAAGCTCAACTCATCGAGCACCCGCTCCATGATGGTATGCAGCCGCCGCGCTCCAATGTTTTCCGTACTCTCATTCACTCGAAATGCAAAATGCGCGATCTCCTGCAGAGCCTCCGGCGTAAACTCCAGCTTCACTCCTTCAGTCTCCAGCAACGCCGTGTACTGCTTCACCAAAGACGATTTCGGCTCCGTCAAAATGCGCACGAAATCCTCCATCGTCAGCGATTGCAACTCCACGCGAATCGGAAACCGCCCCTGCAACTCCGGAATCAGATCGCTTGGCTTCGAAACGTGAAACGCTCCCGCGGCGATAAATAAAATGTGGTCCGTCCGCACCATCCCGTAGCGCGTGTTCACCGTCGTTCCTTCCACAATGGGCAGAATGTCGCGCTGCACGCCTTCGCGCGAAACATCCGGACCATGCCCGCCCTCGCGCCCCGCAATCTTGTCGATCTCGTCCAGAAACACGATCCCCGAATTCTCCACCCGATCGATGGCAACCCGCGTCACCTGATCCATATCGATCAGCCGCTGCTCTTCTTCCTGAATCAGATATTCAAATGCCTCATTCACCTTCATCTTCCGCTTCTTGGTTCGCGCGCCGAAAATGTTGGGCAGCATGTCCTTGATGTTGATATCCATCTCCTCAACACCCTGGTTGGTCATGATTTCAAAAGACGGAAAATTCCGCTCCCGCACATCAATCTCAACCTGCCGCTCGTCCAGCTTGCCCTCGCGCAATTGCTGCCGTAATTTTTCCCGCGTCCGCGAAGAAGACTCCGTCAATGCCGTGTTGCCATCGATCACCACTCCGCCCGCAGTCGTCGATTCCGCAGGTCGTGACGGCGGCGATGGCGGCAGCAAAATATCCAGCAGCCGCTCCTCCGCATTCAACTCCGCCTTGTCCGCAACATCTTCCAACTTTTCTTCGCGCACGTTGTCGATCGCAATCTCCACCAGATCGCGCACCATCGACTCCACATCGCGCCCCACATATCCAACTTCCGTAAACTTCGAAGCCTCCACCTTCAAGAATGGTGAGTTCGCCAGCTTCGCCAGTCTCCGCGCAATTTCCGTCTTCCCCACCCCGGTCGGCCCAATCATGATTATGTTCTTCGGGATGATCTCTTCGGCCAGGTCGGGAGTGAGCTTCTGCCGGCGGGTGCGGTTGCGCAGGGCAATGGCGACCGCGCGTTTCGCGTCCTTCTGCCCGATCACGTGTTTGTCGAGTTCCACGACGATTTCACGAGGAGTGAGCTCGTCGAGTGCGAGTTGTTCTTCTTCCGCGCTGCTGGGTAAGTAAATGGCCATAAAATTAGTGGTCAGTGGCTAGTGGTCAGTGCTCAGTATGCCGTCTCAGCCGTTCTGGACACTGATCACTGGCCACTGACCACTTTTCTTACAATTCTTCTATCGTTACCGCATCATTGGTATAGATGCACATTTTGCCCGCGATCTTCATGGCCTCTTCGGCGATTCTGCGAGCGGAGAGTTCGGTGTGGCGCGCCAGCGCTTCGGCCGCCGCCTGAGCATACGGACCACCGCTGCCAATCGCGGCGATGCCGCCATCAGGTTCGATTACGTCGCCTTGTCCACTGAGCAGGTAGGTCTGTTCTTTGTCGCACACCAACAGCAGCGCTTCCAGATGGCGCAGGAATTTATCGGTGCGCCAGTCTTTGGCGAGTTCGACGGCGCCGCGTCCGAGGTTGCCGTGGTATTGCTCCAGCTTCGATTCGAAGCGGCTGAAAAGAGTGAAAGCGTCGGCGGTGGACCCGGCGAAGCCGGCGAGGATTTTGTCGTTGTACAGTCGTCGAATCTTCTTGGCCGTATGTTTGATGACCGACTCGCCGAGCGTGACCTGCCCGTCGCCGGCGAGAACCACGCTGCCGTTGCGGCGGATCGATAAAACTGTAGTGGATCGAATCAGACGTTTCGTGGACATGGGCACAATTCTTCATTATAGCAGCGCGAAGGATTGAATCTGTGGCCAGAGCCGCAAACTCTCGCCCGTGCTTTTAGTCACTGACGCGTAATTAGTCCGAAGGCGTAGAGTGAACTGTCTGAAGAGAGCACGAGGTGACGCGTGAAACTCCTGGTTATTGGTGCGGGCATGATGGGATCGGCGGCGGCGTTTGATATGGCGCGGCAGTCGCAGGTAGAGTCGGTTTCTCTAGCCGATAGTGATTTGAAACGGGCTCGCGAAGTCGCGACGCGGGTAAACAAAATTACAGGCGAAAAAAAAGTCCGGGCGATCACGCTCGACGCTAGCCATGAGAAGTCCGCGGCCAGGATTATGCGAGGGCATGACGGTGCGCTTTCGGCCGTGCCCTATCGACTGAATCTTGGATTAGCGAAAGCCGCCATCGAAGCACGCTGCCACTTTGCTGATCTCGGCGGAAATAATACCGCGGTGCGCCAGGAACTAGCTCTGGCCAGCAAAGCGGAGAAACGTGATGTCGCTATCGCTCCGGATTGTGGGCTGTCTCCGGGTATGGCTTCCATCCTGGGCGGAGAGTTGGTACGCCGTCTGGGGGGCCGGGCCGATGCGCTGAAACTTTATGTCGGAGGGCTGCCGGAAAAACCCATGCCACCGTTCCACTACCAGCTGGTTTTTTCGGTGGAAGGTCTGATCAATGAATATGTCGAACCTGCGCGCATTCTCCGCAAAGGCAAGCTGGTTACAGTGGAACCCCTGACCGAGCCTGAGGAATTTCACATGCCGGGATTCGCCCCTTTGATTGCCTTCCAGACTTCCGGCGGCACCTCGACGCTGCCCGAGACCTTCGAAGGAAGAGTAGGCGAGTGTTTCGAGAAAACACTGCGCTACCCGGGACATTACGATCTGCTCTGCGAACTAAAGGCGCTCGGACTTTTCTCCAGCCAGAAGATGCGAGTGGATGGAAGCGAGATTACGCCGCGGGCAGTGATGGCAAAAATCTTTGAGGGGAAATTTGCGGGCAAAGGGCCGGATGTCTGCATCATGCGGCTGGAGGCGCACGAGTCGGTGCGTTCGCCTGGCGTGCGCGGGTTGCTGGGCGGACGCCTCAAGGGCCGCGTGGCCGCCTTCACTTTGGTCGACCACTACGACGCCAAAACCGACATGAGCGCGATGATGCGCACCACCGCATTTCCAGCGTCGATCGTCATACAGATGTTGGCTTCGGGAGCGATCACAAAGCGCGGTGGCGTTTTGCAGGAGCGGGACGTTCCCGCCGATCTTTTTCTGGAGGAGATGGAGAACCGGGGAATTCACGTCGAGTACACCATCGAATAAAAAGGATCAAAGGAATAGAGTAAATCTTTGGAAACAGAGGCGTGGCCCATGGGCCGCGCCTTTTTGTCTGGGCGGAGGGTTCACGGGCGATGATGGAGGCGTTGAGTTAACTGCTTTTTCACCTCTGGCCACTCGGCGGCAACGATCGAGTAACGCACTGAGTCGCGAGGGATGAAGTCTGCGGCCATCCTGTGGGCGCGGAGAACGTCTTCACGCTTTGCCCCGATGCGTTCGAGAGCGGCGCGGGAGCGCTGGTTGCGCGCGTCCGTATGAAAGCAAACTCGCAGTGCCTGGCAGGTCTCGAAGGCGTGCGTCAGCATGAGCAACTTGGCCTCAGTGTTGGCTGCAGTGCGGATGGCGGAGCGGGCAAACCAGGTGTAGCCGATCTCACAAGCGTCGGAGAACTGGCGGCCGTGACGCGCATGTCCCGGCGGCCACGACCAGCGCTCGATGTTCCAGAACCGCGTCGAACCAATGACGACCCCATCATTTACGCTGACGATCGCGAACGGCACAGCGGTGCCAGCGTCGCGCCAAGCCAGCGCGATGTCGATGTAGGTGGTGCTTGGGCCGTGCCCTGCGGGACGGGACTCCACTGATAGAGGGAGGGCTCCGATGCCGAAGCCTTCACCAATCCGTCGACGTGCCGGTGGTCAAGGGGTTCAAGGCGGATGTGGGTGCCTGAGAGGACGGGGCTTTCTTGCGTCATCCCTTCAGTATGCAAGCAGCGCGGGTAACTGTGGAAGAGCGCCGTTCAGCCGGGTGCCCCACCTTTCGCTTTTGAAAGGTGGGATTCTACCGTCGTGGCCAGCGTGGTATTTCCGCGTTCACTTACCGGAAGCTGAAGCCCGACCTCACTTCTCACCCCTCTCCGGAGCAGGGCTCCCACGGGAATCAAAAAATCTCTCCAGAATTCTCTTGACGTGACCGTTTAGTCACGTTAGTATTAGGTCACGTAACTGAACTCGCTGAAGGAGACGACAACCATGAAAGTGGAAGACCTGACGCTTGACGTTGAGCAGCATATTGAGATGAAAGCCACACCGGAGAAGGCGTTCGCGGCTGTTTTGTATCGGCTCGGAAAAGGCAACACCAGGCCGGACGGGCAATCTCTGGACCTCCAATTGGAGCCGAAGGTGGGCGGGCGGTGGTTTCGCGATCGAGGAAACGGAGTCGGACATTTGTGGGGGTTCGTGCAGGTGATTAAGCCTTCCAGCCTGCTGGAACTCAGCGGCCCGATGTTCATGTCGTATCCGGTGATGAATCACGTAGAGGTGAAAATCGAACCTGTCTCGGGAGGATGCCGTGTGGCGCTGCGGCATCGCGCGATCGGGATGATCGATCCTGAGCACCGCAAGAATGTGGGTACGGGCTGGAATCACATGTTGAGCAACGTAAAGAAGGACTGTGAGCAGCAGTGAGAGAGCGCTCTGGACCGGCAGCCGAACTCGACGGCGTGTGGAAGGCACTATCTGACCCGACGCGGCGGGCGATTCTGGACTTCTTACGGGCTCGTCCTCGCACCACGACCGAGATTGTGGATTCCTTTCCGCACCTGACGCGCTTTGGAGTGATGAAGCATCTCGATGTGCTCCGTCAAGCCCAGTTGGTGCACACGCGCGAGTTGGGAAGGCAACGGGTCAATTCCCTGAACGTGGTGCCCATCCGGCAGATTTACGAACGCTGGGTCGGTCCGTTTCAGGAGCTTTGGACAAACGAACTCCTTCGCATCAAGGAGGTCGCTGAGAAAGACAGCGCAGGCGCAGCGCGGGGACCTTTGCGCAAACGAAGCAAGCATCTCGCCGCGAGATAGCGATTTTGGGGACCGAGCAACAACCAATTCAAGCAGCTAAAGAGGAGAACACGTATGACCACACTAGCCACCAGCACCGGCGTTCGGGGACACGAGGTTGTGTCTCCCAAGGAATGGATTGCAAGTCGAGAAGAATTGCTTCGCAAAGAGAAGGAGTTCACGAAGTTACGAGATGAGTTGAGCCGGCAACGGCGTGAACTGCCCTGGGAGAAAGTCGAAAAAGAATATGTCTTCGATGGGCCGCAAGGCAAGGTCACGCTTGGCGACCTGTTCGGCGGCCGAAGCCAGTTGATTGTGTATCACTTCATGTTTGGTCCGGGATGGGAGCAGGGTTGTCCGAGTTGCTCGTACCTGGCCGATCATTTCGGCGGAAGCCTGGTTCACCTCGCCAATCGCGACGTCACCCTGGCCGTGATTTCGCGCGCGCCCATGGACCAGATTGAGGCATTCAAGAAACGCATGGGCTGGGAATTTCGCTGGGTGTCATCGTTTGCAAACGACTTTAACCGGGACTATCACGTGTCGTTCACAAAAGAAGAGATGGCGAGCGGCAAGGTGAACTACAACTACGAGATCGCCGAGTTCCCCAGCGAGGAAGCTCCGGGAGCGAGCGTTTTTTATAAGAACGAAGCGGGCGAGATATTCCATACCTACTCCACTTATGCGCGCGGGCTCGACATCCTGGTGGGCGCCTACAACTTCCTCGATCTCGCTCCCAAGGGCCGGGACGAGGACGGTCTCGCGTTCACCATGGCTTGGGTTCGGCATCACGATCGCTATACGGAAGGCTACGTTGTCGATCGGAAGGCGCAGTATGTCGCTCCCAAAGGTTCCGGTTCGTGCTGCGCAGGGGAGCACCACTCGTGAGCAGCTTTGCTTGCTGTGCAGCGATTTCGAATCGCGGTAATCGCCCGGGGACGCGGATCAGGGAGAATGGTCCGCGTCCTACGATTGGCCGGCGTCGTTTGCTCGACGCTGCTGGTTGGGCTGTTCCCAGCGGTATCCTGGCGCTGTTGCCCAAGTGCCCCGCGTGCCTGGTCGCCTATTTTGCAATCGGCAGCGGGATCGGAATTTCCATCTCAACCGCGACGTATCTTCGCGTGGGGCTTCTCGTGCTCTGCGTGACCTCGCTGTCGTATTTCGCAGTGAGCCAAGGACGCCGCTTCCTGGCACGCAGGACCTTGACGGCCCAGAAAACTTGTCAATAGGCGAAAACCGCGTCATCGCATTCAAGTGGCTCACACCAAAGAGGAAATAATTCTCAAAAAATGTCCCAGCCACCCTTCCCAACTTGATATAATAGAAATATAGAGTAAAACTTTAAGTAAACGAGGCGCGGCCCACAGGTCGCGCCTTTTCTTTTGCACCTGCAACTTCACCCCCACAGGAACGAGATGGATGAATTCAAAGTTTTCAAGACCTTCAAGGAGCGCGGCGAGTGGGTCGAACTCTGCTTCATGGCCGAAGCCCTGCGCCACGGCTACAAAGTGCTCAAGCCCTGGGGAGACTCCTCGCCCTTCGACGTCGCCCTCCACTTCGGCGCCCGCATCGTCCGCGTCCAGGTCAAATCCACTTCCTGCCGCATCGGCACCGGATACTTCTGCCAGTTCAAGCCCAACTATCTCGGCCCGCCCTACACTCTCAAGCAACTCGATTTCTTCGCCGCCTAGGTCATCATGCACGACGCTTGGTACCTCATCCCCGCCCGCATCCTCCTCGGCCGCGAACGCAAACAAGGCCTCATGCTCTTCCCCATGCAGCCCCTCAAGAAAAATCGCTACCGCTACGAATCCTATCGCGACGCCTGGCCCCTCCTAGCCCCGCACACGGCAAAACACAAGAAGTAACGGCCCATCCCGTTGTGATTCTGACCGGAGCCGGAGCGACTTTAACCTTGTCATTCCGAGCGCGCCGAAGGCGGGCGAGGAACCTGCTGTTCCATGCGCCCGAGATAGACCGTGTGGAGCAGACACTCCTGTCCGCTGCCTTTGACGTTGATCCTGCAGCCATTAGGATTTCAACACTCGCGGGTGCCCCGTCCTTGTCTCTCCGTTTTGTTGGAGAGACAGAGCCTGCCCTGAGCGAAGCCGAAGGGGCGGGGAATTTGACCTTTACTAAAGTGAAACGCCGTGTGGGACGGACACTCCTGTCCGTCGCCTTTGACTTCGATCCTGCAGCCATTAGGATTTCAACACTCGCGGGTGCCCCGTCCTTGTCTCTCCGTTTTTTGGAGAGACAGAGCCTGCCCTGAGCGAAGCCGAAGGGGCGGGGAATTTGACCTTTACTAAAGTGAAACCCCGTGTGGAGCGGACACTCCTGTCCGCTGCCTTTGACGTTGATCTTCAAGAGCGCAAATCTCCACGAGCGAGGGTGCCCCATTTCTCGCGTCCTTTGCGAGAAGTGGGAATTTCACAGCCAGCCCCCTTGTCACTCTGACCGGAGCCAGACTCTGAGCGAAGTCGAATGGACCGAGTTAGCCCCAGGAATTTCCAGCCGCAGAGCGGCGGCATAATTCAGCCCAGGGCGTAAGCCCTGGGTCAGCCACGAAAAATCGGAATCGAGTCCCGTAGGGACGAGACAGCAGGATTTTGGAAGGTGCGGCGCCTCACCAGCGACAAGCGTGAAGCTAAACGAACCGCGTTAAGCCGCAGCCCCGACCAAAAAAACGTTCCTCCAGGTAGCTAAGCAATTGTCTTGACACCATCGTCTTCAGTGTGCATTATCGAATTATCGCACCTAACAGACTACCTATATGAACGAAGGCCTCATATCAGAGCTTAACAAACGGATGGGGGTCGTAATCGCACTACTGCTGAGAGCAACCCCCAAAGGCAGCGACGGCCTCTCGCTACGAGATCAGATCAAGCTTCTCTCGGAGCTGGGGGTCAGGCCCAAGGACATTGCGGAAATCCTTGGGCGCACACAGTCCTTTGTAGGAAAGGAACTCACCGGCCTCCGGAAGAACAAGGCGAGGCCACAGAAGAAACCATGACCGAGGAACTAGCACGGCAAATCTCGAGCAAACTAAGCGCACTGATTGCCCTAGCTCTCATCCCCGAGCCGCATAAGGGCAACGCCGCCGAAAAAGTAACCCTGCTGGCACGGTTTGGTCTGGCCAACCAAGAGATCGCTGACATCGTGGGAACGACCAAAGGAACGGTCGAAGTTCTCAAGAGCCGCGCCAACAAAAGGAAAAAATAGGAGATGCCGCCGAAGAAAAAGAACGACGACCAGACCACGGAACTGAAAAGCCTCCTCAAGAAGTCGTTAATTTTGCAGCTTTTTGAGCTGTCGGTCTCCCAAGGGGAGATAGCGAAAAAGCTAAAGGTCGACATCAGATTCGTGAACGATTTCCTGAAGGGGATCAAAAAGCCAAATGGCAAAGGCGCAAAAAGAGAAAAATAATGACCCAATCGAGCGAGCGACTGACCTTCTTGAGCGTCTCGGGACCATCGGACTGTATTTCCTCACCGACCTGGACCATCACGCCATTGCCAAACGCCTTGGCATGGGAACGCAGCGAGTAACGGCGATACTCAAGGGCCTGAAGAAGCCGAGGAATGAAGCGGTATGGACGAAAAAATCTTAGAACTACTAGAGGACATCAAAAAGCTCGCGATCGTAAACCTCATTGCGAAGGGAGTGCAAGCGAAGGACATCGCTGAGGTACTGGGAGTGGACAAGAGCGCAATTACGCGGATCGCGCCGGCCAAGAAGATAAAAAAGGGGGTCGCGGCATCCGTCTCGTAGCACCCTGCTACGGAGCAGACATCGTTCCGAAAGGATAAAGGGAAACACCGAGAGTGCCCATTCAAGCGACCACCGAATTCGCTGCGACGTCGCCCGACGTCACTCGCGGCATCGTGCAAAATCTGCGCACCTCGGATCGAAGATACAAAGTCTTCGAAGCAGTCTACGGAGGCGGCAACGCGCCCAAGGACGCAAGTCTACTTGCTCACAAGACCGGGCTAAGTGAAATGGCTGTCCTCCAACTTGCCACTCCTATGGCGGACAAGCAATACTTCGAAAAACTTAAACACAATGGACGCGTCGCATTTAGAAAATACCCGCACATCAACGCGGTCAAGCAAACAATACTCAGAGCCGCAAAGAGCAAGCGAACGGTGGAGGGTGCCGCCCCGCCTCCTCCCACGAGCGCACTGCCGGCACTTCGCGAGAAGGGGCCTCAACGAAAGAGCGCTTGGAAGAGCAAGCCTTCAAGACGGAGGCGCCGGCTGACCTACGATGTGTTTGTTTCGCACGCCTCAGAAGACAAGGATTTCGTCGATCCCCTCGTGCGCGCACTTAAGAACGCCGGGATCAAGGTGTGGTATGACAAGGATTTCCTCGTTTGGGGAGACGGCCTCCGAGGATCCATCGACCGCGGACTCGCCAACTCGCGTTACGGAATCGTCGTATTTTCAAAGTCGTTTCTGCGGAAAAAACACTGGACCGAACACGAACTAAACGGCTTGTTCGCTAAAGAGCGGGCCGGGCGCAAGGTGGTCCTGCCGATTTGGCACAAAATTACCGACAAGGAACTACTTAAATACAGTCCAGCATTCGCCGATCGAATTGCCATGATTTCCAAAAGGGACTCAAACGCTGACATCGTTAGAGAAATGAAAAGGCTCCTCGGCCGAAAATAGCCGGCTTGCCGCAGCCCCTCAGACCCCCACCGTCTGCGCACTCGGTTTCGCCGCCAGCAACTGCCTCAACACATATTGCAAAATCCCGCCATTAGCGTAGTAGAGCGCTTCCTGCGGCGTGTCGATGCGGACCAAGGCCTGGAACTCGATGACTCCCGCTTTCCCTTTAGCGCGAACTTTTATTTTCTGACCAGCTGCGTAGTGCTCGATCAATTTGCGGATGCCGGTGATCTCGAACACTTCTTCGCCGGTCAGCTTAAGTGACTCTGCGTTTTGTCCTGGCTCGAACTGCAGCGGCAAGATTCCCATCCCCACAAGATTCGACCGGTGGATGCGCTCGTAGCTTTCGGCGATGACGGCGTGGACGCCCAGAAGGCGCGGGCCTTTCGCCGCCCAGTCGCGCGAGGAGCCGGACCCGTATTCCTTTCCGGCGAGGATGATGAGCGGAGTGCGGTCGGCCTGATATTTCTGCGAAGCATCGAAAATCGACATCTCCTGATTGGTGGGCAGGTGGCGAGTGAAGCCACCTTCTATGTTGACGAGTTTGTTGCGCAGCCGGACGTTCGCGAAAGTTCCACGGACCATGACTTCGTGATTACCGCGGCGCGAGCCGTAGGAATTAAAGTCAGCGGGTTTGACGCCGTGCTCCTGCAGATATTTTCCCGCAGGGCCGTCTTTCTTGATGGAGCCGGCGGGAGAGATGTGGTCGGTGGTGACGCTGTCGCCGAGGACGGCGAGAACGCGCGCCCCTTTAATTTCTTCGACGGGCGAAGGCTTGACCTTCATGTCGTCAAAGTAGGGCGCGCGGCGGATGTAGGTGGAATCTTTTTCCCACGCGTAAGTCTGGCCCTTGGGGATGGAGAGGCCACGCCAGCGCTCGTCTCCGGCGAAAACTTCGGCATAACTTTTGGAAAACATTTCCGCGGTCACCGAGTGCTCGACCGCCTCTTCGACTTCACGCTGCGTGGGCCATATGTCGGCGAGGTAGACGGGCTTGCCTTCTTTGTCCTTGCCGATGGCATCCTTGCGGAGGTCGGTGTCGATGCGGCCAGCGAGGGCGAAGGCGACAACCAGCGGAGGCGACATCAAATAGTTGGCGCGAACTTCGGAGTTGATGCGGCCTTCGAAGTTGCGATTGCCGGAGAGCACGCTGGCGACTACGAGATCTTTTTCATCGATGGCTTGCGAAACTTCCGTAGGCAGTGGTCCGGAGTTGCCGATGCAGGTGGTGCAGCCGTAGCCGACGATGTGGAATTTCAGTTTTTCGAGATAGGGCGTAAGCCCGGCGTTCTCGAGATAATCGCGGACGACTTTTGATCCGGGGGCGAGCGATGTTTTTACCCACGGCGGAATCGTCAGGCCTTTTTCCACTGCCTTCTTTGCGAGCAGTCCAGCGCCGATCATCACGGAGGGATTCGAAGTATTCGTGCACGACGTGATGGCGGCGATGACGACGCTGCCGTGCTTGAGAGAATTCTTGACGTTCGCGGGAACGTGCTCGTGCACGTTGGGATCTTCGACGCCGATGGCGGTGGGGCTCCCACCTTCCTGCTCCCATCGCTGGGAGTTGGCTGCCGGCACGGTTTTCGCGGCAGACTTCGGCTTGATCAGCGAAGGCAATGCTTTCTGAAACGAATCTCCGGCTTGCGAAAGCACGACGCGATCTTGCGGACGCTTGGGCCCGGCGATGCTCGGTTCAACGGTGGCAAGATCCAGGGTGAGCAGTTCGGAATATTCCGCCTCGGGAGTTTTCTCGTCATGGAACATCCCTTGCTCGCGGCAGTACGCTTCGACCAGCGCGATTTGTTCCGCGCTCCGTCCGCTGAGCTTCAGATATTTCAGGCTTTCTTTGTCGACGGGGAAGATACCGCACGTCGCGCCGTATTCAGGCGACATGTTCGCGATGGTTGCGCGATCGGCGAGCGGGAGTTCGCGCAGGCCGGGACCGAAGTACTCCACAAATTTTCCAACGACGCCGTGCTTGCGCAACATTTCAGTGATCGTCAAAACCAGATCAGTAGCCGTAGCTCCTTCGCGCAAACGTCCCGTAAGCTTCACCCCGACGACCAGCGGAATCAGCATGGAGACAGGCTGCCCGAGCATCGCGGCTTCGCCCTCAATCCCCCCCACGCCCCATCCCAAAACCCCAAGCCCATTAATCATCGTTGTGTGACTGTCGGTGCCTACTAGTGTGTCGGGGTAGGCGACGCGGGCGCCATTCGATTCGTTCACGAAGACTACGCGGGCGAGGTACTCGAGGTTGACCTGGTGGACGATGCCGGTGTCGGGAGGGACGATGGCGAGGTTGTGGAATCCGGTTTGGCCCCAGCGGAGGAACGAGTAACGCTCTTTGTTGCGCTGGAATTCTAATAGCGCGTTCATGTCGAAGGCACTGGCGGTGCCGAACTCGTCGACCTGCACCGAGTGATCGATTACTAATTCGACGGGCTGCAGAGGGTTGATGAGGGAAGGATCGCCGCCGAGGTGCTGCATGGCGTCGCGCATGGCGGCGAGGTCGACGACGCAGGGGACGCCGGTGAAATCCTGAAGGAGGACGCGGCTGGGAGTGAAGGCAATTTCTTTTTCAGGCTTGGAATGTTTGTTCCAAGCAGCGAAGGCTCGGATGTCCTCTTGCTTGACGTTGCGGCCGTCTTCGGTGCGGAGGAGATTCTCGAGGAGGATGCGCAAGGAATATGGGAGATGTTTGGTGGAGATGCCTTGCTGGTCGAGGGCGTCGAGGCGGTAGATTTCGTATTCCTTGTTACTAACTTTAAGAGCGGAGCGGGCTTTGAAACTGTTTAACGACATGATGCCTTCCTGATGAAAGATGCCGCGAGACGGACGGCGCCGCACTGCGGGCTGGAGCGAATATCGGAACTTATTAGTTTAGTCGTTTTGGCGCGGATTGCGTAGGGGGCGGACAACTTTTGGTGGTCGCTTAACTCAGTGTTGCTGCGAGGAGTACGGCCCCAGCGACGCCAGTGACAGCTAGAAGCCGCAAGCCAATGAGCCGCAGCCGAACTTTCTGCAAGCGAGTAGTCGCATGGTCCTTCATTGGGAGTTGTCCGCTTTGCGGGTGACTCCGCTTCCTCAGGATGACAATTCCGTTTCAATGATGCTTCTCGCCGGGAAGCCGGCCTCAGGGGCTAAAGCCCGTTGCCTGACCAAGCCTGAATCGCAGCGCTGAAGCGCTGCGCCACCCAAAATCCCAGATGGCGGCGAGAAACCGTCGAGCTTCGCTCGACTGGACAGCCGAGGGCGGCTGTTCCTACAAAGTGCTCTAGCGGGCGACGGTCCAGACTTGATAGAGGACGACGGCCATCATGAAAAGGAGATAGAGGCGGAGGGACCAGAGAACTACGAGCTCGGGACCTTTTAGATGGCGGCGGGGGATGAAGTGCTTTTTGGCTCCGACGAGTTGGTCGTGCTCGAGGGAGGCGAGGACCATCGACTCGTCGGCGGAGGAGATTATGTGCGGGGCAGTGTCGATTTTTTTCGTCATCATGCAGTTCTCTCTAACTGACCGAGCCGTTGGGCCGCAAGCGAAAGCAGGTTCCTCCGGCCTGAAAAACGGCCTTCGGAATGACAAACGAGAAGCTCGAGGTTCATCTCTATTTCCCTCCTAAGGTGGCAAAGATGTTGGGGGCGATGATGCTGATGCCGAAGAGGATGCCGGCGGCGGTCAGAACGAAAACCACGCCGCTGGAGAGGATGTTTGCCCAGAGCGGGCTGACGAGATCGCCCATGATTTCTTTGTCGTTCACCAGCATAAAGAGGAACACCAAGGCCGGCGGCATGGCGAGAACGGCGACTACGTTCACGACCAGGACGACATAGACCAGCGGGAGGCCGGGGATCAGGACGATGGCGGCGGCGGCCATGGCGCATAGCGTCAACACGGCGTAGAACGATTTGCCTTCTCCCATGGGAAGGTTGAGGCTGTGCGGTTTGTGGGTGACCTCGCCGAAGGCGTATGCGGAAGATGTGGAGATGGTGATGGCGGCGACGATGCCGGCTTCGACCATGCCGAGAGCGAAGAGGGATGCTCCGAAGCGGCCGATGATCGGTTGGAGGGCTTGAGCGAATTGGGCGGCTTCGAAATTGTCCGCAGTCATCTGATGGGCGAAGAGCGGAGCAGTCGCAAGAATCGTAGCGATGGCGGCGGCGGTGGCTAGAGCTGCGCCGATCACGGTGTCGGCGCGGCCGAAGCGAATGTCTTTGGTGGTCATGCCCTTGTCAACGGTGGCGCTCTGCTGGAAGAAAAGCATCCAGGGCGTGACGGTAGCGCCGATATCGGCGAGGACGATCAGGAGAACATCCTTGTTGAAGCCGGGGAGCGGTTGCCACGTGATGAAAGCATGGCCGACCGCGGGCCAACTGGGATGAGTCATGAGCGCGACGGGAACGAAGACCAGGTTGAAGGCGGCGGCGGCGAGGGTGATGCGCTCCCAAGTCCAATAGCGGTGACTCATTAGCGCGGCGTAGAGGATGACGAGAGCGATAAGGATTGCAATCCAGGGGCGGACTCCGAAGAAACCAAGACCGGCGCGTACCGCGATGAATTCGGTGATGAGAGTGAGGAAGTTGCCGATGCCGAGGTCAATCATGGAGAACCGTCCCCAGAAAGGACCGAAGCGTTCGAAGATCAGCTCGGCGTGGCCGCGGTGGGTAGCGGCGCCGAGGCGGACGGTCATCTCCTGGACGACGATAGCCATGCAGAAGGTGAGAGCGACGAAAGGGATGAAGAAACCGATGCCGAACTTGGCGCCGGTGGCGGCATAAGAGAGCATGCTGGGGCCGTCGTTTTCACCGAGCATGACGAGGACGCCGGGTCCGACGAGTAACCACAGGAGGCGGGCTCTGGAGGAAAAGCCACGCTGAGCACGGGCGGCCGAAACACGGGAGCGATCGTGGGCGCGATCGACATCTTCGTGTGTAATTACAACGACTTCCTCTCCGTTTTCGGTGGCGACGGGCTTCATCGGTTGGGGCGAGCGCAGCGAGTCTTTCTCCGATCGGTTCAGCGGGAACCCCAGCAGAGATTAGCGTAAGTATACACGAAGAAATAAACCATGGTTAAGGAGATTTGCCTCGAGGGCTAAAGCCCGCGTGCCTATGCGAATCCGACGCGGCGTGTTCGGCTTCGCTCAAGGCAGGCTCCTGCAGGGCCGCTCTTGCACAGGAGCGAAAAAGCCGGATCCGAGGTACGCAGATTGGTCAGCAAATATCCCTCTTAAACTCGAGGAGGCGTCTCCTCGTAGAACAGTCGGGTCCGTGCGGCAGCAGGCGAGTTACATAGGTCCTTCGCTTCGCTGTGGATGACAAGTCTTACTCACGACGACAAGCTTTAACCACGATGACAAGCTTGACTCACGAAGACAAGGTCATTTGGTGGGGCGGGGGTCGGTGGGGGAGAGCCAGACGCGATCGGCGGCGGCGCGGCCAAGTGAGACGTTGCCGGAGCTCGTGGAGAGAGTGAGGGTCTGGTCGTAGTTGCGTTCCAGGATGCGCACCTTGGCGGCGGGACGGATGCCACGGGCTTCGAGGAACTCGAGCAAGCGACGGTCGCGCTCATAGATTCCGCTGACCGTGTAAGTGATTCCGGGTTGTGCATCCGCGAGCAGGAGCAGGCCGCGTTGACGGCGGCTGGCGGGGCTTTCCATCTCGCTCATATTGCCGTGAGGGCACATGCCTCCCTTGCCGAGCTTGGCGAGAAGTTTGGCTTCGAAGTCGGGGGAGACGGCGTGCTCGAGGCGTTCGGCTTCGTCGTGGACTTTCCACCATTCCATGCCGAAGAGTTCGGCCAGCATGCGCTCGATCAGGTGATGACGGAGAGTGAGGCGGCGAGCGATCTTGCGGCCAGCCGCGGTGAGACGGACGTGGCCGTCAGCCTGGACCCGGACCAGAGCATCTTTCTTGAGACGGCGCACCGCCATGGTGACGGCGGGAGCTGAAACCTTCAGCCAATCGGCGAGGCGAGCGGAGATGACGGATTCGCCTTCGCTTTCAGCTTCGAGGATGGCTTTGAGATAGTCTTCTTTGGAGACGGTGATCATTGGGGAGATTATACGACTTAAGCATGGTTAACTGGCGGAGGACGTGAGGAACCACGGGAAGAGCGAACGGGCAAGAATCGGATTAGGGTAGGGATTCTTCGACTCGCGTTCGCGTGCGCTCACGCTTCGCTCAGAATGACAGTGCTTTTTCGACAGCCCCGTTTGACAGGTTTGTGGCGCTCCCCTAACCTTTACTTTCTCTGGTTATGAAAATTCTGGTTCTAGGTAGTGGCGGGCGGGAGCATGCGCTGGTGTGGAAGCTGCGGCAGTCGGCGCGGGTTTCGAAGGTTTACTGTGCGCCGGGGAATGGAGGGATCGCGGGCGAAGCGGAATGCTTGCCCGTCGATTTGAAGAGTCTGGAATCGATGGTGGCTTTGGGGCAGCAAGTGCAGCCGGATTTGACGGTGGTGGGTCCGGAACTGCCGCTGATGTTGGGAGTGGTGGACGAATTCACGCGACGAGGGTGGGCAGTGTTTGGGCCGACGAAGGCGGCGGCGCAGCTGGAATCGAGCAAGAGTTTCGCGAAGGAATTCCTGCAGCGACATCGGATCCCAACGGCTGCGTACGCGATTTGCGATTCGGTGGATGAGGTTCGCGAAGCATTACCACACTTTCATTTGCCAGTGGTGGTGAAGGCGGATGGATTGGCGGCGGGCAAGGGGGTGGTGATCGCGGCGAGCAAGGAGGAGGCGGCTGGGGTTGCGTCGGAAATGTTGAGCGGAAAGATGGTGGGAGAAGCCGGCGCGCGAGTCGTGCTGGAAGAGTGTTTGAAGGGCGACGAACTTTCATTTCTGGTGGTGAGCGACGGAGAACGGGTTGCGCCGCTGGTGGCAGCGCAGGATCACAAGCGCGTGGGCGATGGAGATACGGGACCGAATACAGGCGGCATGGGCGCTTACTCGACCGCGGACATTGTGGATGACACGATGCGCGACTGGCTGGTGAATCACATTGCTCGGCCGGTGGTAGAGGGCATGAAGGCGGAGGGCGCGGAATATAAAGGCGTGCTTTACTGCGGGCTGATGATGACGGCGCGAGGTCCGATGGTGCTGGAGTTTAATTGCAGATTTGGGGATCCGGAGACGCAGCCGATTCTGATGCGGCTGGAAAGTGATCTGGTGGATGCGCTGGAGGCGTCGATTGCGGGGCGGGTGAGCGAGGGAGATTTCAAGTGGTCGAAAGATGCTTCGGTGTGCGTGGTGATGGCGTCGGGGGGATATCCGGGAACGTTTGAAATGGGGAAGAGGATTAGCGGACTCGATGCGGCTGCCGGGCTCGAGGGCGTGAAGGTGTTTCACGCGGGGACTTCGAAGAGAGATGGAGAGTTCTATACGGCGGGGGGGCGTGTGCTGGGAGTGACGGCGCGGTCGGCGGGGTTGGAAGCCGCGGTGGAGCGGGCTTACGAGGTGTGTGGGAAGGTTCGTTTTGAAGGGGCGCATTATCGGAAGGACATTGCAGGGCGGGCACTAAAGAAATAAATAAAAAGGGGAATCATGGCAAAAGCGTTGGTATCGATCGTGATGGGGAGTGATTCGGATCTGGAGATTATGCGCGAGGCAGGGAAGGCGCTCGAGGAATTTGGGATCGGGTATGAGATCGATGTGACTTCGGCGCATCGATCACCGGACCGGACAGCGGATTTTGCGCGGAAGGCTGGGGGACGCGGGATTCGGGTGATTATTGCGGGAGCGGGCGGGGCGGCGCATCTGGCTGGGGTGATCGCAGCGCACACCACACTGCCGGTGATTGGTGTGCCGATTCCTTCGACGTCGCTACAGGGAATGGATTCGCTGCTCGCGACCGTGCAGATGCCGGCGGGCATTCCGGTGGCGACCGTCGCCATTGGGAAACCGGGCGCGACTAATGCGGGGATTCTTGCGGCGCAGATGATTGGGCTGAGTGATGCTGCGGTCGCGCAGAAGCTTGAGGAGCACAAGAAGAAGCTGGCGCGGGGCGTGGAAGAGAAGTCGAAGAAGTTACGGGAAAAGTGAAATTCAGTTTCCCTCACCCTGTCGCAAAAGACGCGACAAGGGTGGGGCACCCGCCGAAAACACTACAGTTTCAATCCTTTCAGATATTCGCGGAAGGGGTCGCCGAGGTCTTCACGTTTCAGGGCGAATTCCACGGTGGCTTTCAGGAAGCCGAGTTTGTCGCCGGTATCGTGGCGACGGCCTTCGTAGACATAGGCATACATTTTTTCTTTTTGCAGAAGAAGGCGCATGCCGTCGGTGAGTTGGAGTTCTCCGCCAGCGCCGGTCGGGGTGTTGGCGAGGCAGTCGAAGATGGCAGGGGTGAGGATGTAGCGGCCGATGATGGCGAGATTCGAGGGCGCGTCTTCGGGTTTGGGCTTCTCGACCATGTTTTTGATTTCGAAGAGGCGATCGCCGAAGCGGCTGCCCGTGACAGGTTTTACGTCGAGCACGCCGTAGGAAGAAATCATTTTGCCTTCGATGACTTGAGTGGCCAGGACGGAGCACTGGGTCTGGTCGAAAACCTCGACCATTTGCTTGAGGCAGGGGACCTTGGCGTCGATGACGTCATCGGCGAGGAGGACGGCGAAGGGTTCGTTGCCGACGAGTTCGCGGGCCATGAGGACAGCATGGCCGAGGCCGAGAGCTTCTTTCTGGCGAACGTAGGCGACGTAGATCATATCGGAGATGGAGCGCACAATTTGGAGCAGATCCGTTTTGTTGCGCTCTTCCAGCATGCGTTCGAGTTCATAGCTGACATCGAAGTGATCTTCGATGGCCTGCTTGCCGCGGCCGGTGATGATGAGGATCTGATTGCAGCCGGAGGCCATGGCTTCCTCGACGCCGTACTGGATGATGGGCTTGTCGACCAACGGAAGCATTTCCTTGGGCTGGGCTTTAGTTGCGGGCAGGAAGCGGGTGCCGAGGCCTGCGGCGGGGAATACGGCTTTGCGGACTTTCATCGTCATAAGGGTGGTGGTTAGCCGTAGAGCGAATGTTGTTAGTCGTTCATCGGGCGAGTTCGGTTGCCGGACAATTGTAAATGGTGAGGTTTGTGAGTGGGGAGCGTCGGGGGTGAGCCCAGGGGTGAGCCCCATTTTACGGGAAAGAGTGTCGAGCTTCGCTCGACTGGACAGCCGAGGGCGGCTGTCCCACGAAAACCTAAGCTGGTCCGCTGGCAGATCGAACTTCTGATACGGATTCGGCGCTAGCAAGTTGCTCTAATACGGTGCGGAGGGCGCGCAGGACTTCTTCCGCGGCTGTGGCCTTTAATACAAACTTCAACATTCCATCCGGGGTGAACTGGGCGCCGCGTTGTGCGGAAACGAAGCGGGCTAACTGTTCGGGATCGACCGCAGCGTTCTGTTGGAACTTCAGAGTGACGAAGTCGCGTTTTCTTTCGATGGCGTTCACGCCGACTTTCATGCACAACAATTTTAGCGAGGCGTAGTCGAGGAGATTGCGCACAGCGGGCGGGGGCGGGCCGTAGCGGTCTTGCAGTTCGGCGGTGACGTCCGTGAGCTGCGATTCGGTTTCAACGCGAGCAACGCGTTTATACATTTGCAGACGCTGATTTTCTTCGGGGACATAATCCGCGGGGATGCGAATGTTGAGTCCGAGATTGAGCTGGGTTTCGGCTTCGTCGGGAGCGGCTTCGCCTTTCTTTTCGCGGACGGCTCGCTCGAGCATCTGAGTGTAGAGCTCGAAGCCGATGGCCTCGATGTGGCCGCTTTGTTCGCCACCGAGCATGTTGCCGGCGCCGCGAAGTTCGAGGTCGAGGGCGGCGATTTTGAATCCAGCGCCGAGATCGGAAAATTCTTTAAGTGCGGCGAGACGACGGCGGGCGATGGGCGTGAGCTCGACTTCCGGGGGAAGCATGAGATAGGCGTAGGCGCGACGGTTCGATCGACCGACGCGGCCGCGGAGTTGGTAAAGCTCGGAAAGACCGAGGCGATCGGCGCGGTTGATGAGGATGGTGTTACAGAGCGGGATGTCGAGACCGTTTTCGATGATCGTGGTCGAGACCAGGATGTCGGCTTCGTGATGCATGAATTTCAGCATCACTTTTTCTAGTTCGCCTTCCGACATTTGTCCGTGGCCGACGATGATGCGCGACTTAGGAACGAGGGCCTGGATTTTCGCGGCGATTTCCCAGATAGTGTCGACGCGGTTGTGAACGAAATAAACCTGGCCGCCGCGTTCGAGTTCTTGTTCGATGGCGGACTGGATTAATTTTTCGTCCCAGCTGGCGACGACGGTTTGAATCGCCATGCGATCTTTGGGCGGGGTCTCGATCACGCTCATGTCGCGCAGGCCGACGAGAGACATGTGCAGGGTGCGCGGGATGGGTGTGGCTGACATGGTGAGGACGTCGACTTGCTTGCGCATTTGCTTGATGCGCTCTTTGTGGCGGACGCCAAAGCGTTGCTCCTCGTCGACGATGAGGAGGCCGAGGTCGGAGAATTTGATGTCCTTGGAGAGAATGCGGTGCGTGCCGATGAGGACGTCGATTTTGCCGGCTTCGGTTTTTTGCAGGATTTCTTTTTGCTGCTTGGGCGAGCGGAAGCGGCTGATCATTTCGATGGTGATGGGAAAGGGAGCGAAGCGCTGCTTGAAAGTTTCGAAGTGCTGGAAGGCGAGAACGGTGGTGGGGGCAAGGACAGCGACTTGTTTGTTGTCGGCGATGGCTTTAAAGGCGGCGCGCATGGCGACTTCGGTTTTGCCGTAGCCGACGTCGCCGCAGAGCAGGCGATCCATGGGCTGGGAAGATTCCATGTCGCGAATGACGTCTTTGATGGCCTGGGCCTGATCTTCGGTTTCGTTGAATTCGAAGGCGTCTTCGAACTCGCGAAACCATTCGTTACCGGGCGGGAAGGCGTGTCCGACGGCGGTTTTACGCTCGGCGTAGAGCTTGAGAAGTTCGTCGGCCATGTCTTTCATGGCCTTCTTGACGCGGGCTTTGGTCTTGGACCAGGACTGCGTGCCGAGATGACTCAGGACCGGCTTGGCGCCCTCCGACGAGCGATATTTCTGGACCAGGTCGAGGCGGGTGAGAGGGACATAGAGGCGGGCGGCTTCGGCGAATTCGAGCAACATGAATTCGGCGGGGCCATCGCCGTGGTTGATTTCCTTCAGGCCTTGATACTGGCCGATGCCATGCTCGACGTGGACAACGTAGTCTCCGACCTGGAGATCGCGGAAGTCGGAGAGGAAGGCGGAGACCTTGGATTTGGAACGCTGCGGACGGGAGGCGACTGCGTCAGATTCGTCGAAGAGATCGCGCGAGCCGAAGATGGCGAGATTTGCGTCGGGGAGAAGAACACCGTCGGGGACGTAGGCTGCGGCCAAGGTGGTGGTGAGGACCTCGCCGGCGAAGTAGCTGGTCTCGTCGGCGTAGCTCTCGCCGCCACGGGTGCGGCTTCCCAGGCGAAACGAAACGTTGTACTCGGTGAAGACATCGGCGAGGCGCTCGACTTCGCCTGTGTTAGGTACTGCGAAGAGAACGCGTTTGCCTTCGGTGTTGAGTTTCTGCACCTCTTCCAGCATGGCGGGAACCGCACCGTGGAAGCGGGGCGAGGGCTGGGTGAGAAATGAAATTTCAGAAGCGTCGTCGAGGCTGCGAGTGATGCCGAGGTGCTCGAGGTTGGCGCCGGGAAGTGCGGATGTTTTCTGCCACCAATCGTCGGGCGGCAAGTAAAGGTCTTCGGGACGGACGAGATTGCCGACGCCGCTGCGCTCGTGGACTTCGGCGACGCGGGTCCAGAAGCGATCAAATTCCTGAGTGAGCTGATCGGGCTCGTCGAGGAGAACGGAGGCTTGCGGGAGGAGATCGAAGATCGTTCGATCGGCTCCGGCGACGGGGGTGTAGAACTCCCATCCGGGAAAGACGTTGAGGCCACCGGCACGGACGGCGGCTTCGACGATTTCCTCGTTGCCGGTGATGCGCTTGCCGCTGAGACGCGTATGGATCGCGCCGAGAAGATGCTCGCTGATGGGCGTTTCAGTGAGCGGAAGGAGGACTGCTTCATCAACGGGATTTGAAGAGCGCTGGGAAGCGGGATCGAACTTGCGAATGGAGTCAGCTTCATCGCCGAAGAACTCGATGCGCAGCGGGCGATCGGCCTCGGGAGAATAGACGTCGAGGATGCCGCCGCGCAGGGCATACTGGCCGGGCATCTCGACCACGTCGGTGGAGGTGTAGCCGACGGTGTTGAGATGCGCGAGCAGGGAATCGAGATCGAAAGTCTCGCCGCGTCGGATGGTGCGGGCGAGATCGGCGTAGTAGTCGCTGGAGCGCAGGCGGATCGCGGTGGCCGCGACCGGGGAGAGAACGATGGATGCGGCGCCGGTGGCGATCTTCCACAGAGCGGTGGCCCGTTCTTCCTGAAGTTCGGGATGCGGGGAAAGATTCTGGAAGGGGAGCACGTCGCGGGCGGGGAGGGAGATGATCGACTCCGGATCGCAGGCGGCGGTGAGTTCGCAGAAGCCGCGCAGGACGGGAAGAAAGTCCTCGACGGTACGGTTGTCGTTGACGATGAAAAGGAGTGGGCGTCCGGCGGCGCGCTGAAAGAGCACGAGCAGCAAGGCTTTGGCGGTAGGGGTGAGACCGGAGACACGAATGCGCCCCGTGCCCTCCTTGAGATGGGAGGCAACACGCACGAAGGCGGGAAGCTTTTCTACGTCCACGAAGAGTTCGCGGACGAAGGGAAGAAGCATGCAGAATTATTTTAGCAGGAGAGCGACGTTCGGTAGGTGCGGCCAGACTTAACCGCAGGGCGGGGAGACCGCCGGGTCTCACAAAGGCAGTGAGATACGGGGCGCGCGGGGAAAAGTGAAATTCAAATTCCCCACCCTGTCGCGGAAGGCGCGACAAGGGTGGGGCACCCGCGAGATGCGGTTGTTCTACACGGCCCGTCTTGACTTATCCGCGAAGGAGGGGGCGCGTGAGGCAAGTGGGGCCGCCGCTGCCGTTGATGCAGAGTTCGCTGCCGGGAAAGGTGCGGACGTCGAATCCGGCTAGGCGGAGGCGGGCGTTGGTTTTGTAATTTTCTTCGATCGCGAGGAGGCGATTATTTCCGAGAGCGAGGACGTTGCAGGCGAGGGTGTCACGCTCGGAGGGATCGATCTCGATGAATTTAAATCCGCGGGAGTTGATTAGTTCGACGGTCTCAACGGCGAGCCAAGGACGATCGACCAATGCAGTTTGCTGGTCGAGCAGGCTGATCAGGGACATTAAGTGCAGACAAGCGGAGGGGCCCGGGCCGTAGGGGAGGGGCGCTGAGAGGACTTCTACGGCGTGAGGAGCGAGCAGGGCGCGCATTTGCTGAATGCCGGCCGCGTTACTTCGGTAGCCACGGCCGATGAGGAGGGTTTTGGAGTCGAGCCAGAGGATGTCTCCAGCTTCGGTTGTGCCGGGAGCGGTGATGGCCGCAAGCGTGGAGATTTCCAAAGAGGCGCAAAACGAGGCATGGTGCGGACCTTCGGCGACGCGGTTTTGCTTGCCGGGACGCATTACGATCAAACCGTGGTCGGTGGGAAGCGATGCGTCGTGGGTGTAGACGGCATCGAGGGAGAGATCGGGAGCAGGAGGCATCTCGAGAAGTTCGGCTCCCGCTGATTTCAGTTCGTGGCAGAGAGTGTCGTGCTGCGACTGAGCTTTCTCGAAATCGGGGGCATGATGAAAGCCTAAGGCCCGCCAGTGAGATGCGCGATCGGGCTGGTTCCATCCAGCAGTGCGCGGGGAGCAGACCATGACACGTTTCAGTGGGGCAACCATGGAATGTCCGTTGAAAAGAGTTCTTGTTGTTACCTCTGGCATTTGTTCCTCAAGGTTGTGAAGCGGTTGCGGCTGTTAGGAATCTAAATGGGCATTATGGCAAAAGCAACGTGGGAAGGCGCGGTAGTGGCGGAGAGCGGAGCGACGATCGAGGTGGAGGGGAATCAGTATTTTCCACCAGATGCGATTCGCAAGGAATATTTCAAACCGAGTGATGCACACAGCATTTGTCCGTGGAAGGGGACAGCGAGTTATTACGATGTGGAAGTGAATGGCAAGCGGAATGCGGGAGCGGCTTGGTACTATCCGGAGCCGAAGGCAGCAGCCAAGCAGATCAAGGGATATGTGGCGTTTTGGAAGGGGGTGAAGGTGGAGAAGTAGAGGGAGCTCTCCTCAGGGGCTAAAGCCCGCATTAGTGAAGGGGAGAATTTATCGCAGCGCTGAAGCGCTGCGCCACCCAAAGGCCCGCAAATCAATAGAACCGCAAGTCAAAGGCGGGTCTGCTATCCGCGATGCTCGGCCAACCACGCAGAAGGGCTTCAGTCCAAATTGCCGCTCGAGATAGGCGTGGCGTGTTTCTGCAGCCCACTAGAACTCGACGTGGAGACGGAAAGAAGGGACGAGGACAGGGCCGCGGTCGCGGTTGTAGCCGGGGTCATTAATGTGCTGCAGGCCGGGCGCGATGTAGATGCCGCGCCAGACGTGGGCGGTGTAGTAGGCTTCCAGAATATTTTCGCGACCGTAGTTGAGGGCACCGTCGCCCAGCAGGAAACCCAGACCGCCATCGGCGAGGTAGATCTGATGATCTTTGCAGATTGCGTTCGAGATAAAGGCCACGCCGGCGCGATCTTGTTTGCGATGCCACCAAGAGCCGTTCGCTCCCACTCCTTCGGCGAAAGTCTGGTCGACTTCGGTGTAGGCGAAAGACTCGGTCTTACCGTTGTCCCAGCCGAATCGGGCGAATGCGGTGAGATAGTGCGTGAGGTTCTGCTCGAGATTGATCCCGAAGCCGTACTTGCGAGTGATGTGCCAGGGATGATTGGTGATTTCGGGAATGGGGGTGAGGCCATCTTCGAAGTTGGCGATGGCGTCACGATAGATACCCATGTTGGCGTAGTTGGTGTAGGCAAGGAGACGAACCACGCCGGCCTTCTTCGGAATCATGCCACGCCGTAATTCGTATTCAAAATTTTCCGCGTGGACCTGCCAGGGCCGATAGACCAGATCAATTCCATTCGCTACTTTGGGCATTAACGCTTCGGCGAAACGGAAACCCCAGTTGCGGTCTTCGTAGTCAGCGGTGAGGCCGACGGTGTAGCCGCGTGTGTCGGCGGCATAGTCGTAGGCGCCGTTATTGTCGGTGGTCCAGTTAATGAACTGGAAATGGGTGTCGGAGCCGACGGAGTTCACGTCGAAGAAATCGGGCATGCTGAATTTGCCGAAGCGAAGCTCCAGGCGGCGGCGCGGCAGTTCGTCGAAGAGGGAGAGATAGCTGCGCTGGTTCTCGACTTTGTCTTTGCTCAGGGCGAAGACCTTGTGAATCATGCCGCGGCCCAGGTAGGGGGCTTTGCTCAATAGAGGATTGCGGACGATGTCGAGATCAGTGTTACCGGCGAGCCCGAGACCCAAGCTGAGAGCCTGTCCGCCGGCCTCTTCAATGTCGACCAGAATCTCGGTGGAATTATTGAGGCGCACTCCGGTGTAGAGGGTGAGCACGCGCGAGGTGGCTTTTTCGTAATTGGGACTGAGACTATTCGTGCCGCTGTAGTCAGCGTGGAAGGGTGGATGGGTCTGAAAAATAAAGTTTGCCTGACCGGAAAGCCAGAAGCGAGAGCTTCTGAAGTGGGGGAACATGGCTTCGGTGGATTCGTCGGGGGGCGGATCGGTAATGTTGGATGGATCGGACTGCGGCGCGGCATCGGGTATGGTGGAGGAGGGTGCGTTGGGTTGTTGTGCGAGCGCCAAGGGAGTGCTGGCGAAGACGATCAGTATTAAGAAAACCAGCGGTAAGAGGACGAGGCAGGCCTTAACGGCAAGTAGAATCGCGAAGGCGGAAAGTTCCGCGCTTGCGGCGGAAATCGATGAGCGGCGTGCTGCGGGCCTGGCAATATTGAAAATGAAGTTCAGTTTCATAATTACATGTCAGCCGGGATAGAGAAATCAGATCGATGCTTGATGTCACCCGACTGTACTCACCTAGGTCGATTCGCGATGAGACCCCCCAGATCCTGCGTCCCCATCGGCTAGTTAACGTCACTACACCATGGATAGTTAATCACAGTTAATAGCTCCGCGCGGCTGCAGGGATGGCGAACTATCTAAAATACCAAGGACGGTTCGGCCAATCCACTGAGCCTACGCAGAGCCGGTTAAAGGAATGTTACAGACTGAACGATAAGGTCTCAGTGGCTTCCGGAAGGTGTCCACCGCATCCGGAGCTGCCGGGTGCCATTCTTGTCGGTGACCACGACCCAGTTCATGCGCAGAGGTTGCCGTTCGGTGGCTGGTTCCGATTGCCACGGAGCGGACACTTCGTAACGAATTACGCGCGCGAGCTGCGTCGTCGCCATCGCCACGGGTGATGCGAAGAGAGTGATGCACGCCATTGGTGTTACCCTCCTTTCGAGAAGATTTGGTGAATTTTCCCATCAATTTTCTTATATCATACCCCCCTAGGGTACATGCAATCAAAAACTTCGAGGAAAATGAAAAATGCAAGATAAGATCCCGGTGATTTCAAAGGAAAAGCAGAAGCTCTTATTTCGGATCAAGCGGATTCGCGGGCAATTCGCGGCCGTGGAGCGGGCGCTGACGGCAGGCGACGAATGCGCCGATATTCTGATGTTGCTGGCGGCGATTCGCGGAGGCGTGAACGGACTGATGGCGGAGATTCTGGAAGATCACATACGGCTGCACATGATGAATCCGGATCATGAAATGGAGTCGCCAGAAGAGCTGGGCGAAGACTTGATCGGGCTGGTGCGCGCTTACCTGAAGTGACCGGCACGCGGATGGATGTCCAAGAAAATGAAAAGAAGGACAGCCCGGAGCCCCCGAAGCCGTCCTTGAACCCTCCCGGTTAGAAGGGCAACTTGATGACCTTACGTTACCGGAGCCATGTTGCAAAATGATGGCTGCCGGATGAATATCTGGTTAATTCGCGCCGCAGCGCGCTGGTATAGTAATCGGTTGCGCGCAGTCCTGAGTGTCGACATTCTTCTGATGTGGGAGCCTTGATGCCATCCACAACGTCTCGAAAGGCCGAGCAGTCGCGGCGTTTACAGCAGCGTGCTGAAAGCATGATTCCGGGCGGAGTGAATTCGCCGGTGCGAGCCTTTGGCTCTGTGGGAGGTGAGCCGCCATTTATCGTGCGGGGAAAGGGTTCGCACATTTGGGATGCTGATGAAAACGAGTTCGTCGACTATGTAGGATCGTGGGGGCCATTGATTCTCGGCCATGCGGCGCCGGATGTGCTGGATGCAATCGTGGGCGCCGCATGTAATGGCACGAGCTTTGGGGCGTCGACACCGGCCGAGGCGGATCTGGCGGAGTTGGTGATTTCGGCGTTTCCGCATCTGCAGAAGGTGCGTTTCGTGAGTTCGGGAACCGAAGCGACCATGTCAGCTATTCGTTTGGCGCGGGCTTATACCAAACGCAAATACATTGTGAAATTCGAAGGGTGCTACCACGGGCACTCCGATTCGCTGTTGGTGAAGGCGGGGTCGGGAGTGGCTACGCTGGGAATCCCAGGATCGGCGGGGGTTCCGGAGGAGTTCACGCAGTTCACTCTGGCGTTGCCGTTCAATGACACCAAAGCGGTGGAGTACGCGTTTCAAAAATTCAAGCACCAGATTGCCTGCGTGATTGTGGAACCGGTGGTGGGAAATATGGGATGCGTTCCGGCAGCGGACGATTATCTGGTGGCGCTGCGGTTGATCACGGAACGGGAAAAATCGGTACTGATTTTCGATGAGGTGATGACCGGATTCCGAGTGGCGTTCGGGGGAGCGCAGGAACTGTACAACATTCGCCCTGACTTGACGACGATGGGCAAGATTATTGGCGGAGGACTGCCGGTGGGCGCATATGGCGGGCCAAACGAGATTATGAACCTGGTGGCGCCGCTGGGGCCGATGTACCAGGCAGGGACGCTCTCAGGAAATCCGCTGGCGATGGCGGCGGGATGCGCGATGTTGAAGCATTTGCGCGATCACAAGCAGGAGATTTATTCACAGATCGACAAACTGAGTGGAGAACTGGTGGACGGCGTGGCTGCAGCGGCCAAAGATGCGGGCGTGCCGCTGTGCTACAACCGGGTTGGGTCGATGTTTACTTGGTTCTTTACACCGGGGCCGGTTACGGACTGGGATACGGCATCGAAGTCGAAGACGGAAGCGTTTGGGAAGTTCTTCCGCGCCATGCTGGATAGCGGAGTGTATTTGCCTCCGTCACAGTACGAGGCGGCGTTTTTGGGCGCGACGCATACGGCGGAGGATGTGCAGCAGACGATTGCGGCGGCGAAGGGGGCGTTTGCGGCGGTGAAAGGGTAAGGGCAATTTCACCACAGAGGCACAGAGAACACGGAGAAATTCCCGGAACTAATTGCTCTAGCGGATGGCTGATTCCTGATCACTGACAGCCGGCGTTCTCATCATCTGCGGTATGGTTACGAATTCAAATCCTTCAGACTGATAGCGAGTGATCAAATGATCGGTAGCGATCACGGTTTGGGAGCGGTCCGCGCCCATTTGCTTGTGGCCACCATCGTGAAGGAGGATTACGTCGCCGCCGCGAATGTGGCTTGCAACTTTGCGCTCGATCGCCAAAGCAGACGGAACGTTCCAGTCGTAGCCGGTTACATTCCACATAATGGGTTCTAATCCAAGGCTGCGAGCCACGTGGAGCACGGCGGGACGGCGCCCGCCGAAAGGAGGGCGGAAGAGATTGGAGGGCTCGCCGATAGCATCTTGCAGTGCCGCGCGGCATTCGGAGAGTTGCTGTTTGATTGCGGTTTCGCTCTGGAAGATCAAGAGTGGATGCGTGAAGGTGTGGTTGCCGACGACGTGGCCGGCTTGAACAATTTCGCCGACGATTTCCGGACGTTGCTGGACGTAGCGACCGATCAGAAAAAAAGTTGCGTGGACGTTGTGCCTAGCGAGGACTTCGAGCAATCGCAGCGTGTGCGGGTCGTTGGGGCCGTCGTCGTAAGTTAGCGCGATCTGGCGCGAAGGGCGAGCGAGTCCGGTGAAAGTCTTGCCATACCATTGACCTGTGGGCGCCATGGACTGGTAGCCGGCAGCGACGGCGGCCGCGGCCGAAACTGCGCCAGTCAGGGCGAGGGCGAGCATGTGGGGATTGTAAACAACTTGATTGAGTAATTGAGTGATCGGGCGATTTAGCGATTGAAATTCATCGTAAGCTCCCTTTCAATTATCCAATTGCAGGAAATCACTCAATGACAAAATGGCGGCTGTTAACTCTTCCCGCAATTGCGACTTGGCGATAGACGAGCTATCCTGCCAATTCCGAAATATTGCGAGGCCATGGCGAATCTTTTCGAGCTCCCCCGTTACATTGCAGTGGAAGGTCCGATCCGAGTGGGCAAGAGTACGCTGGCCAGGATTTTGGCGGAGCGGCTGAATGCGCAGCGGGTGATGGAGCCGGAGTCGAATCCTTTTCTCGGGGCGTTTTATGAGGGGGAGCGTGGGGCGGCCTTTCAGGCGCAGTTCGCATTTCTGGTACGGCGATTTGAGCAGCTGCAGGCGCTCGATTTGGGTGCCAGCTCGCAGAAGACCGTGGTTGCCGACTACATTATCGAAAAGGACAAGCTGTTCGCCTGCCTGAACCTTACAGACCAGGAACTGGATACCTACAATCGTTACTACAACCACTTCCGCGACAAGTTGCCGACGCCTGACCTGGTGATCTACTTGCAGGCGACGCCCGAAGTTTTGAAAAAGCGGCTTAAGAAAAAAAATGCGCCGGGCGAGCGGGCGGTGAGCGATGAATATCTGGAAGAAGTGGTGAAGGCGTACGAGCACTTCTTTTTTCATTACACGTCGTCGGATCTGTTGATCGTCAATACGTCAGATATTGATTTTGTCGACCGTAATGAGGACTTGCAGGAGCTGCTGAGGAAGGTGACGGAGCCGATCAAGGGGACGCAGTACTTTTTGCCGCTGGGCGGGGAAGCGGTGGGGGCGTAGCAGGTTGTCGCCGCGATGAACTCGATGGCTGGACAGTCCCGCTAACCCCTTCTAGGGTCGGCAACTAGGGCTGTCGACGGACGACGCGTTTGACGCTACAATAACGGCTGAAGCATCCAAGAAGATGCATACAGGCTCTATCCGGCCGGGCCGGAGGGGCACTGGAGGACACAGTGAGTCTTACTCCGATTGGCGAGCCTCGCCATAAAATTACAACCGCTTCTCTGCGGGAACAGAAACTCCACCACCAACCAATCAGCTGCTTAACCGCTTACGATTACGCGACCGCGCGCCTGGTCGATGAAGCCGGAATCGAGATGATCCTGGTGGGCGATTCGCTAGCCCAAACGATGCTGGGGTATGAGAACACCCTCTCGGTGACGGTCGATGAGATGCTGCACCACGTGAAGGCCGTCCGGCGGGGCACGAAGAACGCGCTGCTGCTGGCGGATATGCCTTACGGGTCCTATCAGATTGACGCCAAGGTTGCGCTCGACAATGCCACGCGCTTTGTGAAAGAAGGCGGAGCGGAAGTGGTGAAGATTGAAGGCGGCGAAAAGCGCGCAGATCTGATTCGCCGCATCATTGACGCTGAGATTCCGGTGGCGGGACACATTGGGCTGATGCCGCAATCGGTGAATGTGATGGGTGGATACAAGGTGCAAGGGAAAAATCTTGGTGGCATCGAGCAATTGATGCGAGATGCCGTGGCGCTGGATCGCGCGGGAGTGGCGTGCCTATTTTTGGAGGGCATTCCACGCGAAGTGGCGGCGATGATTACAGCGGAGGTTGCTGCGCCGACGATTGGGATTGGTGCCGGGCCGGAATGCGATGGGCAGGTGCTGGTGTTTCACGACATCATGAATCTGACGTTTGGGCCGCCGGCGAAGTTTGTGCGCCGGTATGGCGACGCGGCAGCGCTGATCACGAATGCGGCGCAGGCGTTCCGCGCGGATGTAAAGTCGCAGCAGTATCCGTCAGATGCGGAGTCGTATCATCTGCCCAAAGAAACGAGGGCAGGACTGGATACAGTGCTGGCGCGAAAGCGTGCGATGGCGCGGTAGGTGAGGCCACGGATTTTCGCGGATCGACACGGATCGGGCAGGACAACGTCTGAGCAAAATCCCTCGCGATGGTGCTAGCCTATGGGAGGGGCGGAGGTGGTTGGATTCTGGGGCTTTGGTCATGAATTCTCTGCGCAGAGGGTTGGCGGCCCTCTTACAGGTGATGATGGCGAGTTTTTTGCTGGCGTCCTGCTCGGGGCCGAAGGCGCCGCCGGTGCCGGATGCCGAGACCGTACTGCAGGCCGTTGCTCCAGCCGATCCGACGAAGTTTCCGGCGCTGCAGGAGACGAAACATTGGAGCAATCCGTATCTTGTAATCCGTCCGGCGACCGTGGGATTGCTGACGGGAGTTGCGGCAAACGAAGAACAGATTTTGAAGCCGGAAGAAGTGTTGAAGGCTCTGGCGCAGTTGCCGGCATCGGCGTGGCCGTACGGACGCGCGGTTGCGGTGCTGGTGGATGCGAAGCCGACCAGCTCTGAGCAGGATAAGATCGCGCTGCGGCGAAACCGCGGCCTGGTGGCCGGCGAGTTGCAGAGCGCGCACGTGACTATCAATTGGATCCCTTCCTCCTAAAGAAACATCCCAAGAAAAATGAGAATCTGCAACACCATCGAAGACATGCGTGCGGCGTGCCGTAGCGTGCGAAGCGGCGGCAAGCGATTGGGATTTGTTGCCACCATGGGAGCGCTGCATGAAGGGCACTTATCTCTGGTGAGGGCAGGCAGGGCTGAGTGTGATGTGGTGGTGGCGTCGATTTTTGTGAATCCGACGCAGTTTGGGCCCACAGAAGATCTGGCCAAGTATCCGCGAACGTTCGATCGCGACCGGCAGTTGCTGGAGAGGGAGGGGGTGGAGTTGCTCTTCGCTCCCTCGATAGAGGAGATGTATCCGGCTGGGGCTGTGACTTGGGTTACGGTCGAGGGGCTGAGTGAAAAGTTGGACGGACGGTCACGGCCGGGGCATTTTCGCGGCGTAACTACGGTGGTGGCGAAGCTGCTTCACGTGATCGAGCCGGATGCGGCGTTCTTTGGGCAGAAAGATGCGGCGCAAGTGGCGATCATTCGGCGGATGGCGCGCGACCTGAACGTTCCGGTGGAGATTGTGGCATGCCCGATTGTGCGGGAGCCAGACGGATTGGCCATGAGTTCACGCAATGCCTATCTCGATCCGCAGCAGAGAAAAGAGGCGCTGGTTTTGCATCGGTCGCTGATGCGGGTGAAAAAAATGTGGGAAGGCGGCCAACACTCTGCGGAAAAACTGCTGGCTGCGGGTCGGGAAGAACTTGCCACGGAAAATTCAGTGAGGCTGGATTATTTTGAAATTGCCGATCCTGAAAGCCTCGATCGGGTTGGAAATGTCGGCAAGGGTGCGCTGGTCGCGGTCGCGGCATTCATAGGCGCGACGCGACTGATCGATAACATTCTGCTCTGAGACTAGCGGCTCGATTGGGCGTGGTCTGGGGGAGAAACGGCGACGGACGTGGGCTGAGGAGCGAGGCGTTCAGTTACCATGCTTCCGATTTGCGACCAAAGGCTGGGATCGCACTCGCTTTGCATGTGGCCGGGAGTGAAGACTCGCTCCCACCAGGCGGCTTCGGGGCATTCGACAGGAGTCTTTTTGTAATCGATGCGATAGTTCCCGAGGATTTGAGTGCTTGCGGGATTGGCGGCAGTGATCTGGCGACGGCCGTGGAGAATGCCTGAGGTCTGATAAAAATTCACAGCTTGGGCAACGTTATCGGGAATGACAGAGTCGTTCTGCCACCACTTGGCGACACTATCCACCTGCACCGTCAATGAAACGGGAATGCCTTGCTGTCCGAGATCACGGGCCAGTGAAACTGCCGCAGCGGCTCCCCAGCTGTGGCCGAAGAGGATAATCCGGGCCCGAGTTTTTTCTTCCGCAGAGAGTATGCCGTCGCGATTCGTGTCGAGCAGATGAACAACGGCGTTATAGGCCTGCTTTCTATGGCGATTCTCGAAAACTCGGACATAGGTTCCCGGGGGAACGGTTTGCCGTATGCGCTGGGCAAGTTGAACCGGGCCATGGTGAGGGTTGTTATGGTCGACGAAGCCGCCTACGAAGCCGACCACGATGTTGGAAGCAGAATTCGTCTTTCGGGATAGGAGAGCCGTGTTCAGTTGTTGCGAGAGTCCGGGCAAAGCAGCAGCAGCAAGAAAGATCAATGCTGCGATGAAAGTGCGAAATGCGAGAGAACGGCGCAAGCGAACTCCTACCAATCAGATGATTCATGCCGCTGGGAGGATGCGGGGAGGAGAACTCATTCGCAATCTCGATCCGGCGGATCAGGCGAATCATTTTGGCGGCTGACCGGCAGGAGCTCCGGTACAGCGGCGAGCGAGTCAAAAGCCTTGACCATCGCTGGTTTCAGCGCATTTGACCCGAGAGAAAGTGTACACCCGGTTGTCAAGTACGGGCAGGAGTCGGAGACGGCTTAAGGGAGCGCCTTCCAGAAACGAAGGGGTTGCCCGAAAGGATGTAGCGCAGCGGCCGGTCGGCAGCCTTGCTGATGCCGATGCGGGGGGTAATTTGGATGCGTGTTGCGCGGAAGCCATCTTCCGCGATCCACAGGCCGGAACTGGGTGAGGTGAGATCGCATGCGTTATCTCGGACGCGGGTGATGCCGAAGGCTTCGGCGAGGCGTCCGGGGCCACTGGTGAGTCGAAGAAGATCGCGGGAGGTTTGCAAGGTGATGTCTCGAGCGCGGGCCATTTGTTCGATGCCCGTGAGCGGTTCGAGCGCGCGGAAAAGAACGCCCCCGGCCTTGCCCTCGGGCTCACACGACACGTTGAGGCAATAGTGATTGCCATAGATGAAATAAACGTAGGCGTAGCCCGGCGGCCCGAACAGGACGGAAGTGCGGGCGGTGTTGCCGGCGGCGGAGTGGGAGGCGGGATCGTTTTCGCCGAGGTAAGCCTCCACCTCAACGATGCGGCCCGCCAGCTGGAGCTTTCCGTGGTTACGCACGAGGACTTTCCCCAGCAGTTCGCGAGCGACGCGGCGTGGACCGCGTGCGAAGAATGAGCGGTCGAGGGGGTGCATCGGCGGGT
Source organism: uncultured Acidobacteriaceae bacterium (assembly GCA_963773675.1). Classification (GTDB taxonomy): domain Bacteria; phylum Acidobacteriota; class Terriglobia; order Terriglobales; family Acidobacteriaceae; genus Sulfotelmatobacter. Next base: position 195,445 of record CAVZCG010000013.1, read on the forward strand.
GCGAGAGGGCACGGTCCAAGGTCATGGGGAAATTAGGACGTGGAGCGTGCGCGGCATCGTCCCCTTGACATCCGGGATGTAGAACACGATCAAAGCGCGGGTCACGCTGCGCCTTTGGCCGATTCTTTCAAGTAGGCTAATACTTCGACGGCATGACCTTCGGGCTTTACCTTAGGAAAGATGTGCTGAATCTTACCGTCGGGGCCGATTACGAAGGTGGTCCGGGCGATACCCATCACTTTCTTGCCGTACATATTTTTTTCCTGGACGACGCCATAAGCATTGGCGACTTTCTTGTCGGCGTCGGCTAGCAGGGAAAAGGGCAGCTTGAATTTGTCCTGAAATTTTTTCTGCGCTTTCGGAGTGTCTGGAGAGACCCCGAGCAGAACGGCACCGGTTTTCTGGATTTGCTTATAGGTGTCCCGGAAAGCGCAGGCTTCGACGGTGCATCCGGGGGTATCGGCGCGAGGATAGAAATACAAGACTACTACTTTGCCGCGCAAATCCTTGAGAGAGACTTCCTTTCCATTCTCATCCTGCAAAGTAAACTCAGGGGCCTTATCATTGATATTCATGGGCATCTCATTTCCAAGGGAATCAGGGTTGAAGGCGGCGTCCGCGATCTCAGCGTTAGTGAAGCCAAGGCTGGGACGGGGAGTCTCCAGAAGTTGTTTATATCGCAGATGGGGTGCATTCGTCATCGTCATGGCGGGACTTTGCGCATTGGGGGGTCTGCCAAGCGCGGCGCAACAACCGCAGCTGAAGCGGCGGAATGACACGCCCACGGAGAAGCCCGCCGAAATCAAGAAGCCGAAAAAGGTGAAAGGTCCGCGGGCGGTGGGACTGGTGCAGTTCAACGGCAACGGCAAGGCAACATTAATTCCAGTGGCGATCCTGGTCGACGGGAAGTTCTACGATGCGAGCGCTTACAAGGCGGATCCAGTACCGATGGCGCTGGAATCGGGCACGGTGTATGAGGCCGAGCAATCCGGAGATTCGCAGGGGCTATTCACGGTGAATGGGGCATTGCACAGCAAGAGCCCGGCGAGTCCGCAACCCTGGATCGGCAGCGGAACGTACCTGCCCCAGGGAGCGGAGGCTCCGAAGCCGACCCGCAAAGCGGAAGACGTCCCGGTGGGGCTGAGTGATAGCGGGGATGAACCGCCTCGACTGAAAAGGACATCCAAGGCAGCCAGCGCGCCGGACGCGAGTTCTGGTACTGCTCCGAGCGGGGCTGGATCAAGGGATAAGGCGGGCGCGAAAGAACCGGCGGCAGCGCAGCCCGCGGGCAGCGCGTCTACGGGGTCGGCTTCCGGGCAACAAGCGCCGGCGACCGCAGATAAGCCGACGAATTCGGGTAGTAAGGAACCTGTGCCGGTCGCAGAGACGGGTCCAGGACAAGTTTCCCCCGGACAGCCGCCGCCGAGCCAAACTTCGCCAACGCAGAGTTCATCGGCCCCGACGTCGGGTAGCAAATCGTCATCCGGTCAGTCGCCATCGGGTCAAACAGCGTCTGGTCAAACATCGGCTAGTGAAGCGGAAGGCAGCTACTATCGACCGACGTTGCGCCGGGGCAAGCCGACGGCGCCGACGCCAGCGGACGAAGATGACGCTGGGACGGTAAAGGGCGGCAAAGTTGACTCCACACCTACGGCAACGCCAGCGACCCCTGGCTCGGTTTCGCTGCGGACGGTAGCGGCAATTTCCGACGCCGGAGGACCTGAGCCACAATCCTACAAATTTTTTTGGAAGACGGGAGAGGAGGAAGAACGACGAGGTCAGATGTTAGCCTTGGCGGGGAACGAAGTTCGGGCCTATGTAACCGCGCTGGTCAGGAACCAGATTTTGGCGCATCCGGTTGCGCCGAAGGCGGGTGCAGGCGGGCGCAGAGCGCCAGTAAAGCAGGCGGAGCCAGTGTTTGAGAACGTTCAATTTCACGGCTTCGACGTGTGGACGACCAACCAGCCGGTGCTGATCTTGAGCGCGGAAGCTAGGATCCCGGGCTCGACCGGTGTTACGGCTGCGGCGGAGCCGTTTAGTGTGATGCTCGTGGTGCGGACTGATATCTATGGGAATCTTCGCAAATTATTTTCCGGAGTCACGGACAAATTTCATCTGGATGTAACGCCGCGGCTGGAATTGATCGATGTAATTGATGCGGACGGAGACGGTCGGGGAGAACTGTTATTTCGGGAGACTTCGGATGTGGGAAGCGGATACATGATTTATCGCGCCACGGCCGACAAGTTGTGGAAAATGTTTGACAGCCTGAATGCGGAGTAGGTATGGCAGTTCTCAGTTCTCAGTGAGCGGTGGATGCGTCTACTGAAGAACATTGCAGCAAAACTTTCTTCTAGGTTTCGATACCGACGTGGCAGACACGGCCGACCAGGTAATCGGAGGGAGACTTGCCCTCTTCCATAGTCATCACCTCGATGGGATAAGCCTGATTGTGCGGCCGCAGAATGAGGTGAGTACCGGCAGTTTCCACGTACTTCACCGTACAGGTGCCATCTTTGAGAACGGCGTACATGTTGAACTCGCCCTTGCGGTAGGGCTTGAGGGAATTGTAGTGGCGGTCGATCAGGAGGGTGGCGCCGGGGAGGAGTCGCGGATACATACTCATGCCTTCGCGGCCGTCTACCTTAATGATCACGAAACGCTCCCATTGCTCGCGCTCGGCGCCTTCGGTTTCCGGTTTGAGCTTCTTGAGAAATGTCTTCTTGAATTTCAGGATCTCCTTAACGTCCATGCTGGTAATCAGAGGTTGGGTCGCCGCGACGGTTCCATCGGTGAGAAGGACATTTTGGAATTCGTCGTTACTGGGAGGGAGGATGGACGCGCGCTTATTAACTTCAGAAGGGTCGAGCAGATCCAGCACGGAAAGATGCTGAACGGCGAGGACCCGATCCATGCCCTCCAGGCTGAGGCCGCGCTTGCGATTCAGGAAATTGGAGATGTGAGCCTGTTTAAATCCCGTCTGTTGCGCCAGGCGGAGACCGGTCAGTTCGCCTTCCTCAATACGCTCCCAAATAGTGTCACGGAGATTATCTTGCAGCACCCGGAATTTCATGAATGGGAGTATAACACGCGAGGTATAGCAATTCGCTAAGTGGAATAAGTTTTCCACAGCCTTTTGGGTATAACGACCTTGACGGGCAAAATTCGGAGCTATACGATCGGCTCATCGTATAACTCAAATTGTTCTTGAGGAATCAGCCTACATGAGTAATGTGGAGAACTGTAACGAAGCAAAGAACTTCGTCGAGTTTCGCCGGAAAGTGCGGGCAGCCGAGGTGCTTTCTGGAGCCATGGAGCATTTGCTGAAATCGTTGAACTTCAGCGGGAGGGTGAGCGTGATGGTGCAGAACGGACGGGTGTTGAAATCAGGATATGAGGAGGGATTCTTCCGGCAACCGCATTCCGGATCGATGCTGGCAGGCGACACGTCCGTGGAACCTTAAGCGGTCGAAGAACGGCGACGTTACGGTTCTTTTGCAAAATTAAATAGCACAAACAGGTCGTCGTAAGAGAAACGAGCCCTGTGCCTGGTATCCGCCGTAAGCGGAGATCAGCACAGGGCTTTTTTTGTTTTGAGCGGATGGCGCAGGGATTCGGCAAGAGCGCCACAAACACTTAAGGAGGAGCAATGAAGGGGCAAAGAAGCGACGCGGGGGAGAAGTTGACCTTGGAACTGAAATATTGCGAACGCTGTGGAGGGTTGTGGCTGCGTCCGACGGGAGGGGGACAAATCTATTGCGTGGGCTGCGCACCGAAGATCGCGGAGTTGCCGCCGGCTTCGCGCGAGCCAGAAGTATGGGTTCCGCGCGGGTCGCAGCGAGGAGCGGAAGATCGCATGTTCGACGAATACGGGGAAGAGGATGACCCAGAGCTGGATGCGGCGGGAGGTGCGGCGTGAGCGGATTCGTGCAGTGGATTGCAGCGGAGGCGGACAGCGACTACCTGGGGAAGATAGGCCTGGGCGCGACGGTTGGTGCGGGAAAGGAGGCGCGTTCCGGGGATGAGTCTTTCGCAAAGGTGCGGGAATGGCGGAATTTGCCGGCGCACAGCTTTACGACCCTGAGAGTCGGATATGACGAGCGACAGGCAGAGAGTGCGCTGGACCGGAACCCTGACCTGTGGCTTTACCGGGGGCGTACTACGGCCTTACTGCGGCGCTATATGCGACTCTCGCTAGAAACGGGGCGATTACCATCGGTGCTCGGACGGGAGTTTTTTCGGGCGAAGGTGACGAGCTATACGTCAGTGACGTTCGAAGACCGGGTAATCTTTGTGCATGATGTGGAGGGTTGTCTGGAGCGGTTGGCGTCGTTCGACCAGGAAATCATCGCGCGAGTGGTGTTGCAGGAGCATGACCACGAACGAGCGGCACGGCTAATCCACTGTACACGCAAGACGATCGAACGAAGATTGCCGGAACTGCTCGACGAACTCAGCGAGGAGTTTCTGAAAGTAAGATTGCTGGTTCCGCTACCGAAAGGGGAGCATGCGAGAACGGCGAGGCCAGTTTGAGGCTCCAAAATCTTGTCAAGGGGGGTACGAGAGCATTTTCGCCCCAAGTGATTGAAAATGCGGCGAAAATAAATTTCAAAAAATGTCCCAATCACCCATTGCGAAATGCTATTCTGAATATATAGAGTAAAGAAAAAAGCAATACTATCCGAGGGCGCGCTGAAAAGCGCGCCTTTCGTGTTTTCGGGAGCAGACTGGAGATTTTCCGAGTGCGGGCCAGGGAGATCCTAATGTGGCTACTGCTGCAAGTCAGGGCCGCGATCATTTCGTGGAGGGTGCACAGGGGGTATGAAGAAAGCAAAGGGCAAGGCGACAGGAAAAAGTAAAACGAGGAAAGCGGCGGGAAAAAGCAAGACGGGCAAGGTCGCGCCGAAGAAAGCCGCGGTCGAGAAGACTTTTGGGAAGAAGGCGGCTGGCGACAAGATTCCGGTGAAGGCGACGAAACCAGTTGATTTTGTCCAAGTACGAAAAACCATCGCAACGATGGTAGGCGGAGCTGCACAAGCGATTACGAAGAAAGCCATCGAAGGGGCAAAGAACGGGCAACTGGGTCCCGCGAAGTATCTGTTCGAAGCGGTGGGATTGTACCCTCCGACGGAGGAAACGGCACAGACCAGGCCAGAAGATTCGCTGGCGTATACCTTGCTGAAGCGGATGGGCTTGCCGACCGATCCGGTGATTCGCGACGAAGATGAAGAGGTCCCCGTGCTGACGCGCGAGAAGAAGGGAACATCGGACGAGCCTGTTACAGGGAGAGACGAAGAGTTGTCGTGGCTGCGGCAAAACGGGGAGCAAGGGGATGCCGTAAAATGAACCGAAGTTGCGAACGGCGAACGGCCAGCGGTCCGGCGGGGCTCTCGATTTCGCCGCAAGCTGAGCCGGGCAGAAGAATGCTGCTGAAGGGTATTGCGGCGAATGCGTTTCCAGAGGGCTGGTTTTTCTGGGGGAATGCAGCGGATAGAAAGGTTTGTGTCAGACGACGCAGAATGGGAATGGATATCACGTGGGTGACCGATCGAATCGCGGTGGGTGGCGGAATCTGGACGGCAGAGAATATGGCGGCGGTATCGCGCACCGGGATCACGCACATCATCGACATGCAGATTGAGTTTGACGATACGCCGCTGGCGGAGCCCCACGGAATTGCGGTTTGCTGGAACCCGGTGGACGATGATTTCGAGCCGAAGCCTCCTGAGGTATTCGCGCGGGGCGTGGAATTTGCGCTGTCAGCGCTGAAAGACGACGAAGCGAAGTTGTATGTGCATTGCGCGGCCGGAGTACATCGGGCGCCGATGATGACACTGGCGTTGTTGGGGGTGATGGGTTGGACGGTAGAGGATGGCATGGACCTGATTGAGGCGCGACGGCCGGTAGCAGACTTTGCCGAGGTCTATGTGCGGAGCGTAGAAGATTTCTTGCATGGACGATTTTGAGAAGGATCCTTCGAACGAATTTGAGGAGGAAGTCATGTTTCAGGAATGCCGTCCAGCCGGGCGGCTTTTTTATTGGGTGCTGGCAGGGGTAGTGGCAGTTTCAGGCGTCTGGCCGGGAGCGCGTGAAGTTTCCGCGCGAGAGCTGGAAAAGCCTGCAGTTTCCCCCAAGGCGAAGTCGCGTGCAGCAGATCCGGCGGTGGGCGCGGCTTCGCCGATTCCTCAGAGCGGTCCGACCATGACGAGTGTGGTGGACACGGTGTATACGGCGGATGGAACGCCGGCTCAAGGAGTGCTGATCATCTCCTGGCCGGCGTTTCTGACCTCGGGCGGAGCTGCGGTAGCTGCTGGGGACATGAATGTCACGTTGGGAGCGAACGGCGCGCTGAACGTGGCGCTGGCCGCGAATGCGGGTGCGACGCCTCCGGGCGTGTATTACTCCGTGGTGTATCAGTTGGGACCTGGGGAGGTACGAACGGAAAGCTGGCTGGTGCCGACAAGCTCCCCGGCTACGCTGGCGCAGGTGCGGACGACGCCGGGAGCGGGGACGGCGGCGCAACCGGTGTCCGCTCAATACGTAAATACGGCACTGGCGACGAAGGCGAATGACAGCGCCGTGGTGCATTTGGCGGGGACGGAGACGGTGACGGGAACGAAAACTTTTTCCGCGCCACCGAACGTGCCGACGCCAGTAGGCACGGGAGACGTGACGAATAAGGCTTACGTGGATAATTCGATTGCCGCGGTGGGAGCGGGAAACTATCTACCGACCGCAGGCGGTGCGATGACGGGGCCGCTGACGTTGAGCGGAAATCCGACAGCACCACTTCAGGCAGCGGCAAAACAGTACGTCGATTCCAGCACAGTAGTGAAGGCAGATCTCATCAGCGGACTGGTGCCGACGAGTGAGTTGGGGAGCGGCACGGCTTCGGGACTGAACTGTTTGCTAGGCAGTGGAGTGTGGGGGCCCTGCGGATCGAGTGCGAACGCGACAGCGATTCAGAGCGTGCCAGTAGCGACAGGTGTCCCGGGGAATGGACAAGTGCTGACGTATTCCTCGACCTCGGGACAATACGCTCCAGCGACACCGAGCGGAGGAATGGGAAGCGTGTCGGTAACGCCTGCGGCAAGCCAGAGTATCGCACAGCCGTTGGGAACGCAGTTTAGCGTCAACAACGTCAGCGGTATTCGATATGTGACGGCGAGCGACAACTGGAGTGCAAGTCCGAGCGGGAGTTTGACGGGAGGAACGCAAGCGACGGTCACGCTCTCGCCGTGTCCGGTAGGGATTGATACGTCGGGATACTCGATGTACTACGCTTACATAAGCGCGCAAGGCACGCCAGAGCCGGCGATGGTGACGGGGGGAACATGCGCGGCGGGAGCAACGTCTGGAACGATTGTCTTCACGCCGAGGAATTCGCATTCGGCGGGATACAAGATCAGCAGCGCGACGAGCGGGATTCAGGAAGCGATCAATGACGCGTGCGGACTGCCGGGTACAGGTAATGCGCAGAATCCGAACGGGCACATCGTTTTGCCAGCCACGGGCGCTACGTCCGGAGCGCTGCCGGTGTATGGAACGATATGGGCGCATTGCAGCCGCTCCCTTATCGAGGGCCATGGAACGCTCCTGTCCTGCTCGACTCGGGATCGATGCATGTTCCTTGGAGACCAAGTCAGCTCGAATCATTACGGCGGGTTGACTGTCCGCGGAATCAACTTCACTTCCACGGTTACGGCTGATGGTTGCCAGATCGCCAGCACGCAGCGCACGTCTAATGTGGTCACAATCACGACTGCATCAGCCTGCAGCACAATTCAGACCGGGGACACGGTCAATATCAATTTCACAGATGGCGTAGCGTACTGGGGAAATCACGGTCCTGTCACAGTTTCCGGAACTTCGATCACCTATGCGCAGACCGGAGCAAATATCGTCCTCGCATCCACTCCAGGGACGATCGCCATCGAAAACGCAGCCATTGAAGACAACGTGATGCCAGGGACCATCGAAGACGTGAAATCTTCAGCTGGAGGATACGGAACTTTCAACCAGTTCATCGTGGAAGATGATGACGAGGCAGCGACGATCCGCGAACTGGATGCTGACGGAACGCAAGGGTTGACGTGCGACGCCAATCACTGCGGTTCGTATGTCTACGCCGTGAACGGCGGCGCGCCAGTGATCTGGGTTGACAAGGCGAATATCAGCCCGCAATGCAAGGGCAACGGAATCACAGCCCTAGCCAACAACACCACGAAGATCAGCGACAGTGTGATTCAGGGTTGGGCAATGTGGGCAGAGAACACGCAAACCATCCTCGGGAATTACGGAGGCACGACCTCCGACAACGTGTACATGGAAGAGGGGAACGGCCCTTGCCCCCATCCCTATAACCCAGGCGGTGGAAGCGTATTCAGTTCGGCAGGCATCGTCTTTAACGGGAATGCAAGCCCTCTTGTTATCAGCGGCGGCGAGCAACCAGCGAATCATGTTGCCAGCTTCCTTTATACCAATGGCGGGTCAACTCTCTACTCTTACTTTATCGTCGGCCACGACGTAACCACCGGGGCATATACATTCCCCTTGTTCGCTGGACACTCTGGGACAAACGGTACGGGGACCGTTACCGTGCAATGGCCGCACATTCCGCCGCAGACTGCAGGCGACACAGTAACCTACGACATTATCCGCATGGTGGCTGGAACTTTGGGGGCGAATACTCCGATGTTTCCGGTCGCCGGGTCTTGTACTGGCGGAAGCACTACGGCGTGCGGCTCGGTTGTCATTGGACTGACTGACCCTATCGCTTGCGCCAGCACGCTTGTTTGTACTTATACAGACACGGCCTCCGCGAGCACGTCCAGTTACGCGATTCATAACACTACGTGGACGCCAATGCTCCCGTTCTGGCCTGCAAACCTGTTGCTTACTGGCGGCACCGGCGGCGTGGCCCCCGGAGAACCAGTTATCTCCTCCCAGGATGTTGCGGACGCAGTTTCGGTGGCGGGCACGAACGCCCCGGGACTCGTTATTCAGGAGTCCAATTTCGCGGATCAGGCGGGCATGGGCGGAATCTGGAAGCACATCGAGACTTACGGAACGAACTATGCCGGCGGCGGCGCGACGATCCTTGATTACAGCGATCCCACCAGCACGGTCGTACAGGGTCGGCTTAATTTTGTCCCAGAGGATCCAATCCCCGGTTACGCCATTCCCTCACAGCACTTAATTACGCTGGTTAATTCAGAGCCAAACACAACCTTGGCCACGCCCGGTTATCGTCCGCTGGCAAGCAACAGCGATACGTTTATCGGCCTCGACAAGACTGCGGTCGCGGGAAGCCAGCAACTTGCTTTTGGTTCTCCCGTCGCAATCTCGAACTACATAGGCAACAAGGGAGACAACGCAAGCTATCTGGAGCGGCTAACGGCTACGGGGAAGACGTTTAACGTTCCGGTAAACATCAACGGAAATCTGACGGTGACGGGGACTTGCACGGGTTGCGGAGGTAGGGGATCGGGAACGGTGAACAGCGGAACGGCCGCGCAGGTGGCGATGTACTCAGCGAATGGATCCACGGTGAGTGGAGACAGCGGACTGACGGACAGCGGAACAACGCTGAGCTACGCGGGAAGCAACGGGATTGCGGCGTCTACAGGAACGTTCAGCGGGAATCTGACGGTGAACGGGCAGTTGCTGGTAGCGGGACCATGGACAGTGAGTTCGCCGGTGCCCGGGACGGCGATGGCGGCGGCGGGAGCGGGGAGTTCGGCGCTGGGAATCTCCAACGATGGATACTTTTATATTTCTGCCAACGGAGGGGGCCCGCAGAAAGTCGCGACGACGGCGACGAGTTCGCTCTTTTCGAACCTCTTCCAGGAAGATGCGAACGATCTGGGAGAATACAACGGAACGACTCCGCAAGGCTTGAACGTGTACGGCACGCGGACGGACGCGAGCGATTACGAACGGCTGGAGTTGATGTACGACACGGTGAACACAGGATTTTTCAAGATTGATGCGCAGGCGTTGGGAACCGGCGTGCACCGCGGGCTGGCCTTCTGGGTGAACGGAGCGGGGAGGTGGGGGATCGATCAGCTCGACATGTTCAAGCCGTTTGTCGATAACGTGTATGACCTGGGATCGACCACCTTTCGGGTAAGAAGTGGATACTTCGGGACGGGAGTTGCGACGCCGAGTTTGAGTTTGAATGGGGCACCCCTGTCGAGCGTGATCGGGACACCATCGTCAAGTCTGATGACGGCGGGGACGGTCAGCGGGGCGGGACAACCGTTGTGCACGGACGGGACGGGGAGTCTGACGATCACGACGGTCGGTTGCCCACCGGGAACGGGAACGATCGGGGGAAGCGGGGCGATGCAGCAGATTGCGTATTGGACGAACACGAGCGGTCTGGGAGCTGCTCCGCTCTATGTGACGGGAGCGAACACGCTGGAGCAATATAACGGAACGAACGTGCAGACATTCAACGTGTACGGAACCTTTCCGAGCGCGGGCAACTACGAGCGCGCAAGTCTGGCGTACGTTCCCGGAGATACGTATTACGAACTGCAGACGCAGCAGGCGGGAACGGGAGCCCAGCGCGGGATTTGTTTTGGTGTGAATAACTCCTGCAAATGGGCGGTGGATACGACTACGGCATTCAAGCCATTCAACGACAACACGCGAGACATTGGGACCTCATCGTTGCGGGTGCGGGACTTCTACCTGGCGCGGAATTTGATCATGAGCGGGACGGCAACGACGTACAACGGTAAAGCGACAGCGGGAACGGGACTGGCCCCAGTGTACGGGACGGCTTCGTCGACAGGGCTGACGGCGGCAGTCGCGTCCACGACGGTGTGCGCTAGCGCGAGTTGCGGAGCGGGACAGTATGTCGTGAATTATTACGTGGACTCAACGGTGAGTTGTACCACTCCGGGAAGCGCGGCGGCTTCGCTGACGATTGGATGGACGGATGAGACGAGTGCGAAGACGTTGCAGGTGCCACTGAGCGGGGCGGGGATCACGGGCGGAAACTCGATGGCGCTGGGGAGTACAGCAAATTTTGGAAGTGGAGCAATGACGCTGTGGTCGGCGGGAAGCGCGAATATTACGTACTCGACTTCGTACACAGGCTGCACGACGGGGACCGGAACATATGCGGTCCGGATTGCGGTGAGGCAGCTGCAGTAATGCGTCTGATGGTCAGGATGTAGTGGTTGGGATAAGAAGCGGATTGCAGCGGTGAAGTGCGGCGCCAGAACTGGCGCCGTTTGTTTCGTAGAGGAAACGCAGATTTACGGTCGGCCTCCGGGCCATCGGCGAAGAGCTGATGGCTCTTTTTTCTGGTTGAAAAACGCTGCGTTGCAGAGTCCGGAGAACGGCTAGGCAGGTGGACGCGGCCGACATTTTTGTGAGGACGGTGACATGGAGCTAAGGATCCCCTTCGGCAGGCTCAGGGCAGGCTTTCAACTGCACAAAACGATTCGTGCGGCGAATCGTCTTACTCCGCTCAGGATGACAGGGCTGCGGCTGGTGTTTTTTCTCCCGCTGATGTTCAGTGCCGGGGCTTGGGCGACGACTTACTACGTCAGTTCTAGCACAGGGAATGACACGAATAATGGAAGCGCTTTGGCTCCGTGGCAAACGATTGCACATGTGAACGGGCAGACATTTCAACCCGGGGACTCGATTCTTTTCAAAAGAGGAGATATTTGGAATGAGAGTCTGGCGCCGGCTTCTTCGGGGCGTTCGGGAAATCCGATTACGTTTGATGCCTATGGCGCCGGGGCGGCACCGAACTTGACGGGATATTACAGCGTGCCCACAACGGCTTGGGTGCAAGTGACGGGCAATGCTTGGAAGGCGCCGCTTCCGGCGACGTTTACAACAGTGAATTTCTGTCTCTTCGGATCGGTGTGGGGCCAGAAGGTGGGGGCTGCGACCTCGAATTTGATCACGCAGAGGAATTTCTATCTGGCAAACGGCTACATCTATATTTTTTCCGCCGGAAACCCGTCGACGTTCTATGGCGCGCCGATCGTGCCGATGGCGCTGAGCAACGTTCCGGTGATCAACGTAAATGGGCAGTCGTGGCTGACGTTTCAGCATTTTCAGGTGAACTGGTTCGATCAATATGGAGTGTATGTGCAGGGGAGCAGCGACCATCTGGTGTTCGCGAATATGGAATCGGACTCGATGATTCCCCAAGGCACACAGCCTCTGGGCTTTTACGTAAACGAGGGCGCACCGGGGCCTGGCGACATCAAGATCTATAACGCCGAGGCACATCTTAACTACGATGCTTTCCGCTTTGATGGGGCGGCCACGGCGATCACGATGGTGAACGATAAGGCCTACGGGAACCGGGATGGAGCGCTGGTCGACAACACTTCCGCGGTTTCCTATTCGTACTGTCATTTTTATGCTTCGAGTTTGGCGGTGGCAGGGTCGACGGATGTGGAGTACACGAGCGGAACGGGGCCGAATCCGGGAGCGGGAAACATTGCAATCGACACACCGCCGGTCGTGCAGGCGTACCAGAGATATCCGGCTGAAGTGACTCTGACGGTGGATGATGAGGGGATGACGGCAGGTGCGGATACGTATTATGCCAACACGGTGTTGCCGATTGCGGATGCGGCGGGAGTTCAGGTGGGAGCGGCGATTACGGTGGGATATCCGCTGGCGCAGACTTTGATTCCGGAATTTCAAGGATGGATCAACGCGGGGCGCGACGTGACTTCGCATTCGATCTCGCACACCTACTACACGAATACGGACGCCCTGGAAGTGCAGTACACGGGCAGTGGGACCGCGGCGACGTTGAGCATTAGCAATCAGACGCTGACGATCACGGTGACGGGGGCAGGCGACAGCGTGAGCTACAACCTAGGGCAGGGGCAGGCCGAGGGGACGATCAAGTTGTTGCGGCTGGCGCTGCTGGCGACCGGGAAATTCAGCGCGACGGAAATCCAGACTTGCCAGGGGCCGTATGGCACGGGTTGTTCGTTCAATACGGAATCGGCACTGCTGGCGCAAGATCTGGCGGATGTGAGCAGTGTGGATGTGAAATCTTCCGTGTACCACATGCAGCTGGATGTGACGAGGCTGACGACGGACGAGATTACGCTGTCGCGGAATTGGATGACAACGAATCTGACGGGATTGCCGCCGACGCCGGTGTATGTGTATCCGGGAGGATATGAGACGACAGCGATGCAGGGGATCACGGAGGGGGTGCCATATGCGGGAGCCCGTGGCGCGCTGAAGGAAGACTTGGGGGTAAAGGACACGTATGCTGACGGATTCAACGTGCAGAACATTACGAGCTTCGGAGTGAATCCCTCATGGATGGGCTTGCCGCCGGCGAGTTTGAATCAGAAAGTTCAGGCGCTGATATGGAAGGAATCGGTGTGGGGAGTGCCGTGGGGAATCTTCTGGCACTTCAACGCTTCAACCGGAGTGGGCGAACTAAGCGGGACCGAGGTAACAAATCTGATCGCGTATTTGCAGGCGAGCGGGGCGACGGTCAAGACGAATACAGGATTGGTGAACTGGCTGCTTAGCGGGACGCAGGAAACCGGGACGGACGGAAATTATTACTATACGTTTCCACCGACGAGCACGGTGGTGGATTTCCGTCCGACCAAGAATTCGCCGGTGGTGGATGCAGGGCAGAATCTGGGGTCAGCGTACGCACTCGACATTAACGGCGTAAACCAGAACAGCTACGGGAGCGGATGGGAAATTGGAGCACATGTTTACCAGGGATACTCGGTTTATGGCGGAGGCCAGGGCGGAGCATACTTTGCAGTTGGACAAGGTTCGGCGAACCTGCCGGCTGCGGCGAAACTCCCGCAAGTTTGGGTTAATAATCACGAGGGAGACTCTCTGTTCAGTTACGAGCTCTCATTGCCCGGTACGTGGGTAGCAGGGCCGGCGCCGACCTGCACGTTCCACACGCCTTACTGGACGGGATCGCCGACGAGTGCCGGGCTGCAGTCTGCGGTCAATGATATTGAAGCCTGCCGAACGGCGACTGGCGTGGGGATTGCACTCGACATTCCTCCGGCACTGTATACGGCGACGAGCACGACGGGACTAGTGATTCCTCAGTCAAGCACGACTCTGGCGACTAACTTCCTGATTCTGCGGTCGACGCAAGATACGAATTTGCCGAATGGGCAAATTGTTTGCGCTCACGGGGTGCAGGATAATCTCGCGACCTCCTCGGATATTGGTCTGAACAATGCGGATTGCACGGGACAGAACATGTACTACGAATTGGGCCCACAGATATCCGGAGGAATCATCACCGGCATTACTACTTTGAGCACAAATACGACGATCCTTTGCCCGATCCCAAACGCAACGGCCTCGACTCTGTGCCCGATTACGGCGCTGGGAAGTCCAATCGCTGTGCCTCTAGCGAATGGGTACATCGCGCCGGTTGTTGCTGAAACGATTGATACGGGCGCGAATCAAGAGACGGTCACAACGGCAAGCTGTGCGAATCAAACTGGAATGTGCGCAACCTTCACGAAGACGCACAATTCGGGTTGCACGTTAAACGGTTCCGGGCAATGGATCAGCTGTACAGTACCCGTTACCTACGACGCTGGATCCTTCACCTTGGCCAACGGTACGGTCACCAAGACATCGGCTTACAACGATGTGCAATCTATGTGGACGATGCAGGCACAGAGCACGGGCAACTCAGCCGCGATGACATTCTGCAACGCGAGCGGCAGCGGGAGCTCTCCTACGTGCAGCAGCAACATCGGCCCGGACCACTGGTTGATTGAAGACATGGAGGCGCGGCAGTCCGCTGGTAACACGGGCACAAACTATATTGCGCAGATTGCAGGAACGGCCGTCGTTTCAACACAGGCCCAACTTTCGACTCACATTCACTTTCGCAAGGACTGGTTTCATGGAGACTGGACTTCTCCGTACGTTGGAGCTAACTCGGTAACCTCGGGCCTGGAGTTCGACTGTATTGCCTGCTCGCTGGTTGATTCGCAGATCAGCCAGATCGCGCGTCCTGGAGCGGAGCATCACGCAGTGACGGTGAACGCCAATCAGGTGAAGATCGACCATAACCACCTGGAGGGCGGATCCATCGGCATCTTTTCCGGCGGGTATTCAGGAGGATCGGGACCGTCCATCTTCGGGTGGGTGCCACTCTGCGACGGGGAGATCCGGCGCAACTACCTGGGTTACCCATTTTCGTGGCTCGGCCAGAGCCCAATCGTTGCCGGCGCCAATCCCTACTGGAGTAACAATTTTAGTTTGGTTCGGAAGAACAGCTTCGAGATGAAGGGTGGTTGTCGAGCAGTGGTAAGCGGCAACATCGGAGAAAACGTGGATTCCTCCGGCGGGCAGGGCGGCACACTGGGGGAACTTGACCCGAAAAATAATTCCAGCGGTAACGGCACTTACTATCTGAGCACATTGCACGATGTGACGATGCAGTCCAACATCTTCCGCAACGGCTGCCAGATCTGGAACATCACGACATCGCGCTCCGGGCCGGGTGGCGGAACAGCGTATCCTCCCCGCAACATCGAATGGCTGAACAATCTCCTGTACAGCATCGCGGGAACAAACTACGGGTGCTCGACCAACATCGGGCTTTCAATTGACGGGGGCGGCGGAACGTGGCAAGGGACGATGACGCAGACGGATGGAAATCATGTGACGTTCGTCGCGAACTGTTCCAACGATCTCGGTCAATGCATCGGGCAGATTTCAAACGTCACGATTTCCGGTGGAACGTGCGGAGGCAGTCCCAGCCTCGCGTTTCCGGTCCCGAACCTCGCGGGCGGGAACCAGGCAAACTATGGCGTGAAGTGCTCAGGGACGACGTTTACAGTGAACCAAAATGTATATGGCTCCGGATACACATCTACGCCCACGCCCACGTTCACTTGTCCAAGCTGCACCGGAACGCAGACCATAGCGGTGAGCTGGAATAGTTCATCGTCGGGAATTTCGACAGCAACAGGATTTCAATCGTTCAACATCTCTGCCGGAGATCCGGTCGCGATTGATAATTGTGTCAACACGGCCTTCAATACGGTCGGCACTACACTGCATAGTAGTGTGACCTATGTTCCGAGCGGAATCGGGCCGGGGGCATCTGGTCCTTCGACTCCGTGGAGTGGAACCTTTACAGCTGGCAACGTAACGGTGACGGCTCCTCTCGCAGGGGCGGCTGGGGCGACGGAGAGCAGCGGGTACTGCAAACTTACGACCATCCAAGGCGCGCCGTTTAACTTGATTTGGAATCACAATACCGTAGTCAGCAGGTCGACTTACACGGTGAACTCAGGCAACGCCTTCAACAATTCGGACACGGACGGCCCAAGCTTTGGGATGAACCGGGCAATGGTCAATAGCATTTTTGTGGGTGGCTCCTGGGGTAGTTCCGCGGTGGGTACGGGAACGGCATTCGAGCAGTTCAATAACGACAGCGCGAATACTTTCACCGCGAACGCTCTTGTCTGGCCAGGGCAAACCGGGTCGAACTATACCGCGTACGGGTTGAATTCACTGTTCCCGGCAGGCTCGCCGACGATACAGTTTCCGACAAATTCGTATTGTCCAGGTTCGCCAACGGGCGCATGCGTAGGATTTCTCGGAGCACTTAATAGTGCTTCGATGCCTCTGACACTTTCCGATTATCACCAGTTTGCTTTATCTCCCAGCAGCGTCTTCTATGCGGGCAACGCGGACGATGCGTTGGACGGAACGGCGATGGGGGCGAACATTGCGGCGATTGACGCCGCGCAAACGCAGAATCTTTATGTCTGCGCGACGCCTTGCGGGTCGACCGGGCCTTACCCTGATAACCCGCAATAGGCGGTCCTGACAAAATTCTTTGGGATTGATGTCGAGTCGACCTAGTCGTTCAGCTTGGGAATGTAGCTCAACTGGCGGCTGGAAGAAGCTAACACGACCGATGTGGCGTTGAGCCGGTAGAGAAAATTTAAGCGGAAAAGGCATCAGGGGCGCGGCGAAAGCCGTGCTTTTTTACTTCTGAATCACATTGGAGGAACTAATGGCTAAGAAATCGAATATGGGCAAAGCGTTGGTGGCGGTGGTGTTGTGCGGAACTTTGATGTGGACGGCATGCTCGACTGCCTGGGTTGGCGAGGCGGAGCAGATCGTAGAGGTGCTCATTCCAGCGACGGCAAACATCGTCACACTGGTCGCGACGCTGGAGGGTAAGAATGTTTCGGCTTCTGATCTGCAGACTATCCAGAACGCGGGGAGCCAGGCGGGGGCAGATTTGCAGCTGATGCAGTCATTGATAACGGCGTATCAAAAGGCGGATGCGTCAGCACAGCCGGGGCTGCTCAGTCAGATTCAGGCGGCGCTGAGCGCGGTGCAGTTGACGTTGAACGGTCTTCTGCCGGCGCTGCACATTAAGGATACGGCAACGCAGGCGAAGCTCACGGCAGTGATCGCAATCGTGCTCTCAGAAGTGCAGTCGATGGCAGCTATAGTTCCCCTAGTTAATTCGAGCGCATCGCCGGCGATGATGACTATGGCGGCGAGACAGGCACAGAAGCAGCCGACGCTGACCGCCAGCCAGTTCGTAAGCTCGTATAACGCCACGATGACGGCTAAGACAGGGAACGTCGACCTGGATCATGCGGCGTCAGGACTAAAGATTCATGCGCACGGGAAGTTCGATCGCTGGGCAAGCGCCGGACTTCTGAAATAAAGATGCGGTTTACAAAGGAAGCCTGTCAAACCGAGGTAACGAAAAAGGAAAGAACATTACAGAACGCGAAAGGTAAGTGTGGAGGGTGATCTTTATCTGTTGCAGCAATTTGGGCCATTTCTTGATCAGCAAGTGGGTGAGCAGACGGTTCGTGATTTGTTAATTGCGAGGTTGCTGAAGATTCGTTTGAAGGAAGGTGGAACCGAGCTGCTGGACTTGAACCGTGCGCAACGAGAATACTCACAGAAGTGCGGTAAGCAAAATATCGTACTGAAGGCGCGGCAGGTAGGAATTACGACATATATCGCTGCACGGTTCTTCATACAAACGATAACCCGGCCGGGAACGTTGGCGGTGCAGGTAGCGCACAGCCTGGAATCGGCGGAGGCAATCTTCGGTATTGTGCGGCGCTTCTGGGAAAAACTGCCCGAAGGGCTGCGCAAGGGCGCGCTGATTCATTCGCGCGCCAATGTCCACCAACTCGTGTTTCCGCTGCTGGACAGCGAATACCGGGTGGAGACGGCGAATGCGAACGCGGGGCGCGGGATGACTATACATTACCTCCATTGTTCGGAGGTCTCCTGCTGGCCCCGCGACGCGGCAGAGACGCTGGCCTCATTGCGAGCGGCAGTGGCGCCGGGTGGAGAAATTGTGCTGGAGTCCACGCCGAACGGAGCGGCGGGCACGTTCTACAACGAGTGGCAGAAGGCGGTCGAGACTGGGTACACGCGGCACTTTTTCCCGTGGTGGTATGAGGAGAGCTATCGAGAAGTCGCCGATAAAGAAAATGTTCTGCCGCTTACGGCGGAAGAACTGAAGCTGAAGGATCTCTACGGTCTCGATGAAAAACAGATCGCGTGGCGCCGTAAGCAGTGGATGACGCTGCGCGGACTGGCGGGGCAGGAGTACGCGGAGGACGCTAGTTCGTGTTTTCTTTTGTCGGGAGAATGCGTCTTCGAGTTGGAAGCGATTGACAAAGCTGCGTCCATGGCAGGGGCGGCAGTGCAGTTGCAGGACAACGGACGGCTCGTCATTTGGCTACCGCCGCAGGAGGGGCGGCACTACCTCATTGGGGTGGACACGGCAGGAGGAGGATCCGAAGGAGACTACGCGTGTGCAGAGGTTGTTGAAAAGACCCTGGGACTGCAGTGTGCAGAATTGCGAGGACACTTTGCACCGTTTGAGTTGGCGCGACGGGTGGCAGAACTTGGGCGGAGTTATGGGAAAGCGCTGTTGGCCGTGGAACGGAACAATCATGGATACGGCGTGCTAGCTCACTTGCGAGATATGGAGTACGCCAACATCTACGAGAAGGACGGGCAATTGGGATGGCTTACATCAGCGGCGACCCGTCCAGCGATGATCGAGAATATGGCGGCGGTGTTGATGGCGGAGCCGACGTTATTTCACAGCCCACGGCTGCTCGAAGAGTGTCGAACATTTGTCAGGTATCCGGATGGAAGTGCGGCCGCGGCAAATGGGGCTCATGATGATTGCGTGATGGCGATGGCCATCGCTTTGGCCGTACGAAAGGAAGATGTGGGGCGCGGGGCGAAGAAAAGAGCGGTGGAGATGGCGAGCCTGGTAGTCGAAGGTTGAAACATCGAGGAAGTTCATCGGTCACCGGGGAATAGAGGGCACTTGGAGTAAGATGTCAGGCCTTGCGGTGAATCGGATATGAACGCCCGAAACATCGGTCAAGAAGAAACAAGGCTTGGGCGCCTGCGCCGCGCGCAAATATTGGTAGAAGCAGTCCAACACGTGAGAAGGATGCGGGGTGGGGCGCAAGGGCATTTGATGCGCTGCTCTGATGGGGAGTTCTATGTAGTTAAATTTCGGAACAACCCGCAGCATTTGCGTGTGCTGACAAACGAAATGCTGGGAACTAGACTGGCGGAGCGCGCAGGACTTCCGGTGCCTCGAACGGAAGTTGTGGAGGTGGGCGACTGGTTGGTGGAGCATACCGCGGAGTTGAGTATTCAACTGGCTCACAATACTATCCCGTGCCAGGCAGGACTACAATTCGGGTCGCAGTATGCGGTGAGTCCGCTGGAAGGGCAGGTGTTTGATTATCTTCCCGCGGAGATGTTTGGGATGGTGCGGAATCTGGAGACATTTGCCGGAATGCTTGTGGTGGATAAATGGACGGGGAACGCGAACGGGCGGCAGGCGGCGTTCTGGAGGAAGTTGCGGGAGAGAAAGTATACGGCGTCATTTATCGACCAGGGATATTGCTTCAACGCGGGGGAGTGGACGTTTCCGGATTATCCGTTGCGCGGAGTATACGCGCGGAATGAAGTGTACGAGGGAGTGCGAGGGTGGGAGTCGTTTGAGCCGTGGCTCTCGCGCATTGAGAAGATGGAAGAGGATGTGGTGTGGAGTTTGGCGGGGGAGATTCCTCCAGAGTGGTATGGCGGGGAATGGGATGAGTTGGAAAAGTTGGTGCGGACACTGATTGTCCGGCGGGGAGCGGTACGGGAGTTGATTGAGGCGTTCCGAGTGTCGCCGCGGAGGCCGTTTCCGGAGTGGGTGGAGCATTGAGTCGTAAGAACAGTCACCACGGAGTCACGAAGAAAGTCTTGTTATTGATGAACGGATGATGGCTGAGAGAAGACAACTTGAGTTCTTCTTGCTGCGATATGTGCCGGACGCGGTGAAGGATGAGTTCGTCAATATTGGATTGGTGATGGTTGAGCCGCGCACTGGGCCTTCCGCGACGCGGTTCGCAGATGTGAGGTTCGCGCGGAATTGGCGGCGAGTACAGTGTCTAGATCCGCAGGCGGATGTGGCGATGCTGGCGGCGTTGGAACTGGAGATTCGGGGGCAGTTGGCTACGACGCACGATCGTGAAGTTTTGTTAAGGCGGCTGGAGGATTCGTTTTCGAATGTGATTCAGCTTTCGCCGACCAAGGGATGCTTGGCAGAGGATCCAGTGCGTGAGATTGAGGCTATGGCATCGATGTATCTAGAGGCGGCTAGCGTCGGAGGAAAGCAAGAGGAGAGTGGGCGCCTCAGGATTTTGGGGCAAATGCGGCGTGCCTTCGAGCAGGCGGGAGTGTGGGGGTTGATGCAGAAACAGATCGCGGTGGCGGCCTACACGCACAAGGGAGATCCGCTGAAGATCGATTGCAGTTATCGACCGAACGGCGAGATCAAGATGTTTCAGGCGGTGTCGCTGGAGACCGATGCGAATCTGGCGAAGGTTCTTGCATTCAGTTATCCAAAGATTGTGGAGGGGATTAAAAAGCAGGAAAATGCCTTCGCAGTGTTAACGGCGGTAGTGGGGGATGATTTGAATCGCTCAGACGAGACGGTCTTGTTTGGACTGGCGACTTTGAATGAGAGCGAGATTCGCGTGGTGCCGGTGGGAGAAATCGTAGAGATTGCGGAGGTGGCGCGGCGGGAGATGCGGGTTTGACCTCTCGATGCGGGCGGCCAGGGTGGGAGTGGATCTTCGGAACGCTCATCATCCTTTCGCTGGTCTTGTCTTCGCGGGCCGGGCATCGACTACCGATGGCCGTGCAGGATGTTGCGCAGCTATTTCTGTTGGCGCTCCCCTTTTTATTAGTGGCCATGTCTTGGGTCGGGTTCGTGAGCGCGCGGAGCGATCAACGAGTCTCTCGCTCGCGAGTATGGATATCTCTTGTAGGATGTGTTGCTCTGATAGTGGCGCTCATGATTCCGTTGCTTGTCATTTTGTTCCCGTTTCGCCTTGATTGGTTACGGCTGGCGATCTGGTGTTTTGGCTCGAGCTTTCTTGCATTGCTTGGCGGCGTCTTAGGCGCGAGGCCGGCGCGTTTTCCGCTGATCTTCGGAGGGCTAGTTATGGGCGGGCTTGTGATTATTATTCCGTTGGGAATCTTGTGAAATAGATTTTCGTAGTTTCTGTCGGACAAGTCAGCACAAATCAAGAGCAGGCCCTCCTATGGCGGGGTTTTTCTATTGGTCGTTGTGAAAATCTGTCCACAGGGGAAACAGAAGAGATCAACGTCCCCACCCTAGCCGCGAAGGGCGCGGCTAGGATGGGGCACCCGGCTGTCCCCAGGAATCTCTAGGAAACAAGAAATCTTATGAATATTAAAGAAACGTTGCGCGGCGCGATGCGCCGGATTGCGGGAGTGTCTTCGGCATCCTCGCTGGTAAAGGCCGAGAAGAAACGGCGGACATTGCCGCTGCCTTCTATTTTCAACTCGTATGGGCCGCCGGGCGACATCATGCCGAAGCCGACGGCGTACAACTTGCGGCGCTTTTCGGAAATTCCTGTTCCACGGCGAGCTATCAACACGATCAAAGATCGAATCGCGGGGATGCGGTGGCGGATTCAGCCGCGGCAGGGTATTGCTCTGGAAGCGATACCGGATGGAGCGGAGCGAGTGCAGCTTCTGGCGGAAAACTTCAATGCGCCGAATCCCGATGATTCGTTCCGATCGTTTGCGGAGCAGGTGCTGGAAGACATCATCGTGGGCGGATATGGGGCGATCGAGGTGCAGACATCGGGCGATTCGAAACATCCACTCTTGCTTTGGCCGGTGGATGGGTCGTCAATCCGAATGAATCTGGATTGGGATGGGTCGCCGCAAGGGCAGCGCTATTTGCAGGTGACGGATCAGTCAGGACCGAAGAGCCAGATTGCGCTAGATGACGATGAACTGATTTACATCCGGCTGAATCCGAGGACGCACACGCCGTTTGGGCTGGGACGACTGGAAGTGGCGTTTGAGACGATCAACGCGTTTTTGGGAGCGCATCGCTATGCGTCACGGCTGGCCTCGAATTCGGTGGTGCAGTATGCATTGTGGCTGCAGGATCTGACGCCGGAACATCACGAGCGGCTGATTCGGTGGTGGCAAGACGAGATTGAAGGCACGGGACGAGTGCCGATCCTATCGGTCGAAAGCAAACCCGAAGTGCTGCGGTTCGGAGGCGGCACTGATGCTGACTTGCGATTGCAGTGGCAGGAGTTTCTGCTGCGCGTAATCGCGAATGCTTTCGACCTTCCTCCGTTTTACCTGGGGGTGGAGCGGGACGTGAACCGCTCCACCGCGGAGGAATACAACGACATGGCGTTTCGACAGGCGATTGTGCCAACAGCGCGACTGCTGGCAGAACACCTGACGCGAGATGCAATTCAGAAGAGGCTTGGATGGAATGATCTGGAATTCGTATTTGCGGAATTGGACACGCAGGATCCGCTGGAAGAGGCGCAGATTCAGCAGATCCTCTTACAGAGTGGAGTGCTAACGGTGAATGAAGTCAGGAGGATGAGAGGGTTGCCGAATCTGGGCGAGGGCAGTGCCAGTTAGGCCGCAAGAATTTAGTGGAGGGTAGGGATCCTTCGACTACGCAGGCGCGTTGCTATCGCGACTCGCTTGCTTCGCTCAGGATGACCTTGGGCAAAAGGGGAGATGGCAATGATTGATTTGAAAAGTATGGCGGTGGCCATGCCGGAGGTGGCGGGACATCCGAACCGGGCGGCGTTTCGGGGAGTATTGACGATGGTCGATGTACCGTCGCAGCGACCGCCTTCGGGCGCGCGAGGCCACCTGGTGGTGCTTACTAAAAGAGCGGCCGAGGCGGCGCTGCCTTCGCTCTTAGGAATGGGCGTGGATTACTCCCCGGCACGATGTGCGATGCAAGGTGGGCGTGATCACGCGGGCGGAAATCGTGGGACGAAATGTTGAACTGGGTGGGTATCTATTTGCGAGAGACTTCCCGGAGATCGTGAAAGAGATTGCGAATTCTGGAAGCGGACCTGATCTCGGTTCCGTCGAGTCCTCAGGGGACAGACTATTGCATTCGTATACCTTGCACGGCGTGGCGTCAGATCTGGAGCAGAGGCTGCGGACGGAAGTTCTCGGTTTGAGAGCTTCGTTGCGGGCTGCTGCGAAACAGATTCTCAACTTGACCGAAACGCTGGGCCAGCACAAGAAGCAGAAACGAACTCAAGACTTCAATACAACAATCCGCGCCGAGACATATACTGCGACGCCAGCGAAAGGTCTGGGGATGTCTTATGAGGTGACCGACGTCGAGCTCGCGGACACGAGAGCCCAGGTTTGGATGCTGGAAAGAGTCACGTTCACGGGAGCTGCGATTCTGCGCAGGGACAAAGCGGCCTACCGAGATACGTGGATTGAACTGAGTGGCTAGTACCGAGTTGCGAGTACCGAGTTGCGAGTACCGGGTACCGAGGATTATGAAGGAGGAAAGAGTATGAATGAAGAAACATTGCAGCAATTGATGACGACGGCGGAACGGCTGGCGAGTGCGGCCGAATCGTTGGATCGTGTGTTGGGACGACTCGATGCGCAGCAAGAGGCGCTGAACTCGAAGGTGGACAGGATTGTGGCGGCGGTGGAAGAGCAGCCGTCGCATGAGATGTCGGCGCGAGGCGAAAGCGCGCGGCATTTGCAGGAGCGAATGGCAGAACTGGAAAAGTCGAACGCGGACTTGAAAGTGCAGGCGGCGCGAATGGCGCGTAAAACGCTCCCACCCATGGTTTCGGCGATCCTGGCTAAAAGCTGCGGGGATACGGGCAGCGAAAAGCTGGACAAGGGCGTGCTCGATAAGTCATTGCAAAATCTGAGCGTGGAGCAGCGGATTGCGGTGAAGTCGGAGCTAGCGAGGGCGGGGATTATCGAATAGGCTCGCGAGATTTCGGCAGGACGGGACAGGGCACGACATAGTCGTGCCTTTTTTATTTGTGAGCGTGAGAAGAATCGAATTCCAAATCGCAAGTTGAAGATCAAAGAGGAGAAAACATGCCAGTAAAATTCGTGGATTTGTATGCATCGGCTGACTACCTTGGGCCGGGTGCGATTGAAGTTGACCGGTACCAAACGGAAATCTTTGACATTGTGCGCCGGCGAGGTGCGTTCGGGCAGAGAATCAAGCAGGTGCCGGCAACCGGACATCCGTCGCGATTCTTCGAAGAGACCGCGATCAACGCGCCGACAGCAGCGCAGGCGTTCGTCGATCCTCGCAACATTGCACCAACCGTGGGATCGCCGACCCGTGTGGAAATGGCTGTGCCACTCAAGGCGCTGGTGTCGCAAATCAACTACAACCTGTTCGATCTGGAAGTGACGGCGCAGCAAAGCCAGTTTGCCTACTTGCAGGCAAAGGATCTGGCCGATTCAGTGGACGGACTGTTACGCACGCACGATGTTGCGCTGTGGAACGGCACGGACACATCACTCAGCACGCCGACAACACTGCAATATTTCGGCGTGATCGGGCAGATCGTGGCTGGCGGGAATACGACGACAATTGGCGTCGCCCCTGCAAGCATTGTGGACGGTATCAAGGGAACGATTGCGCAGATGGTGTCGAACTCCTCCTATGCGGTGCGTCCGACTGCCATTTACTCCAATCCAGTGTTGTTGGACCTGATCGATCGGGAGATGAAGACGGAGTACAACGTCGTTCTGAACACGGTAGAGATCACGGCTGGATTGCGGGTGAAAGCACTGACCACGCAAGCTGGGGAACTGCCACTGATTCCGGACTGGACCATCCCGTACACCACCGGAACGCCGTCGGTATATCCCGTCTACATCGTGACCGAGGATCTGATCGAGTATCACTGGTTGAGCGATCCGAATCCGCGGGTGTTCAAGCTGGGCCTGCCCAATGCCTTGACTCAGCAAATGGTGGTAGTGAAGTTTGGCGCACCTGTAGTCAAGGGGGCAAACTTCGCGCATTACCAGGTGAATGTACAGCGGTAGGAAAAACAGTCGTTGGTCGTTCGTTGTTTGTCCTTGGTATAGGCGAAGCTGCCTTAGTTGCCAACGATCAACGACGGCGGCCAACGGCATCTTTTTGTAGCCGAGAACTGAGAACTCATTATGAATTATCTCGCGACAACGGATTATCTGACGTACGGACTGGATGCAACGACGGACCCTTCGTGGATCACGGCCGCCTCGGCCATCATCGATGCGCACTGCCGGCGGGTGACTCTGGGTGTGAATCAATACGAGGAAAGGCTGAAGATGCCGCCGGAACTCAATACGGTGCGCGTAAGTTATCTGCCCCTAGTAACGGTAGCGCCGGCGACGACGCCGATCGTCACGCTGCAGGGACGCTACGGAATTCCGCGGCGGGGCGAATGGCCGTTCCCTGAGATGAGTCTGGAGTTTGCCCTTGTGTTCTCGCTTCCCGGAATGTGGACGACGATCGATCCAACCACGATCGACATTTGGGCGGACAGCGGAGAGCTCACTTTTCCGGTGAATGCGCTTGGACTGTTTTTCAATGAAGTGGACGTGGTCTACAACGCAGGATGGAGCACGATTCCAACACCGGTACAAGTAGCGTGCGCCCAGATCGTGAAGAACGCGCAGGCAACGCCTGGACTGAACGTGCAATCGAGCCAGATCAACCAGATGCGGCTGCAATATTTCGGGCCGACTTTGGTGGATGACATGGTGCGCAGTCTGTTGACGCCGTATGTGGCAGTCAAGGGTGCTTAGGAAAGGCGGCGCCTTGTTGTTACCTGCCGGCAGTTGGCTACAGGTCATGGGAGTCGAATTCGTGAACGGAGGGGAATATGGGCAGCGGAATTTGCGGAGCGGCGTTGGTGCGAGCAGCGAATGCGATGTTGAGCGCGCTGGGCGGAGACCAGGTGAACTTGCTGTTGCCGGCAATGGCGACCGCGAGCGATCCGGGCGGCCAGTTGGGATTAGTTGATCCGGGAGTGCAGCAAGTTAGCATCACGCCAGTCGTGACAAACAACCTGCCAACCGGAAACTTGGGGCCGAGACGGAGGATTGAGTTTACGTTGCCGGCTTCCGCGATTGAAATGCAGTTGCCTACGCTGGGGATGGGTTCAGCGGAGGACCTGTTCAACGCTGCCTTGGGGCTCGAATACGATGGCGATCTCTTTCACATAGAGGCGGTAGCGACCGAGAACTTCGCGGGAACGGCTTACTTTTACGTGGTTACGGCGGTGGAATGACGGAATCAGCTTCCACTTCTACTTCTAGCTCTAGCTTCTAGCTTCTAGCTTCTAGCTTCTAGCTTCTAGCTTCTAGCTTCTAGCTTCTAGCTTCTAGCTTCTAGCTTGTGGATCCACGATGCCAATAATGAGGAGATAGATTCGAGCTCAAGAACTAATAACTTTCAAGCTGGAAGTCGCCAGCTAGAAGCAGGTATTCGTGCAATTTGCTAAAGACAGTTTTTTGCTGACGTTACAGCAGAGGTTGGCGGGGTTGAATCCAGCGCGAACCGTGACAGTCAACGGCATGACCGTGCCGGCAGTGGTTGCGGTGGAGAACTTGCCGCCCTCCGCAGCCGAACCCCAGCCGAATGCGTTCTACATCGAGTGGGGCACGGCGGATGTTGTCGACGGTCATGCAGGGAATGCGGCGCTGATGAGTCTGGAATGTGTGATCTCGTACTACACATTAGGAACGGTGCAGAGCATGGTAGATCGAGGACGAGTGATCGGCCAACTCGACAACGAACTGCTTGGGATCTGCCAGCCCACGAATACCGAGAAATATGACTACTCGCGGTCGCCCAGCACAGATCTAGGAACGAGCATCTTCTGGAATCAACCGGCGTTTGAGACGGTCACAACGAGTGGGGTAGAGGACAATGTGCTTGCCTATCAGGGGCGTGCGGTGCGGCGAGCGATGTATGAACAAGCCTATCAGGATGGGCGTGCCGAGCGCCGGGCACGGATTACAGTTTTCTTCTTCTCGGAGGTAACAGTTCTATGAGCACGACTCCGGTGCGTCCGGCGATGGTCCCGGTGATGCGACAGATGCGGGCGTACTTTGCGCCTGTGAATCGAGTAACCGAAACGCCAACGATTTTCGATCCGGCGGCGGGCGCGTTTGCACTCGATTCGCCGCCCGCTCCCTGGCTTGATCTAGGTTGGATCGAGAGCTTCGAGCGGTTCTACGACACTCCGACGGAAGTTGTGCGATCGGGAGCGAAAACGCTGGCTTCGTTGCAATTCCGGGGGCCGATCGAGGCAAGAGTTGAGTTCGACTTTCGGGAGTGGGGAAAGTTGCAAATGGCGTTAGCGGGGGGATCCGAGCACATGAATGTGCTGGCCACCAGCACGAGTGCAGCGCCAGCGCCTTCGGGGGGAACTCCGATTCCGCCGGTGGCCGTGCTTCCGGGATCGACAGCGAGTCAACTTGTTCTTGGGACTGGAGGAGTGATTGGGTTCGTCGCCGGCAGTTTGGTGGCAGTCGACGTGGACTACCAGCAACAGATTGGATACGTAGGGTCGGGAATTTCCGCGGCATATGTGAGCAACGCAGCCGAAGTGAACAACGACGCGAACTACGTACGGCGAGTGACATTTAACGTTGGGCGGGTCGTAGATATAACGTCGAACTCGTTGATCCTGGCACAGCCGCTGCTTGCGGGAGCGCCGAGCGCAGCATCATCGGTACAAGTGGTAGCGGCGTTCGTGGATCGGGAAGGTGGATCATTCTTCCAGGAATGGTCGGCACTGTTTGTGGCTGAACCTGAGTCGGGAGGACGAGTGTGCTTCTATTATCCGCGACTCAGTCCCAACCCAGGCGCTGGGTCACACGGTATAAGCGTGGTCTCAGGAGCAGGCTGGAAGCCACCGAAAAGCGGCGGCGCGGCAAACACGAGGGCCACGGCCAGTACACAAGCGAGTGCGGCAGGGAGTTCGTCGCAGAAGTACTCGCGAGAAGACTTCGCCGAGATAGCAAGACCATTAACTTCAGTGTCACTCCACGCTTCGTTCCTGGCGTTGCCATACACGGATACGAACGATGGACAGGTGGTGATGTGCTATCGAAGTTACTTTCCGGCAACGATGGCAGCGGTGTATTAGACGTTTCCCTCTTTCCTCATTCGAGTTCGCAAACCGGAATGTACAAGCTTTTGGCGGCCCGCACGCTGAAAGTTCTGCCAATCTAATAGCAGCGTTCACAGCAAGAATTGACTGACATACGCCTTCGAGCTTCCGCAGTTCGTTGAAAGCGGACGAGATCGCGACGCGAGCAGGAAAGGTAGTATCCGAAAAACAAAATGAAGCTAACCATCGACAATCTTCAGGGGCAAGGGCCGCAAGACTATACGGCATCGCTAGACGGAAGTAAGCTGCCAAAGGTGGAGCGTAAGCTGAATCAGCCGGCAGAACTGCAGTTCAGCCTACTGACGAACTCACCGGGTTTTGTAATTCCAGCCATGGGCGCAAGGGTCACCTTGGGAAAAACAAATGGCAGCGATGTGTTCACGGGTTATGTAATCGCCGCCCCGCAATATGAATATTTGGGCTGGGGCGAACAAGGGCCAGTGTATCGGTACAACGTCGCCGCACAAAGCGACGAAGTTTTGCTGGATCAGAAGGCACTGCCGAATCGTTCCCCTTTTGTGGACCGGAGCGCCGGTAACGCGCTCCGGCAGCTGGCGCAGGATCTATTGCCGGGGCTGTTTAACGTGAGTGCGGTGCAGAACCTGGATCCGCTCGCAAGTTATGAAGTGAACCCGCAAAAGAGCTTCTCGTTTCATGCAGCGGAAATTGCGGTGGCGTCCCGAGCGGTCTTTCGCACCATGAATGGCGCCCTTATCTTCGCCCCGCTTGGGGCGGCTGTATACGCTCTCAATGAGAGCGATGCGAACTTTTCTCCGGCCGGATTGTGCCTGAATAGTCCAAACCTTCTGGTGAATGATGTGACCGTTATCGGGCAGGACGAACCACAGGCGCTGGTGCGGGATTATTTTGCGGGAGATGGGCTGAGCTTGAAATTCTACCTATCACAGAAGCCCTTCGCGCAGACAAAAGGTGCGTTGATTGATGAGGAATATCTTGGGCCGGGGTTGGACGCGACGACCTGGGTGGAAAACGATCCGTCGTCCGCCGTTTCAGTGGTTGCGCAGACATTGCAGATCGCGGGCGGCACTGGCACCGACGGACAGACTACTGTGAGCTTTATTGAGGAGATCGAGCTCGGCGGCGCGCTGGAGTTGCAGCACGGCGATGTGACTTTTACGGCTGGGTCGCAGGGTGTACTGGGCGGACTATACGCGGGAGCGATTTCGGTGGGCGGATGTTTGGCAGGATTCCAAATCTCGCCATCGGGTGGAGCGTCTACGATTCAGGCGCTAATCAACGGATCACTTACTGGCCCAGTGATGACTACAACCCCCGGGCACCTGTACTGCTTCACGACTTACTTATACTCGATGGAGGTCTACCGCGCCGGGGAGACTTATCACTCCTCGTTGCACCCAGTGGGCAGCGGATGGGGCGGAGCGGCGGTGGCGGCGGATATGCGCTTCGTGCTGGAAGTGCAGGACATTGACCCAAATAACCCGGCGACGCTAGTGGCTCCAGCGACGGTGCTGTATGACAATGTGATCCCGAGCGCACCAGGATTCTGCACTTACGCGTTGGTCAATGCGGTCAGCATGCAGTGCAGCATCGCCTACACCTACGTGGCGCACATTTCGCTGGCAGAAGTGAGAATGGCGCTACCCAGCGCGAATTACGTGACGCAGTTAGTGGGTTCGCTTTCGGATGGAGCGGCATGTGAAATCTCCAGCGATCCGTCCTTGGATTTCTATCCGCAATATGTGCCGGCGCTGAATCAGTTGATCGTTGTGAGCTACCGCGGATCTGGGCGCGCTGTAGCTCAAGTGAAAAACGAAGCGAGTGTGACCTCGCTGCAGAAGGGCGCCGATGATGGGACGCGAAGTTCGGTGCGGATGATGAAAAACCCAGGGGCGCGCACCGATATAGATTGTGAGAACGCGGCGTTGGCGATCCTGGATGATGCCACGAATCCGGCATGGTCGGGAACCTATGAGACGTGGAGCGATTTTCTGCCGGGCGCCGCAGCGGACATATTTCCGGGCGACGCGATTACGTTAAATGTTCCTTCGCGTAAAGCATCATTCACGGCGATTGTACGGGAAGTGGGCATCGAGGTTGCTGATCCAGCGAACGATCGTGGCTTCTATAGGATTGGGTTCGCGAATGACTTGGCATCGCCGTTAGCGATTGAGTATGTAACAAGCACGACTACGATTGCGCTTCAGGATGTGCCTCCGTTGTTGCAGACGACGCAAGTCGGTGCGTACTACCAGGTGGATCTGACGGAGGCGCAAATCACGGCGGTAACCTCGACGACGGTGGAGGTTGATGCAGGAATCGCACCGGGAACCGGGTGCGGCATCGAGGTCAGGGAAAATGACTATGGCTGGGGACAAGCCAACGACCGAAACTTGCTAGGCCGATTCAACACTCAAACATTCACCCTCGCCCGCCTGTCCCGCACACAAAATTATTTCTTGCGCCTTTATGACGGTTCTTCGCCGCCAAAATATTCGCGGTATTCTGCCGCCTTGCACGTGGACTATCCGCTATGAACGAAGACGAGTTCTTGAGCCGGCAGAGACTACGTTCGGGGACGGCGAAACAGTCCGCAGCAACGCAATATACAACGAAGGATTTTCAGCTGGATGTGCTCGGAAAGCTGGAGGAGACGCAGGCAAGGCTAGAAGCCGCGCAAGAGTTGTGGAGAAGGGATTCCAGGGCCGCCAGAGACGAGCGATTGTTGAAGTTTGACGGGCGAACCCTGGTCGCGGTGGGCGCCATCGCTTTGTCTTTGACCGGCTACGTGCTGCAAGACGCGCGAAATACCTCAAAGCAAAGCACGGACATTGAGACGACTAAGACGCGAGTCACGCGTCTGGAGCAGATTGCGGAAACGAATACCGAAGGTCGAATTCGCACGGAAGTTGAACTTGGCGAACTGCGCGAGGGACAAGATGAGATCAAGCGGTTGATTAACGCGCACGATAAGAACGCGAAACTAGCTTCCGGGGAGGACCGTCTAAGGGACGAGGTGCGATCCACCGGCGGAGCGACTGAACACTCCCGCCACTGAGAGTCATTTGAAGCGGCGGAACTGACCGACCACGAACTTCAGATTTTCCTGAGAGACGGTTCATTTTCAAGACAATAGGAGAGAGCCATGAGCACCGTACCGAGCACTACAATCATTACCAATCTAAAGACTGCCACTACACCAACTGCCAACACGTTGAAAAGCTCCGGAGCAGGAGGAATCGACATGCCGGGCATGCTGGCACTGGCGTTTAGCAAGGCTGCCGAACTCAAGGCTTGCCTAACGCTGATCGTCAGATCCACCGACGGAGCAGATCCTAACCTGACCGCGCTCAACGATATTTTGGCCAGCCTGACGTAAGGCATACGGCGGCTGCGCCAGAAATTGTCCAGCCGCCGCTCATCTGATCTATCTGCTGAAAACCAGTTAAGGAGGAAGATTTATGAATTTTCTATCTCAATTGCTGCGGGCGATCGCCTTTGTCCCGGCTCTAGTAAGCGGCATTGAAAGCATGTTTGGAGGCAAGCCCGGAGGCGAGAAGAAGGATGCCGCGATGTTGTTTCTGCAGAATGCGCTCTCCACGGTGGACGCCGTCGCAGCACGAGAGATTGTCGATCCGGAACAATTCAAAGACGGAATTTCCAAAATTATTGCTGGAACGGTTATGTGCCTAAACGCGTCCTCCTGGTGTAAGCAGCAGCCGGCTGCAAGCACCACGCCTTCCGCCCAATAACCCTACCCGATCTCTTCGTTCCAATTCTCCAGCGTCTTCTTCACCAAAGCCATGAACTGGTCGGCGACAGCGCCGTCGATGAGGCGGTGATCGTAGCCGAGTGTGAGATGGACGACCGAACGAATGGCGATCGAATCGTTGCCTTCCTTGTCGGTGATGACCAAGGGCTGCTTGGTAATCCCGCCCACGCCCATGATGGCGGAGTTCGGTTGATTGATGATGGGTAGACCGAAGACGGCGCCGAACTGGCCGGGATTGGTGACGGTGAAAGTTGAGCCTTCGACATCCTCAGGTTTGAGCTTCTTGCTGCGGGCACGCTCTCCGAGATCGGTGATACCGCGCTGCAGGCCAAGGAAGTTGAGGTCTCCGGCGTTCTTGAGGACGGGCACTATGAGGCCCCAGTCGAGGGCGACAGCGATGCCTACGTTGATATTGCGATGGTAGCGAATGCTGTCGCCTTCTATCGCTGCGTTAATAATGGGCCACTGTTGGACCGCGATGATGGCCGCGCGCACAAAGAACGGCATGAAAGTGAGACGGACTCCGTGGCGTTGCTCGAATCCGTTCTTGTACTTGGCGCGCAAGTGAACGATGCGAGTGAAATCCACCTCATACATGCAATGGACGTGAGCGCTGGTGCGGCGGGATTCGATCATGCGCTGCGCGATGATCTTGCGCATGTTCGTCATAGGAACGAGATCGCCCGGGTAGGCAGCAGGGGCTGGCGGAGTTGCAGGCCGCGAGGCGGGAACTGATGACGTGGGTGTGGCCGCGCTCGGTGCAGGCGGCGCTGAGGCGGAAGATTGTCCTTCGATGAACGAGAGGATGTCTTGCTTGGTGATGCGGCCGCCGAGGCCAGTACCGGAAATCTGCGAGAGACTGACACCGTGCTCGCGAGCGATTTTGCGAACCAGTGGCGACGAGCGTGCTTCTTCATCCTCACCCGATTCGGCCAGCGGAGCGCTGGCGGCAGCAGCGGGTGTGGCTGGGGCAGGCTGCTTGGTTTCCTTTTTTTCAGCCGGTTTTTCCGGAGCCGTGGTTGGAGGTGCAGACTTGGCGGGCGCCGCCGCGGCGGCCTCGCCATCAGCGGAGATCGTTCCCACAACCGTGTTTACTCCGACCGTTGTGCCCTCTGATACTTTGATCTCCTGCAGCACACCGGATGCAGGTGCGGGAATCTCGGCGTCTACCTTGTCGGTGGAGATTTCGAACAGGGGTTCATCGCGCTGGACCTTGTCGCCCGGCTTTTTCAGCCACTTCGTAATGGTGCCCTCGACAATGGATTCGCCCATCTGGGGCATGATGATGTCAGTTGGCATGATTTCCTTCCAAGCGGCCCACAGTTCAGTAGAGAGGGCCAGACGCAAACAGATATTATAGCGTTCACGATAAGGAACTCGGAACCCTCACAAAGCGAAAACACACCGCTAGCCTGCTTAATTCATCAAGACTGAGATTTTTTGGCGAGGATGTGCGATCGGGCATTTTGAAAGGCAGAGTCATCGAGGTCATGAGCTTGGTGCGGGACAGTTCGGCGTCACGACCTGAGAGAGAGAGGATTTTGAACACGGCTCCGCAGGAACCAGCGACTGGGGGTTGAGTTGGGAAGCAAGGAAAGAGATCAAGGGATCAACTGCTGTTGACGGCAAGGGTGGCGGAGCGGAACAGGTTCTGAAAGGGCCAGCCGCTGGCGAGATGGAAGCGGATGCAGCGGGCGGTGTGGCGGACGCGAGCGCCGATTTTGAAGAGCTGGGCGCGGAGAGTTTCGATCTGGGCGGAGCGCCAAGGCTGGGGCAACTGCAGACGAAAGAAGTTGACCAGGTTGTAGGCGGCGGCGTGCAGGAGCAGGCGGAAGGCGTTGGCCAGAAAGCGGTGACAGCTCAAGCGGTCGGCGCGAAAGCCGTTCTTGAATTCCTCAATGCGGTTCTCGCACTCGCCGCGATCGTTGTAGAAAGCGAAGACTTCGGAGGCACGTCCGGCGCGGTTGGTAATCACGAAGCGCAGGTTGGTGCCGGTGGCGGTGTGTTCGGCCTTGTAGCAGATGCGGCGCTGGCGCGGCCAGGAGCGGGCGCGATGAGGGAAACTGGAGAAGCTGCGCTGCGGTAGCTGGGTGCGACGATAGCGCCGTCTCAGTTGCATCTGCCGAGGTTCGGCACGTCGCTGGAAAACGCAGTTGGCGGGGATGCCGAGGGCGTACTCGATCTCGAAGAACTCGCAGAACTGGTAAAGCAGGGGCAGGGCGAAACCGGCATCGCCACGCAGTTTGATTTTTACGCCGGGGAAGGCGGCTTCGAGTCGCGGCACCAGACGCACGAGCATGGGCACAATACGGGCATGACTGGAGGCGTTTCCTCGACGCAGGCGCGCCGCCAGCAGGCATCCACTGTGACGCTCGAAGATCAGCATGGGGTGATACATGTGCTGACCGTAGGCGCCGTTGAAAAAGCTGAGCTGTTGCTGGCCGTGCGTGGGATCGTCGGTGGAATCGATATCGAGCAGAATCTCGCCGCGCTGGCGCACCTCACGGCCGCAGAGACCGGCGAACTGCTCGACCAAAGCGTCGTTGAGGTGCACCAAGTCGCGGGCGCAAGGCGCGTTCTCCCAGCGGCTCAGGGTGGGCTGGGAGCCGAGCGGGTGGCCGAGTTTCTGATCGGCGACGATCTGCAGCATGGGATCGTGGCGCAAACGGTCGGCATCGTTGGCGTCTTCGTAGCCGGCGACGATTTGGTAGATGCGTTGTCGCAACAGTTCGAGCGAGTCGTGACGGACGCGATCGTCCTCCCGCGGATCACTGAGCAGCGCGGCCAGATCGCGCGTCAGATGATGGCGCTCGTCGAAGGAGCGCAGCGGCAGCAGCCCGGCGTCGCTAGTGATCTGCCCGCCGGAAAAATCGGCGCGAACGGGTTGATGACGGTAGAAGGAGAAGGTCAGCTGTGGTACAACACTTTGTATCAAGCGATGGATGCTCCGAAAGGGAATGCTGGGTGCCGAAACCCAGTGTTCATCATTCCTTTTAGAGCATCCTTTCTTTTTTGGCTAGAGACTTGGTGAATAATCCAGGCTAGGGCTGCTTCTGTTCCTCTTTTCCCGCGCCGCCCGTTGGGGCGGCCACCCCGAAACTACTCTTCCAGTAATCCTGGACAGCAGGTGGCAGCTTTTCCATGTGCGACAGAAGGCTGGTGATCTTCCAGATATCCTGTTCGCTGAGAGTTTTATCCCACGCAGGCATCCCGGTGTAACGAACTCCGGTGCGAATGGTGTAGAAGACATGCCACTCGGGATCGTCGGGAGGATCCGAGACGAGGTTTGGAGCTGGCGGATAAAAGGAGTTACCGAGAGACGCGGGCTTGTTATCGAGTCCGCCGTGGCAAACGGCGCAATTCATGGTGTATAGCTTCATTCCGTCTTCGAAATTCTGATCGGTCGGAGGCAATGGATTGGTGACATGAGGAGCGTGGCGCTCCATGGAAGCGTCCACCGCACCGTTGGCGATTCGGCGCTCGAGGTGCGGCGGCTCAACATTCGCGTTGGTGGGGATAAAGCCGAGCATGGCGAGACCAAGCCCGCCGAGAACGAGCACCAGAAGAGTGACAACCACACCGAGAATGAATTTTCCCATCAGTCCCTCGACCTCTGAACGGACTATTGTGGCAGATGACTCAGGTGGGGCGCTAGTTGTGTCCAGGCTGAGGATAGAGGAACCAAACGGGGAGAGGTTCCCGAGATTCAAGCCAGGAGTTCGGAATGCTTTCGAGGCCAGCGGACATTGCCACAATTCCACCCACGATGGCGCAGGTGGTATCGCGGTCGCCCAGACCGCTGACGGTGGTCCACAACGCCTCTTCGTAGCTGCCGAGATGACGAGCCGCTACCCAAAGACAAAACGGCACGGTGTCCTGTGCGCTCACTCCAGCGCCGTTACCCAAAATCGAAATAGCTTTTTCCATGGTCCCGTCATCCGCGAGATCTCGGGCCTTGGCAATTCCCACACGGACTTCACTCTGTGGTGTTCGCCGCCAGATCTCATCCAGAAACCGGCGGGCGCTCATTGAAGAGTCCCCAGTCCTCCATGCCAGACCTGCCGCCAGTGCAACCGCAATCGCACCCGCAACTCCTTCCGGATGACTGTGGGTGATCAAGGCAGAAAGCTCCGCCTGCTTAACCAAGGCCGCAAGGTCCTCCGCGAAGTATGCTCCGATGGGAGCCACGCGCATGGCCGCCCCGTTGCCGAAAGAACCTTTCCCTTTGAACAGCTGCCGCGCCAGTTGCTTCCATTGTTTGGGATGAGACGCCAGTTCGGGGAGCAGTGAATGCATGGCAGGCCCATAGCCTCGATGGGGATCGGCAATGAACTGCTTACCAAAGCTTTCCGCAAGCCCTTCGGGATGAATCTCACCAAATTCTTCTAGGATTTCAACGATCGCAATTGCCATCGAGGTGTCGTCTGTGTAGCGCCAGGGCTTTATCGGGACAGCGCGCTGAGCGATGAGCGACTCCGCGACCTCCGGATGCAGAAAAAATCGCTCGCCGAATGCGTCACCACAGCTCAAGCCGTGTAAAGAATGGATCGCGCGAGCCAGCCTCTCCTGTGCGCTCTTTGATTTTTGGGACATCGCGAATCAATAAGCTTTCAATCGGCGCGCTTCGCGAACCACATCACTCACCTTCGGAAGATAGTGCTCTTCTTGCGGTGGAGAGAATGGGATGGCCGAGTCGCGGCCTGCGATACGGACGATGGGACCGTCGAGATCGTCAAAGGCTTCTTCGTTAATGATAGCGGCAATTTCGCCAGCTAAGCCTCCGGTACGCGAGTGCTCATGCAGCACGATGACTTTGTTCGTCTTCTTCACAGTCTGGGCGATGGCCTCACGATCCAGCGGCGAGACTGTGCGCAGGTCAAGGATTTCAATGTCGATTCCATCTTTGCTTAGCGTTTCCGCAGCTTCGAGCGCCGCGTGAACCATGGCAGCGTAAGTGATAATGCTGAGGTCGCGCCCCTCGCGGGCGAGGCGCCCTTTACCGATGGGGACCACATAATCTTCCGCCGGCACTTCCCCCTTGATGCGGCGATAAAGATATTTGTGCTCGAAGAATATGCACGGATTGTTGTCGCGGATGGCGGCTTTGATGAGGCCCTTGGCGTCGTAGGGCGTGGCGGGGCAGATGACCTTAAGACCGGGGTTATGAACAAACCACATCTCGGGATTCTGCGAGTGGAACGGTCCGCCGTGGACGTAGCCTCCGCTGGGCCCCCGCAGGACGAGCGGCGCTGGCGCGCCCCAGAGGTAATGCGTTTTCGCAACCATGTTGGAAATCTGGTTGAAGGCGCAGCCGATGAAATCCATGAACTGAAACTCCGCGACGGGCCGCATGCCAGTCAGCGACGCTCCAAAGGCCGCGCCCACGATAGCAGACTCGGCGATGGGCGTATCGATGACGCGCTCGGGACCAAAGCGATCGATGAAACCGTCGGTGACTTTGAACGCTCCGCCGTAAATGCCGATGTCCTCGCCGAGGCAGAAGACGGTTGGATCGCGATCCATTTCCTCCCAGATACCCTGGCGGATCGCTTCGAGGTAGGTCAGTTGCATAGAGTTTGGTTTCAGAACTTCAAAGTTTTCGCCGCGACGTGACTTCCAGCATCAGAGCGGATTCCTCTACTTAAAATGCGCGGCAGCTTCCGTCTGTTTGAAGCCGGCTGTTCCCTTTGTTACCTTCGGCATGCCGTATTTCGGCTTGATTTCGTGGCAGCCGTCTTCGCAGAAGACACCGCCTTCGGCCGATTCGGGCGTCGGCATCGGTGAGTTCACTGCGATCTCGCGCTCGGCTTCGATCACTCGCTCAACTTCTGAAATTAATTCGGCATTCTCTTTCGCCGTCAGCCACTTCTTTTCTTTCACCAGATAATTTTCGAATCTCGCGATCGGATCGCGCTTCTTCCAGAAATCGAACATCGGCTTGGGCACATACGCCGCCGCATCATGGATGGCATGCCCTTTCATGCGCATCATCTTGGCCTCGATCATCGTCGGGCCTTCGCCGCGATGAGCACGCTCCACCGCCTCGCGAGTGGCGTCGTAGACCTGGCAGGCGTCGGTGCCGTCGACAATCACTCCCGGGATGCCGTATCCGATGGAGCGCTCCGCCAAATCCTTGACCCGGTATTGCATCTCTGACGGCGTCGAGTAAGCCCAGAGATTGCTCTCGACGACCAGCACGAGCCCGAGTTTCTGCACGGCCGCGAAGTTGATGCCTTCGTAGGTAACGCCGGTAGACTGGCCTCCGTCGCCGATCCAGGTAAGCGCCGCGATGTTGCGTCCTTGCAGACGCGCGCCCAGCGCCACGCCGGAGAGCACCGGGATAAGATCGCCGAGCATGGAAATGGGCGAGACCATGTTGCGTTTTTCGATGTCGCCAAAGTGCGATGTCCCATCGCGGCCCCTGGTCGGCGAGTCGGCCTTTGCCATGTACTGCATCATCGTGTCGGCGGCGCGAAAGCCGCGAACCAGCAGCGCTCCCTGGTTGCGGATCATCGGCGCGAACCAGTCATCCTGATCGAGGGCGTAGGCCGATGCGCAAGAGCAGGCTTCCTGGCCGAGTCCGAAATACACCCCGCCCACGACCTTGCCCTGCTTGTAAAGATTCTCCAGCCCGATCTCCATCTTGCGGTTCAGCAGCATGTAGCGATAAATCTCGATGCACTGTTTTTTGTCGAGATACCTGGAGTCACGAATCGGGGGGACGGGAGCGTCGAGATTGCCAGTCACTTCGTAGTGGACATGCTCCGTGCCATCCTTGCCTTTTTCTATCGTCTGCCGAACGGAGAGATCGGGATGCTCCAGGCGATAGTCGGGGATGGAGTAGGTGCGAATGTCCGAGTTTTTCGCGGGTGCCCCATTTCTCGCATCTTTTGCGACAAGTGGGGATTTCGAGGGAGGCGCGCCGTTGCGCGGAGGGTGGCCATTCGAGCCGTGCTTGGCACTGGATTTCGTCTTTTTAATCGCCATAGCGAAGCAACCACACGCGTGCCGCAACTCCCCAATGCTATCGCGAGAATAGCGAATTGTGCTAGAGCAGCCCCAACTTAGGGAAAACACTCTTTCTGCCGCCGACACCTAAGCCCAGGTGGAATCGCGTTCCCCGTGAAACTTGCGAAGCTCGTCGGGCGACTTCATCGGCACCCCCACCGTGCGCCCCAGCAAGGCGTCGAGCGTATCAACCCAAAGCATTTGACTCAAAAAAACCGTGCCGAAGTTGCGAGAGATAGATTCGGCCACCTGGTTTAAGTCGAGTGGATGCCCGAGTTCTCGTTCCATTGATGTCACGGGCTTCGCCACGATACCGCAAGGGACAATCAGATTGAAAAAGCTGAGATCCGTATTCACATTGAGCGCGAATCCGTGCGAAGTAACGAAGCGCGAGATGTGAACCCCGATGGCGGCAATCTTCGATTCGTTCGATTCCTGATTTGTCCAGACGCCGGTCAGGCCCGGACTCCGCTTCGTCGGGATTGAAAAGTCGATGCAGGCGCGGATCAAAACCTCTTCCAGGCGGCGCACAAATTCGACCGCGCCCAAAGTCTTGCGTTTACCGTCCGGCGCAGCAAATCCTCGCAAATCGAAAATTGGATACCCTACGATCTGCCCCGGTCCATGAAAAGTGACGTCGCCGCCGCGGTCGCACTCGAACAGCTCGACCCCGCGCTCCGCAAGGAGTTCCGGCGAAGCGATCACGTTAGCAGCTCTCGCGTTGCGTCCCAGCGTGATGACCGGGGAATGTTCGAGCAGCAGCAAAACGTCGCCGATCTTCTCCGCCTTGCGCAGCTCCACCAGTTGCTGCTGAAGCCGCAGCCCGTCGGCGTAGTCAACGGTTCCGAGTTGGACGATCGAAATCAAATTGAGTTCACGCGTTGATCGCCATTCCGTACACGCTATTGGATGCATCCAGCATCGCCTCTGCCAACGTGGGATGCGCATGAATGGTCCACATCAAGTCTTCTACTGTCGCTTCGAGTTCCATGGCTGCGACGGCTTCGGCGATGAGTTCCGTCGCCTGTGGGCCAATGATATGGACGCCAAGAATCTCCCCATAATCGGCATCGGAAACGATTTTGATGAAACCCTCGTGCTGACCCACGATCGACGCTCGCGAGTTTGCCGTGAAAGGAAACTTGCCAACCTTCAGGTTATATCCAGCCTCGCGCGCCCTGGTCTCGGTTAGGCCTACGCTGCCAATTTCCGGATGGCAGTACGTTGCTCCCGGAATGTGTTCGGGATTGATCGGTTTGCACGGCTTACCGGCAATTTTGGCAACAGCCACCAGCGCTTCCATTGCTCCAACGTGAGCAAGTTGCGGCGAGCCCAGCACGATGTCGCCGACAGCGTAAATTCCAGGTTCGGCCGTATGCATCCACGAATCCGTCTGGATGAAGCCGCGCTCCGGTTTGATTTTTGTTTTCTCCAGGCCGACATTTTCTGTACGCGGTTTGCGGCCTACGGCGATCAGGATTTTCTCCGCCTCGATCCGCTGTTGCTTACCCTCAACGGTGATGGTCACGGCAACTCCGGCCTTCGTCTTTTCCACCTTTTCAACCTTTGCACTCGTATGGAAGTTGATGCCTCGTTTGCGATAGACCCGCGCCAGCTCCTTCGAAACTTCTTCATCCTCGACCGGCACAAGCCGGGGCAACATTTCCACGATCGTGACTTCGCATCCGAAAGAACGATAGATCGAGGCAAACTCTACGCCCACGGCGCCGGCTCCAACGATGACCAGCGACTTCGGCATTTCTTTCAGGCTCAGGATTTCGATGTTGGTGAGAACGCGATCGTCCGCGGGAAGGCCCGGCAGCATGCGGGCTTCAGAGCCGGTGGCCAGAAGCACGTTCTTGGCCTTGATATGGCCAGTCTTGCCGTCATTCGTCAACTCAATGGTGAAGATGCCGTTCTGCGCCGGGCCCGTGAGTTTGCCGTAGCCTCTCACGGCATCGACTTTGTTCTTCTTCATCAGGAATTCGAGCCCTTTGGCATGCTTGGCGACGATTTTCGACTTTCTTTCCTGAACCGCGCCCCAGTCGAGCGTCCGCGCATCCACTCCTTCAATGCCAAATTCCTTGGCGTCTTTTAAGTGATCCCACAGTTCTGCATTGAACAGGAGCGCCTTGGTTGGAATGCAGCCCACGTGTAAGCAGGTTCCACCAAGGAATCCATCCTTCTCGATGAGCGCGGTTTTCAGTCCGTACTGGCCGGCGCGAATGGCGGCCGTGTAACCGGCAGGCCCGCTGCCGATAATAGCTACGTCGTAAGTTGTTTCAGGCAAAGTGGTGCTCCTCTGTAAGAAGAGATGATGATGGGCAAACCAACGATTCTAGAACAGCGGTTTCGCAACGGAAAGGGCAAGTTAGAAAATGAAAAATGGCCGCGCCCAGGCGGCCATCGTTAAATGTCAGTCGAAGTCAGTTGCCTTCGTTGCTGGCGCGCTTCCACGAGATCAACTCACCGATGGTCGAACTGGTGCTCGATACCGGCTGCTTGTAGGCTTCCACTTCCGACCGCGAAGCCTCTTCGCCAACCGCGCGGATGCTGAGTCCAACTTTCTTATCTTCAGGACTCATTTTGATGATCTTGAAATCATGCTCCACGCCCGGCTCCAGATGCAGTGGCTGGCCGTTCCCATCAACGGCCTCTGACTTGTGGCACAGACCCTCCACGCCTTCTGCAATCTCCACGAATGCGCCAAATGCCGCGACCCGCAGCACTTTCCCGTGAACCACGTCGCCAACGTGATGCGTTTCGAAGAAAGTCTCCCAGACATCAGGCTGAAGCTGTTTGACCCCCAACGACAACCTACGCTTGTCAGGTTCGATGGCCAGGACGATAGCCTTTACGCGGTCGCCTTTCTTCAGCACTTCCGAAGGATGCTTTACCCGCTTCGTCCAGCTCAGGTTGCTTACGTGGACCAACCCGTCGATCCCATCTTCGATTTCGATGAATGCGCCGAAGTCAGTCAGGTTACGAACTCGGCCTTCCACCGTCATCCCCACCGGATATTTATCGTGCAGCGCATCCCAGGGATTCGCCGCCAGTTGCCGCATGCCGAGAGAAATCCGCCGCTCCGTGGGATTTACGTTGAGTACGACGCATTCCACCTGATCTCCGACATTGACCAGTTTCGATGGATGCTTCATGCGCTTCGACCACGTCATTTCACTGACGTGAACCAGCCCTTCGATTCCTTGTTCAAGCTCGACAAAGGCGCCGTAGTCGGTCACGCTGATCACCCGCCCGGAAACATGCGCTCCCACTGGATAACGATGCTCCGCATCCAGCCACGGATCAGGCGTCAGCTGCTTGAATCCCAGCGACACGCGCTGCTTTTCTTTGTCGTACTTCAGAACCTTCACTTGAATCTGATCGCCGACGTTTACCAGATCGCGCGGGTGGGT
This sequence comes from uncultured Acidobacteriaceae bacterium, assembly GCA_963773675.1. Classification (GTDB taxonomy): domain Bacteria; phylum Acidobacteriota; class Terriglobia; order Terriglobales; family Acidobacteriaceae; genus Sulfotelmatobacter. The sequence goes on from CAVZCG010000013.1 coordinate 238,176, forward strand.
CAGGCGTCCCCACGACATGTCGGTGATGTGCAGCAGGCCATCGAGTCCGCCGAGATCCACGAAAGCTCCGTACTCGGTCAGGTTTTTCACCACGCCCGTCAGCACCGAACCTTCTTCCAGATGTTCGAGGGTCTTATTGCGCTTCTCGCTCTGCTCGCCTTCGAGCAACTCCTTGCGCGAGACCACGATGTTACCGCGCTTCTTGTTGAGCTTGATCACAGTCACTTCAAGCGTCTGACCCTTCATACCCTCAAGGTTCCGGATGGGTCGCAGATCCACTTGCGAGCCGGGCAGAAACGCTCGCGCTCCCAGGATGTCAACCGTCAGCCCGCCCTTGGTTCGCTCAATCACGGTGGCTTGAATTGGCCGCTTTTCGTTGTGAGCTTTTTCTACTTCTTCCCAGGCATGTATGCGCGCTGCCTTCTGGTGCGAGAGGTTGATGTAGCCTTCCTCCGTGTGCCCCTTCTCCCGCATCACATCGATCTCGTCCCCCGGCTTCACCTTGGGCTTCCCCTCGTGATCCAGCACTTCCGAGAGCGGCAACATGCCCTCCGACTTCGCTCCTACGTCGACCACCACGTGGGTCGAGGTCAGCTTCAACACCGTGCCTTTGATGACGCGGTCTTCTCCCACGGCCTCTTCGGTCTCCGTGGTGAAGCTCTCCAGGGCCGATGCAAAATCCTCGCTCGCAGGCTTATCGTCGTGAGACGCTGTCCCACTCTGTGCTTCTTGGGTGGATGCCGCGGCGGAAGCCTGGTTCGGCTCGGTCTGAGGTTGATGGGGCAAGTTTGGCTCGGATACCGTCGGTTCTGCTTCGGTTGCGACGGCGCTGTTGGATTCGGAGTTGTGGGCGGTGGTATCGTCGAACAAGGTCATGCCTCTCTGCTGAAGCCTCGCACTAAGTGCGGGGAGGATGCGGGGCCTGCTTGGCGGACTGCTGGAGTGAGTCGTTTGGTTGTGGTGGGCTCACCCTGGCGAGTGAGCTTGGACAATCCCAGCTGCCGGACGTTTTACAGAAACCCGCGTCCAAAGGGAACTCCTCGACTATAGCAACGCCTCGCAAACAGTGTCAAACGCAAATCTTGCATGTTACGAGAGTGTTTCAAACTTGCTGTTATTTGGAGTGGCGCAATATTCCCAGCGCTGCAAAAAATTCTCACACATTGGAGGCTTTCGCCTCTGGGGCTTTTAGAGCGCGCCATTTCAGCTCATGATCCGCATACTCGCGGAGCTGTCGTTTTGCCACCGACCCCCAATCTGCTACTCTCGCCCTTGCTATGGATTACCTCTGGACCCCTTGGCGCTATGCCTATGTCACCGCCGCGGAGAAAACCGTCGGATGCGTTTTCTGTAATGCCGTGAAGACTGGCGATGATGCCAAGAATCTCATCGTTCATCGTGCGAAGTATTGCTTCGTCATCCTGAATGCCTATCCCTACACGCCCGGCCACGTGATGATCGTCCCCTACGCGCATCTGGACGAACTGCAGAAACTGCCGCCGGAAGCGGCCAGCGAAATGATGGCCCTTTCGCAACGCATGGAATCCGTGCTGCGGGAGCTCTATCAGCCTGACGGCATCAACCTCGGCATGAATATCGGCAAAGCCGCCGGCGCGGGCATCGCAGGACACATCCACATGCACGTATTGCCGCGATGGGTCGCGGATGCGAATTTCGTGTCGGTTGTGTGCGAAACGCGGATTCTGCCGGAGACCCTGGAGGAGACGTTCAAGAGAATGACGAAAGCGATGAAGACGTAATGACATTTCAGATTCTTGAATTTTAATCGGCCTCAGCTAAGCAATTCCTTCACCTCTTTCTCGTCGATCACCTTCACTCCCAACTCTTTCGCCTTATCCAGCGTCGATCCCGCGTCCGCTCCCGCAAGCACGTAATCCGTCTTCTTGCTCACCGAGCCCGTCACTTTGCCGCCCGCATCCTCGATCATCTTCTTGGCTTCGTCACGCGTGAAATGCGCCAGCGTTCCGGTGAGCACAAATACTTTTCCTGCCAGCTTCGTCCCGCGCTCCTTCTTCTTTCCGGTTAACGTAAGCCCAGCCTCGCGCAGTCGCTCGACCAGCTTGCGATTGGCCGCGATGCCGAAGAACTCCGCAATGCTATCCGCGATCCGCGGACCCACTTCATTCACATGCTGCAGCTCTTCCACACCAGCCTTTTCCAGCGCCTCCATCGATCCAAAATGCTCGGCGAGAAACTGCGCCGTCCGCTCTCCGACCATTCGAATACCCAGACCGTAGATTACCCTCTCCAAGGGCAGCTTCTTCGAGTTCTCGATCTCGTTGAGAATATTCTGCGCCGACTTCTCCCCCATGCGCTCCAGGCTAAGCAGATCGGCTTGCGTGAGCTTGTAAATGTCCGCGACATTCTTGACCAGCCCGCGCTCCGTAAGTTGATTCACCAGCGCGTCGCCCATCCCGTCGATGTTCATTACTCCGCGCGATGCAAAATGCAGAATCGTCTCGCGCAGCTTGGCTGGACAATTCGCATTGACGCAGCGATAATCAACCTCACCTTCCGTCCGCACGACTTTCGTCCCGCACACCGGGCACTTCTCCGGCATTTGAAACTCTTTAAGGTCGCGCGGGCGATGATGCTCTTTATCCTCGATAACCTTGGCCACTTTCGGAATAACATCTCCGCCGCGCTCCACCTGCACCCAGTCGCCAATCTTCACGCCCAGCCGCTCGATCTCATCCATGTTATGCAGCGTGGCATTTCTAACGGTCGTGCCGCCGATCAAAACCGGCGCCAGCATTGCCACAGGGGTGAGCTTGCCAGTGCGCCCAACTTGCACCCGAATGTCCTCGAGCTTTGTGATCCCAGCTCTCGCCGCATACTTGTAAGCAATCGCCCAGCGCGGAGCTTTTCCCGTGAACCCGAGCTCATCTTGCAAAGCAGTTCGATCCACCTTCAGAACGATCCCGTCGATCTCATACGGCAACGAATCCCTTTTTGCTTCCCACTGCTGTATGAACTCCCAGGCCTCGTCGATCCCATGTACCAGCTTGCGATTCTGGTTCACCTTGAATCCTGCCGCCTCGACGGCGTCCAGCGTTTTCCAGTGACGGTCAAAGTATGTTCGGCCATCGCGCAACAGCATGTACGAAAAATAATCCAATCGCCGTTCCGCCGTAACTCTGGATTCCAGCTGCCGCACCGTGCCTGCCGTGGCATTTCGCGGGTTCGCAAATAAAGACAGTCCTTTACTTTCCCTCTCCTGGTTCATTCGCTTAAACGCCGCCAGCGGCATGAGCAGTTCGCCGCGCACCTCAAAATCCGCAGGAATTCCGGCCTTCTTCAACTTCTCTTTCGAGATCGAAAGCGGAACCGATCGCACCGTGCGCACGTTCAGCGTCACATCTTCGCCCACGCTGCCGTCACCGCGCGTAATCCCGCGCACCAGCTTCCCGTCTTGATAAATCAGCGCCAGCGACATGCCGTCCAGCTTCAACTCGCAAACATAGTCCACGTCGTTCCGACCGCTGAGTTCATGCACGCGCCGCTCCCAGTCGCGCAGCTCTTCCTCGCTGTAGGTATTGTCGAGAGACAACATGGGCGAAGAGTGGGGGACCTTGACGAAGCCCTCGCGCGGCTTGCCGCCCACCCGCTGCGACGGAGAATCGGCCGTGATCAGTTCCGGATGTTCTGCCTCCAAATCTTTCAACTCGCGCATCAGCTTGTCGAACTCGGCATCGCTGATTTCCGGCTGGTCGAGAACGTAGTACAAATATTCGTGGCGGCGGATCTTCTCGCGAAGCGCCTCAATCTTTTTTTCGACGTCTTTGCTCGGGGAAGCCATCGCGCAGATTATAGTCGGAGACCGGATTACGAAGACACTTGCGAACGCTATGCAAATTCTCGAAACCCCACGCCTCATCCTGCGCGAGTTCTCCTTAGACGATGTGGACGCTCTTGCGCGCGTTCTCTCCGATCCCCAAACCATGCGTTTCTATCCCGCGCCATTGGATTCGCCTGGCGTCGAACAGTGGATCGCTCGCAACCTTCGGCGCTATGCCACTAACGGGCACGGCCTCTGGGCCATGGTCTTGAAAACGAATGGCGAACTCGTGGGAGATTGTGGGCTGACGATTCAGGAAGTAGACGGCGCCAACGAAGTCGAGATCGGCTACCACGTGCGCCGCGATCTTTGGGGACAAGGCCTGGCGACAGAAGCCGCCCGCGCCTGTCGCGACTACGGATTCGCCCGCCTTTCTGTCGATCGCCTCATCTCGCTCATCCGTCCCGAAAATCTGCCGTCACGCCGGGTCGCGGAAAAGAACGGCATGCTGGTGTGGAAGGATGTGATTCGTGTCGGGATCCCGCACCTCGTCTACTCAATCCAGAAAGAGAGATACCGAGGTCTGACGTGCGCTATACCCGCAGTCAAAGGCGAGATCGGCCGAACCTAGCCCCAGTATTTTGATCTTTATTACGCCAGATCCTCCAGTTTCAATGCCTGACCCTTCCACGAGGACTCAAACTGTCTGTGGACGAATCCCGCGTCATACTCGCGCTTCTGCTGCAGTAAGGCCTCATGCAATCCCCAGAGTGATCGTGGATTCCGCGGATTCCGCTCCAGATCCTCACGGAATACCTTCTCCGCCCCGGCCGCGTCCCCATTGATCAACAGGGTGGCGCCGAGCGATTCCCGCACAGGAAAGAACCAATCCGGCGGCTCGCCATACTTGAGGGTGTCTTGAATTGCCACCGCATCCCGCAGCAGGGCAACCGCCCCACTATTGTCCTTCTTCGCGAGAGCAAGTTTAGCGCCCAGCACATCCTTCGCGATTTTCATGATGTCTTTCGCCTTGTTGTTGATTGGCATCTGGAAAATGACATCGGGAGGGGTGGCCGCTTCGGCATCGGAAACAATCTTGTACTCCGCCTCTGCTTCCGTGATCTTGCCCGTACCAGCCAGGGCCAGTCCCCGTCCTAGATGCCAGAAAACGGTTGCGGTTTTCATGCTCGCATCGGGCTGCGGCATTTTCAGAATTTCATTCCAATGATGGAAGCGAATCTCCACCGCCATCGGAATCGTCATGAAGCCCTCCAGGGGCGGCATTTCTTTCACGTGTGGACCGACGTTCTCGACCAGCAGATCCGCGTTTTTCCTCGACTCCTCATAATTGCCATTCATCGCCGCGCACATCGCGATGAAGTGCAGGTTGTGGCTGTAATACATCATCGGGTAGATGCCCTGCACCCCCGTGGCCTTGATGTAAGCGCGATCGACAGCCGCTGCCTGTTCGTTGGTCTTCACCGCTGCTTCGTAGTCGCCGGTACGTATGTAAACGTGCGCCGGCATGTGCACGATGTGCCCGGCATTTGGCGCAAGTGCCGCCAGTCGATTGGCCCCCGCCAGTGCGCGCTCGGGATTGGGCGAAGCTTCCACCGCATGAATGTAATAGTGGACCGCTCCCAGATGATCGGGATCGCGCTTGATCACCGATTCCAGAGTGGCTACGATTTCATCGGTACCCGCCTCCGGCGTCCCGTCGGTATGCCATAGTCCCCAGGGGTGCAAATTCATGCCGGCCTCGGCGAAGAGCGTGGCTGCGTCCAGATCGTCGGGAAATTCGCTGACCAGTTGCCGCATCGCGTCGCGATAATCCTCGGCAGCTTTTTTCAAATCCGCGGCCGGGTCTGCCGGAAAGCGTTTGGCCATGGCTTGGATATAGGCCTGATCGCTAGGCGAAGCGGCAGACGATAAATCCACCGCCCTCTGCACTGCGTCGTGTGCGCGCTTGTAGCGGTCCGGTTCGGCGGGATCGTTGTAGTTCGGTCCAACCGCCTCGGCGACGCCCCAGTACGCCATCGCCAGCTTTGGATCGAGTTCCGCCGCATGCTGAAACGAACGCGCCGCCTCGTCGTGATTAAACGCGTAAATGAATCGCAATCCCTGATCGAAGAATTGTTGAGCCTGAGAGTTCTTCGTTGAAACCGGATGATGCAGGTTCCCCAGTCCGGTTACCAGCACCACTGGATGTGCTCCAGCTCCCGCATGCTCCTGGGCTCGAGCACCTAGACACAAAAGCACCCCACAGAGAAAATGCGCCAGAGTTTTCATCTGGTCAATCCTCCTCATCCAAGTTTTCTGGTGCGGCGGTCAAAGGAGAGTACAGCATGGATCGCCACTTCCCCAAGTTGCCTCAGACTATTCCAAACTCGCCCGCTTGCCAAGCCCGTCCCGGGGCGGACGGCAAATGCCTCAGGTACAATCCATCTTCGACCCTCCATGCGTAAGGCAGCGCTGCTCTACAACCCCGATTCCGGCGGCAGCCGTAACCGGCGCCAGTCGGAACTGGAGTCCGTGGTCGCCCTGTTGCGCCAAGCCGGCATCGAAGCAAACCTGATCCTTGCTCACTCCCGCGCCCATGCAGAAGAAAATGCGCGCCAGGCCGTGCTCGCCGGGTGCGACACCGTTTTCGCCTGCGGTGGGGACGGCACCATCCACAACATTGTTCAGACCTTGGCCAATACTCCTGTCGCACTCGCAGTTCTGCCGATGGGTACGGCGAACGCACTGGCGCACGACCTTGCCCTGCCTATGAACATCGTCGCTGCCGCAAAGGCAACTCTCCGCGGTAAGCCGCGCCGCATCGCCCTCGGGCGTATTCAATACCGTGATGTCGATGGCAATACCGGCAGTCGTTTCTTTATTGTCGCGGCGGGAATCGGAGTCGATGCGCACCTGTTCTACAAACTTCAATCCGGAACCAAGCAACGGCTGGGCATGACCGCTTATTACGCCAAGGCCTGGCGCCTCTGGTTCACCTATGCCATGACGCGCTTCCAAGTCGAGTACATGGAAACCGGTTCGGATCTTCCTCAGCGCGTGGAACTCACAGAACTGCTCGGTGTTCGCGTCCGCCACTTTGGCGGAGTGCTCAACGAGCTCGCTCCTGGCGCCTCGCTCGATCGCAGTGATGTTCGTCTTGTCCTCTGCCGCACCTCCAGCCGTCTCGCTTATCTTTCTTACGTGACTCGCGCGCTCCTTCGCGGCCATTGGAGAGTCCCGGGGATTGAGCTTGTCCACAGCAGCAAAGCAGTTTGCCAATATCTGCCAGCGAAACCAGTTGGAACTCGGCCGCCTAATATCTACGTCGAAGCGGACGGCGAACTCCTGGGTACGCTCCCCGCGGAAATCACCGTGTCTTCAGACGCGCTAACAATATTGTCCCCTTAGTGCATTTTCGGTGGTCGCCCGGGTTGTCTAGCTGGCGGCGTCGATCGATTGAGTCCAAAGAGCAAAGCACACATCTACCTACGCATGACAACCTTGACGAAATTCAATCTAGCCGAGGCCGTTGCCGTTCTCACTCGCACTCCTGCGGCCCTGGATGCGCTGTTGCGCGGGATGCCCAACATCTGGGTGCGCAACAACGAAGGAAAAGACAGTTGGAGTGCGTTCGACATCGTGGGGCACCTGATTGCCGGGGAACGCACGGACTGGATGCCGCGGGCGCGAATGATTTTGCAGAACGGCGAAGCGCGGCCTTTTGATCCCTTCGACCGCTTTGCGCACGCCAAAGAGAGTCAGGGCAAGTCGCTGGAGCAACTCCTGGACGATTTCGCGCGCCTGCGAAAAGAGAATCTGGCTGCCCTGCAGGCATTGGGCTTACAGCCTGAAGATTTGAACCGGCGAGGAAAGCATCCGGCGCTCGGAGCGGTGACACTATCGGAACTGCTCTCGACATGGGCCGTTCACGACCTGACGCATCTGCACCAGCTATCCCGGGTGATGGCTCACCAATATCGCGACGCAGTCGGTCCGTGGAATGCTTATCTGGGTGTGCTGAAGTGTACCGGTCATAGCGACCCCTAGCCGACTGAGACCAGCCGACACCTCCGTCACGGCGTTGGCATTTCGCTCTCTATCCCCATAAAATCTTTCTTGACCGCTTGGAACCCGTCACCCACTTCCTGACCGGCGCTTGTATGGGACGCGCCGGACTCAACCGCAAGACCGCGCTGGCCACGCTCACGCTTACGCTCGCCGCTGAAGCTCCCGACATCGACGTGCTTAGCCGCCTCCGCGGCTCCGCGTTCGGCTTCGCCCATCATCGCGGCTTCACCCACTCGTTCCTCGGAGTTCCACTCGACGCTGCTGTGGTCGTTGGTTTTGTATACCTGCTCTGGCGTTGGCGGGGGCGCAAATTGAAAAATCCAAATCTTCCGCCGCGCTGGGGATTGCTCTTCCTCTACGCCTGCCTCGCCGGACTCAGCCACATCCTGCTCGACTTCACCAATAACTACGGCGTCCGCCCGTTCTGGCCATTCTCCGAAAAGTGGTACTCCTGGGACATCGTGTTCATCTTCGAGCCCATCATGTTCACCTGCCTGCTGCTCGGATTGATTGCGCCGTCCCTCTTCTCGCTGATCGACAGAGAAATCGGTGCCCGCCAACGAGGTCCGCGCGGCCGTGTCGCTGCTACCCTCGCCCTGATCTGCGTCGTGCTTCTTTGGACGCTCCGGGACTTTGAGCACCGCCGCGCCGTCAACGCGCTCGAAGCCCGCACCTACAACGGCGCTGATCCGGCCAGAGCATCCGCCTATCCTGACCTGGCGAATCCATTCCGCTGGTACGGAGTCGTCGAAACTTCGAGCTTCTTCGTCCTTGTCCCGGTCGATTCTATCGAGCCTGAAGTCGATCCAGAAGATTCTGACAACAATAAGCTCGAGATTCGCTACAAGCCGGAAGAAACGCCCGTCACCCTCGCCGCCAAGCGCTCTTATCTTGGACGCGCCTACCTCGATTGGGCGCAATATCCCATCACCCAAACGGAAGTTCTCGAATCTCCCGCGCAAGGCTACATCGTGAACTTTCAGGACCTTCGCTACGCGCAGCTTCCCAGTTTGTTCAGTCGCCTGCGCGGCGGTCACGATAAGTCGTCGAAGCCACTTGGCGCGGGTGTTCAACTTGATCGCAACCTGAATGTTGTCGGCGATGTCTTCGGCTCGGGGCGGAAGCGCGTGACTGTCCCGGAACCTAGCTCGCAGGTCGTTGCAACGCCGCAGACCCTTGACGCCGCTACTCTTCAACGCCCACAATAAGTTCTGCGTCACCTGAGGTGCTCATGCTCGCTTATCTATTTGTCATCCTCGCTGTTGCCGTCCGATTCCTGCCGCACCCCTTTGCCTTCACGCCGGTTGGAGCTTCTCTACTGTTCTTCGGCGCCCGCGGCCCTCGCCGCCAGATGTGGCTGCCTTTAGCTCTGCTCGCCGCCTCCGACGTTATCCTAACGACGCTTGTCTACCGCTACCCGCTTACTTGGGATCACTTCGTGACCTGGGCTTGGTATGCCGCCATGTTGTGGCTCGGCAGCACTCTTCGCCAGAATGCCGGCGTCCTCAGGATCATGGGTTCGGCTCTCGTTGGATCCATTGCTTTCTTTCTGGTAAGTAACTTCGCCGTCTGGGCCGCTTGGAAAGATCTCTACCCAATGACGTTCGTCGGACTGATGACTTGCTATGGCGCCGGCCTGCCCTTTTTCCGCCGCGCCGTTGAAGGTGATCTTTTCTTCACCGCCGCCATGTTCTCCGCGCCAGTGATCCTGCACTCGCTTGCTGGCCGCCTGCACAAATCCAGCAATAACGTTGCGGCTGCATAATCGCCCGCAGCCTCAGGAGATCCTAGCGATCGGCAACGCACGACTTCAGTCGTGTCGAAGTCCAGACGAAAGATCTGCGGCTTCAGCTACTGTGGCCCGATTTTCCCCGCCGTCGCAACACCAACCAAAGTGCAACTCCTAACACCATCGCCCCCAACACCCAATAAATATGGCGGCGGAACAATGCTCCCGCTAGTCCCACGATCTGCGGACCGAACCACAACGTCAGCAAAGCTAGGAACAGAAACCGCACAAACCTCCCGGCAAAGATAGCTGCCAGGAAGTCGCGGAACTTCATCTCAAACACCGCCGCTCCCAGCACAAAGATCTTGAACGGCATGGGCGGCGGCAGCATTCCCGGAAACATCAACGCCCAAAACTCATGCTGCTCAAACGAACGGTGAATTTGCAGAAATCGCTCCTCCGAAATCCGCTTGCGCAAAACTTTTTCACCACCCTGATAGCCGATGACATACAGCGGGATACTGCCAAGCGCCGATCCCAGCGAAGCCATCAGCACATAAAAAATCAGCCGCCGGTGATCCTGATAAACGTAATACGCCACGATCGCATCGACCGGCATGCCCAGCAGCGCGGAGTCCGCGAAGGCGATCGCGAACACCCCCCAAATCCCAAGCGGTCCGAGAACATGCAAAATCCACGCCGTATACCGCGCCAGAATGTGTCCAATCTTTTTCAATGGAAGTTTAGTGTACGTGAAGGGATGGGCGCGAAAGGAGGAGGACGAATGACATCGAGTGGCGGCGAAGAGTACGCGCTACGAGTGTTCTGTCTTTCCCTCCAGTAGGTTCAGCGTGTGAGGTACCAACTCGACCACCGCCTGCAGCGATTCCAACGCGCCGCTGGGACTGCCGGGCAAATTCAGAATCAGGGTCTTGCCCCGAACGCCGCATACTCCCCGGCTCAAAGGAGCGAACTTGGTCTGCTTGAACCCCTCGCTACGCATACGCTCGGCCACGCCGTCGATCACGCGCTCGCAAATCGCTTCGGTTGCTTCTGGAGTGACGTCGCGCTCTGCAATTCCTGTTCCGCCCGTGGTCACGATGAATCGCACTTCCAGCGCGAGGTGGACGAGGGCGTTCTGAATCTGCATGGAATCGTCCTGCACAACTTGCCTGGCGACCACGTGAAAGCCGAGCTTTTGCAGCGCCTCGGCAACTGCTGGTCCAGAAGCATCCACGCGCTCGCCGCGGGCGCAAGAATCACTGACCGTAACCACAGCGGCGGAAAAGCCTCCCGGTCCCGACCCGTGCACCTCAGCTGTCGAGGAGGACATCTTCTTCCTCTTCCGTCCGTCCGCCGCTGGCAGCACCGCTCGTACTGGCACTCGTATTAGCTGCAGGAGGGACGCTGTTGTCGTTGAGAGTCTCCGCGGTAGCCTCGGTGCCGCCATCGCGCTGCGATTCGTCCAGCAACCGCAAACCTTCCATTAGCAGCCCTTGCGTATTAAGTTGCGTAGTTTCCTGATCGGTCTTGCCCTCAAAATTGAGTTCGAAGTTGCCCCCCGTCCAGCGCAGAACCTTGAAGACGGCCTGATCGCCCAGCAAGGATCCGTAGGTGGCATGCTTGACCTGTCCTTCAACAAAAAAAACCTCGCACTTCTCCCCTTCGTTATTCAATTTGAGCTGGCAGCTCTTGCGTCCCATTTCCAGCGACTGCATCAGATCGATCACATTCATCTGGGAAAGATTGCCCCGAACCACGCCGTCTGAGGGCGCCGTTTTCGCCATTTTTTCCAGCGCAATGCGGTCGACGGTGCGCTTGATACGCTTCGTCGCTTCCTTCAGAAAAAACGGCTTTGCCAGATAGTCGTCCGCTGCATCCTGCGGAGATAGACGCTCATCAATGTCCGCGCGGCTTGCCATCAAGATAGCTGAGAAATTAGCTGTCGCGGGACGGCTCTTCAGCTTCTCCACCAATTGCCGTCCATCCATCCCCGGCATGCGGTAGTCGCACACCACAAGATCCGGAGGGTCGTCGACCGCTTTGAGCAGCGCGTCGGCCGAATCTGTCGCGGCTACGACGTGCGCAAACGGGGCCAGCGCGTGCTGCAGCATCCCCAACACCATGGGATTGTCATCCACCAAGAGCAATTTGACATCGTTTGCCATGATTTACTTACTGTACGATCTACTTCTTCCGCCGGTATTCTCCGCTCTTCCCGCCGCTCTTTCGCTCCAACACGATCTCACGAATCTCAATTCCCTTATCGAGTCCTTTCAGCATGTCATACAGCGTTAGGGCCGAGATGCTGGCAGCTACGAGGGCTTCCATTTCGACGCCGGTTTCAGCTGTCGTAACAACTTTGGTGGCAATCGCGACGCCATTCTCGCATAGGCGCATCTCGACATCAACGTGCGAGAGTGGCAGTGCGTGGCACATCGGTATGAGTTCGGAGGTGCGTTTGGCGGACATGATGCCGGCGATGCGGGCCACTTCCAGCGGATCGCCTTTCGGATTTCGTGGGAGCGCTTCCAATACCTCCGGCTTGATGAGGACAAAGGCGCTGGCCTCGGCCTCGCGCCGATTAGCTGATTTGCCCGAGACATCGACCATGCGCGCGTGGCCGGAATCGTCGTAGTGAGAAAGCTTCGTCGCCATGCGAAAAGTCTATCTTACATGCCTCGGCTCAGCGCAGCATCACGGCGACCCAATCGCCGGCTGCGATGTGTTCGCGATCGGGAGGAATCACGAGAAGGCAATTCGATCGAAATCTCGCTGCAATGTCTCCCGACCCGTGCCAGGGAACGAGCTCCACCTGTGTGTTTTCAAACTGGCCGGAAAGCATGGCGGGAAGAAATCGAGTCAATCCGGATTTGACCCGGATTTCGGACTTCAAGCGTGCGTGGAGGAATGCGAGCGGACGTGGTGACAATCCGGCCAGCGCTTCGATCATGGGGCGGGCGAAAAGTTCGAAGGTGACCATGGTCGAAACTGGATTTCCGGGCAGGCCGAAAAAGTATCTGTGTGAGACTGGGGCCGAAGCCTCGCGGGCAAGAGTGCCCGCGCCACACGAGCCGAATACGATCGGACGGCCGGGTTGAATGGTCGCTCCGGTGAAGAAGAACTCGGCATGCAGTTTGGCGAGGACTTGTTCGACTAGATCATAGCGCCCCATGGAAACGCCGCCCGTTATCAACAGTAGGTCCGATCGCAAGCCTTGCTCCATCAGTTGACGCAGGCGGCGCGGTTCGTCGGGCGCGATGGGCAGCAGTACCGGTTCGGCTCCAGCATGCTGAATCTGTACCGCGAGCGAATATTTGTTCGAGTTCCGAATCTGCGTGGGACCAGCTTCCGCATCTACCTCGACGATCTCATCGCCAGTAGTAAGAACGGCGATGCGTGGACGAATAAAGACCTGCAGTTGCGCTTTGCCTACCGAGGCGGCGAGCGCGATTGCTGCCTCGTTGAGGTGCGTGCCGCGGTCGAGTAGAAGGCTGCCGCGTTTAGCCTCGGCCCCCTGGTTGACGATGTTTTCGCCTGGCGCTGCACTCTTGGAGATTTTGACGCAGTTACCCTGCACCGATGTGTACTCAATCATCATTACGGCGTCCGCGCCTGGCGGTACGGGTGCTCCAGTCATGATGGAAAACGCTTCGCCAGGATTTAGTGGGGGCAGAACTTTCCCGGCCAGCGGGCCGGCTTTGATCTCTCCGATCACGGTGAGCGTTGCTGGAAGCCTTGCCAGATCGTCGGCACGGACGGCGTAGCCATCCCGCGTGGATCGAGGAAAGGGAGGAATGTCGCGATCGGCGGCGATCGGTTCGGCGAGAATTCGACCGGCGGCGTTCAACAGCGCCACGGTTTCAATGGCGCCCGGAGATAAGCGGGAAGCATGTTGCTCGACGACGCGTCGAGCGTCTTCAAAGCTTAGTACGAGGGATGGGGATGGCGGTGCAGCCATGGGTAGATCATAGAGGAAGGATCCCCACTTCTCGCAACAACCAAGAGATAGGCGCCTTTTCAGGAGCGATCAGCGAACCAGTTCCTGGCCTAACAGCGTTGGATTGCTCGCGAAGGAGAGGCCGACTTCGAGGTCGACGACGCGGTTGCGGACGAGTTGGGCGATTTCTCCGTCAAAATGTTGCATACCCTCGCTGGCGCCGGCCTTCATCGCGTCGAGCAAGGTCTTGCCGTCGCGCTCGCCCTTTTCGACGCACTCGCGAGTGCGCGGATTCGCTTTCAGGATTTCAGCGACCGGAACACGTCCACTGCGATCGGTCTTGGGCAAGAGCCGCTGGCATACGATGTAGCGGAAGGACTTGGCAAAGCGCTCCCGAACCTTTTGCTGCTCATCGGGCGAAAAGGAACTGATTATGCGCTCCACGGTTTTGGAAGCGTCCATGGTGTTGAGACTCGAGAGCACTAGATGGCCGGTTTCCGCCGCCTCGAGAACGATCTCAATGGTTTCGCGGTCGCGCATCTCTCCAACCAGAATTACCTTGGGCGCTTGTCGCAGAGCAGAGCGCAGAGCGTAGGCGAAACTGGGCGTGTCACTGTGCAATTCTCGCTGATGGATGGTGGAGCACTTGTGGCTGTGCAGGAATTCGATGGGATCTTCGATGGTAATGATGTGGTAATACTTCTCGCGATTGATGCAATCGAGCAGCACAGCGAGCGTGGACGACTTTCCCGACCCGGCGGGTCCGGTAACCAAAACGATGCCGTCGCGCAGTTTGGCTACATCGGCCAGATGCGCGGGCAGTCCCAGGGAGGCCAGATCAGGGATCAAAGTAGAGATCACGCGCATTACGACTGCACAACTGCCACGCTGGATGAATATATTGACGCGAAAACGAGCGACCCCCGCCAAGCCATAGGAAATGTCGCACGATCCGTGTTCGCGAAGAGTCGCGACGGCCTGTTTGTTGTCGCCGATCAGGTCGGCGGCAATGTGGCGGGTGTCATCGGCGGTGAGGTTGGCGAGTCCTTCCACGAGTACGGGAATCAGTTGGCCGTACACCTGGACCTGTGGCGGACGTCCGGGAGAAAAAATCAGGTCGCTGATTTTTTCTGCGGCGCGCAGCATCGCGGCCAGCAGAGCCGGTGTAGCTACTTTGCCGCTGCCGGAATAATCTTCCAGAGAAACCGAAATTGGCGAGACGCCTGGTGCTGCCATTCCACCCTCGAAAACCATCTTGCGTTAGGGAATTGCACGCACCACAGAACGCAGACCGGCCAACCGAGGCTGACCTGATGTCTATACTCTACCGCGGCCGGGGGACGTGGCGTAAGGACAGTAAAGTACATAGTCCTTAGTAATGTCGGAGCGGGCACGAAAGGGAAAGGGCGGCCGGTTGGCCGCCCCCGTCTTGCAAGTTGCCTGTTGCTGACAACGGGTGCAGATCTAATTCGATTTCTTGGGCGGAGCCTTCTTCTTCGTACCGTACCCGGTTTCCACCGGAGCGCCGATGCTAGCCAGCATCGCTTTGGCTTCATCGGAGTGTCCGCCGGTCGGCACCAATTCCAGATACTTTTGGAATGCTTCCGCCGTACCAGGAGCGGCAACCATCTTATCGCCCTGCAGAGTGGCCTTGCCCAGCAGGTTCACACCTTTCTGGTAATAAGCTTCGGCTTTGGTGGGGTCTGCCGCAATGCACTTATCGAAAGCGTCGATGGCCTGATCGGCTTTGCCGGCATTGGTGAGCACCGCTCCCATGTTGAAGTAGTACTGCGCAGCTCCGGTAGGATCGGCAAGGGCGGCCTGTTGATATGTCTTTACCGAGTCATCGATCTTGCCGGCCTTACTGTAGGCTTCTGCCAGGTTGTTGTAGTAGGCGGCGAGAGTCTTGGTAGCGTTGGGATCCTTGTCATTGGTGGCGGCTTGCTTGAGCTGTAGAGCCTTTTGATAAGCCTCCACGGCAGAATCCAGACGCTTTTGTTTTTCCGCTGAATCGGTCTGCTTGGTTGCGGATACGCGATAGGCGTCGCCGAGCTTGAACCAGATCAGGTCGCGCGTAGCGTCAATGTCATTGGCGGCCCTGAGATCGGCAATGGCGGTATCAAAGTCGCCGGCATCGGTGGCGACCTTGGCCGCGGCCAGCTTCTCGTTCAGTTGCTTGACTGTGCCCACTTCCTTCTTTTGTTTCTCCTGCGCTTCCTGTTGAGCCTTGATCTGTTCAGGAGTCAGGCCCTGGCCCTTGGCGGCCTCCGCCGTTTGTTTTTTCAGGTCGAAGTCGAGAGTGTTCTCATCCAGCGTGACCGGAACTTTGCCGAAATGGAAAAGTTCCTTGTTGGCCTTAAGGTCATCAGCATTTTTGTAGAGGGTTACGGTGTAGGTGCCAGCTCCCACGCCCAGAGAAAAATACTCGCCCTTCTTGTTGGTTTTGAGGGTGTATTTCTGGCCGTTGTCCTGGTTGGCGTAGACGACGATTCCATCGACGATGGGATTGCCATCCATGTCTTTGCAAACGCCCTTCACTGATCCCGATGCGGCCTGGGCGAAAACCGGGGAAGTACAAAGTCCGAATACTAGGAGAACAAGAGCAAACACTGCGAGGTGTTTCTTCATTTTTGCCTCCCGGCAGAAAGAATTATTAAATATGGATTGCCGACAAATTACTCAAAAAAGTGCACTTGAATTCGCTTGCTGTCGCTAAGCCATCGAAACCGTAACCACTAGACTCTCTCCAGCGTCGCATAGGGAATTGGGTCTCTCACTCCCGCTGCCTTAAACGCCTGCAACCGCAGAACGCAACTATCACATACGCCGCAGGCTCGATCCTCATGGCGATAGCATGACCAAGTTAAATCGAATGGAGCGTTCAGTTCAAGGCCAAGCTGCACAATTTCGGCTTTCCGCATGGCGATGAGCGGCGTGAGAACTTCGATGTTGCCATCCTTCGTCCCTGCCCGGATCACTCGGTTGAACGCTTCATAATACGCCGGACGGCAATCAGGATACCCGGAGCTGTCTGGTTCTACCGCGCCAATATAGATTTTGGCTGCACCGAGCACCTCGGCCCAACTCACCGCGACGGACAAAAAATGAGCGTTCCGAAACGGGACATAGGTGACCGGAATCTCATGGCTGGCTGATGGAACCGTGGGCACGGCAATGTTTTCGTCAGTGAGGGCGGAGCCTCCGATGGCGGGGAGGGCCTCATTGCGCACGACAAGTCTGTCGTGAATTTGCAGGCGATCGCAAATTTCAAGAAACGACCGCCGCTCACGCTGCTCGGTGCGCTGCCCGTAACTGACGTGCAATGCCGCAGTCGCGTAGTCACGGGTTGCCAAGGCCGCACACACGCAAGAATCCATTCCTCCGCTAAGCAAAACAACCGCACGCTGGGTTGGGGGCGTCATGATGTTAGATCAATCCTCGATGGTGACTCGGCGAGATGGAGCGCTAAACTCCCTTCACTGCGGGATCCCAAATAAACTTGTGCAACTGCAAGCCCAGGCGCGCCGGAACTTCATCGGCCAGCATCCACTCCGCTAATTCTTGGGGATCGACCAGGCAGTGAGAACTGTCCCGCGACCCCGTGGCATCTTTGCGAAACGCCGGCGAGAACAGTACGGCGTTCACGCGCTCTGCCAGGTTGTGCTGCCGGGTGAAATCGCGGGCAAACACGTAGTCGGGATGACTGGCGAGCACGAACTTTACCTCGTCACGCGCAGTAAACGCTGTCAGGTTTTCGAGAAGAAACGTGTCGGCCTCTCCCGAATTTGGGCACTTCACATCCACGATCTTGATGACTTCCGCGGGGACCCGCACCAGCGGCCGTTCCCCGCTGGTTTCCAGCAATACACGATACCTGTCTGCCAGCAACTCCTCAATAAGCGGAAGCACTTCCCGCTCCTGCAGCATAGGTTCGCCGCCGGTGATCTCTACCAACCCGCCGTTGGGACTGAGGCGTTTTACTTCGGCCAGTACTTCTTCCAAAGCCATTTTTCGCCCGCCCTGGAAGGTGTACTCGCTATCGCACCAGGAGCAACGCAAGTTACATCCAGTGAGGCGCACAAACACACACGGTAGACCGGCATGTGTCGACTCCCCCTGCAGCGATTTGTAGATTTCGGTAATCTGCATGAAACCCTTGACGGCGGCTGGGATAGCGCTATTCGCTGTACTTAGCGGTGGTGGTGTCGGTTTCAAACACGGTAACGTCTTTCACGCGTACGCGGCCATTGGTTACGTTTTTCAGACGGGTATTCGACTCATCGTAAAAATACTTCGCCAGATTCTCAGCCGATGGATTAATCACGGTGAACGGCTCGATATCGTTGATCATCTGATGATCGAGCCGTTCGATGACGTGCTTCATCACTTCGCGGAGATCCTTGAAATCGAGCAGCAGCCCGGCCTTGTCGAGTTCCGCGCCCGCGAGCGTGACCCGGATTTTGTAATTGTGCCCGTGCGGATTCTCACACTTGCCCTTGTAGTTGCGCAGGTAATGGCCCGCCGCGAACGTATCGTCAACTGTAACTTCGAACATGCATCCCTCTGCGGTTCCACGAGGTTACAGGATGGACCGCGTCGAATAGCGAAACATCTTATTGTACCGCTCACTCCATCAATTTTGCTTGATTCGACTGCGAAGTGGACGCAGATATGCCGCACCAGGGGCTGGTATGTGGGTGCTTACTGAAGAGTCCAACTCTCAGTCGCCCACGCCGAAAAACTCCTCGACCGCCCGCAGTTCGGTGGTTTTCTTGTAATTTGGCAGGCTCTCGATAAAGACGCGGCCGTATTGCTTCTTGAGAATGCGATTATCGAGCAGAACGAGCAGGCCGCGGTCGTGCAAGGAGCGGATCAGCCGTCCGAAACCTTGTTTCAGCGTGATGACGGCTGCCGGCACCTGATATTGAAAGAACGCATTGCCACCGTCGGCGTCAATTGCTTTAACGCGCGCGGCGACGACCGGATCGCTGGGCACCGCGAAGGGCAAGCGATCGATGATTACACAACTTAGTTGTTCGCCTTGCACGTCCACGCCCTGCCAGAACGACGAAGTTGCAAACAGCACCGCGTTCGGAGTTAGTCGGAACTCCTCGAGCAGCGCGCTCTTCGGTGCATCGCCCTGCCGGAGCATGGGGAACTCCAGTTCCCCGAGTAATCGCTGGTAAATATCATTCATCTGAGCGTAACTGGTGAAGAGGACGAAGGCGCGGCCACAGGTAATTTCCAGCAGCTTGCGAATGCGTTCTGCAGCCTGCGCGGTGAATTGTGGAGTGCGCGCGTCGGGGAGATCGGGTGGTACGTAAAATAAAGCCTGATTTTCGTAGTCGAAGTGCGAGGGCAAAACTGACTCTCGCGCATGCTCCAACCCTAATCTCTGCCGTATGTATTCGAATCCGCCGCCAACAGCGAGCGTCGCGGAAGTGAGGACAGCGCACTCGAGTTTCGACCAGAGGCACTCGCGCAGGATCGGACCTACGTCGATTGGCGTAGCTTGCAGAAAGACGTTTTGTCTTCCAGTCTTTTCTGAGCCTCTCGGTCTCCCTGGTGAATTCGCTCGTCCGCCGCGCCGCTCGATCCAGAACACAGTGTTGCGATCATCCGACTCCATAGCGAATCCGAGTTGCACCTGCAGTTCCTGGGCGCGCCGTACGAAGTTGAAAATCTCTTCTGGCTTCTGCGGTAGACCTTCCAGTTCGCCCGCCAGTCGAGTCAGGGACTGGTTGAGCGCCAGAAACTCGTCGCCGTTTTCTTCCAGAAACTCCCGCCGGGTCTCGAAGGCGAAGCGGCCTTCGCCCGGAGGCAACAGCGAAAAGAAAAACTGGGAGCGCTCGCGCAAACTTCCCAGCGCTCCTGAGAGCCCCGCCGAAAGCAGCCGGTTATGCTGCAGCGAGGCTTCGACGTCACGCGCCAGATCCTCCACACGCAGGTTGCTGACGGAAATTCCGAAATAGTTCCCCGCGACATCTTCCAACTCGTGCGCCTCATCGAAAATCACTGCGGCCGCTTCCGGTAAGATGCCTGCTTCGGGTGCGCCCTCGGCCTGCAACTTGATGGCGAGATCGGCGAAAAACAGATGATGATTGACGATGATAATGTCGCTCTCCATCCCTCGCCGGCGCATTTCGGTGATGAAGCAGCGCTCCCACTCGCTGCACTTTTGTCCGATGCAGGCCTCGGTGCGGGCGTCCAGTTTGTGCCAAAGAGCGCTGGCTTCGGGAAGCTCTGCAAGTTCTGCGCGGTCACCGGTCGAAGTTGTCTTCTCCCACGCGGCAATTGCGCGATATTGCTCAATCTCTTGCAGTCCGCTCAACACTGGCTGATCAGTAAGGTCATAGAGCTTTTTGCGGCATAAATAATTGTTGCGACCTTTCATGTAGCAAACCGAAAGCCGTGATCCGGAACCACGCTCTCCTGACAGCGCCTGCTCGAGGAACGGAACGTCTTTGTAAAAAAGCTGTTCCTGCAAATTCTTCGTGCCAGTGGAGATGATCACCCGCTTGCCCGATCGAATGACCGGCAGCAGATATGCAAGAGTTTTGCCCGTGCCTGTACCCGCTTCCACGATGAGGTGACGCTTTTCTTCCAGCGCCAGCTCGACCGCTTGCGCCATCTGCAACTGGCCGCGGCGGAATTCATACGCGGGATGGCTGCTCGCGAGGACTCCTCCGGGAGCAAAGAATTGGTAAAGCGAAGCTTCCTTACCGCCTGGCGGCGAGAGGGGGGACGGCGCAGAAGAGGCGGGCTGGGAACTTAAAGGCACGAGAGTCTCTATAATAAACAGTTGACGTCACCGACGGTTGATTTCACCTCATTTTGACCCAACCCACCTACAATTCGACCAGTACTGTCGCCACTGCCGCTGCCGGCGTTCCTACAATTGCCATTGTGGGCCGGCCCAACGTCGGCAAGTCCACGTTGTTTAACCGCATCGTTGGGTCGCGGCGGGCCATCGTTGGCGACGAGCCCGGTATCACGCGCGACCGTCTCTACGGCGACGCGGAATGGCGCGGTCGACACATCCGCATCATCGATACGGGAGGCATTCTTCCCGAAGACAAGGATTTCATCCCTTCAGAAATTTTTCGGCAGGCGCGCGTGGCGTTTGATGAAGCCGCGGCAATCGTTATGGTGGTTGATGGACGAGCCGAACTTGCTGGACCGGATCTCGAACTGGTTCGCCTGCTGCGCAAGACTGGACGTCCGTTGTTTCTTGCGGTCAACAAGGCCGATTCGGAGAAGCAAGGAAACATCGTGGACGAGTTTCACCGGCTGGGAGTCAAGCAGATGTTCCCCATCTCGGCGGAACATGGGCGCGGGATCGACGATCTGCTGGATGCTATTTTCGAAGTGCTGCCGGCCCAAGAACCAGCAACAGAGGACGCTGAGGAATCTCAGGAAGAGTCTCAACCAACAGATGCGAACGCCGCAGAAGTCGAGCCTGTCTACGAAACCAAAGTTGCCATCATCGGGCATCCGAATGTGGGCAAGTCCACACTGCTGAATTGCCTGACGGCCTGCGATCGCGCGATCGTCTCACCGATTCCAGGCACTACGCGCGACGCCGTCGACGAAATCATCGAACATGACGGTCGCCGCTTCCGCTTCATTGATACAGCGGGCATCCGGCGCAAAGGCAAGACTCATTTGATGGCGGAGAAGCTTTCTGTCGTGATGGCGCGCAAGCATCTGGAAGGCGCTGACATTGCGCTGCTGGTCATCGACGCCACCGAAGGTGTGAGCCAGCTCGATGCCGCCATCGCGGGCTACGCGCATGAGAGCGGGCGCTCGATGATTATCGTCGTCAATAAGTGGGATCTCGTCATCAGCGGCGCGCTCAAGGCCGGCAGGCCGTCGAAGGCGATGCGCATGCGGGAAAGCAGGCGCCCCGGCGACCGCGACGCTTACGAAGAGCGCCTGCGCCATGATCTGAAATTTCTGAACTATGCGCCGATAGTTTTCATTTCGGCGAAAAGCGGCAAGGGTACCGAGAAAATCTTTCCGCTACTTGAACAGGTCGCGACTGAGCGCCGCAAGCGCATACCTACGTCCGCTATGAACCGCTTCATCGAAACCGTGGATTTCGAGCGCGCGTCGGTGCCGATGCGCTCGCGCGTAAAAATTCTCTACATGACGCAAGCCTCAGTCGCGCCGCCAACGTTTGTGTTATTTACCAACCGGGCCGTGAAGCTGCACTTCTCCTATCAGCGATTTTTGGAGAACCAGATCCGCCAAGCTTTTGGGTTCTTGGGCACGCCGATTTGGATTAAGAATCGGGCGAGGAATTAGAGCCCCATTCCCGACGCGGCTTCGAGAGTTTGCTGATTGGTTACTCTCCCGCCACCGCGCGATCCATCGTAAGCAATCCCACCCGCTCTACGCCCGCGTGATGCGCCACGTCGATCACGTCGGCGACGTATTGGAAGTCAACATCGGCGTCGCCGCGCACAAAGACTACTTTCTCGGCGCGCGTTAAATAAATCTTCGCCAGGCGGCCTTCCAGATCTTCCCAGCGTACGTTATCCTGATTGATCTTCACCGCGGGTGGCTGATCTTCCTTCGTCCATACTACCTGAACAACGACCGTGCGCGACTGCTGCTGCTCTGCAGTCTGCTTCTGATCGGGCTGCGGAATCTGCGCAGTTTCTCCTTGTTCCTTATCCATCGACACGACCACCATAAAAACGATGATCAGTGTCAACAGCACGTCGATCAGCGGTGTGACATTGATCTGCGGACCAGACGGACCCCCGCCTGCCATTGAGAACGCCATAGAAAGCTCCTTAGCTTGCTCTTTGGCACGCGCGTGTCTGCAACATCAGACACCTGGAGCACAGGCAGAGTTCCCGAGGGAAGCGGTCTCTGGTCTAGATGACGGTCTGAGGGGCGGGCGGCAAATAAGGTGGCGGCTCCAGAGGATTGGAGGATGCCGGCACGGGTGGATACAGCACTGCGCTCAACGCGGGATAGCGCGCCGCAAAGAAATAAATCGAATAGGCGGGAAAGAACACGATGACCGGGACGGAGATCAGCGCGATCAAATACAAGAAAATGGCCAGCAGAATACTGCCGACTACGACCGCCAGCGTGATGGTGTACGCATTCCAGGTAAGGCCGGCGCTTTTACCGGTCAGCACCGCAAGAATACTGAGACCGACCGTCGGGATCGCAATCATCAGTCCAAGAATCACTGTGGCGATGCCGACCACGATCCCCGCGCCGATGGCCATTAAGATCTTCATTCCGATGTAGCCTGCATATCCACCCATATCGGCCTGGATCATCGGCCAGAGGCGGCGCCATCCTTCGAGCGCGTCAATATTCTCCAGCGCCATTTGGGGCACCACAAAATCCTTGGTCAATACGAAGATCACAGATACCGCAACCACGAAAATGAGAAATACGAAGAACAGAACGATTCCGCCGAGCGCCAGAGGGAGGACGTGCTCCTTCGGTTGCCTGAGCCACCCGACAGCAAAGGCAAAAGCCGCGGGAACTCCAATCAGAATCACGAAACCGGCGATGGTAACGAACAGGTAAAGCACTTTCCAGAGGAAATAGCGCCACCCAGGTCCCTGCCTCAGGTTCCATCCTCGGCCGATGCGGCATTCTTTCGCGAGGATGCTATCGAACAGGACGAAGCGCATCACGCTGCTGATGTACATCAGAACAATTCCTACTGTGAACGCGGCGATGACGATGATTGCGATGAGGCCCGCCAGGAGTGCGGGATCGATTCCCGATAACCCTGTACCGGGAAAGTGTGGAGAGTTTGCAGTGTGCCTGGGAAGATGAAAGTTGGAGCCATTAAATCCGCCGCCAGAGCCAAGTTCGCCGGCTAATAGACCGACCACGGCAAGTTTGGTCCACTGACCAAAGCGGAAAGGCCTGAACAGTTGCTGTTTGGTGTGTTCAACGGCAAGCGTGATCGTGTCCACGGCGGAGATTGGCAAAGCTCACCTCGGGCTGCGAATGGCTCAGCAGCAAGGTACTGCGAATTGGGCTGCGGATCAAATCAATTCTCGCTGATGTTCACTCGTATCGCAGAGCCTCAACCGGATCCAGCTTAGAGGCTCGTAACGCTGGAACCAGTCCGCTGATCACGCCGACCACCAGCAGCACTGTGCTCGAGAGCAATACAGTCATCATCGAAATTCGCAGGTGAATGTCACCCTGTCCCGAGTCGTCTTCAAAGAGCGGGCCCATCATCGGTAAGGTTCCTACGGCCCAGGCAATAAGGTAAGAGAGCGCCACGCCGATCGCGCCGCCCAGGACCATGATCAACAGAGTTTCCGCTAGGAATTGAAGTTTGATGTGGCTCTTCTTTGCTCCCAGCGCGCGCCGCAGGCCGATCTCGCGGATGCGTTCATCGACCGAGACCAGCATGATATTCATTACACCCACGCCGCCGATACCCAGGGTTAGAGTTCCGACGAAGGCGAGCAGCACTTGCAACCCAATGGTTAGCGCATCGATCACCGGACGAAATTCATCCCGTCCGAACATCTGGAAGGCTTTCGGATCCGTGGGCGAGAAGTTCTGCCGCGCCGCCACTGCGGCCAGCACTTGTGCCATCGCCTTTTTTTCAAATTGCGGGGCGATCGGCTCGAACACCAGCACCCGCGCGTAACGCGTGTTCCACAAGTCGCCGGCTGTGGAGTAGGGAATCCATGCCGATTCATCATCGCTGCTGAAATAATTGCTGAGCTGAATTTTGCGTGCCATCACGCCGATGACGGTGAAGCGCACGCCGCCAACCTCAACCGTCTCCCCCACCGCCGGGCGGCCGCTAAAGAGTTGTTCTCGGGTGCGCCCACCCAGAAAAATCACACGCCTTCGCTCCAATTCGTCAGCCGCGTCGATCCAGCGTCCTTCCGAAGGTACTTCGTTCCGCATCTCGCCATATTCCGGGCAAACGCCTCGAACCGCAGCCGTTCCCACCATGCGGTCACCGTAGGAAATTCCGGGACGATTTACGGTCTCTCGGCATACATGTTTCACAAGCGGCGCGGTGGCCTTGATCATGTCCACGTCTGCTTGCTCAAGAACGACTTTTTTCCCAGCGCGCTGCCCGCCGGGCTGCTCGCTGGTCTGCTGCGGCCAGCAAATCACGACGCTCTTGCCGAAGGCGTCGAACCCGTGCACCAAGATGCTGCGAAAACTGCTGCCGTAGGCGATCAGCAGGGTAACGGTCGCAATCCCCCACACGATGCCGAGCATGGTCAGGAAACTGCGTGTCAGATTACGCTTCAATGCGACCCACGCCTCGAGGATGATTTCTATGAGCATCTGCTATCCACCGGCTTCGTAGCGCAACGCTTCGATAGGGTCGACCGAAGCCGCTCTCCGCGCTGGATACAACGCTGCACCCACCGCAACCGCTCCCAGCAGTCCGGCAGCGACGAGGCCGGCAGTCCAGTCCGGAATGAGCCCGGCAAAATAGTCCGGCATGGGTAACAGGTCTACTAGCGCGCAGAATCCGAAAGCCACGCCGAGACCGATTGCCCCGCTGAGCAAGGCAATGATCAAAGCTTCGACGAAGAACTGCCGAAGAATGGTTCCCGCAGGAGCGCCGATCGCTTTTCGCACACCGATTTCGCGGGTCCGTTCGCGCACCGCGACCAGCATCACATTCATCACACCGAGACCGCCCAGCAGCAGTGTCACAATCCCGACCGCACCCAGAAAATACTTCATGCCGTCGGTCATTTGCCGGAACGCTTTGGCCTCCTGCACCGTGTCCCAGATGGGACAGGCCTCCTTGTCATTCGGATCGTAGCGGTGCATGCGGGCCAGCGCGACCCGCACTTCGTGCTTGCAGGCCTCATGCTGTTCCACGGATTTTGGTGTTACCAGCAACTGATCGAACGTCGAGGGGGTTCCCGGAGGCTTGTCGGGAAAGTCTCGTCGCATCGCAGAGAAAGGAATGAAGATTTTGTTTACGTCCCAACCGTCATAGCTGGAATCCTGCTTTTTTTTCTGCATCACTCCGATTACGACGAAGGGGAAGTCGTTCAAATAGACGTTATCCCCGACTGGATTGCGTCCGGGGAACAACTGCTTGGCCGCGTCCGATCCCAGAAAGGCGACGCGCCTCGCCTCGCGCATATCGTTCCAGTCATAGAAGCGCCCAAGGCCTACGTTGAGACTGCGAATCTCACTAAATTGCGGATACGAACCCGTGACCTCTAAGGATGCATTATTAAAATTGCTATGGGTAAGAACCGTTTCCTGCTCCAACTCCGGGATCACGTATTCACAATCCGTCGCCTCCGCCTCGACGACGGGAACGTCCGGATCTTCCCAGTGCACCAGTCGTCCCGCGTGGGTCCCACCTGCTTGCAGGCTGGTGCGACCGTGGAATACGATCATTACGTCTTTGCCTAATGTTCTCGATTGTTCTTCCTGGCCCTTGCGCAAACCCTCGCCGGCGGCCACCATCAGCACGATTGATACGATTCCCCAGGCGATGCCAAACATGGTTAGGAAAGCCCGCAGTTTGTGCGCCCAGAGAGTGCGCACCACATCGGTAACGAGATCTCGCAAAGTCATCGCGCTTCTTTGATTGGACGCGACCGACGAGCGAAGGTAAGCCCGTCGCGCTCCTGGTGCTTCAGGTATTGGATACGCAATTGTCGAGGCGTTAGTTGCAAGGAACTTTGAGACGCCCGAGAGCTAAAGGGACTGGAGTCGTCGTGCGAATGTCTGTGTTCTAGTTCCCTACAGGCTTCCTCGCTCAACCTCTGAGCGTTGTTTCTCGAGTCCGTTCCATCCATTCGTCGAAGCGTTGAAGCGCCAGTTCGCATTGCATTCGGTGGCGCTCTTTGCGATCTCGAATCTTTTTCTCGAGAGCAGGCAACAGATCAATCGTAATGTTTGCCGGCTGGAAATTCTTCGCGTCCGCCTGGGCAACATAGTGCATCAGAGATCCGAAGGCCGATGCCCGTGGCGGCGGCACCGGTTCATCGCCGCGAACCAGAGCCGCGGCGTGCTCGCCAGCCATCAGACCCGTGGCAATCGATTCGACGTATCCCTCGACTCCACAAATTTGTCCCGCAAACAAAACTCGCGGATGTGCCTTCATCTGCAGTGTTTCCCGCAGTAACGCCGGTCCGTTGATGTAGGTGTTGCGGTGTATCTGGCCATAGCGCAAGAACTGTGCATTTTCCAGCCCTGGAATCATCCGAAGTACGCGCGCTTGCTCCCCGAACTTCAAATGATTCTGGAAGCCCACCAGATTGTAGGAATCCGCCCGCAGATTCTCCTGCCGTAGTTGCACCACGGCGTAGGGCATTCGTCCAGTGCGTGGATCCTTGAGCCCCACCGGTTTCATCGGTCCGAAGCGGAGCGTATCGCGTCCGCGCCGGGCTATCTCCTCAATCGGCAAACAGCTCTCGAAGTAATTCAGTTTCTCCCAGTCGCGCTCCTCCACTGATTGCGCTGCCAAAAGCGCATCATAGAAGCCATCGTATTCCTCGCGCGTCATTGGGCAGTTAATGTAATCTGCCGAACCTTTGTCATAGCGCGCCGCCATATAGATTCGTGACATGTCAATCGAATCCGCTTCCACGATGGGACTGATGGAGTCGTAAAAATAGAGATGCGGGCTTTGTGGACCCGACCAATCTGGAACTGGACTACTCGTCTGCTCAATGGTAGATCGCCGGTCCCCGACGCTTAGGCGCGCAATTTCCGCAGCTAGCGCCTCGGAGGTTAACGGCCCAGTCGCGACAATAGTGACGTGCTCGCCACTCTCCTCGATTCGCCGGACTTCTCCCCGCCGCACCGTAATTTTCGCTTCACCTGAAATTGCCTCGGTCACCTTCGCGGCAAACGTGACTCGATCCACCGCCAGCGCATGCCCCGCCGGAACAGCGCAGTCCCGCGCAATCCGCAGGAGCAGTGACCCGGCCCGCCGCATCTCTTCCTTCAGCAACCAGGGAGCAGTGTTCTCAGAATCTGACTTCAAAGAGTTCGAGCAAACCAGTTCCGCAAAATCCGCCGTTTGGTGCGCCGGCGTGGACCGTACTGGACGCATCTCGAACAACTCAACGCTCACGCCCTGCCGTGCACACTGCCACGCGGCCTCCGAGCCTGCCAATCCGGCTCCGATGATTTTCACGGTTTTCATCGTTTTGATCGTAGCAGGAAGAATGGAATGAGGCGCGAGGAAGGGATCCTAGGGCTTACGACCGCCTCGTCGAAAAGCGATTGTCCTACTGGCTGGCCAGCGTCGATTGGCTCGCCACACACACCCAACTGTCGTTCTGGCGGACCCAAGTGTCCGTAAAGCGTTCGTGGAGCGTGTAGGATTTTCCATTCTTCGTGCCACTTTCGCGATACACCCCATTGACCACCGCAACCGCTCCGTAAAGATGTACGTTCATGGATTCACTCACGATCCGTTCGGGATGTATTGCCTGCGACTGCACGCTGGCCAAGTACGCCGCGCTATCCATGAGCTTGCCGTCGAAGTCGACGTAAACCAAGTCACTGCTGAGCAACATCTTTAGGGCGGCCGCATCTTTTTGATGGACCGCCTGGTTCCACGCGTTCTCTAGCGAAAGAATTCTGTTTCGCTCGCCGTCCAGCGCCGTTCTAGCCTGGGCCGTCAGCTGAGGTGCCAACACAAGCAAAACAGCGAACAGTTTCCACATCTTAGATCTCCTATTACGCACGTCGCGGTGCGAGAAAAGAAAACATTGGATCCCAACCACTGGCTGGAACGCGCCATCAGCGTAGAATCGGCGTTGCCGCGGCAGCAACGCATATCCAGTTCTTGCCACTAAGCACCCAGGTGTCCGTGAAGCGCCCACGCCGCAGATATGGCTTCCCATTCTCTACTCCTTTTACCCGGTAAGACCCCACAACAATTGCGGTGTTTCCAAACATTCGCACGATCATTTCTTCCGCCACGATCTGCTGTATGTGGGTGTTGTTTGCCTTTACCCGCGCCAGGTACTCCGCTTTCGTCAACAGCTTGCCGTCATAGTCGATGTAGATAAGAGAATTGTCGAAGATTGCGGCGAGCGCTTTAACATCGCCGCTTTCTTGCGCCTGATCCCAGGCGTGTTCCAGGGCAAGAATGGTCGTCCCGCCCCCCAAATCGGTGGAGTTCTGCGCTCCCGCCGTCAGCACGCCCCAGCAAACCAGAAAAATGGCGAACCCAACATTCCTCATGAAATAAGGCTCCATTGGAATACATCGGCGTTCTTGGCTGTTTTCTGTAGCCCGGCGGATAACAGGTATGAGCCCTTCGTCGCATGACGCCCGCGGTTCATCTATCATGGGGAGAATCGGCTTACGACTTTGGAGGATTTGATGGCACGCATTAGCCTGATTGCCCCGGAGAGCGCGTCTCCCGAGGTGCGCGAAATTTATGACACAGTACTGCGCGGAAAGCCGGGCAATGTGCAAAAGGCGCTGGCGCATCGCCCCGAAATGCTTAAGAGTTTTCTAAGCTTCTACGGCAGCGTAGGGCGCTCGCTCGACCGCAAGTTGTATGAAGTCGTTTATCTCCGCATTTCCTTTATTAACGGATGCCGCTATTGCACGCAGCATCATGTCGCGTCGTCGAAGCGTGTGGGCCTTACTACCGAAGACCGGAGTGCCCTCAAGGCTGGAAATTATTCGAGCTTCAACGAGAAAGAGCGAGCTGCCCTAATTTATGTGGAGAAGTTGACGCGTGCGCCACACGAAATTACACGGTCCGATTTCGACGAACTGAAGAAGCACTTTTCGGATCCCGAGATCGTCGATGTGCATATGCTGGCGGGGTTGGCCAACCTCACGAATCGGCTAACTGACCCGTTGGGACTGGAACTGGAATTTCCGGAAGAACAAATCTGAAACAATCGCAACGAAGTTGCGCGGATCGTGAACGGATAAAACCAAATTCTGTTTTTATCCGACGGGATCGGCGGAAATCCGTCACTAAAGAATTTCCCGTGCGTCTCCTTTACGCCGCGTCACCCGCTCGCGATCCAGGTATTCCAGCAGCGGAATCGCATATTTGCGGCTCACTCCGGCTAACTCCTTGAACTTCGCAACGTCAATGGACGTCGACTTCGCCTTATACGCCGCCAGGCGGCGCCGCAACTCCAGCAGCGCATTGCGATGAAAAACCAATTCGTCTGAGATTTTGATTAATAGCATTTCCCGCAACAACAGCGTGACGATTTTCTGCGCCCGAACTTTGTCGATCTTTAGCCCAGCGATCACATCGTGCAGAGCAGGAACCTTCAGTCCAGCCGAGGCAAACGCGTCTTCGATTTTCTTTCTTGATTCGGCTTCCTCATCTTTCATCACGACGCCGTGACCGGGCAGGCGCACCAGATCACCCACTACTTCGATCTTCTCCTCACGGACCAGCATGCCGAGAGTTGCGTCAAACACCTCGCCTGACGCTCTCCGTCGCTCGCGTAACTCTTCTTTGTTGATTCCATGGACGAGAGGGTTCCGTTTGTGAAAATTCCCAACCGTGTCCACGATATATAGCTTTAGTGCTTCCAACGCGGAGGAATGAACTAGCAGTTCACCGATCCGTGCCACTCGATTGTCCCTGGTCGCCTGCGCTAGTTGAGCGTCGATAGAACTCTTTGTCCAACCGGTCTCCGTAATTAGCCGCGAAATCGAGATTCCCGCCTCATGCGTCCGCGCGATCCGTACTTTCAGAATTTCTTCGGCGTTACCACCCGTAAGGACCTTCAGGAAATCGTCTAGCCCCGGCTGGCGTGGAATCGGCGCAGCATCCAATACGATACCGCCGCCAATTGTTATTACCGGCGAAAACTGCCGCAGGATAAAACGATCCCCGGGCAGCAGCAGTGCCGGCTCTGGCAGTTTGAGCCGTGCGAAAGTTTCTTCGCCGGGCGCAATCTTTTTCGTTCCGTGGAGCAAAACCTCCGCCATGGTTTCCATCGTGTACGAATGAAAATGCACGCGGGCCCGGTCTTTCAACGGGTGCGCTGCCGAAGTCAGCAGGTGCAACGAAACGTCTACGCGTCGGGTCGTCCCAAACGTCTCAGGTGGTGCCAGCGTCATGCCGCGCGACATATCCTCCGTGCTTGCCCCCGCGAGGTTCAACGCGGTCCGCTGACCGGCAATGGCCGCGTCGGCTGCCTGTCCATGTACCTGCACGCCGCGCACACGAACGCGCTGCCCCGTGGGAAAGACTTCTAACTCCTCTTCTCGGCGAATTGTCCCAGCTACCAGCGTTCCGGTCACCACGGTCCCAAACCCCTTCATAGTGAACACTCGATCGATCGGCAGGCGGGCGATTGCTCGAGCGTCCCTAGGCTGGATCTCGGCCGTTTTCGCAAACATTGCCTGCTTTAACTCATCCAGTCCTGCGCCAGTCAGGGAGCTCACCGCGATGATGGGGGATTTGGGTGCTTCGAGGAACGTCCCACGCAGAAACTCTTCCACTTCCAGGCGCACGACCTCGAGGGTTTCGCGATCAACTGCATCAGACTTGGTGAGCACGGTAATACCACGCTGTATGCCCAGCAGTTGCAGTATGTCGAAGTGCTCCCGCGTCTGGGGCTTGATCGCTTCATCGGCAGCGATTACCAGCAATACCAGATCGATGCCACCCACGCCCGCCAGCATGTTGCGCACAAAGCGCTCGTGCCCGGGAACGTCGACAAAGCCAAGCCGCACAGTTTCCCCGGTCGTCCTCCGGCCATTCGGGGCCGGCAAGTCCATATGGGCGAAGCCAAGATCGATGGTGATGCCTCGCCGCTTCTCTTCCTCGAGCCGGTCCGCATCGATCCCGGTCAAAGCCTTGACCAGCGCGGTTTTGCCGTGATCGATATGCCCCGCCGTTCCTACAATAATCGACTTCATCTGGCTGGATATTACCGGAAACGGGCTCACCATTGAAAAATTGAATCTTCAACAAATGGGGATGACGACTTCTCCCTCAGATGCGACAATAGAATCTCTCCATGACAACCGCCATCACCTCTGCCTTTTCGCTGGATATCATCCGGCAGCACGGCCTTACTCCTGATGAGTACGACAAGATCAAACAGCTCCTCGGCCATCGGGAGCCCACCCTCACCGAGCTCGGCATCTTCAGCGTCATGTGGAGCGAGCACTGTTCCTACAAATCGTCGCGCGTGCACTTGAAACGCCTGCCCACGCGCAGCAAGCGAGTGCTGCAAGGTCCGGGAGAGAACGCGGGCATTATCGATATCGGAGACGGCTGGGCTTGCGCCTTCAAGATCGAATCCCACAATCACCCCTCGTTCATTGAGCCCTTCCAAGGAGCGACCACCGGCGTGGGCGGGATTCTGCGCGATATTTTCACCATGGGCGCACGACCAGTTGCGGTGATGGATTCGTTACGGTTTGGACCGATCACGGACGGCCGGCCGAGGGCGGCTATCCCCACGCAAGCTGAAATCCACAAGAATCACTCCATTCTTGAAGGAGTGGTGGGAGGCGTCGCCTCTTACGGCAACTGCTTCGGCGTGCCTAACCTGGGGGGTGAGACGAAGTTTGAGCCCTGTTACTCGGGGAATCCTTTGGTGAACGCGTTCGCTTTGGGCCTGGTTCGCAAGGATGAAATTTTTTACGCACGTGCTGAGGGCGAAGGTAATCCCGTGATCTACGTTGGTGCCAAAACCGGACGCGACGGCATCCACGGCGCGACCATGGCCAGTGAAGAATTCAGCGAGGCCTCGGAAGCGAAGCGCCCCAATGTCCAGGTTGGCGATCCGTTCCTGGAAAAATTGCTACTCGAAGCTTGTCTCGAAGCCATGCAGACCGGAGCGATCATCGGCATTCAGGATATGGGCGCCGCCGGACTGACTTGCTCGACCTGCGAAATGGGCGGACGCGGCGGTGTGGGTATCGAAATCGAACTCGACCGTGTCCCGCAGCGCGAAACCGGCATGTCTCCTTACGAGATCATGTTGAGTGAATCGCAGGAGCGCATGCTGCTGGTCGCCCAGAAGGGCCGCGAGCAGGAGGTTTTCCGGGTCTTTGAAAAGTGGGGACTCGATGCAGTCGAGATTGGCACGGTCACGACCGATAATAAATTGAGGGTTCTACATCACGGTGAGGCCGTTGCCGAGATTCCGAATCAAGCGCTCACCGACGATGCTCCCTTGTACAAGCGTCCGCTCACGCGATGGGAACCGTCCCTGCCGCGCGAACTGCCCCGACACATCAAGCTGGGCGTCGGCGGCGACTTCACGGAAAATCTGAAGCGGCTTCTAGCGAGCCCGAACATCTGCAGCAAGCGATGGGTGTGGCAGCAATACGATCACATGGTGCAAACCAACACGGTCGAAGCTCCGGGCGCGGGCGACGCGGGCGTGATTCGCATCAAGGGGTCACGACGCGGCTTGGCGATGGCTCTCGACGGAAATGGACGCTGGTGCTATCTCGATCCGCGGCTGGGCGCAATGCATGCCGTTGCGGAAGCCGCGCGCAAAGTGGCGTGTTCGGGAGCGACTCCCGTAGGCGCCACCAATTGCCTCAATTTTGGCAATCCCGAAAAGCCGGACATCATGTGGCAGTTCTCGCAAACCATCGATGGCATCACCAAAGCCTGCGAGGAGTTGGAGATTCCCATCACCGGGGGCAATGTCAGTTTCTACAACGAGACGCTGAGCGAAGGTATTTATCCCACCCCGGTCCTTGGAGTGGTGGGCATTCTGGACGATGTACATAAGGCCGCAAAGATGAACTTCACCGCTAGCGGACGCACGATCGTGCTATTGCGCGCAGGCGAGGCGGCCGATATCACCGACGTGGAAAGTGAGTTCGGTTCGTCCGAATACGCTAAGGAAATTCTTGGCGCTTTGTGGGGATATCCTCCGGAGCTCGATCTGGAGAAGGAAGCCGCTTTGCAGAAAGCAGTGATCGAAATGATTCAGGAAGGATTGGTGGAATCCGTCCATGACTGCTCGGATGGCGGCTTGGCCGTCGCGCTGGCCGAGAAAGCATTTGCGCAGGGCGTGGGTGCGCGCGTGAACCTCGCAGCGAGTGGGTTGCCAGCGGAATTTGTGCTGTTTGGTGAGGATGCGAGCCGCATCCTGCTCTCATGCGACGCGGGGCTGGTGGCGCGAATCAAACAGCTCGCGGATAAACATGGGGCCTTTGCGGACGTCATCGGGGAAACGGTTCCGGGGCGGCTGGAAATTGTATTGGATGGACAGTCAATGGTTTCCGCTGCCGTTTCGGAGTTGAGCACAGCCTATGAAGTTGCCTTGGAGGCGGCGTTGCACACCGACCCCGAACTGGTGGCCGCAGACTGAGGGAGTCAAGCCGTGAGTTCTTCGGTGTGGACGGATGCCCGCCGCTTTGCTTACTGGCTGCCGACGGTTCATTTCGCCGTTCTCGTCGTCATCTGTCTGACAGATGTAAACGAAATCGTGCCGAAGATCGGAATTATCGATTTTCCTTTGACAATATTGGCTTCCCCGGTACTGATGAATGTAGATCTTTCGGCGGGCTGGGTGGTTCTCTACTATTTCATCTCCGGGTCGATCCTTTGGTTTTTCGTCGGCAAGGTTCTAGACCGAGTGGTGGGAACGGCGAAGTAGGGCGGAAAATTGTTACGTAAGAGGTGAATTGATAAATGCCGATTTCCGACAAATTTCACGACGAATGCGGGGTCGTGGCGATCTTCGCTCATCCCGAAGCGGAGAAGCTCGCCTACCTTGGCCTTCATGCGCTGCAACATCGCGGGCAGGAGTCGGCAGGGATTGTTACCTCTGACGGCTTGACCTCGCGAGTGCATAAGGCGATGGGCCTGGTGGCCGACATCTTCACCGAGGATGTGCTCTCGAAGATCCGCGGGACTCTGGCGATTGGGCACACGCGCTACTCGACCGCCGGGGATTCAGCTCTGCTGAACGCACAACCGATTTTGGTGGGGTCGAATAAGGGATCGATCGCGGTAGCGCACAACGGCAACCTGGTGAACGCAGCTGAGGTTCGTAGTCGTCTGGAACGCCAGGGTTCGATCTTCCAGACGAACAGCGACACCGAGGTAATCGTCCATCTAATCGCGCTTTCGCGGGAGCATACGTTGCCGGAAGCGATTGCAGACGCGCTGCGGCGCGTGGAGGGTGCCTTTTCGCTGGTGGTCATGAGTCCGGACAGGATCGTTGCAGCCCGTGATCCGCGCGGCTTCCGGCCGCTAGCCATGGGGCGGATTCCGGCTCTGGAAGGACAGAAACGCGACACCATCGTATTCGCCTCGGAGACGTGCGCCTTCGATCTGATTGGCGCCACCTACGAGCGCGACGTGAAGCCGGGTGAGTTGATTGTCGTGGGGCCGGAAGGAATCACTTCCCGTTTCTATTCCACAGCCGCGCCGCAGTCGAGTTGCATCTTCGAGCACGTTTACTTTTCCCGTCCTGACAGCGTGGTTTTTGGCCGCGCGGTGCAGACGAGTCGCGAAGAACTGGGACGGCAGTTGGCGCGCGAAGCGCCGGTGGAGGCAGATCTCGTCGTCCCGGTGCCAGATTCGGGCGTGACCGCGGGCGTAGGATACGCAGCCGAGAGCGGGATCCCGTTCCGTTTCGGATTAATTCGCAATCACTACGTCGGACGAACCTTTATCGAACCCAGCCAAAGCGTACGCGATTTTGGCGTGAAGCTGAAGTTGAATCCGGTGCGGTCGTTATTGGAAGGGAAGCGTGTGGTGCTGATCGATGATTCGCTAGTGCGCGGTACCACCAGCCGAAAGATCGTTCGCATGATTCGCAGCGCGGGAGCGAGGGAAGTGCATTTCCGCATCTCGTGCCCGCCCACGATTTCTCCTTGCTATTACGGCGTGGATACGCCTTCAAAAAACCAGCTAATCGCCGCCAACAAATCGATTGACGAGATTCGTCAGTACATTCGCGCGGATTCTCTGGCCTATCTCTCCTTGGATGGCCTCAAGAGAGCTTGCGGGGACGGGGAGAAAACCTCCTACTGTACCGCTTGCTACACCGGAAAATATCCCACCAACATCGTGGACGTGGAAGAGATCCAGCCAGCGACCATCCAGCTGTAACAGAATTGGATTTCATAGAGGACGTCAACCTTTGGTTTCTCGACCGTCGGGAACCACCGTCACGTTTTCTTTCGCGCGGCGACCACGCGTGGAATACCTTGAAGATCCTTTACGATTCGAATGTCTTCCCATCCGTTCAGCAGACTCCTTGTGCCCTCCACGATGGTTCCGCCGATCTCCATGACGATCCAACCGCCAAGGCGTAGCGCAGCGCGGCTCTGCGGAATCAGACGAGCGATAATCTCGGTTCCACTGTGGCCGGCGAAGACAGCATTGCGCGGTTCGAACTTTCGCACTTCAAGTTGCACCTGATCTTCCTCCGATTCGCCGACATAGGGAGGATTGGAGACGACGAGATCGAAAGAGTCGTCTCGGAATCCAGCTAGCAAGTCGCATTGGTGAAACTGGATGCGCGATTCCAGTTGGTGGCGCGCAGCGTTTGTGCGCGCGATTTCGAGAGCTGCCAAAGAGATGTCGGTCGCGTGAATTTCCGCCTGCGGCAATTCCTTGGCGAGCGCCAAAGCGATGCTCCCTGATCCCGTACCGACGTCCACAATGCGCAAGGGAGTTGTCTGGGGCGAGCACTCCTCGCTGCCAGCCCTGTCCAGGTGGACGAGTCCGAGCACGGTTTCGACGACGTGTTCGGTCTCGGGGCGGGGGATCAACACCGCAGGCGTCACGATGAGATCCAGGCCCCAAAATTCCTGATGACCAGTGATGTACTGGGCCGGAACTCCGCTAGAGCGCTCCGACAGCGCGGTACTGTAGCGAGCAATTTCGTCGAAAGTGAGATCGCGCTCCGGGTGCGCGTAAAGGTAAGCCCGCTCGCATCCTAAAGTAAACATCAGCAGAATCTCAGCGTTCATCCGGGGTGACGGAACGTTCGCTTCAGTCAGGCGCTCGACTGCGGACAAGAGTTCAGCTTTCAGTTGCACCGCATCATTTCAACACACGGGTAGCACAGGAGTGGAAGAAAAAATGAGACAAACTCCGAAAGCTCTTCAAGCTTCGCGGGGATTCAGTCTAGCGATCTCCGAATTGAGCACCGCGGCAAAGGCCACCCAGGCTGCGTACGGGACAAAAGCATTGGCGGCGGCGCGATCTACTTTTCGAGCCGCTTTGATGTAGGCAAAGATCATACCTTCCAACGCGATGGCGTCAGCCAGTGCGAGCGTCGGACTATGTTCGCCAAAAAAGAGCTTCGACCACTTCGCGTTGGTGGCCAGTTGCGAAATCCACAGACGCAGCGCGTGTTTCCGCTCCCGAGATGGCGCAGCGCTCCAGATACGCCAGCCCGACCACGCCATCATGGCGTAAAGCGTCGTCCAGACTACGGGATATACATTCCTGGATGGAGTGAAGCTCGGTTTGTCGAGCTGGCGGTACCAGTTTCCACGGCTTTCCTTGCGGCGATAACGGGTGCCGTACCAGGCGGCGCCAGCGGTCGCCAATCCGAAGCCAGCGAGAGCGAGCAGAGATCGAGAGTTGCCGTTCGACATAGTGCACCTTAGTTGCTAAATCAGTCGTTGCGGGTTGCCGAAGCTGCCAGCCGTATTGAGTGCGGACCCAACGACCCTGATTCGCGGCCTGCAGTCTTATGCCACCGTGGCGCCCTCTTCCTTCAACTTCTCCGCTTGGTAGTGTGTGGTTAGGGCTTCGATGAGTGGCTGCAACTTGCCATCCATCACCGCTTCAAGCTGGTGAATCGTGAAACCAATTCGATGATCGGTAAGCCGGTTTTGCGGGAAGTTATATGTCCGGATCTTCTCGCTGCGGTCGCCCGAACCCACCATAGCTTTTCGCTCTTTTGCCAACGCCTGCTGCTGCTTCTCCATCTCGATTTCGTACAGGCGAGAGCGCAGTACGCGCATACCTTTTTCGCGATTCTTGATTTGCGACTTCTCGTCCTGGCAACTCACTACAGTATTGGTGGGAATATGCGTAATGCGGACCGCCGAGTAGGTCGTATTGACTGACTGCCCGCCCGGACCGGATGAGCAGAACGTGTCAATGCGCAAGTCCTTCGCTTCAATCTTGATGTCCACATCTTCCGCTTCTGGCAACACCGCCACCGTGACTGCCGATGTATGGACCCGTCCTTGCTGCTCAGTCGCGGGCACACGCTGCACGCGGTGCACGCCGCTTTCGTACTTGAGCTGAGAATAAACGCGCTTACCCTCAATGATGGCGATGACTTCCTTCAACCCGCCGGCCGATGACTCCGAGGAAGAGAGCACTTCAACCTTCCAATGCTGGGTTTCCGCATAGCGTGTGTACATGCGGAAGATCTCCGCAGCGAAGAGCGTGGCTTCGTCCCCTCCGGTTCCAGCTCGAATTTCGAGAATGATATTTTTCTCGTCGTTCGGATCCTTGGGCAGGAGCAACACTTTTAGCTCTTCTTCGATGGCCCCTACGCGCGGCTCCAGTTTATTGAGTTCTTCCTGGGCGTAGGCGCGCATCTCAGGATCCTTTTCTTCCGCCAGCATGGCCTTGCTTTCGGCGATGCCCCGCGTCAGGTCCTTGTACTCGCGATACTTCTCGACTATGGCAACGATTTCGCTGTGCGCCTTGGCAGTCTTCTGGTATTTCGCCGAATCGTTCACGATATCGGGCGAGGCGAGAGCTTGAGTCAACTCTTCGTAACGCGATTCGATTTGGTCCAAACGTTCAAACATGGGGTGCTTTCGTAGAGACGTAGCAACCTACGTCTCGGTTTCGCCGGAGTGTCGAGCGGCTAGACGCATCAACCTACGTCTGACGGCATTGTAGATTAGGAATGGGAAGAGAGAAATATTCGCGGCGGGGCCGCTAGGCAATCACGAGTTCGCCGCCGTTATCTTTTTCCAAAGCCATGGCACGGTCGAGCGCGACAATGGCGCATTGCGCCTGCTCGTCGGAGGGAGGCTGCGTGGTAATGCGCTGCAGCCACAGGCCAGGAGCAGTCATCAGCGCGAAGAGCGAGCCGCGGTGCTTGGCGGCGAAGCGGATGATTTCGTAAGAAACCCCGGCGATGACCGGCAGCAGGGCAATACGCGATGCAAAGCGCGCCCAGAACGTGGTGAACGGAATTAGCATGTAGAAGCCGATCGAGATCAGCATCACTGTCATGAGAAAGCTGGTGCCGCAGCGGGGATGGAAAGTCGAATATTTCTGCACCGCCGCGGTCTCAAGCGAGTCGCCATTTTCGAAAGCAAATACGGTCTTATGTTCGGCGCCGTGATACTCGTAAACCCGTCGAATGTCCGGGAAAAGAGAAACTCCCCATATGAAGAGTAAGAACAGGACCAAGCGCACCGCGCCATCGATCAGGTTGAAGACAATCTGCCCACCAAATGCAGGGTTGTATCTCTTGAGTTCCGTGGCCGCCAATAGCGGCAGGTACTTGTACATGAAGATGAAGAATGCCAGCGAGACGATGACGTTTCCGGCGGCCAGCCATCCGCTGATCGACGCGGCCTTCTCGCGAGTCTGCGATTGAGAAGATTTAACCTCACTTTGCTTCGGCGGGACGGTCGAGGCGTCTTTCGACTCGTTTTGCATCACTTCTTCGATCGCGACATTTGCCGAGAACCGCAAGGCTCGGTATCCCAGCGACATGGCGTACCCGAGGGTCATCACGCCGCGAAGGATTGGCCATGCCATCCACTTGTGTTTTTCCGACGGACGTTCAAGCGGCTCGCTTAAGGTAACCACGTCGCCCGAAGGCTTGCGGCAGGCGATTGCCCAGGCATGCGGCGAACGCATCATCACGCCCTCAAGCACAGCTTGGCCGCCCACCAGCGTTTCTTCGCCACTCTCCAGCGCGGGCAGAAGTTGCACAGCG
Organism: uncultured Acidobacteriaceae bacterium; assembly: GCA_963773675.1. Taxonomy (GTDB): domain Bacteria; phylum Acidobacteriota; class Terriglobia; order Terriglobales; family Acidobacteriaceae; genus Sulfotelmatobacter. The sequence goes on from CAVZCG010000013.1 coordinate 277,574, forward strand.
ACCAGGAATCGAACGAGATTTCGCAAGGAACGCACGCTGATTAGATGCTCCGAGTGCGACGACGCACCATGTACTAGATTACCACACAGCGGCCGGTATTCACGTAGTCGATCAGGTGTGCTAACTGATATAAATTACGCCATTTAAGCGAGTCAAACCTGGTGCTGGGCGGCATCGTCTATCCCGGAAAGGCATCCTAACCAAAGTGCGCAAGCTAGCTGAAACGTGTGACGCAATCGCGGCTACAACCAAGAAGCTGCAGAAGACCGCCCTCCTGGCCGAATACCTGAAATCCCGCACCATCGACGAAGCAGCCATCTCGACAGTGTTCCTCTCGGGCAAACCATTTGCCGCGTGGGAGGAAACGAACATGCAGGTGGGCGGTTCTCTTTTGTGGCGGATAGTGGCGGAGCTTTCGGGGAAAGATGAGTCCGTGCTCACCGGAGCCTACCGCAAACATGGCGATTTAGGCGCCGTAGCCGGAGAGGTTCTGCAGGATCGACCCGGACAAGGCCTGGGAATTCTGGAAGTTGCCGCTGCCTTCCGGCAGATCGCTGCTGCGCGCGGGCCGGCGGCGAAGGCCGCATTTATGCGCGAGCTCTTCTTGCGAGCGACGCCGCTCGAAGTCAAGTACATCATAAAAATCATCACTGGCGATCTGCGAATCGGGCTGAAAGAGAGCCTAGTCGAGGAAGCGATTGCCAAGGCACACAGTGGTCAGTTCGTAGATGTACAGCGCGCGAACATGCTGTTGGGAGATATCGGCGAGACGCTTCGGCTGGCAGCGGATGGGAAACTGGCTTCGGCGAAGATGCGGGTGTTTCATCCTTTGGGTTTCATGCTCGCCAGTCCGATCGAGTCGGCCGAAGAGGGCCTGAGTTATTTCCCTGACGCTGCGGTGGAAGACAAGTATGACGGCATTCGAGCCCAGGCGCATGTTTCGGAAGGCGAAGTAAAGTTCTTCTCGCGAACGAGGGATGAGATCACGGAATCGTTTCCCGAGTTGCCAGACGCGCTTGCGGGATTGCCGCAGGATGCGATCCTCGATGGCGAGATTGTGGCGTGGGAGTACCCGAAGAATCTGCGACAAACGCTGGAGGTGATCGATGAAACTTCCTCACAAGCCGCGGAAGAAAGTGCCATGAAACTTGGCCAGGCTCGGCCGTTCTCGGTCCTGCAGCAGCGTCTCGGCCGGAAAAAAGTCAGCGAGAAAATGTTGCGGGAGATTCCCGTAGCTTACGTCGTGTTCGATGTTCTTTACGCGGGAGGCGAACTGCTCATTGATCGTCCCCTGCACGAACGTGCGCTAATTCTGGATGAGCTCTTAGGAAAAAATCTCAACCACCGTGGACACAGAGAAGCACAGGGAAGAATCGGAACGCAAGGCAAGTTGACATTCGATGACGCGGCAGAAATTCAGGCGTACAGCATCATCCGCGCGCCGGTATTCCGCGCAGTTTCGCCGGAGGAACTTGAACAACTCTTTGCGGCTGCGCAGGCTCGGGGCAATGAAGGATTGATGATCAAGGACCTCGCCTCGAGCTATGCGCCCGGGAAGCGAGGAAAATCATGGCTGAAGATGAAGCGCGAACTGGCCACGCTCGACGTGGTGGTGACCGCAGTCGAGTACGGACACGGGAAGCGCGTCGGCGTACTCAGCGACTACACGTTTGGGGTATGGAATACGAATAAAGATCGCCTCGTGAATATTGGCAAGGCGTATTCGGGACTGACCGATGTCGAGATTGCAGACATGACGAAATGGTTTCTCGCGCACACGATTGAAGATCAGGGTTTCCGGCGCACGGTTGAGCCGAAGATAGTGCTCGAGGTCGCGTTCAATAACATGATGCATTCTGACCGTCATAACAGCGGCTATGCGCTGCGCTTCCCGCGGATTGTGCGGCTGCGGCCCGACAAGTCGGCGGAAGAGGCGGATACGATTGAGCGGGTGCGGGAGATTTTCGAGAAGCAGACTGGCAACGCGTAGACCGGCGGAGCGGAGCGCGAGGTGCTAGTGGCTATGGTGGTGATGCGCTTCGCTCTCTCCCACCGGCATCACGCAGCCATGCGCTACCTCACATTCCACGTGCTCGAACTGGATCGTCGTATGGTCGATGCGGAAGTGATGATGCAGGCGGTCTTTCACATCGCGTAGGATGCGTTCGCTCACGGAGGGCGGAATATCCGCAATCGCGATGTGACAAGAAAGCGCGTGGGTTTCCGATCCAATGCTCCAGACATGGAGATCGTGCACATCATTGACTCCCTCGATAGAGCGGATCGCGATCTCTATCAGTTCCACCTTCATTCCGCGCGGCGTCCCTTCGAGCAAAATATTCAGCGTCTCGCGTACAATGCCGAAGCCGGACCAGAGAATCAGCGCGCCGATCCCGAAAGACAGCGCGGAGTCTATCCAATAGTCTCCCGTGACCAGGATGGCCCAGCCACCAGCGATGACGGCAGCGGTGGAAAGCGTGTCGCCCACTTCATGCAACAACGCACTTCGGATATTGACGTCACCGCCCGAGCGGTACAGGAGTAGCGCAATCACGCCATTCATTACCACGCCCGCGCCTGCGACCCACATCATCACCGAAGCCTGAACGCGCTCGGGATGCTGCAGCCGATGAAACGCCTCGTAGAAGATAAAGAACGAAACTGCGACCAGCGAGACGGCGTTCACCAGCGCGGCCAAAACTCCCGCGCGATGATAGCCGTAAGTTTTGGTGGAACTAGCTGGGCGAGACTGTAAATAAACGGCAACTAGAGACAGCAGCAAAGCCAGAAAATCGGAGAGATTATGTCCCGCCTCAGATAGAAGCGCCAGCGAATGGGCGCGAAGGCCCGCCACCACCAGAAGCACGATGTAGGCGAGTGTCACACCCAGCGAGATCTTTAGCACTCGCTTGGGACCGCCCGCGTGGTGAGCGTGGACGTGCATTCCCTAAGTGTACGGGCGGGGAAGCCGGGCTTCAAGTTACTGGGCGGGATGTTTGAAGCAATCAGCGATTAAAAAGATTCTGCAGGTAGCGGTCGTTATACATCGTGGTGGTGCTCTGCACGAACTCCAGAATGCGGTACATCTTTTCCCGCGACTCGCGGCTCATCTCTTTGAATTGCACCGCGACTCCCGATCCAGGATGGATTCTGGCGACGGTGCCTTCCGCTGTCAAATCTCCTTTGTCGATCGAGAAGACCACTTTAACGTTGGAACCCGGCGTCAGGATGGCGCTGGTCTCCACATAACAACCTCCCAGGCTGATGTCGATGAGATTCCCGAATACCGGCCCCGCGTCCCCATGAGGATGGAGCTCTATGGTGAGCCGGCATTTCATGCGGGTGTGCAAGCGCTGATCTTTCTGCACCGGTTGTTTTTGCTTCTCTATATACATGCGGCGATCCGCTTCGGTCAGCAACTGTTCGGCGTCATTGCCATCGTCCGGAGAGACGGCCACTCCAACGCTCAGCGATAAAATGTCCTCGCCGCAAACATCGAAACCCGCCTGTTGCGCGAGGGGACGAATCTGCTCCACCTTCTTGGCGGCTACGTCGGCGGCTAGACCCGGTGCAATCACCACAAATTCATCTCCTCCCATGCGGGCGACATAGTCGTACTCGCGGCAGCTGTCTTTCAGTGCCTGCGCAAACAACCGTAAGACCCGGTTGCCCTCCAGGTGCCCAAAGCGGTCGTTGATTTTCTTGAAGCCGTTCATGTCACAAACCATCAACGTGAGGGAAGCATTGTCGCGCTTGCACCGGGCCAGTTCACGGTCGAGTTGCAGGAACAGAGACCGGGCATTCGGCAAGCCAGTGAGATAGTCGGTAGTGGCCGAATTTTCCGCCTGCTGATATTTCAGCGCGTTTTCTATGGCCAAAGCCATCTTGCCGCTGACCGCCAAGAGAATTCGCAAGTGGTCGGACGTAAACGCGTCTTTTTCAGCGCGGTAGAGGGCGAGCACTCCAATCACGCCCGTGACTCCCTCCAGGGGCAAAGCAAGGGCGGAGCGCAGTGTGCTGAACTTGGCGGGATCGTTTAGATAGCCCGGTTCCACCGACGGATTTCCGTTCACAATCGGCTTTTTGTTCTGCGCCACCCAGCCGGAGAGTCCGTCACCCACCGGAATCCGTAATGAGGCAAACAGGCGATAGTTGTCTCCGTTCACATATTCCGGGATCAACTCATCGCCGCGCCGGATATAAATAGCGATGGCGTCGTAGGGCACCATCGGTTTAAGTTTTACGGAAAAGACGGAAAGCGTTTCACCCAAACTTAACGACGCTCCCAGGTCCTGGCTCAACTCAAATAGACTCTGAGCCTCCTGTCGCGCCGCCGCGATCGATGACAAGAAAGTCGCTTCCCGTCCGGGTGCATCCGAAACGCCCGCACTCTCAAATCCCGCAGCTGGCGCCGGCCCGCGCAGGATCTTGATTTCGGCGGAGAGTGATGCACCACCATCTTCTCCCGATTTCGCCTTCGCCAGATTCTCCAAGGACTTGTAGCGCCGTTTCAAGACATCTACCACTTTCGGATCAAATGATTTCCCCGCCTCCGCTGCGAGTCGCTGCATTACATCGTCTAACGCCATCGCCCGGCGATACTGCCTGTCTGACGCCAAGGCGTCCAGAAAATCGACGGCGGAAAGAATTCGTGCGCCGATGGGAATCTCCGTACCTTTTAATCCGAAAGGATAGCCGGATCCATCCCATTTTTCGTGATGTGCGCGGACAATCGGAACGACGGGGTAAGGGAAGCGAACCCTCTCCAGAATTTCGGCGCCCACTACGGTGTGAATTTTCATCTTCTCGAACTCTTCAGGAGTCAACCGTCCAGGTTTCGAGATGATATGCTCAGGCACTGCGAGCTTGCCGATATCGTGTAGCAGCGCGGCAGCGTGCAGCGCTTCCAACTCGGTGCCCTTCATGCCCAATTCCTTGGCAACCTCGATCGCGTAGATGCGAACCCGCTGCAGGTGATCGTGGGTGGTCTGATCCTTGGCTTCAATGGCCAGGGCCAAGGCCTCAATAGTTCGCAAATGCAGATTCGCCATCTCTTCGACATGCCGTTTTTCGTCTTCCAGCTTGCCTAGATACAACCGATAGGAACGGTAGATGAGATAGATGGCCGGGACGAACAGCAGTGAAGTTTCCCAGTTGAACGCATGATTGAACCAGGAAATCGCGCCAGCGATTCCAGCTCCGACCAGATAGTAAGGAAACGACCAGAAGTAGCAATCCACCAAAATGGTTTGCAGCGGCTTGCCTTCGCTGAATGAAATTACTGCGGCAATGGATCCCGCATTGATGATGAAGTATACGGAAGCCGCCAGGCACAACAGCAGTGGACGGCTCTCGATCAGTTCGTTACACAGCGGGTTGTGATAGACGAGATAGGCAAGGGCGGTCGAGAGAGACCCCGCACAAACGTTGAAAGTTAACTGAATCGCGGTAGGCCGGCCCGGGTACAAACTTTGAGCCACCATGGCAACCGCACCCAAAGTGAGCGCCTCCGCATATCCCAGCTCGGCAATCGCCACTAAAATGAATAGGAAGTTCACCGAAAGGGTTCCGGTAATGCCGGGCAGACTGACGCGTAATCGCGATGCCAGAATCGCGATTCCCATATAGCAGATGAATTCCGCTATGTTCTTGCTGTTCTGGTGGATGGCGGCCTGAAGCAGGCAAGCGGTACCGGCGGCGATCACAAGGCCAACGAAGACTTGGGCACCGATGGGCAGTCCTCGCCACGAGTTTGTGCTGGCGGACATTTGTGTGCAGGTCATCGCTCCGCTGCGGCCGCCAGCGTGCGAGATCCCAGGCTCAAGGATAAATAGCTAACCGGCCCTCTAACAATGACTTGGCGGCTGTGCCGAAAACTTCGGTAACACTTCCATGTGACGAATTCGGGACATTTGGAGGCAAACCGATGGCGAAAATACACTTGAAGCAGCAGGCAGCCTTGGAAGGACGCGCCCTGCCGCGTGTCGTATGGGCTTCAGAATGATTGGTGGCGGCGCGTGGACTCGAACCACGGACCTACGGATTATGAGACCGTCGCTCTAACCACCTGAGCTACGCCGCCATCAGTTTGGGAAACGCAATGAGAGTGATTAGCCGCAGCTTCGTGAAATCTCGTTGCCTCGGACCCGACGGCTGGAATGGCTCGTCCCGTCCAATCTTTTGATTCTAAGAGTGCTTGCAAAACTGTGTCAAACCCCTAGCGGTCTCGCGAACTCGATTTCCAAGTGCCGGGGCCAAACTTGCCAGTGCCCTTAAAAAACTGGAAACTAAGCTTGCATGAAAACCGTTGCCGTCATTCCTGCCCGGCTCGCCTCAACCCGCTTGCCCCGCAAAATGCTCCGCGAGATTGCGGGCAAGCCGCTGGTTGGCTGGGTTTACGAAGCGGTTCGCTCATCGCCGCTTCTTTCTGACGTCATCATCGCTACGGATTCCGAGGAGATCTTCGAAATCTGCCACAACCATGGCTGGTATACGCAGATGACGTCGCCCGGTCATCGCAGTGGAACTGAGCGGGTGCATGAAGTCTCAAACTCTGTCGCGGCCGATGTCTATCTCAACGTGCAAGGTGACGAACCGCTTACGCGTCCAGAACAGATTGCCACTCTGTTGGAGGTGATGAAGGACTCGTCCGTTCAAGTAGGAACTCTGAAGACTCTCTGTCCACCCGAAGATATCCGTAATCCAAGTGCGGTCAAGGTTGTGACGGCGTCAGACGGCGGCGCACTCTATTTCTCCCGCGCCACCATTCCTTTCGACCGCGACGGCCGCGAGCCGCGCTACTTCAAGCACCTTGGCCTTTATGCTTACCGGAAGTCCGCGCTCGATTTTTTTGTGAGCCAGCCGGAATCGACGCTGGAGAAGAGCGAACGGCTGGAGCAGTTGCGTTTCCTGGAAAACGGAATTCCCATCTATGTCGGAGAAACGCCTTACGATTCGGTGGGTGTGGACACGGAAGAAGATTTGCAGCGCGTGACGAGGCTTCTGAGCGAGCGGTAACTCCGCTTACTCCCAAACATTTGGTCTATGCCTGCGAACCTGCGCCCTGCGTTCGGTTCCATTCTTCCGCCGCCGCCACGCGTCTGGAAATTGCTGGGTGCGAGTGAAATAGCAACTCAATCCACTTCGACGGGGTGCGCTCTGCCAGGTTTTGCTGCGCCAGCTTGTTCATCGACGAAATAAACGGCTCCACGCTGGCGATCGATTCAAACGCGTAACGGTCGGCCTGTCGCTCGTTGAATCGCGAGTAGGCATTCAGCGCCGGCACCAGCAGAAGGGAAATCACAGTTGCTGTGATCGCCAGCAAAGGCAGGTTGGCGAAATCGGAGAGCTCCTCAAACATGTGATGATCGACGGCGAAGTGCAGCACAAAGTTCGCCACCCAGAAGCCGACCAGAGTGACTCCCGCCTGCACCAGAATGCTCTTCAGGATGTGCTTGTGGACGTGATGGCCGAGTTCATGTGCGAGCACCGCTTCGATTTCTTCAGGAGCATAGTTATCCAATAGCGTATCTGCCAGGATGATCCGCCGCGTGTTGCCGAGTCCTGTTAGAGCCGCATTCGCCTTCTTGCTTTTTTCTGAAAGTTTCCAGCGATAGACTCCACGCACGCGTGTGCCGGCGCGCTCGCCCAATTGAACTAGTCGGCGCCGCAGGTCCTCATTGTCCAATGGCTCGAATTTATAGAAAATTGGGAACAGGACCACGGGCGCCAGCTGGGCCAACAAGACGAATAGTCCCATGAACAACGCCCAAGTGATCAGCCACCAATGCTGCGGCGATTGCCGGATCATGAAATACAGCAACTCCACCACGATCCCTGCCAGCACCAATCCGACCAGAAACCCTTTGACTTCATCCCACAGCCACGAGCGCGCCTTTTGCGTGGAAAGTTGGAACTTCCTTTCGAGACGGAATCCGTAGTAATCAAGACCCAGGCCAAGAACCTTGCTGATCAGAAGCAAGAAAAACAAATAGAGGAAAACCGCGAGCGTATAGTTCTGGAATCCACGGCGCAATGCGAGATCGCGCAGCCAACCCGACCAGCCTGTGATCAAGAGAAGAACCAAAAAAGGGGAACCAATTACAAAGTCGGCGATGCCGAGCCAGCGGCGGATCCGGTTATAACGCCGGGCCTCGGGCGAGTCCTCTGGAATCGGGGGTGTACTCCCAGCGAAAGTCATGCTCACCTAGAAGTATCGCATTACTCCCACGCTAAATGTGAAAATGCGGGCTCATGAATGGACCGGCTAAGCGCCATTCCTGACAAAACTTTCCGCGGCTGTCAGAATTTCAGTCACCAACTCTGGCGACGCCGCCTCCGCGTAAGCACGCAGTAGTGGCTCCGTTCCCGACGCACGAAACAGAATCCACGCGTCTGCTCCGTTGCCATGCGTCGGCGCGTCGAGAAAAAGCTTGATGCCATCAAGGTTATCTTTTTTCACCACGCGATAGCGTCCCAGGCTCTGGGTGCTCTCTGCCCGTGCCCGCTGGATCGCGCTCTGTTTGATCTCTTCTGGAATGTGCAGATCGCGCCGTCCGTAATAGTGTGACCCGAACTCGCGTTGCAGGTCTGCCACCAGTTGGCCGAGCGGCTTGCCTTCTTCCGCCATCACATTGGCTAGCAGCAGGCTGTTCAGTATCCCATCACGTTCCGGCAGAAAGCGCGAGTAGCCAATGCCGCCGGATTCTTCCCCACCGATCAGAATGTCGTGCTCCATCATCAGATCAGCCGCATATTTGAACCCGATCTGCGTTTCGTAAATTTTACGGCCGTGTTTTGCGGCAATGCGGTCGAGCATGCGCGTCGTATTGAATGCGCGAGTTACGTCGCCGGACCACTTCTTTCGCTCCAGCAGCCAGCGTAGAAGAACGCAGAAAATTTTGTGCGAGTCCACGAAGCCCCCGTCTTCCGCGACCGCTCCGATGCGATCGGCATCGCCATCCGTAGCCAATCCGGCGTCGCACTTCTCTTTCACAACCGTTTGCTGCAGTAGAGCGATGTGCGGCTCGATCGGCTCAGGATTGATGCCTGGAAACAGAGGATTCAGTTCCTGGCGGATTGCGATGTACTGAACTCCGCGATCGCGGAAGATGTCGGACAGAATTCCGCGGCCGGAGCCATACATCGAGTCGATTGCAATCTTGAATTTAGCCTTGCCAATTAAATCCATATCCGCAAAACGGCAGACCGCCGCAACATAGGGCGTCTTGAGATCAACCTCTTTGATGGCCGCTTTCGTTCCCTTCGGCATCGCTCCAGCGCGCAGCTCTTCTTCCACCCTTTTCATGATGGCGGGAGTTGCGGATCCGCCAAACTTCCCCTTGAATTTCACGCCGTTCCAATTCCACGGATTGTGGCTGGAGGTGATCATCACCCCGCCAGCGGCACCTTGAGTTTTCACGGCATAGGACACAGCCGGTGTGGGCGTGTAGTCGTTGGCCAGGTGTACCGGAATGCCAGCCGCGGTAATCACTTCCGCAGCTACTTGCGCCGCGCTTTGCGACGCAAATCGCGTGTCATAGCCGATAAAGACTCCACGCGCGCCGTCCTCGTACTTCAAAACGTAGGAAGCGATCGCGCCCGCCACTCGGCGCACATTGTCGAACGTGAAATCATCGGCAATGATGCCGCGCCAACCGTCAGTTCCGAACTTGATTTCTTGGGCCATGGAGCTATGAGTTTCCAGTTTTCGGTTTCCAGCGGACGCGTCTGAACACTACCATGTCAAAAACCGGAAACTAGAAACTGGAAACTACGTCAGTTTGTGCAGCTTCTTCTGATCCAGATGCTTTACCACCTTGCCGACATCCTGCGCGTGCTGCCGCGTGGTAATTAGCAAAGCGTCCGGTGTATCCACCACCACCAGATCGTGTACTCCTACGGCGGCAACAAACTTGTTGGGCGCATGTACGTAATTGCCGGAAGCATTCAGCACGAACTCGCCCGCAGCGCGGATGATATTTCCCTCGAGCAAACTGGACTTCGTGGTGTGATGTTCGTACAGCGCAGTCCAGGAGCCGAGATCGTTCCAGCCGAAATCCGCAGGGAGGCAGAAAATGTTTGCTGCCTTCTCGCCCTTGGCCGAGCGCCTTTCGAGCACCGCGTAATCCACGCTGATGTCTTCGCATTTCGGGTATAACCTGCGGAAAGTCGAGGCAAACTTGCGCGTGCCGAACGCCGAGGCGATCTCTTCCAGCAACGGCGCAGTCTTAGGTAGATGCTCGCGGAGTGCATTGGCCAGAGTTTGAGCGCTCCATAGAAACATGCCGCTGTTCCAGAAATAATTTCCGGCAGCCACAAACGCAGCCGCTTTCTCCGCGTCGGGTTTCTCAGTGAACCGGCGCACGCGCAAAACATCGCCGTCGAAGGCGCTACCCGCTTCGATGTATCCGTAGCCGGTTTCCGCCCGGTGGGGCCGGATGCCGAGGACCACAATGTTTTCCCCAGCGGCTGCAATCTCCAATCCACGCTCGATGGTCGCGCGATAACTCTTTTCATCCGCGATCACGTGATCAGAAGGAAACATGCCAATGGCGGCATCGGAATCTTCACGCAACAACAGAAAAGCAGCGAGGCCAATCGCCGGAGCGGTATTGCGTCCTAGAGGTTCGGCCAGAACTTGCGATTTCGCCAACTTGGGAAGCTGTTTCAAAATCGCTGGCCGAAGATCCTCGTTGGTGATAATCCAGACTTGTTTGGATGGCGCGAGCGGAAGCAGCCGCGCTACCGTCTGCTGGATCATCGTTTGTTTCCCGTCGAGCGCCAGCAACTGCTTAGCACGTCTTTTCCGGCTCAGAGGCCAGAAGCGCGTGCCGCGACCGCCGGCGAGAATCACGGGATAGAAATGTGAGTTCTTAGCCACGTTCTCAGATTGTCGATCACTACATTCGTGTTTCGGGTTCGGGCAGCGCTACTCCCGGCACACGCGCTTTCAGAAATTCCAACGTCCATTGCGGCCGCACCGTAAATGTGTCCACCGACGCTGGAACCACTACCGCATCGCCCTTCGCCAGAGTCACCGGCGCCGCTCCAGCAGCCTCGACCACGCCGCATCCTTCGACCGCTACTAGGATCTGCGCAGAACTCTTGCCCGATTCGTCGCGCGTGCTCAGTTCCTGCAGATCTTTCATCTCAAACATATCCACCACGAAGTAGGGAGCGGCTATTAACTGAACCTGCCGATTCTTGCTTCCGCGAATTTCTGCTGGAGCCGGTCTCACTACTTTTCCGGCAGCAACATTGAGCCTTACCGCCGACAAGCCATCCTTCAGGTGCAGCTCGCGCGGCCGTCCATAATCATACAAACGGTAGGTCGTGTCTGACTGTTGCTGCGTCTCCACGATGACCGATCCAGGCCCCAGCGTGTGCACCGTTCCCCCCGAAACATAAATCATGTCCCCGGTGTAGACATTGACCCAGTTCAGCAAATCTTCCGCGTGCTTCTCATGGATCGCTGCCTCCAATTGGGCGATGGTGACACCGGCTTTCAGCCCCAATCCGATCTGCGCGCCGGGCTTGGCATGTGCCACGTACCAGCACTCAGTTTTGCCCCAAGGCTGATTGACGCGGAGAGCTTGCGCGTCGTCAGGATGAACCTGCACCGAAAGCTTCTCGTGAGGAAAGAGAAACTTAAGGAGCAAAGGAAAACGCGAAGTATCGCGCGCCGCGTCGCCAACTAATGCGCGCTGACATTTCCTGCTGACTTCCGCAAGCGTCTGCCCAGTGAGCGGTCCGTTGGCCACTTTGCAATTGTCGCCAGTGAGCCACGCTTCGCCAATTTTCTCCTCGAACCGGCGATTGGGATAAACAGGCGACAGATCGTGCGTGCCCCAGGGGCGCGGATCGAACGCCGGCAGCATCAGCAATGGATACAGATTGCTCATATAAACATTATTCAGATAAAAAGGCCGTTCGCGAACGGACGGCCTTGGCCGAGCTTAAGCTTCAATCCTGCATCAATCCCGAAGCCGACTACAGAGCAGCGAAAAACTTCCGCATGCGTTCGAGTCCACGATCGAGTTCTGCCTTCGAAGTAGCGTAGGAAACGCGGATGTGATCGCCAGTTCCGAATCCTTCTCCGGGCACCGTAGCCACGTGCGCTTCCCGCAGGAGCCTTCCCGCCACGTCGGACGCCGATTTCACCCCACCGCGCCCCAAAAACGCCGAAATGTTCGGATAGGCATAGAATGCCCCCTCCGGCAGCGTGCAGGTCACGTCGGGAATCGAGCGCAAGCCCTTCACAACATGGTCACGGAGCTGGATATATTCGCGACGCATCTGCTCGACACACTCCTGTGGTCCCTTGAGCGCCGCCACTGCTGCTTTCTGCACAATCGATGTTGGATTCGAAGTCGACTGGCTCTGCAACTTGGACATCGCGCTCACGACCGCTGCCGGAGCGAGCGCATATCCCAGTCGCCACCCTGTCATGGCATAGGTCTTGGAAAGTGACCCCAGTACTACGAGGCGCTCCTTGTACTCGCGCAGTGATCCTACGGAGAAATTCTTGCCTGTGTAATTCAAGTAAACATAGCATTCGTCGGAGAGCACCCAGATTCCGCGCGCATGCGCCAGGCGCACGACCGCCGTCAGATCCGCTGCGCTCATAACGGCGCCTGAAGGATTCGACGGTGAATTCAGAATGATGACCTTGGTCCGCGGCGTGATCAGCCGCGCGACCATCTCCGCGGTCACTCGGAAGCCTTGCGCCTCATCCGATTGCAGTAATACACATTGGCCGCCGGCATAGCGCACGATGTCCTTGAAAGAGACCCAGTAGGGCACCGGCAAAATCACTTCGTCGCCGTGATCGACGAGCACTTGAATGGCGTTGAACAGCGCATTCTTGCCGCCAGTCGAGGCGATAGCCTCTTCGCGGCGATAATCGGAATCGAAATCCACGGCGTGACGGTGCACAATGGCGTCGCGCAACTCGGGCGTGCCTGGGACCGCCGTGTACTTCGTGAAATTGCCTTGAATCGCCGCGATGGCCGCGTCTTTGATGTGTTGCGGCGTAGCGAAATGCGGTTCCCCGGCGCCGAAGTCGACAACGTCGATGCCCTGCGCGCGCAGTTTGTCCGCCTCCGCCACCACTGCCATCGTGGCTGAGGGTTCAATGCGGTTGATTCGCTCGGTGAGTTTTAGGGCTTCGCTGGTCGCGGTCGTCATACTTTCTTTTTCCTCTTCTTTTCTTTTCCGCTCGACGAGCGAGCCGTCGCCGCCTGCATCTCGTCGTGGAACTTGTAAGCGGGCTCAAGTTTTTCGCGCAGCTTCTGCTCAACCACTTCCGGGACGAGACCCTTTACTGGGCCGCCGATCTGCGCCACTTCGCGCACCAGACGCGAGCTTACATAAGAATACTTGTCGGCGGGCATCATGAACACCGTCTCCAGTGTGGGTTCGAGCTTGCGGTTCATCAGCGCCATCTGTAACTCATATTCATAGTCGCTCACGGCCCGGATGCCGCGCAACACGCAGGTCGCGTTAATCGATTTGGCGTACTCGACCATTAATCCATGAAAGGCTTCGATCCGGACATTCTTTAAATGCGCGGTGAGCGCTTTCAGCATCTCCAGTCGTTCCGCCAAACTGAACATCGGGCTCTTTTCCGAGTTTCTGAGAATGCCCACCACTAGTTCTTCGAAAATCTTTGCCCCTCGCTCAATCAAGTCGAGGTGCCCGTTAGTGGGCGGATCAAACGAACCAGGATAAAGGGCGCTGACTTTGCTCAATGGTCCTCGCAGGAAGCCGCCGTGCTGGGTAATAAGGGATTCTATTCGGGCGGACGCAGGGATGGCAATTGGGGAATGAGCGGGATTAGGGCGCAATGCCGTGAGCACCGCGCCCCGACGTGATTGTTCTAGCGCTTCGCTGCGATCGGCACCTTGGCAGGTTCCGGAGGTGCGCTTGGCATGGTCGTGACACGTGCGCTAGTGGATGCAGGCGCCTGCGTCGGAGCGGCCGCCGGATGCGGCGGTGGAGCCGCGATCAGTCCCAGTGCCTTACGCACTTCTGTGTCGAGCTTGGCCATGGTGTCTTTGTTGTCTTTGAGGAACTGCCGGGCATTCTCACGGCCCTGGCCGATGCGCTCGCCTTTGTAGCTGAACCATGACCCGGATTTTTCAAGAATGTTGTTGTTCACCGCGATATCGAGCAGATCACCTTCGCGCGAGATGCCTTCTCCGTAAAGGATGTCGAACTCGGCTTCGCGGAACGGCGCTGCGACTTTATTTTTCACGACTTTCACGCGGGTGCGCGAGCCAGTGACCACGTCGCCGTCCTTGATGGCAGCGATGCGGCGAATATCGACGCGCACCGAGGAATAAAACTTCAGCGCGCGCCCCCCCGTCGTCGTTTCCGGATTGCCAAACATCACGCCAATTTTTTCGCGAATCTGGTTGATGAAAATCAGGCAAGTGCGCGACTTGGAAACGGTTCCCGTCAGTTTGCGCAGCGCTTGCGACATCAGCCGTGCCTGCAAGCCCATGTGACTGTCTCCCATTTCGCCGTCGAGTTCGGCTTTGGGCACCAGCGCCGCCACGGAATCGACCACCAGAACGTCGATGGCATTCGAGCGCACCAGCGCTTCCGTGATTTCGAGCGCCTGCTCGCCGTAGTCCGGCTGCGAAACCAGCAGATTGTCCACATCCACGCCCAGCTTCTTCGCATAAGCGGGATCGAGTGCGTGCTCAGCATCCACAAACGCCGCCATGCCTCCGGTTTTCTGCGCCTCGGCAATTACCTGCAGAGTGATGGTCGTCTTGCCGGAAGATTCCGGTCCGAACACTTCCACCACCCGTCCGCGCGGAAATCCACCCACACCGAGCGCTGCGTCGAATGAAATTGATCCGGTCGGGATTACCGAAATAGGAACTATCGCTTCCTTCGATCCCAACCGCATGATCGAACCTTTGCCAAATTGCTTTTCAATCTGCGCGAACGCTAATTCAATTGCTTTGCCTCGTTCATCCGCCATGGGAGTGTGGCTCCTTTAAGAGTGCAGAACTAAATCAAATCGAATCTGGCCGGATTATACATACAGATCGAAGCGAATAAAAGGCGAATCATAAGAATAATAGTGGAAATCGTTCCGAAATGGGCCGCGACTTCTTTTGCTTCTCATCCCGAGGGCCGGGTTTTTTGCGAACCGAAAGGACCTTAATGCAACTGGCTGCAAATTGCACACGTGTCCTTACGCTTTGCTCCGGACAACAAATCCAGGGAGCTACTTCTCAAGTGGTACAAGGTGTGCTGCAATCCATTCGTGAAGTAGGGCGAAGCGGAACTTGCCTTCGGCCATGGTTTTCATCATGAACTCGAAGGCCGCCTTGTTCGTGACGTCCAGATCGAGTCCGTTCAACAGCAGAAACGTGTGAACCGCGGCAAACCCCACTCGCTTGTTGCCGTCCACAAAAGCATGATTATTGACCAGCGACTCCAGCAGCGCTGCCGCCTCCTCGCTGATATCGCTGTAATAACCCGTCTGGGGACGAAAAGCCGCGGCTTCCAATGCGCCCTGATTGAGCAGCCCATGCTCGCCGCCGTATTCCTCAATCTGGTGATGGTGGATGGCGACGACTTCAGCTATGGTCAGGTAGACGCGCTCGGCCATTACTTGGCCAGTTTCTTGTATAACTCACGATACTTTTCGTTGGAACGGCGATAGGCGGCCAACACCTCAGGCCGCACTAGGCGCTGCGAAGGGACCACGTTGTGCAGGTAATGCTCCAGAGCCCGCTCCAGCACGAAGCGCTGCGACTGCCCGTTTTCCTTGGCCACGGAGACAAGCTCTTCATAAAGCTTCGCATCAATTTCGGGAGCGATTTTGACGGAACGCGGCATGGGGCAACTCGTGATTGGATTCTAGTTGGGGGGCCTGGCGAAATCAAGATAAATCTAGAGGTTGCTACAAATCGCTACAAATCGCACCGCAGATCAACGAATGCCCGCCTCGCAGTGCGTCACGATAAATCGCAGATACATCTCCGCCGCCTCACGTTGTTCACCAGACACCCAATCTGGAATGTAAGCTGGCGCTCCGCCGCAAACAAGTTGCGGATTTCCTATGTGGTCCCGGACTGCCGCGCGGTCCGGGAGATCTGATAGCGAATTCAATATCACCAGATCCTCCGGAGTATCGGCAAGCCGCCTCACAAGCGTTGAATACGAATTGCCCTCGTTTGAGGCAATCATCATCCACTTCCCGCTGTGGAGATGCGCTTTGGACAAACCAAACTGCAGGTCGGCTTGCCTTAGGTCCTTAGCAAACGGAGCTGAAGGGTCGCGGAGTACGTGCACTATGACCGGCGGAGGGTATACTTTTTCCCTGCACCCTGGAGACAAGCTCAGGACGAGGAAGACTTCAAGTAAGAAACATGGTTGCTCTAGTGGCAAGCCTAAGCTACCTCTGCAGCAAATCCACCGGCGCCGTCACATCGTGCACGCGGAAATACTTCGCCAGCGCAGGATACTTCCGGGCGACGGCTTCATACATCGCATAGGCCACATTGCGGTAGGAAACATGTCCCGCTGGCGTGGTGCGCAGTTCGGAGATATAGACGGCCTCGGCGAAATCCATCTTGAACAGAGCACGTTTGCGATAGGCGAGGGGGATCGCGTACTGCGAATTTTCCTCCGCCTCGGGCGTGTTGCGCGCGGCCAGCTTCTCTATTGCTGTTTGTACGCGTCGCAAGGCGGCTTCGAAGCGGAAACGCATGCCGGCATCCTCCACGTCGAGCAGCATCTCGTAGCCGTGCTGGGTGGTGAATCCCTGCATGACCTGGATGCAGCGGCGATGACGATGCATGTCGCGGAAGCCGCCCGTGTCCATGAGGATGTCGAAGCGGAACTGCTGTCCGGCGCGGAAGCCGCGCAGCATTTCGTCATACTTACCGCGATGACGCAGGCCAAGGTCGATGATCTCTCGCCGGAATCTCTCGCCCGAAACCTGCAACGCCTGCCGCACCTGCCGGTAGGAAAAGTGGCAGTGCTCGTAGAGTAAGGTGGTTGCGATTTCGACTTCGAGCGGCTCCTCGTCGAGCAGATCGACGATTGCCTTCGAGGGCGCAAGCTGCTCGCTCTTCATCAATTCGCGCGCCGCCTGCCGCAATTCGCGGCGCGTTTCCATCTCGTAGGGATTCGGGTCAGCATATTTCACCAGCGTAGGCGCGACTCGAACCTCATGCAGCAATTCCTGCTCGGCCCGCGCGCCCAGTTCCGGACTCAGCTTTCGAATCTCTTCTACCAAGTCGCGCAAAGATTCAGCATTCACGTTGTAGGCTGCCGACGTTGCCGCTTTCTTCAGAGACTCACCCAGAACCCGCACTTCTTTGTGCGTGTGTGAAAGCAGGTGCGCCACCTGGGTCTCCAGCGTGCGCGCGTTAACAATCTCGCCCAGGGAAGTGTTCGTGGCTAGCGGCAGAAGATAACGCGTGATGTCGAAGGCTCGCGCCTTCAGCGTCCGTTCATATGCCTCCTGCTTCATGTCCGCAGGTTTGGGAGTAATGCTGATCAGGTGCTGCGTCATGTGCGCCG
This sequence comes from uncultured Acidobacteriaceae bacterium, assembly GCA_963773675.1. GTDB lineage: Bacteria > Acidobacteriota > Terriglobia > Terriglobales > Acidobacteriaceae > Sulfotelmatobacter. The sequence continues at coordinate 295,127 of CAVZCG010000013.1, forward strand.
AGAGCGCTTCGTACTCGGCAAAGAGAAAGTCCAGCGTTTCGCGGTAAAGCCTGCGAGCTTCGTCGTCGGTCCCGAACTCGGGTATGTAATAGCCACTCTTTTTGAAGTCCTGATAGCGCGTGGAGCGCTCCTGTCCGTCCCAGCGCTGTTCGTCGGCTAGTTCAATTGCGGCGAGGATCGAGAGCCTCTCCACGGCCAACGCAATGTGCGCCAGGTCAGCGATCGAGCGGTGACCATACTGGAAGTAGAAAGTGTTGAGAAATTTCTCCGCCTTCTGGGTGCTGATCTCGCGCAACGACTCCTTCATTGACAGCGATGAGCGCGAATACTTGGCCATGGCATAGGCCTGAATCTCCGGCTCAACGCCATACACGGCGAAGACTGCAGTAGCCGGCTCCGGCAGCGCCTTTTCCACTGGAGCTGAGCCTTCCATCGCAGATGCTCGCTGGGTTGAACGATGCCCTGACGACTTCGTGTCGGGGGACGGGTTCTCGTTGGACGGCTCGGGCATGGCGATCACTTCATTAGTCAAGATCGGGGTCATGGGAGTGATCGAATGTTAATCGGCGAATGCACAATGCGCAATCCATTTGAGAACAATATTGGCCAATTGCTGTGGATATCTGTACGGTGAATAATTTCAATAAACTGCGCAACGAAGCATCTGCCCGTCCATATCCCGCCTTACACTATTCAGTGCATCCTCTACTCGAGGTCGTCGCGCATCGGCCGTGGCCGTTGCCTTCAGGTCCGTGGATCATGCAGCAGACCTGGCACGATTTGCTCTTTGCCCACTGGCCAGTTCCAACTGAAGCGATGCGCCCTCTCGTCCCGGCGCAATTGACGCTAGACACCTTCGATGGCCAATGCTGGGTTGGAGTCGTGCCCTTTTACATGAGCGGGATTCGCCGTCGCGGACTTCCGGCCGTGCCCGGCCTATCGCGCTTTCCGGAACTGAACGTTCGCACCTATGTCACCTACGGGGGCAAAGCGGGAGTCTATTTTTTTAGTCTCGACGCAGGAAACTTGATTGCGGTGTTGTCGGCGCGTGCTTTCTATCACTTGCCTTATTTTCATGCCGACATGACCACACAAGAACGCGGCGGCATCATCCACTATGCTTCCCGCCGTTATGGCGCGCAGGCCGACTTTCGCGGAAGGTATCGTCCGACCAGCGAAACCAGGCTGGCCGCTCCAGGCTCAGTCGAACAGTGGTTGACCGAGCGCTATTGCCTTTACACGACCCATCGCGATCAGCTCTATCGCGGAGAAATTCACCACGTACAGTGGCCGTTGCAAACTGCCGAAACAGACTTGGAGACGAATACCGTAGCCACCGCCGCGGGGATCTCGCTGCCCGATGCCATGCCGCACCTATTGTTCGCCCGAAAGTTGGATGTACTGATCTGGCCCCTGGCGCGCGCCGAATAGAGCCCCGGCAGGTATAATCTCACGTTCCAGCGTAAAGACTTCTAATAGAGCCTCATAGGAAACTCAGGAGAATCTAATGTCCCTTTCAGGGCGGGTGGCCTTCGTCACTGGCGCGTCGCAAGGTATTGGGCGCGCCTGTGCACTGAAGCTTGCCACAGCCGGTGCGGCGGTTGCCGTCGCCGCGCGCAATCACGAGAAGTTGAACGAACTGGTGAACGAAATCGTCGCCGCGGGCGGAAAGGCTGCCAGCTTTGCTCTCGACGTTACCGACGAGGAGCAGGTTAAGGCTGCGATCAAGGGCGCGGTGACCCAGTTCGGCAAGGTCGACATCCTTGTCAACAACGCAGGCATCACCCGCGACCAACTGGTTATGCGCATGAAACGCGCCGACTGGGATGCGGTGCTTCAAACCAATCTCACTTCCGCGTATCTCTGCATTCAGCAAGTCTCTAGCTCCATGCTGAAGCAACGCTGGGGGCGGATCATCAATATCACCAGCGTCTTCGGCCAGATGGGGCAGGCGGGGCAGGCGAACTACTCGGCATCGAAGGCCGGCCTGATCGGATTGACCATGGCCGTCGCGCGCGAGCTGGGATCGCGCAACATTACTTGCAACGCCGTGGCCCCGGGCTTCATCGAAACCGCCATGACGGAGGTACTTGGCGAAGAGTTCAAGCAGAATGCCGCCAAACAGATTCCGCTGGGTCGCGTCGGATCACCCGCGGATGTCGCGAGCGCTGTCGCGTTTCTCGCATCTGAGGATGCCTCCTACATTACGGGCCACGTGCTGAATGTGAATGGCGGCATGTTGATGGGATAGCGCGAAGCTTACCGCCGAGTGCGCCGAGTGCGCCGAGCTCGCGGAGAGAAATGGAAATGGTATCGGATCGAGATCCTGGACCGGCAGCTCCCTCGGAGTTCTCTGCGCCGTCGGCGGTGAGAAGTGTTTCGATTTTTCCAGCCGAGACGCCTGCTCAGATCGCACAAGCCCGTGAATTATTTCTGGAGTACGCACGGTCCCTCGGCTTCAGTCACTGCTTTCAGAATTTTGATAAAGAACTCGCGGAACTTCCGGGTAAGTACACTCCACCGGAGGGACGCCTGCTCCTGGCCGATTATCAAGGCCAACTCGCGGGTTGCGTTGCGATGCGTAAATTAGAATCCGGCATCTGCGAGATGAAGCGGCTTTACCTGCGTCCACAGTTTCGTGGTAAGGGCCTGGGACGCGTCTTGGCCGAGCGCATCATCGCCGAGGCGCGACAGATCGGATATAGTCGCATGCGTCTTGATACGGTTGAGCCGGCCATGAAAGATGCGGTTGCCACCTATCGCAGGTTGGGATTCACAGAAATCCCTCCTTACTGCCAAAACCCAATTGCTGGCGCAACCTACATGGAGTTGATTTTGTGACTGCGAAAGGAAACATCCAGCATGAGGAAGGCAGTGTGCCTTCTCGTATTAAGCCGGAAGCGGTAGCTTCGGTCCGCTACAGTCCAGACGTTTCGGCTGGTTCGTTTGGCAATATTCTATTTCTTGTACGCTGTATAAGCATAGCCCGCCCGGTCTTGTGAAGCCGTGATTCTCAGCCGCTTCGGATATGGCACTAATTTCCACTTGCCAGAAGATGCCGATCTGGTTACTATGTCGCATCCTGCAATGCTTCCAACCATTAACATCGGCGAAACCATACGAAACTACCGGCTGCAGAAAGGCATGTCTCAGGGAGACATTGAGAAGCGCACCGGCCTGCTCCGCTGCTATCTTTCGCGCGTAGAGAACGGCCACACTATTCCTTCGCTCGACACTTTATCGAAGATTGCCGGCGCCATGGAGATTGCGCTTTCTCAATTCTTCTCGGAGTCAGGCCACAGCAATGGCGCCAAGGGACTGCCGCAGCTTTCTGATGACGAAGTCCGCTTCCTCAGCCAGGTCCGTCGCTATGCCACCAATCTTAACGAGAGCGACCGCAAGCTGGTTCTGGCCATGGTGAAAAAGATGGCGTCGAATTCGAAGTAAGCCGTCACTCCTAGCTGTCAGCTTTCAGCTCTCACCTTTCAGCCATTAGTTCAATCCCTGAGAAGCAACTCCGGAGCTTCCCCACACTCTTCCACGATCGGTGCCATATGCCCTGATCCGTCTTTGCTGAAGGCCGATAGCACAGCTGGCAGCTTACTTTCGTACCATGACCTCCGGTGACCACAGGGTACCTCGCCGCAATGGCGCCTCTTAACTAAACTGTTGACTTGGAGATCTCCCTTGACCACCGATGAAGAATTAGGCGTCCTTGAGACCCAACTACGCCGGCTGAAGATCGAGTACGAGGTCTACTTCAGCAATCCGACCAAGCGGCCACCCACTGACATCGAGTGGAAGGTACTCTCGCTGCTGCGTAAATTTTCCGACGGCGGACGCATGAGTTTTTCCCAGCGCTATCGCTACAACGAGATGGCTCAGCGCTATGCTGTTTACAGCGACCTGTGGCGCAAGAAGTCCCGCGTCCGCGAGGAAGGCTATCGCCGCCCGCAGGATGCCCTCCTTGGCGTGCAGGGAGTACGTGTTGCCGAAGAAGAGCACAAGCCCCAACATCAGGTCTATGGATTGAGCCACGGGGCCGCGAGCGCCGCCGCGCCAGCAGCGCCTCAGCCCTTCACCTTGCATCGCGTCGATCAAACCGAGAGCGAACAGGTGGAGCGCTTATACAACACTCTGGTAGCGGCCAAGAAAAAAGCGGGAGAAAGCGTCTCCGGCAATCTCGATTCCTTCTCCACCTTCGTGCAGAAAAAGACAGAACAAATCCGCAAGCAATACCACTGCGAAGGTGTTGAATTCTCCGTCGAACTCACCGACGGCCACGTCAAGCTGAAGGCTAAGGCGAAAGCATAATCACGAATTGCTGATAGAATTTTCGGTCGCTCCACACTCATCCTTCATCCCCGAGGCCGACCATGTCTTCCAGCACTTCCCGGATCCAGCGCGCCATTCTCAGCGTTACTGACAAGACTGGGCTCATGGACTTCGCACGCCAGCTTTCGTGCCTCGGCATCGAACTCATTTCCACCGGCGGCACGGCCAAGCTGTTGCGCGACTCCGGCATCGCTGTCAAAGAGATCTCCGAACTCACAGGCTTTCCTGAAATGCTCGACGGACGAGTGAAGACGCTACATCCTAAAGTGCATGGAGGAATCTTGCATCGTCGCGAAAATGCAGTGCACAGGGCCGCTGTCGCCGAGCATGGCATTCAACCGATCGATATGGTGGTCGTGAATCTCTACGCCTTCGAGAAAACCGCAGCCAAGCCGGGCGCGGCCTTCGAAGAGCTGATCGAGAATATCGATATTGGCGGCCCCTCCATGATCCGCTCGGCTGCTAAGAATTTTCGCGATGTTGCCGTCGTCACCTCGCCCTCCGACTATCCAGCCATCGCCGAAGAACTGGCCCGTTCCAACGTTGTGCTTTCGCTCGAAACCAAGTGGCGCTTGGCACAAAAGGCCTTCGCGATGACTGCTGCCTACGACTCCGCCATCGCTTCCACTCTTGAACGCATCCCCGACATCAAAAGCTTTCAGCTCTCCGAAAACGAATCCTTCCCGCAAACGCTACGCCTTTCATTCCAAAAAACGCTCGACCTGCGCTACGGCGAGAATCCACACCAGAAAGCCGCAATGTATTCGGACGGCTCCGGCGTGGGCGTAGCCAATGCCCGTCAGTTACAAGGCAAGGAACTGTCTTACAACAACATCGTCGACCTGCAAGCTGCCTGGGATCTCGCGCAGGAATTCGATGAACCTGTCTGCGCCATCATCAAGCATACCAATCCTGCCGGCACCGCGACCGGCAAGACTCTCGCTGAAGCCTACAAGCGGGCACTCGAATGCGATCCTGTCTCTGCGTTCGGCGGCGTAATCGGCGTGAACCGTCCCGTCGACGCTGATGCTGCCGAAGACATGCACAAGCTTTTCCTCGAAGTCATCGCTGCTCCAGCCTTCGATGACGAAGCAAAAGCGCGATTCGCCGCCAAGAAAAATCTCCGCCTGGTTCAAATCGCGCCCGCCTCGCAGAAATGGACTCTAAAAAATGTCTCCGGCGGGATCCTGTTGCAGGATGCCGATGTCCGGCCATTGCAAGATATCGATTTGAAGGTCGTGACCCAGCGCGCTCCTACGCCGGAAGAAACTCGGGCAATGCTATTTGCCTGGAAGGTTTGCAAGCACGTCAAGTCGAATGCGATTGTCTACGCGCGCGAAGGACAAACCGTCGGTGTCGGTGCTGGTCAGATGAGCCGCGTTGATTCCGCCAAGATCGGCGCCATGAAAGCGCAGTTGCCGCTACAGGGAACGGTCGCCGCCTCCGACGCATTTTTCCCTTTTCCCGACGGCGTCGAAGAAATTGCCAAGGCCGGCGCTACCGCCATCATTCAGCCGGGAGGCTCGCAGCGCGATCCCGAAGTGATCGCAGCCGCCGACCGTCTGGGGCTCGCCATGCTATTCACGGGAATACGCCACTTTCGCCACTAGGAGGCTTGCAAACCAACAAGGCGCGATTCGTTTCCTTTACCAAACTTGACAATGGCACGAGCGAGTCTCCCACAGTCCCTGTACTTCCGGCTTTATCGCGCCTCGCATGCTTCGCAGAGTTTTTCCCAATCGGCGGCCGAACGGGTTAGAATTAGGGCACCCAGCCTCGGCGGTCTTGCATCCAATGGCTATGGTTCGGGTAGTGCGCTCAGGTCTAATACGAACAGTTCTCTCGGAATCAACTCCAGCGTCGTCAGGTCGAGCATGAATCGAATTTTTCGCGCAGCTTTAGTGTTGTTTTTCTTCGCGGCGGTCGCGTCCGCGCAAACCAGCCCGTCGGCGCCGGCCGACTCCAAGCCCGCGAACTCTAAAGCGGCCGACTCCAAACCCGCTCAGACCGCACCGCACAAAGTGGACCACGCTGCCGCCTATTACCATTACGCGCTGGCGCACTTATACGAAGAACAGGTCACGGCCTACGGCCGCAGTGAACTCGCCAACAAGGCCATGGAAGAGTACCGCCTTGCCATCGAGGCCGACCCGTCGTCCGAATTCCTGACCTCAGGTCTTGCCGAGCTATACGTAAAGACCGGACGCATCCGTGATGCGGTGCTCGAAGCTCAGGACATCATCAAGCGCGATCCGAACAATCTGGAGGCCCACAAGTTACTGGGCAGGATTTATCTTCGCTCGCTCGGCGATATGCCGGGGAACGGCAGTGGCTCCGAGAACGTGCTGAAATTGGCCATCGAGCAGTACGAGCAGATCGTCAAGATCGAGCCGAACAATGTGGACGACCACCTTTTGCTCGGCCGCCTCTACCGCCTCGATAACGATTCACAGAAGGCGGAAAGCGAGCTCAAGACCGCAGTGCAGCTTGATCCTGATTCCGAAGAAGCTGTCACCACCCTAGCCCTGCTCTACAGCGACGAAGGCGATACGTCTCATGCCTTGCAGGTGCTCAGTGCCGTGCCCGATACGGGGCGCTCCGCTAAGCTGTATGCCGCCCTAGGTGCCACCTACGAACAGCGCAAGGATTACAGGAGCGCCATCGACGCCTACAAACATGCCATCCAGTTGGATCGCGACAATCTCGACGCCATCCGCGGTCTGGCGGAAAATCTTTTGAACGATGGCCAGATCGATGCCGCGCTCGATCAGTACAAAGTGATTGCCGACGCTAATCCTGAGGACGCGCAGACCTACCTTCGGATGTCGGAGATCTATCGACGCCAGGGGAAATACGATCAGGCCCTGGATGATTTGAAAAAAGCCGAAGCCATGGTTCCCGATGCGCTCGAAGTTCCTTACAACATTGCGGTGGTTTATGAGGCTCAGGCACGCTACGACGAAGCCATAAAGATTCTTCAGGATCTGCTCAAGAAAACCGAGAAGGCTGATGGCAGTTATTCTCAGGGCGACCGCAACAATCGCGGAATTTTCATTGAACGCCTTGGAATGGTCTACCGCGACCAGGAAAATTATCCCGCAGCCATTGAAACCTTCCGCAAGATGCTGACCGTTGGCGGCGATGACAATGCCAAGACTGGCTATCAAGACATCATCGATACCTACCGCGAGGCCAAACAGTGGCCGCAGGCTACCGCTGCCGCCAAAGAGGCCGTGCAGAAAATGCCTGACGACCACGATCTTCGCATGGTGCTCGACGCGCAACTCGCTGACACCGGCGATCCGGAGAAGCCTCTCGCCGACGTGCGCTCCCTGTTGAAAGGCAAGCCCGAAGATCGCGAAGTCTATGTCCGGCTCGCAATCATGTATACGCGCCTGAAGCGTTACAGCGACGCCGAGGAGGCACTCAACAAGGCCGAGACACTTTCGACAAAGGCCGAAGATAAGGAGTACGTGCACTTCCTCCGTGGCGACACCTACGAGCACGAAAAAAAGTATGACGAAGCCGAGGCGGAGTTCAAGAAAGTGCTCGCTGCCAATCCGCAGAGCGCCGTCACACTCAACTATCTCGGTTACATGAATGCCGATCGCGGCGTGCAACTCGAGGAGTCGCTCAATTACATCAAGTTGGCCGTGAGCCTTGATCCCACCAATGGCGCTTATCTGGATTCCCTGGGTTGGGTCTACTTCAAACTGGGCAAGTACGACCTTGCCGAAGAGAATCTTAATAAAGCGTCCTTGCGCATGGGCTCGGACCCAACCGTGCAGGATCATCTGGGTGACCTCTTTCAGAAGACTGGTCGTTTAAGGCTGGCCGCGGCTCACTGGGAGCGTGCAGTCGAAGAATGGAATAAAACCGTGCCGGCAGAAGTCGACAGCGACCTGCTCGTGGCTACGCAAACCAAGCTCGACGCCGCCAGAGTTCGCTTGGCCAAGGAAGATTCGGGTAAGCAGTAGAGAGTGCCGAGTACCCCGTGCCGAGCTAGGAAGATCGCTCGATGTTCTTACTCGGTACTCGCAACTAGATACTCGTTACGGGCAAGTCTGTTAAACTCCCAGCATGTTGGCCGGCTACGCGGTGCAGGTGGAACATTCCCGCGGACGCCGCTTTCCGGAACCGCCTCATCCGTATCGCAATGACTACCAGAGGGACCGCGACCGCGTCATCCACGCGCGCGCCTTTCGCCGCCTCGAAGCGAAGACGCAGGTTTTCACCCGCCGTTATTCCGACCACTTCCGCAACCGTCTTACTCACACCATTGAAGTAGCGCAGATCACACGCACAGTTGCGGGCGCGCTTGCTTTAAATGTTGATCTCGCAGAAGCTCTCGCGCTGGTGCATGATCTCGGCCATCCTCCCTTCGGTCACGCCGGCGAGAAGGCCCTCGATGCTGCCATGCGCGAGCACGGCCTCTTCTTCGATCACAATCTACACGCCCTGCGCATCGTGGAAGATTTCGAGCAACGCTATGCCGCTTTTCGCGGCCTGAATCTTACGTTCGAAGTGCGCGAGGGCATCATCAAACACTCGCGCGATTACGATGCGGCGAAGCATCCGGAACTTGGGGAGTATCTGCTCGATCAGCGCCCTCCGCTTGAAGCCCAACTCGTCGACCTGACCGACGAGATCGGCTACAACACTGCCGATCTCGACGACGGCTACGAAGCTCATCTGCTGACACTCGAACAAATCCGCGAAGGTGTCCCTGTCTTCGAACGCTTCTTCGGCGAGGTTGAGCAGCTTTATCCCGATGCGCCCGACAAGCTGCAATTCAATGAAGCTCTCAAGCGCGTTTTCAACCGGTTAGCCAGCGATCTCATCACCAGCACGCAAGCGCATCTGAAGCAGGCCAACATCACAACGCTGGCCAACGTGCGCGCGCACGAGGATCGTCTGGCTGCTTTCAGCCGTGAAGTGGAGGCGGAGCGCAAGCAGATCAAAGATTTTCTTTACGAAAATCTCTATTACAGCCCATCGCTGGCTGGTGAAAAAGACGATGCCGAGCGCATCGTCTCAGAACTATTCGCATTCTGGATGAAGACTCCGTCAGCTCTGCCGCACTTCTACCAGGAGAAGGCCGAACAAGAATCGCTGCCCCGCGTAGTCTGCGATTACATCGCAGGTATGACGGACCATTTCATCATCGAACAATATGAAAGGCATTGTGGCGGGACGTAATGAGCATCTGCCGACTCTCACTTCTCCGCCACCGCGGTTACCACGTCAAACAGAATCCTCGGCCCGCGCCGCACTTCCTCCACGCGAATCCGTTCATCGTTTCCATGCTCGGTATTGCCTTCTTCTTCCGTGGCCGTGTAGGGATTGAACCCGTACGCGTTGATACCCAGCGGACGATAGCGCTGGTTCTCCGTGTAGCCACTCGTGATATGCGGCACCACAGGCGTGCCTGGAAAATACTTAGCCGAAACTCTGCGGATGGCCTCATACAGCGGCGTATTCGTTGGTGAGTAGTTGGCCTCACGGAACTCCGCGTTCAGCGGTTCGACCGTAACATTCGGATCATCCACCACTCGCCGGATCTGAGCGAGCAATTCCTTAGGATCTCCACCCGGCAGAATCCGAACGTCCAGATTCGCCCAAGCCTCCGGCGGAATTACATTCGTTTGTTCCGAGCCTCCCATCATGGTCAGTGAAATGGTGTCGCGCAGCAGAAAGTTCAGCGATTCATCCTTCTCTACCTCCTGCTGAAATTTCTTATCTTCGATCGCTTTGCGAACGTTGCGGTACTCGTGCGCCTCCTCCGGCGGTTCGTAGGGGGCCATCTCGCGGAGAAACTCTTCCACCACCGGCAGAACCTTCAACGGCGTGCGATACGCGAGAATCCGGTCGAGTGCGTGCACTAAGCGATTCGGCGCGGAATCGGCGATAGGCCGCGATGCGTGTCCCGGACGACCATGCGCTACCAAGTGCAACCAAAAGGTAGTTTTCTCGCCCACATCCACGCCCACATATTTCACCTTCCCTTGATCGAGCAGGTTCTCGCCACCTTCATTGATCAAGAACTCGGCGTTCTCCAGCAAATCCCGCTCGTGCGCAATGAACCAGTCGGTACCGGTTCCATCTGCTTCTTCGTCCGCCACCGCCAGGAAAATCACATCGCGATCCAGTTCAATCTTCTCCCGCTTCAACATCACCATCACCACTAGTTGCGCCAGACCCTCGTCTTTCATGTCCTGTGCGCCACGGCCCCACAACCAGCCATCTTTGATCTCGCCGCTAAACGGCGAGACCGTCCAATGGGTGGGATCGCTAGTGACTACATCCATGTGATTCAGTAGAACAATTGGCCGCTTGCCTTCTGCCGACGTGTGCGGCAGTCGAGCCCACAGATCCCCGCGACCCGGTGTGTATTCGAAGGTGCGATTTTCAATGCCTTCCTCGTCGAGAATCTTTTTGTAAAACGAAACGGCGCGCATCTCATGGCCCGGAGGATTCGTGGTGTCAATGCGCAAGTACTCCTGCATCCAGGTCAGAGCCAAATCGGAATACTGCTGCACGTGGTCCGCAGGAATTCGGGAAGAAGCCATCACTCGTGCCCGCTCTTCGGTGACCGCAGTTCCGGACAAAGCGCGCTCGCCGCTTAAAATCGTGCCAACCAGCACTAAGATCAACACTTGCTTAATCCTGAATGCCGCAAATGCCCCCGGCATCCATATGTTTTTCGTAGTCGTCAATGCCAAGATTCGTATCCCTCCGGAAGTTCAGCATTCCACGCAGTTTTTATATCAGGTTTGCCAAAATTACCCTGCGCAAACCCCTGCAGACTACGCTTCCTACTGGAACAGGGTACAATGTCTATAGATATCAAGCATTTAGCGCCCAAACCGGAAAGTGGGTTTTGGCATCTGAACTGTAATAGAAATGGCAGGCGCCGGAATCTTTGCGATGCCTAAGTTTTGAGGTTTCGGTATGCGTTGCGTCAGCGTATACCGGTAGTTTTAGGGGACGCAATCAAAAATCACGCAACACGCCCGTTTTGGCGTGCTGGAGTGGAGCCCCCAAACGCTCCCCCAAAATGGAGGAAGTTCTTATGAACAGCCGTATATTCGTTACTTTGCCTTTGGCCGCTATGCTGGCTTTTCCGGCCTTTGCGCAAACTTCATCTTCGTCTACCCGAGATCAATCCAACGCGCCTGCGGCGTCGCAGACCACACAGTCCACCGACAGCATGACCGGCACGGGCAAGCAGCCGCTGCAAGCTCCAGCCCGCGAGGGTTTTTGGGGCCGCGTGAATCCCTTCGCGCGCAAGAGCTATGTGAAGCGCCAGACCGATCCCATCCGCGACCGCGTCAACGAGCTTGATGATTTGACCGCGGCCAACAGCAAAGCGATCAAAGACGTTGACTCACGGGCACAGGCTGGCATAAAGCTGGCGTCCGACAAAGCAAACGAAGCCGACCAGCACGCCATCGATGCCGGAAACAAAGCGACCATGGCGCAGCAGAGTGCGCAGCAGGCTACTACCCGCATTCAGACCGTCGAAACCGTGGTGGGCAACATCGACCAGTACAAGGCTTCCAATCAGACTGAGATCCGCTTCCGGCCCGGCCAAACGGTACTCAGCAAGAACGCCAAGGATGCTCTCGACGAGATGGCCAACGGTGTGAAGGGGCAGCGTGGTTATATCATCGAAGTGCAAGGTTTCTCCTCTGGCAAGGGCCAGACTGCGATCACCAATTCGCAGAAGATGGCCGAGTCAGTCGTCCGCTACATGGTCCTGAACAATGAGATTCCGGTTTACCGGATTTATCTTGTGGGCATGGGCAACGCCCCCGTGGCCAATGCCGACGACAATGGCAAGACGAAGCACATGAGCGGCGGGCGCGTGGAAATCAGCCTGCTGAAGAATGACCTGGAGCGACTCTCCAGCAATTCTCCGGCGCCTGGCACCACCCCTGACCAGCAACAGCAGCCAAAGTAGTTTTGCTCCAATCAGCGGGACCTCGAGCGCCTCAGCTCAAGTCCCTCCCCCGACGAAAGCCCTTCGCGTAAGCGAAGGGCTTTCGTGTACTAGGGCAAATCGGAATCGAAACCGCGCAATCCTTTTCTGGCTTTACCCGGGGTGATGATGGAAGTGAAGCAGCAACATGTGGACCACAAACCCTGCGACAAACCAGGCCGCTGCTTCCACAATTCGCTTAAATCGAGGCGTCATCAAGAAAGAATACGCCTCGCGCTCATCCCGTGCCATCGTCCGGCCACCATTTACGCCCGATAAGCCCCAGGATCGATACCCAGATGGATCAACTTCGACTGCAGCGTGGTGCGCTTCAAGCCAAGGCGCGCCGCAGCTCCATCGGGGCCGCCGAGCTGTCCTTTGCATTCGCGCAGGGTGCGAATAATGCGCTCGCGGTCTTTGTCGCGAAGCGTATCGCTGTTACGCTCGTCCAACGGTGCGACTAATTCGCTCAGCGGTACTTGTAGAACCGACCCGGGAGTCAGAATCACCGATCGCTCCACGAAGTTTTCTAGCTCGCGGATATTTCCCGGCCACGTCCACTGCACCAGCGTCTCCATGGTCCGCGCGGGGATGCGAGTGATCGACTTGTTCATCCGGGCGGAGCACTTCCGGACAAAATGCTCGATCAGAAGTGGAATGTCCTCGCGCCGATCGCGTAGCGGAGGGATTCGAACCGGAAACACATTGAGTCGGTAGTACAGGTCGCTGCGAAATTCCTGCCGTTTTACATTTTCCGGCAAGTCCCGGTTTGTCGCGGCCAGCAGGCGAAAGTTCACCTTCAAAGTCTGCGTGCCGCCCAGTCGTTCGAACTCCAGATCCTGCAGCACGCGCAACAGCTTGGGCTGCAATTCCAGCGGGATTTCGCCGATTTCATCGAGAAATAACGTTCCATGATCCGCCAGTTCCAGGCGGCCCAACTTCTTGGCGACCGCACCCGTGAAGGCACCCTTCTCGTGTCCAAACAATTCGCTTTCGAGTAAACCGGACGGTATGGCGGCGCAGTTCAGCTTGATAAAGCTATTGTCCTTGCGCTTGCTCATGCGGTGGATGGCGCGCGCCACCAATTCCTTTCCGGTTCCGGTTTCTCCCAGCAGCAGCACGGTGGCGTCGCTGGGCGCGACCTTGGCCACCTTCGACATGACATCCTTCAGGGCGCTGCTGCGCCCAACGATTTCACCAAACCCCAGCTCAGTGTCGATGGCATGTTCCAAATAAAGTTTCTCTTCGGAGAGTTTTTCCTTCGCTACACGAAGTTCCTCGGTCACCTGGCGCAGGTGAGTGACGTCTACACAGGCGCAGTTCACGCCGATCACCGCCCCGGCTGCATCTCGCAGCGGCTGGACTGTTACGTCGCAATAATGGGTTAGTCCCCGCGCGGTAAGCGCGAACTCTTGGCGTGCCCCTCGGCCGGTTTCCAATACCGGCCGTTTGAGCGCCGTCATTCGCGCCGCAGTTTCAGGGTCAAAGATTTCTTCGTCGGTTTTGCCAAGATAATCCTGTTCGCTCCATCCTTCTTGCGGGTTGTATACCCAGGTGTAGCGCAGGTTACGATCCTGGTTGAAAACTTTGATAGGAGAACCATCGAGCGCGACACGAAAACGTTGTTCGCTCTGGCGCAGAGCCTCGTCTGCTCGTCTACGCTCCGTGATATCGCGGAGGATGCCTTGCAGTCGCCCATCCGGCAGCTGCCTGCCGACGAGTTCTCCCGGGAAGAAGGAACCGTCCTTGCGCTGAAACCTCCACTCCGTACGGACAACGCTTCCGCCGGCAAAGCGGGCTACTTCATCAGGAATTCGCGACACTTCTTCTGCGGCCACAACGTCGGCGATGGAGAGTTCAAGAACTTCGGCGCGCGAGTATCCGAGCATCTCCGCGCACGCGGAGTTTACATCGATATATCTTCCTTGGGCATCGGCAAGAAAAATTCCATCGGAGGCCTGCTCCACCAAAAGCCGGAAATGCGATTCGCTCTCGCGTAACGCCTCCTCCGCCTTTCGATGCGACTCTTCCAATTTCACTTTTTCGGTAACATCGCGCTGGATGCCCCAGGTCCGCACCAGCTTCCCGTTTTCCACTATGCCGATCAGACTGTTAAGAAAAACTTTAGAATTACCGTGTATATCGACCTCGTGCGATTCCCGGTCCAATATGCGAAAGTGGGAACGAATGTAGTCTCGTGTCAGCTGGATGTTGTGCGGATCCTCGGGCGGCAGCATTTCGGTCATGCGCTTGCCCACGAATTCGTGCACCGAATTCAAGCCGTACATCTTGACGATGGCCTCGTTGCACTCCGCTAAGTAAGAGTCGTGAAGGATGTGATGAACTAACTCGTCTTCAGGGAGATCAATGGGAATGGGTTTATCCAGGTCTTGCCGGAAAATCCCTTCCGAAGTTTGGGAGACAAACATCCGATAATTTTCCTCGCTGCGCCGCAAGGCAAGCTGCGCGCGCTTCTTCTCCGTGACGTCCCTCAGGATCGCAGCGATCCGCTCTACGCCAGAGGGGCCTTCAATGGGAAAATAAGTTATCAACAAATCCCTCTCGCCCAGGTGGGGATACGTATATTTCATCTCGTATTCGACGATCTGGCCTTGAAAACACGCATCCACCTTTTGTTTGACTGCCTCGAGAGCTTCTCTGTTGACCACTTCGTCAATGTGGTGCCCGACTACCTGATCCTTCTCCGCCCCTCGATAATCCAGAAAAGCGCGGTTCGCAATGACATAGCGGTAATCCCGATCCACCACCACGATCATCTCTTCCAGCCCCTCGACCAGCCTCTCGTACTCCCGCAGTCTTGCCTCAGCCTTCTTGCTCTCCGTCAGATCGCGACAGATGACGATGACGTAATCACGTTCCAGCCGCACCCATCGCATGCTGATTTCTACCGGGAATGTTGATCCGTCCTTTCTCCGGTGATGGGTCTCCATGACCAATACTCCCGATTTCTGCAACTCCTCTCTGACCTTCGTAACGGAAGACTCCGTAACCATGGGATTAATGTCGAAAACTCGTAGCGACAGAAGCTCCTCCCGGCCATAACCCAGAGCCGAGCAGGCTTTCTCATTGACATCCAGAAAGCGGAGTGTATCCGGATCGACCACTTCAATGGCATCGTTGCATTGGTCCACCAGGGTTCGGAACAGCTTCAGATCCAGGATCGTGCGTTCCCGCTCGCGCACCTGAGTCAGTAAATCCTCGCCAGCCTCACGCAGCAATTTCTCTGTACGCTTTTGCTCAGTGACATCATGGGCGATGCCGCGCACAATCGGCGAAGCGACGCCCTCAGTACGTAACGCATTGTGATATTGCCAGATACGCCGTTCCCCGGACCGCGTCATCACGGCAAGATAGCCACGGGCCTCTCGAGCCCGCCCGATTTCGGCTAGATAGGCATCAAATTGTGAACGGTATTCGGGAGCGACAATCTCCCGCATCGGGATCTTCAAAAGTTCTTCTACGCTATAACCTAAGGTGCGCGCGGGTGCAGGATTTACCGACAGAAGTCGGCCTGCAAGGTCGTGGATGCACAGCAAATCATCGCTGTGCTGGACCAGATCCTGATACCAGTCTTCGCTATCCTGTCGGGCGCGAAGGGTTGAATCCAACTCGCTCCGCTTCTCTTCAGGAACGTGGCGCTGCTCTTGCCCAGGGTGCAAACTCATGGCTACTCCCTGCGGGCTGGGTGAATTCTGGAAACCGCGTGAGTTCTTTTTTCTCCGCGATCGTTTGCCGGAGTGAGGAAAGCACGCCCAGGGACTCGTGACACTACCCAAGTCCGATTGCGACGAAGTGTAGCAGAAGCTAACTTTGTGCGCCAGCGTACACTACTAAGACCATGAGATAAGGCTTGCTCTCCGTGGACGGAAATCGAGCTCAAAATTTAGTTTGTGGAACCTATACCGGCCTTCGTTGGCGTTTGACCCCTAATTGCTGGTCGAATAAACTCGCACCCAGTGGGGGTTCTTATGAAGCGTATTGCGTCCCTGTTCCTCTTCGCAATTCTTTTTGCAGTGGTTGCCATTGCCGACGACGATCAAAACCACCCGCACCATGAAGATTTAACGACCGCGCAACTGGGCACAGTCGACTTCCCGGTTTCCTGCGCGCCCGATGTGCAAAAGCCCTTCCAGCGTGGAGTGGCGCTGCTGCACTCCTTCTGGTACGAAGAGGCGGAAAAAGAATTTACACAGATTGCAGTGGACGATCCTCATTGCGTCATGGCGCACTGGGGTGTGGCGATGAGCCTGTGGCACCAGCTCTGGAACAACCCTGACGCAAAAGTGATCCAGCGTGGCCTCGACGAAGTCCACGAGGCAAGAACCACTGACGGCCCGACCACCCCGCGTGAGCAGGCATATCTCTCGGCCATCGCGGCTTTCTACAGCAACTCCAAGAAACTGAATCACGAAGCTCGCGCCAAAGCCTATTCCGACGCGATGAAGAAGGTGTACGACTCCTACCCGGATGATCACGAGGCTGCTGTGTTCTACGCACTCTCCCTGCTCGCCTCCGAGCCGCACGACGACACAACCTTCGCCAATCGCAAGCAGGCCGCTGCTGTTCTCGAAAAACTGTTTGCCATCGAGCCCGACCATCCCGGCGTAGCCCACTACTTGATTCACGCCTATGACAAGCCGCAACTGGCGCAACTCGGCCTGCCTGCCGCGCGTCGCTATGCGGAGATCGCGCCCGCGGCGCCGCACGCTTTGCATATGCCTTCGCACATCTTTGCCCGCGTGGGCCTGTGGCAGGACGACATCAACTCCAACCTCGCTTCGATCGCCGCCACGCGCAAAACCGCCGCCCTGCACATGGGCGGCGAAGGCCATCAGTTTCACGCCATGGATTTTCTGATCTATGCCTATCTACAAAGCGGGCGTGAGGCCGACGCTGCCAAGGTGATCGACGAAGTCAAAAGCATGCCGAAAATGAAGTCGATGTACGGCTCCGATTTCGATCCGGAAACCAACGCCCTCACCAAGTTCCCCGCCATTTACGATCTTGAACTGCGGCACTGGTCCGATGCCGCGGCCTTGCAGGTTGTGCCCGGCTCGCTCCGCGGAGATCAATCCATCACCTATTGGGCGCGCGCCATTGGCGCGGCCCGCAGCGGAAATCTCGCGCAGGCACATAAAGACCTGGAACAGATTGAGACGATCCGCAAGGAGTTCGTCGCCGAAAAGAAAACCGAATACTCCGAAGCCGTCGGCGAGGACTACCAGGAAGCAGCAGCCTGGGTCGCGCACGCCGAAGGGAAGGACGACGAGGCCATCGCCAGCCTGCGCGCCCTTGCCGATAAGACCGATAAACTTGGCGATGAACCGGAAGGCATTCCAGCTCGCGAACAGTTGGCCGACATGCTGCTCGAGGCCAAGCGTCCTCAGCAAGCTTTGGCGGAATATCGAACCGACCTGAAACTCAATCCGAACCGCTTCAACGGCCTCTACGGCGCGGCACGCGCCGCCGAAGCCGCCGGCAAGCAGAGCGATGCAACAGAGTACTACGCGCTATTGCTGAAAATCTGCGATGGATCAAACTCCACCCGGCCGGAGCTGAACCGGGCGAGGGAATTGGTAGCGCAGAAGTAACATCGGCGGACTAATTCCGGAAGAGCGTTGTTCTCAAAATCAGTGCTCCCATCATCCCTAGCGCTCCCAGCAGCGCGTTGTATTCGCGATGCTTTAGATATAGATCGATAGAAAATCCTGCCGAGGTTTCCTGGTCACTTGAATGCGGGGTCAGGCGCGGCAACATCCTCGGCACTTGCTGCGCATACTGCTCAAAGTCAGGGAATGTTTTGCGCAGAAACGCCTCCTCGTCTCGGACTACTGGAATATAGATCGCGATGAACATTACGACGAGCGCCACCCCCACCCACCAACTGCGCGCCGCCACCGCGAATCCTATGCCGATCAATAGTGATCCTAGGTACAGCGGATTACGCGTATAAGCATAGGGACCCGAAATCGCCAGCGATTCGTTCTTGCGCACATGCCCAGAAGCGAGTGCGCGAATCAGAAGCCCAGGCACAATCACAATCGCACCCAGCGCCATGGATCGCCACGAAGGCCGCGCCAGCCAGAAATAAAGTACGGCAAACAAGAATCCCAGTGGGACTCGGATCCGCCGCGCGATTTGTGACCACTCAGCCATGTGGAAGAGCAGCGCTTTGGCGTCGCGAAAACCCTGCAGAATCGACCCGGGCTTTAGCCCGTGAGAGTGCTGTCCAGCAGCCTGTTAACAGCTGCTACTACTTCATTGCTTTTAATTGCCAGCAATCCGTCGTCCGCAGCCGCCCGTCGCGCGTGCGAAGTCATGCTCCCCGGACTGCGCAGCACGATGCTCCGCGTTCCATAAGGTCCGTTTCGCGCCGGATCCGTCGGACCATAGATCGCCACTACCGGGATTCTCAACGCTGCCGCCAGGTGAAGCGGCCCAGTGTCGCCTCCAATAAACAACCGCGCACGTCGGGTCAATGCGATCAATTCTGTGACGGTGCAACTCATCCCTTTAGCAGTTCCGCCGCTCGTGGTCTCCGCAATGCGCACCAACTCCTCTTCGCCCGGACCATAATTGAAGATCGAACGTAAGCCCCGACTCGCAAGCGCACGGGCAACCTCGCCGTATCGCTCGGCGGGCCATCGCTTTGAGCCCCATCCTGCGCCCGGATTCAGAATGGCAAAGTCGCCGATCCCGCTTTCCGCAAGTCGCTTCTCAACTCGCATCTCGGACTCAGGATTGCAAGGAAGCTGGCTAGAAATGTCCCGAGGGGAAAGTTTCGCTCCACCCTCGGTGATCGCCTCGGCGACGGAAAGATTCTGCTCGATAACATGCCGGCCACCTGCAACTGCCTTTCGCGTGTACCACAGGCTGGCAGGTGATTCTCGCGGCTCCGCAGCACCGTATACTCTACGCGCACCCGACCACCGCGCCAGCAGCGCGGACCGCATCGCGCCTTGCAGATCGATGGCAACGTCATAGTGCGCCCCACGTATGTCGTTCCAAACTGTGGCGATGCGCTGCGCCGTCGGAATCGAAAATAAAGATTTTCCCCAAGTTTTCAGGTTCACCGTATGAACTTCATCCACCAACGGCCGCAGCGGTGAACGCGGACCTCGTCTCGAGGATCCCGGCGCGCATAGCAACTCAGCCCACCGCTCCTCAATCAGCCAGCCGATGAAGGCTCGCGGAAAGGCTTGTCGCAATGCATAGACTGCTGGCAGCGTATGGATCACGTCTCCCATGGCGCTCAGGCGCACCACCAGCAGCCGTTCAAATTTTTCTTGCGGCACGGATGGATTCACGGCTTCCCCGGCGTCAGCCGCGAACGAATAATCTCGCTGGTGGAATGATCCTTTGCATCGCCTACGATCGCCACACGCCCACCATGCTCAACCACCGTATCGCGCTCGGGAACGGATTCCTCCGTGTAGTCAGTCCCCTTGGCCTGGATATTCGGACGAATCTCGCGAACGAGCGCGCGCACGTCGAGCTCGGGAAAAATCACAACCGCATCCACATCGGTCAACGCTGCAACGATCTCGGCGCGCTCCTCTGCTGGCATGACGGGACGGCCCTCGCCCTTGAGCGCCCGCACGGATTCGTCTGAATTGATGGCTACTACCAGTTTGCCGCCTAACTCCTTCGCGCCCCGCAGATACCGCACATGGCCCACATGCAGCAGATCGAAGTTGCCATTGGCCAGAATGATGCGTTCTCCTGCGCGCCGCCATAGCTCTACTTGCTCGCGCAGTTCGTGACGCTCCAGAAGTTTGTTGTTTTCCATCGTGGCTATTTCAAATCAATGCGGTCTTGTTGAGGGTGGCGCCTGGTCCACTGCGCGCAGCAGTTCTTCCCGGGAAACGGTGGCTGTACCGCGCTTCATCACCACAATTCCCCCCGCATAGTTGGCCAGCTGCGCGGCCTCCTCCGTAGTGGCTCCCGCCGCCAGCGCTGCGCTGAACGCGGCAATCACGGTATCGCCCGCGCCCGTTACATCGGCAACCTGATCCGAACCAAAAATCGGAATATCGACCGGCTCCCTCCCCGGTTCGAAGGCGACCATGCCGTCGCGGCCTCGCGTGATTAAAAGTGACTGTAGCTTCATCCGCTCCATAATCTGGCGCCCGGCCGCATCCAGTTTTTCCCAGTTCTGGCCAATCTGAACCCCTAGCGCAGCTTCCACCTCGGGCTCGTTCGGAGTGGCGGCAGTGGCGCCGGAATACTCCAGCAGGCGATATCGCGAGTCTAGGATTAAAGGCACCAGCACAACTCTCCGCCGTCCTGCCTGCCGCAACGCGTTCACAATCGCCGGACTCGCGGATCCGTATCCATAGTCGGAAACCAGTAGAGCGTCCGAGGCTCGCAAGTATTCTCGCGCCGCCAGAAACAATTCCCGTGTCAGGTGCTGATTGGGAGGCTTCTCCGGTTCTCGATCCACGCGCACGACTTGTTGCCGCGTGTTGTGCGTCATGCCCGCCAGAATGCGCGTCTTCGTGACCGTTGTATAGCTCTTATCCTTCAGAACGCCACTGATCGGAATACGTTTGTGGCGGAAGAACTTCAGTAGCATTCGTCCCGGCTCATCGTCCCCAATCGCTCCCACCGGCAGCACATTCACTCCCAAGTCCGCCAGATTGTTAACCGCGTTTGCGCCACCTCCGGGCACCACCGTGCGTTCGCGGTGCTTCAGAATGAGCACCGGAGCCTCTCGTGACACGCGCGAGATTTCCCCGTACACAAATTCATCGGCGACCAGATCCCCCAGCACCGTAATAGTGACTTTGGGGAACGCTTCGATAATCTTGTGCAGCCGCTCGGCTTCTTTCAAATGCTTCGTCATGCGATCTTTTTCAGGCTCCGCTGGTTGCTCGTGTGGGCATTTTCTCACGAGCGGGAGCGGCGCTCCTCGATTAGGCGCAGCATAGTATCCATAGCGTTAGCGGCGTCGGCCAGTTCCATCTTCACCGGAACCACGGCCAGGGGCTTCAGCGCGTCAAGATAACCTCCTAGGTTCACTGCATCTTTTTCCGTAGTGACGAAGCCACCAGCCTCACTCCGTTGCCTCAGTTCTATTAAATCTCGAATGTCTTTTTCCGTATAGACATGATGATCGCGAAAAAATGCCTCCGCGATAGCATCAACCCCAGAGGTTCGCAACTGCAAAACAAAATTCTGCGGCCGCGCAATCCCGCAGAACACAACCGGCCGCGGAGGAACATTTTCAGCGACAATTCCACGTCGTACACGCCACACCGTTTTACCCACGAGCGGAAACGATTCCGCCGAGGCGCCACCGCTCAGCACCACGGCGTCCGCTCGTTCCAGCGAGCGCAAAGGCTCGCGAAGTCTGCCCGCGGGAAGCAAGCGATCGCGCGCATCTTCCGGAGTTACCAGGACAATATCGAAATCGCGTGCTAATCCACGATGTTGAAAGCCATCATCCAGCAAATGGATCTGCGCGCCGAACCGCGCCTCAGCAAGGCGGCCCGCCTCTAAGCGATCTTCCCCCACCACTACCGGGACCTGCAATCGCCTGGCAATCAGCAGCGGCTCGTCGCCGAAATCCCGCGGTAGCCCGCCCGGATCTACCAGCAGCACGCCGTGAGTCTTGCGACCATAACCGCGCGAAAGCACGTCAAAGCGAATTCCGCGTGCCTTGAACAACTCGCCCAACAAAATCACGAACGGAGTTTTTCCCGAGCCCCCCGCCGAAACGTTGCCCACACTGATCACAGATCCCTGCAGCCGGCGCGATCCCAACCATCCACGGTCATAGAGCCCGTTGCGTGCCCCCACCGCTGCACCGTACAGCGCTGACAAAGGATTGAAGTTCATTCCTGCGCCATCATCCGCTGCAGTTCGTCCGCCGTCCTCGCCGTCGCTCCAACCTGCGAGCCCATGGTTTCGACGGCACGCTGTCCTAATGCCTTGCGCTCGGCATCGTTAGCCAGCAGTTCCAAGAACAGCAGCGGCAACTCCGCCGGGCCGACAACCCGCACCGCGTCCCGGCTCTGGAACAAGTTCACTATGTCGCGGAAGTTCTCCGTATGATTCCCCACCACCGTAGCTACGCCGTGCTGCGCCGGCTCAATAATATTGTGACCGCCGCGTGGCACCAGGCTTCCCCCCACAAATGCAACGTCGGCGAGAGCATAAAGCGCGGCTAATTCCCCAATCGTATCCAGCAGAAACACTCCGGCGTTCAAAGGCTCGTCATTCCAGAGCGATCTCCTGCAAAAGCGAATCGACATCTGCTGCAGCAAGTCCGCCACTGCGGGAAAGCGCTCCGGATGTCTGGGAGCAAGAATCATGACAGCGTTCGGATGTTGTACCAGCACGTTTTCAAAGGCCTTCAGGAGCAGAGGCTCCTCTCCATCTACAGTGCTGCCGCACACCAGCACGGGCTCGGCGCTGCTCGCACGGATTGATTTCCGCACACTCTCGACGATCGGCGGCGGCGCGGGAACAGGAATATCGAACTTCAGATTTCCCGTGACGCGCACCCGTTCCGCGCTCGCGCCAATGTCTCGCAATCGTGTCGCATCCTCTTCCGTCTGCGCCAGGAAGAGGTCGACGTTCGCCAGCACTTTTCCAATCAGCCCGCGAAATCTCCGGTACCGCGGCCGCGAGCGGTCCGAGATACGCGCATTCACAATCGCAAGCCGCGCCCCGCTGCCATGCGCGAGGCGCATAAAGTTGGGCCAGAGCTCCGTTTCCGCAAGGATCACTAATTCGGGATGGAGCGCCCGCAAATAGGGACGAACTGCCAGGGCAAAATCCATCGGAAAATAAAATACATTCGCCTCGCCAAAACGTTTGCGGGCGAGCCTCTGCCCGGTGTCGGTGGTCGTCGAAATGAAAACAATGTGCTGAGGAAAGCGCCCCTGCAACTCTTCCACCAATCCCGCAACAGCCAGCACCTCGCCTACGGAAACGGCATGCACCCAGATCGTCGGATCTTTTCGTTCCGGCAACCGAAGCCGCGCCGGCACCTGTCCCAATCTCTCCGCCAGACCCTTGCGGTACTTTCCATGGCGCGCCATCTGAAAGATCCAGTAAGGCAGGCTCGCCGCCAGCGCCACTGCCAGCGCCATGCTGTAGAGAAAACTGTAGAGAGACGTGATCAATTCCAGCCATTCTAACCAAAGATTCACCCTATGTACGGCTATGTCCTCTGTGATTGAGGTTTTTGAAAAAATCGTTTCTAAGACCAGTCCGCAACCTCTAGTCGCGCGACCTTCTATAATCGAACCATGCACTCCGCGCTGAAAGCTCGGCTTGTCCGTATTCTTGTCGCCTCCTGCGCCGTCTTGTGTTCCGCGGTCCTTCTTTCCGCCAAAGACTTTGTAAAACCCACTGCGCAGCCTGCCAAAACCTATCCCGCCCATGACGATCACACCGATCAGAAGGTCGCCATTGCCGCCGACCCCTATGACTCGCCCGATAAGGCCAAAATTTTCTCCGTCAACTTTCAGGAGCACGGATTGCTTGCCATCTTTTTCATTGTTACCAACGACGGCGCCCAGCCCATCTCCATCGCCAATATGCAAGTCACACTCACTACAGCAGGCCGCGCCAAACTCACTCCGATTGCGCCCGAAGATATCTTCCGCCGCATCTCCAATCCTCGCGCCAACACCAACCCGGCTACACCTCTACCATTCCCCGTCCCTCACAAGAAAGTGAAAGGTACGATCAGCCAGAAGGAACGCGACGAGATCGAAACCTCACAATTCGCCGCCAAGGCCGTCGAGCCCCACACCACGCAGTCCGGATTTTTTTTCTTCGACGTCGAAGACGTCTCTTCCCCGGTGAACGGTGCGCGCATCTTTGTAACCGGTGTCGATGATTCCAAGGGGACCGAACTGATGTACTTCGAGATTCCGCTGGGAAAATAACCTGACGCCGTGCGCCAAGGCCCACCAGTCGCGCCTTGGCCGGCACAGCCGAGAGTGGCCGTATAATCTCCAGATATGTCGACCACCGCGGACACTTCCGTTGTCGCTCGCACAACCTATGAACCCGTCATCGGTCTCGAAGTGCACGTTCAACTTCTGACGGCGTCGAAGATTTTCTGCTCCTGCTCCACTCGCTTCGGCGCTCCGCCGAATACCAATGTTTGCCCAGTTTGCCTGGGCATGCCCGGAGCCTTGCCGGTATTGAACCGTAAGGCAGTCGAATTCGCCACGCGGGCCGCCATGGCCCTGAATTGCGGCATCAACGACCGCTCGATCTTCGCGCGCAAGAATTATTTCTATCCCGACCTGCCCAAGGGTTACCAGATCTCGCAATATGACAAGCCCCTCGCTGAGCATGGATTTATCGAAGTCGGAAACGACAGGAAGAAAGTTGGCATCACCCGCGTGCATCTCGAAGAAGACGCCGGCAAGAGTCTGCATGACGGCTTTCCCGACGCTTCCGAAAAAACTGCCATCGACCTCAACCGCACCGGCGTCCCGCTGATCGAGATTGTCAGTGAGCCTGACATCGCAACGCCCGACGAGGCTTACGAATACTTGACTCGCCTGAAAGAAATCATCCTCTACACCGCCGTCAGCGACTGCAACATGGAGGAAGGTTCGCTGCGTTGCGATGCTAACGTCAGCATTCGTCCGCGCGGCCAGAAAGAGTTAGGCACGAAAACTGAAATCAAGAACGTGAACTCTTTCCGCTTCATCCGCGAGGCCTTGATCTATGAGATCTCGCGCCAGATCGAAGTGGTCGAATCCGGTTCGCGGATCACTCAGGAAACGCGCCTCTACAACTCGCACGAGGGCAAGACCTACAGCATGCGCTCGAAAGAGCAGGCCCATGACTACCGCTATTTTCCTGAGCCCGATCTGCTGCCGTTAGTGGTCGACGAGAACTGGCAGGCCGAGATTATAAAGACTCTGCCCGAGTTGCCGGAAGCCCGACGCGTGCGATTAGTGAGGGAATACGGGATCACCGAATACGATGCGCAAGTGCTAACCGTTTCGAAATCGCTGGCCGACCAATTCGAGACCGCGGCCAAGGCCGCAAAGAATCCCAAGCGCGTCGCGAACCTGGTGCAGGGCGAACTGATGGGACGCCTGAAGGCCAAGAACATCGAAGTTGAGCACTCCCCGGTTTCCATGAGCGGCATAGCGGCATCCGCCGATCTCGTCGAGAGCGGCACCATCTCCGGCAAGATGGTCAAGGATCTCTACGATCTGTGCTTCGAACGCAACCAGGACTTCCCCGAGGTCTACGAGGCAGAAGGCCGTCCGCAGCAGTCCAGCGACACATCCGCGCTGGAAAAGATCATCGACGAACTCGTCGCTGCGAACCCCAAACAGCTGGAACAATACCGCGCTGGCAAGAAGACAATGCTTGGCTTTTTCGTCGGTCAGGTCATGAAGGCGTCCAAAGGGCAGGCCAATCCGCAGTTGGTGAATGAACTTCTTCACAAGAAACTGGATTGATCATAATCTCGACGAACTCACCACGTGACCTAAGTACCAGCCGCTCTCCGGGACTTCGGCAATCTGATTTCCGCTCCCAGCGCTCGATACCATGATGCCGGGCCTGTGTGTTCCGGCCGACCGATCGAGAGCCGCCATGAAGATCAAGCTGGACCGCATAGTTAGCATTGCCACGCTCGTAGTCTCGTGTGTGGCCATTGTTCTGGTCTTGAAGAAGCCCGCTCCCGTGGCGCAGCCGCAGACTCCAGCGGCGATCGCTGCTAATGCGCAATCGTTCGGGCAAAAGATGGAGCAGTTCGAACAGGCCACCCAGCAACCCGCGCCCGCTTCCGGAGTGAGTTACCAACCCGCACCCGTGCAGAATCAGCCAGCGACTTCTTCCAATCAACCGAAAGCGGAGGTTCACCTCAACTCCGACGAAGTGGGCGCGGCGCTGGCCCAGGCTGTAGGAGCCGCCGGAGCTTCAGGAGCGGGAGCTGGGGAACTCTCGCCCGATTCCAATCTCGGCGGTGGTGAGCCGAACATCAAGGACCAGCGAGTGAGCTTCGAGGGCGACACGGTGCACGGCCAATTTCTGACGGAAATCGCTGGCAAAGACGTGTGGGTAACGGTGTCGGGCCATCTTTCGTCGAAAGATGGATATGCCACGTTCGAGCCAACAGAATTTAAAGTCGGTGATCTGAATGTGCCGGTTTCGCTGGTGAATCCCGCACTGCAGAAAAAGCTTTTCGAGCAGCGCGACCGAATGAAGCTTCCAGAGAACGTGGGCGACCTCAAAGTCCAGAACGGCGAACTGGTCATGCAGCAGAAATAATCTGGACCACAAGGTCAACCACTAACGTCTACGCGCGCGGGAAGCGCATTCTCCGTCGCCACTTTCGCATACCATCGTCCCGAATCCTTAATGGAGCGTCGCTGCGTCTTGAAGTCGACGTACGCCAAGCCAAAGCGCTGACTAAAACCTTCCGCCCACTCAAAATTATCCATTAAGCTCCACGCGTGGTAGCCGCGAACGTCCGCGCCATCGCCAATGGCGCGTGCAAGCGCTTGGAGATATTGGCGGTGATAATCAATGCGGCGCGTGTCATGAATTACTCCGTTCGCGTCGGGCCCGTCGTTATATGAGCATCCGCTTTCCGTAATTTCGATCGCCGGATGATCGAAATCACGCGTGATGCGCATGACCATGTCATACAGCGCCTGCGGCCAAACCTCCCATCCCATGTCGGTCTTCGGGCCTTCCTCGCCCCCCACCATCTTTACCGGGAACAGCCATTGCTGCACGTGCGACAATCGCTCGATCGCGTCAGGAGCAGAAGCGATGGTGCGGTAGTAGAGATTGATGCCAATAAAATCGAGCGGCGCTCTCATCCTGCCGAAGTCACCGGACCTGATTTTCATCGCAGTCTCCGGCAAGAATGTAAATGCGT
The DNA here is from genome assembly GCA_963773675.1 of uncultured Acidobacteriaceae bacterium. GTDB lineage: Bacteria > Acidobacteriota > Terriglobia > Terriglobales > Acidobacteriaceae > Sulfotelmatobacter. The sequence goes on from CAVZCG010000013.1 coordinate 322,342, forward strand.
CGGGATATTTTCCGTTTAGCGCCGGTTCTAGAAACCAGAGGTTGGTGATCGCGTGTGCGCGCTCTGAGGCAAGCTTATCTTCTTCGGAGTTGGTGGCCGGCTCGCACGCGGACATGCTGAACGCGGTGCCCACACGCGCATTTGGAAGAGTTGCCTTCAAGGACCGAAATCCTTCGCCCTGCGCCAGATTCACGATATGGGACGCGCGCAGGAAATCGAGGAGGCTCTGCTGTCCGGGAGCGAACTTGCCCTGGAGATATCCGCGGTACGTGAAAGCAGCAGGCTCGTTGAAGAGGATCCAGTCGGAGACTCGATCACCCAAGGCGCGCCCCATCACCTCGACGTAATCGGCAAAGCGGGAGGCGGTGTCACGATTGGGCCAGCCTCCGGCATCTTCCAGTGCCTGCGGTAAATCCCAATGATAGAGAGTGACAAACGGGCGGATCCGGGCTGCCAGCAAACCATCCACGAGCCGGCTGTAGTAATCGACCCCTCGGGAATTGGCGGAGCCGGAGCCTGTGGGCTGGATGCGCGGCCAGGAAATTGAAAAGCGGTAGCTGTTCGAATTCATCGCTCGCATCAGCGCAACATCTTCGCGCCAGCGATGGTAGGAATCGCAGGCTACATCTCCGGTGTCGCCGTTCTTGATTTTGCCGGGAGTGTGCGCAAAGCGGTCCCAGATCGATTCGCCCTTGCCGTCTTCTTTCCACGCGCCTTCGATCTGATACGCAGCCGTGGCCGTGCCCCAGAAGAAATTCTTAGGGAATGGAGTTGCGGAAGACGCGTCGAACTGTATAGCGTGGGAGCTGGAACGCACCACGGGATTAGCCGTCCGTGCCGCATTCGACGAGACGCTGCACGCCGAAGATAGGACGCTCGGCAGCGCAGCGGCTATGCTGGTGGCGAGGGCAGACTGCGCAAATTTACGGCGAGTCAGACGCAAAGTTGAACGAGGCTCCTCAAAAGAATCATACTGGCTGCGGTCGACTCATTATGCTTGATCAAGTGGCCTTCTGCCCGTCAGAGGGTCGTACAAGGTCGCCAGGCACCCTGGTTGGCGAAATCGTCGGAATACCATTTCACGGTTCCAGTTGCTTTGCTCTGGCCACGGAGTGACATTTTAAACCGGAATGGGAAAGCTACACAGGCACTCTGAGCGGAGGGATCACTAAAGGCTACGGTGGAGGAATCTGCACCACGGTCAAGACCGTTGCCGCACTTGCAGGGAAAGGCGAACCTGCTGCCGGAGTAAGCCCGCCGTTGGCGGAATTGATGCTGAAAGCTTGGATACCGGAGAGTCCGGTGACGTATAGATATTCGCCGAAGGAATCAGCCGCCATCGCGCCACCGATAATGGTAAAAGGAGAGCCCGAAAGCGGAGTCAGCACGCCGTTGCTCGAATTGATGCTGTAACCCGTGATTCCGCCATCGTTGAGTGCGTAGAGGAAACCGTTGGCGAGTACGAGCGCGCTGGGAGTCATTCCCGCGGAGAAAGGAGAGTTCGGCGCGGGAGTCAGGGCGCCGGTGCCAGTCACGACGGAGAAGGCTGCAATCTGGTTCGACCCCGAAAGCGCGGCGTAAACATAAGAACCCGTGTCGACAATACCGAAGGGACGGCTGTTGAGAACCGTTTGCCCGGGAATCGCAAAAGGTGATCCCGACACGGCGGTCAGCGCTCCTGTGGAACCTATCGTGAAAGCGAAGATGCTGCCTGGGGAATCATCAATCGATGTGTAGAGGAACGTGCCAGAGGGATCAACTGCGAGAAAGAGATTGGTTCCTGAGGGGAACGGAGATCCCGAGATCGCTGAGGGCGTTCCAGTGGCGTTTGTGGTGAATCCGTCGACGCTGGCGACGTCGGCAGCGTACAGAAGGTCGCTACCCGCCGGTGAGGCCAGGCCTGCAGGCAGGCTTAAGGCTCCGGTGGAGAACGGCGAGCCCATGACCGCGGTCAGCGCACCAGTAGTTTGATTAATCAAGAAACTGTCTAGTTGCTCGTTTGCGGGGTCTGAAACGTAGAGAAATTGATTGCTCACGGCCGTGAGGCCAAGACTCGTGGCAGGGCCGGGCGTTGAGCCAACCGTAGTGAGGGCTCCGTTGTTGCGATCGATGCTAAAGGCCTGTATCTGGCCGCTTCCAGCCGTATAGAGGAATTCGGGACCCGGGTCGACTGGGCAGGCCGAGGCTCCCTGGCCGCAGGTGCAGGTGCCGTTGCTGCTGCTTGGGCCATCGCAAACAATCGGAGGCGTGCTCGTGCCACAAGAGGCCAGGACCAGGGACAGCGCAACTACGACGAAGAGCTGTGTGGGACTTCGAAGCGCATGGGTCGGCATAAGATTCCCCATCAAGAGCATGCTAACAGTCGAGGGAAGCCTGCGATAGCTAAGTAGAGCACTTTCTAAAGTGTGACAACCCCGTGTGCGTCCGAAAGTTTCCCGTGCGGAGCTCAGCATGCCAGGCGTTGCCGAGAGCTGTCGGCGCGGTCAGCGCCAATCGCGCAGGAGCTTTTCCAGAAGGCCTGCGGCCATGCTGAGCTGCGTCAGTTCGGTAGCGGTCAGAGATCCGAGATGAGCAGCGAGATACTCGATGCGGCGCCGGCGTCCTTGCTGAAGAAGGCGCGTTCCCCTTGCGGAAGGGCGGATGTGTATACGGCGGGCGTCGCGGGGATCGCGAGTGATTTCAACCAGAAGGCTACGCTGGAGTCCAGCGACCACCCGGCTCATGGTGGGCGGCTTCACCTGCTCGGCAGCGGCGAGATCCCCGAGCGTTTTGGGGCCTCCAAAAACCAGCACCGATAGGGCAGAGAGTTGCGCAGGGCCCACGCCTGAGACCGCGTCTTGTCTGCGCACCCGGCGCAGCAAGTGGATGGCGGCGGAATGCAGGCGGTCGGCAACAGCCAGCGTTTCGGCCTGAGGCGCGATTTTTTCGGGCTTGACTTTTGTCATTCGATATAGTTAGCTATGCTAACTAATGTGACTCTGGAGGTCAAGACATGGGTGCAATCGCAACCGGAATTGGAATTACGCGCCTCGGTCAGATCGCCATCAACGCCAAGGATGTTGATCGCGCCGCAGCTTTCTATCAGGACAAGCTGGGGCTCAATCTGCTCTTCAAAGCGCCGCCCGGGCTGGCGTTTTTCGACTGCGCCGGTGTCCGCCTGATGCTCGACCGCGCCGAAAAGGCGGAGTTCGACCACCCCAGTTCGGTTCTGTATTTCGCCGTGCCCGACATTCAAGGCGCGTACGGGAAGCTGAAGGAGAGCGGAGTCCACTTCGAGGACGAGCCGCACTTAATTGCGAGCATGCCGGCGCACGATCTGTGGATGGCGTTTTTCCGCGACTCGGAAGAGAACTTGCTGGCGCTGATGAGTGAAGTCTCGCGCTAGATCGTCGCTACGACCTTTCGAGATTCTTCGAACGTTCGATTCTAGTTGCTTATTGCTGGCTGACGCCGGAGTATTAGAAGCGATAGGCGCTCCTTTGAGGCAAGCACCGCCAGCACTTTCAGCGTCAGGTTTTGGCAGCCCATGGTTTGCGCTCTGCGCGGCCTTCGCGCTGCATATCTTCGACGAAGCCACCACCGGCTTTCTCGCCGTGTACAACCCTACCGTGACCGTTTTGCGCGAGCGCTGGGGCTCATTTCCCGTGCCCACGATCGCATTGCGAGAATTTCTGATCGGACACGTCCTGGTGTGCGCACTTTTGTTCTGTCTCACTCCGGTCGCGGCGCGAGGTATGCACGGATTGCGACCGCTGGCCTGGGCTTATGCCCTCATCATGTTTCTGAATGGCATGGGGCACACGATCGGAACTATTCTGGGGCACACGGTAGATTCGGTGACATTTCCGCGTCCGGCACCGGGATTCTATTCGTCTCCATTTTTATTCATCGCTTCGGTGTGGTTGATGACACGGCTGCGGCGCACCGCGCAGGTGGATTTTCAATTGCCTACCAGCGATTGAGGACGCGGTCCCACGCGGGCTGCTATCATCTCTTCCGGAGCTGTTTGGGAGCAGTATGGAAGACGTAGAAGACGAAGAACCAATTCCTTATATTTCCGGATCAGGAGAAGGACTTATGGAAGAAGGACCAGCTGTGCATGCCAACGCACGGCGTGATGAGGATATCGCGCTCGATCTGATGAAATTCGTCGCCATGACCACGGGATACGGGCGAACGACATCATCCGGCGTAGGTTTTCAGGGCACAGGTTCGGCATCGAAGCCGGACGAATATGCGGCGCAATTGCTGGAGTTGTACGCCAAGTGCAAGGCCGCAGTGGGAGGAAAGAAGTAACATGCGTTGAGATTCGCTCTCATGACGTTTTGTCTACAGTGGACCGAAACCACAGGATAGGACACGCAAAAAGACCGCGGCTCCGAGCCGCGGTCTCGACATGCCTGCGCCGACGTTCTATCGGCGACCCTTCTTACCTTTCTTCTTCGATGCTTTCTTGGCAGGCTTCTTGGCGGATTTCTTTTTCGCCGGCTTCTTCGAGGCTTTCTTCTTGGTCGGCTTTGGCGCTTTTTTCTTGGCAGGAGCCCTCTTCTTGGCCGGTGCTTTCTTCTTAGCGGCGGGCTTCTTGGGGCCACCACCAGCGGGTGCGGCCGGCTTCGGTGACGGGGCCGGCGCAGCGGGCATGGCCGGTTCGCTCATCTCGGGTTCGGGTACGCCAGCTTCTTCCTCCTCCTCTTCCTCTTCTTCGAAATCTTCCTCCAGCGACTCGCTGTAGGCGCCGCTGTCACCAAATTCCTCTTCTTCATCACGTCCGTAAAGTGTGGGGTCGTAGAACGTCATTGCTCCTCCTGATCTTATTTTGGGCTCCCGGCGCAAAAAGGGCTACGCAAGGTTGCCGAGTACGGGAAATTAAAAGACCACCAGAAAGCTTTGTGCTGGAACGGCGCGCGATTATAGCACGACGTTTGGTGCAGGCTGCAAGGACCGAAGTCACATGAGCCTGACCTATCCCTGTTACCACACGAGGCGGCTGAATGGAAGAAGATTCGACGATGATTTTAGAAGTTCGCTCAAAGAGCGGAGCTGGACCGTGCTCTGTTGGTGACCGGAGTCCTCCGCGTCAGGCTGAGCTTCTGGGCCCGACCCCAGCCGCTTGGCGGACAAAAGGGCGTCTGGGCAGAACTCCACTCTCTTCTTGCCGGGCGGCCTGCGAGCAGCCGGAATGCTCTCCCGGAGCGTACGGATATCAAAGGCTGAGGCTTACTTCAGCGTCTTTACGAAATCGGCGACGGCCTTGGCGTCGTCGGCAGAGACCCCACTTAAAGCCTTCTTGTGTGGGGGTTTCTTGGCGTCATTGCCCTTGGTTAGCAGATCAGTGATCTGCTCCGCGGTCAGGCTAGTCCCTTTCAGCGCCGGGCCGACCTTTCCTTGTCCTTCAGGACCGTGACAGCCGGCGCACTTGGCTTTATAGGTCGCGGCTCCATCCTGCGCAAACGCGGGCAGAGTCAGGGATAGTGCAAGAGAGAGGAGGAGAAACAGGACGAGCACATTGCGGAGTTGCATGAGAGCCCCTTTGGAGTTGATTTTGGGCATGGTCCGATTGCGGCTGTGATTGTACAGCCACACGGGTCACGAGAAAAGGCGACAATGACCCGGGACGTGGTTTCTAGTTCCAGAGTGGAAAGGTGATGTTCAAGGCTCGTGCAAGTGGGGAACTATCAAGTTGCTCTTGTCGAACCTCGGGAAAGCTTGCACAACACCTTTGGTGTTCTTATGGATTGATGGCTGTCTCGGAAAGACAACACCATGCCTGGTCCACCCTCCGCGGAGAGACAAACTGGATACTCGGATTACGATTGAAAGAGGGAGGTGCTGCGAGACCTACCGGTTTTGCTGCACGACGAGGATCATTCCGGGGCGCAGAACGGCGATGTTCTGGTTGTTGCGTTTCAGGGCCGCGACGGTAGTCTTGTAGGTAGTGGCAATCGAATAGAACGTTTCGCCCGATTTCACTTTGTGATGAAGCACACTGGCCTGTTCTGTGGCAAGTTCATCCGAAGTTTTCGCCACTTTGGCGGAGGCCTTGGAGCTCGCTGTCAGCGCAGCCTTCTTGGGGTGAGTGGCTAGCTTGGAGGCGATCGAGTTCGCTTCCCCAGTCGGTGAAACTGGCAGGTGCAGGGCCAGAATTGTTCTTCCGTGCAAGCTGTCGCCGCGCAAGCCGTTCCAGCGTCGGATCATTTGCGCAGAAACCCCGAAGTTCTCCGCCACGGAATGAACCGTGTCACCTTTGCGTACTTTATAGCGCGTAATCCGGCGCGCATACGTCGCAGTATCGCTGGCGGGATGCTTGCTCGGTTTGACGGGAATAATTATTTTGGCGTCTGCGGGGAGTTCGGTGCCGTCAAGTTGATTCGCTTCCGCGATTGATTTCGCCGTTGTGCGATAGACGCGCGCCAGAGAAGCGAGAGTGTCGCCGGAATGCACCGTGGGATAACGCCACCACAGGCGCATGCTGGCGGGTATAGCCGCAATCGCAGTTTGATACTGCTGTTTCGTCCCAGCCGGCAGATGCAGTTCGAATGTGCCCTCCCGGGGGGTGCTCAGGCGCAGAAGGCTGGGATTCAGCTGCTGCAGCTGCGCGGGAGTCGCATCGACGCAATCGGCCACCAAGCGCAAGTCGATGGGATAGTTGACCGTAACAGTGTCGAAGCCCATGGGCTCATCCATCGACACATCGTCAAAGCCGTAGTGCGACAAGTTCTTGGTCACGATGGTTACGGCCAAGATAATGGGAACGTAGTTCCGCGTTTCCTTGGGCAGAACATTGCGGCGGTAAAGCTCCCAGAAGTCGGCGTAGCCCGTGCGTTTGACTGCGGCTTGCACCGTGCCCGGGCCAGAGTTATAAGCGGCCATGGCGAGATACCAGTCGCCGAACTGGCCATACAGATCTCTGAGGTGGCGGGCGGCCGCGCGGGTAGACTTTTCGGGATCCTGACGATCATCCACCCACATGCTGTGCTGCAGTCCGTAACCGCGAGCACGGCTTCCCATGAACTGCCAGATACCGCGAGCGCCGGCGCGCGAAACGGCGGTTGGCTGGAATCCGGACTCGGCCTGCGCCAGATAGATCAAATCCTGCGGGACCCCCTCTTGCTTGAGGATCCGCACCATCATGTCGTGGTAGCGGCCGGAGCGTGCGAAGGCGCGCTCAAAGGTCCCACGACCGCGGTTGGAGAAATAGCTGATATAACCTGCCACCTGATCCGTCATCATGAGCGGCAGATCGGAGTGGGTGGATTTGATCTCGGCCTGAGCTTTTGCTCTCACTCCGGGTTCGGCGGAAGGAGTAATCCCGTTGGTTTCATCGATCGGCGCGGGCTCAGAAGTCTGCGCTTCGGAGTCGGAAGCTAAGTCCCCCAGATCGAGATGGTTGACTCCTTCCGTGATTCGGTCAAATTCCTTTTGCAGACGATCGTCAGAGCGAATATCTAACTTACTCTCCAGCAATGCATTGAAAGCGTTATCGAAATTCTGTTTGGCGGCATCGATGCGCCCCGCCTGGTAATTCGCCAGTCCCGCCTGGTATTCCTTCTCTACGCTGGCCAGCAGTTCGTCGACCTGATCGGAAGCTGGCTTCGGGGCTGTAAGTTCAGGTTTCGCTTCTGCTGCCTGAACTGGCTGAGCTTGACTCTCGACGGGCGGCGCCACGGTCAGAGTTTGCGGAGGCTCGGATGCTTTGGCAGTCAGCGTCGGCGGCGGCGGAGGCGCCACGGCGACCGGCTTTTGCGCGGTCTGGCAGGACGAGGCCGCCACGGACAGCGCAGCGAGCACCGCGACCCGCATTTGGACTTTTGCAACTCGCATATTTTTGAATGAGATACGAATTGCTCCCGTTGTTAAAGTCCGGTGAATTCTACCAAAAATCGTACCGCGCAGTCGTCCTCGGGTCAACGCCGAAAAGGAACGACTCTCATTACTTTCGGCATCGTCGCGAGTGGTTACCACCGGCTCCCTAGTCAGACTGCAAGAGCGGGCTAAAAGGTTTGACGTGATGATTGCTCTAAGCGATAACTTTGTTCCTGTTCTCCTAAGCTGAAGTGAATTTCAAACGCGCCAGTAATCCGGTCGCCAGGTCTGAATCGCCTTCTTGATGTCCGCCCTCGAAAGTTTCTCGCTAATCGCTCGCTCAGCTAATTTAGGCACCTCCGCATCTGAGGCGAAACGCAACGCGATGAGTTGGTCTTCGGTCAATTCTGGGATTCTCGAACGCAAGGGCTCTGAGCATAAGGTAGTAAGCCGCAGCCTCTCTTCCAGGCGAATGATGCGGTCTTGCAACTTGAGGGAGTAAATGCGAATCTTCAGGACCGCAATTACCGCAGCCACCGAGATCACAAAGAATGAAGCCGAGTGGTAGCTGGGATGCCAAAGAAAGTGGATTGTGCCGCCAAAGGCTGTGAGTGCGAAGACCGGCAGGACGATAAAGTGAAATAGCGGATCTAACTTGGCATGGTTCGCCAAGTTTTGGGGCTTCTTTTCAGCCATGACGAAGGGCTCCTTGCAAGGAACGTGCAAGTGTAGCAGAGCTCAGGAACCCCTTAACAATTTGAATCGCCGGCTTGGCCCGGCGTAATCTCTTGTTCAGGGAGAGAATCTAAGGGAGATATGAAAGCCATTCAAGTCAAACAAGTTGGTGGACCGGAAGCGATGGAGCTAGTGGATTTGCCGGTTCCGGAGCCGAAGGCGAACGAAGCCGTCGTGAAGCTGGCTGCCTCGGGCGTGAATTTTATCGATGTCTACTTCCGCGAAGGCCGATATAAAACTCCGCTGCCGTTTATTCCGGGCCAGGAGGGCGCCGGAGCAGTGACCGCCGTCGGCCCCGAAGCGAAAACCGTGAAAGTCGGAGACCGCGTGGCTTGGAGCGGGCTGCAAGGGGCATACGCCGAGTATGCCGCCGTCCCAGCTGAGCGGCTGGTTCCAATTCCGCAGGCTGTGAGCGATCGCGAAGCGGCAGCCGCCATGCTCCAGGGGATGACGGCTCACTACCTGTCGCATGATACGTATCCACTCAAGCAGGGTGAAACGGCACTGGTTCAAGCTGGCGCCGGCGGCGTCGGACTGCTCCTCGTGCAGATGGCCCACAACATCGGAGCGCGCGTGATTGCCACCGTTTCCACCGAAGAGAAGGCCAAGTTGGCTCGCGGAGCTGGCGCTCACGAAGTCATCCTCTACACGCAAGTGGATTTCGAGGCTGAGACCAAGCGCATCACCGGCGGAAAAGGTGTGGATGTTATCTACGATTCAGTGGGCAAGACAACATTCGAGAAAGGCCTCAGTCTCCTTCGCCCCCGCGGAATGATGGTGCTCTTCGGTGGCTCGAGCGGAGCCGTAGCTCCGTTTGATCCGATCATTCTGACGCAGAAGGGATCGCTGTTTTTGACCAGGCCTTCTCTCGGCAACTACATCGCTACGCGCGAAGAATTGGCGGCGCGGTCCGGGGCGGTGTTTGACATGCTCGCGTCAGGCAAGCTCAGACTTCGCATCGAGCACATCTACCCGCTGGCGGAGGCGCAACGCGCCCATAGAGATCTCGAAGGCCGTAAGACGACCGGAAAGCTGCTGTTGATGCCGTGAGATTAAGGTGATCAAGTTCCCGCTTTGCGTGAGTAGTGTTTCGCGTAAGCGGGAACTTCACGCACCGGATCAAGAAGCCCGTCACTGATCGGAGCGCCTGCCACAATCTCCAGCGGAACCACTCCTGCCCAAACCGGAAACGAGTAATCCTCTTCGTCATCCACGACCGGCCCTTGACGGACCTTCGCCGAAAATTCCTCGATAGGCAGCCGCAGCACGGATGTCGCCTTCAGTTCCCGTTCATTCGGCTGGCGCGAATCCGCCCATCGGCCCGGAATAATGTGTTCCGAGAGCAGGCGCAGAGCCTCGATCTTCTCCCCCGGATCATCCACCAGCGTCGCTTTTCCTAGAATCACCACCGAGCGGTAATTCATGGAGTGATTAAAGATCGAGCGCGCGAGTACGAGTCCGTCGAGCAATGTAACCGTCACGCAAACTGCAACGCCGTCTTTCATCTGCCGCAGCATGCGACTGGCGGCCGAGCCGTGAATATACAGGCTATCTCCGTGACGTCCGTAAGACGTGGGAATTACGAAGGGTTGGCCATCGACGACGAAACCGACGTGACACAAAAATCCTTCGTCAAGAATGTGATACGCGGCTTCGCGATCATAAACAGCGCGATCCGCTTCGCGGACCAGACGGGTCCGTGCCGTAGGCGTATAGGGTTGGGACATGGATGAAACGAACTCCGGGCAAGCGCCAAGGATGGGTGAAGGGAGAGTGTAACACCGGCCCAGGCCTGCGGCCCTCGGGCGTAGGTCCGACAAGCATGGCGGACTCCTCGCGCGCCTTTGTATCCCGGAACCCGATGATCTACCGATCGCGCAGAAATCTACCAGTAGACCTTCATCGCGAACTGAAACTGACGCGGATCATAAGCCGCGGTCGCTTGGCCGGCATTAGTGAAGAGCGGGCTGACGGCGGCTGTGTTATTCCGGTTGGCAATGTTGAACATATCGGCAATCAGTTCCATGTTGAAGCGCTCGCTAAAGTAGATTCGTTTCGAGAAGCGAATATCATTGAAGACGGTCCACGGCTGAGTCGCGGCGTTGCGGCCGAGATTGCCATCGAGCGAAAGCAGAGTTCCGTTAAAGTCCGCGATGCACGGCTCCTGGAAAACTCCAGTGGGCGAATATTTCGAGGGCACCGCCGGAAATCCCAGTGTCGTGCAGGCTGGATTCACAAAGGTGTTGGGGCGCCCCGTGAGAGATGATTCCTGGAGGTTGTCGCCATTGCCGGTGATGATGTTAAATGGCCTTCCCGAGCCGAACTCGATAAGCGGGGCAATCGTCCAATTACTGAAAACTTTGCCGCCGAACCCGTTTCCACCCAGCTTGCCGGTCTGATACACACCGCTGAACACAAAGCGATGTCGCTGGTCGAACAGCGAGCTGGAACGATCGAGGGCGGGATAATAACTGTCCTGTGGTGTAAGGGTAGCTTGCAGATCGGTCGAGTCGTCGATGGCGTGCGACCAAGTGTAGGACGCGAGGAATTCGTAATGGCCGCCAAAGCGCTTCCGCAAGTTGGTGCTGAAACCATGGTAGACGGAACTGCCATTCGAATAATTTGCGTCCATATCGCCAAAGGGAATGCACCCCGCAAGAGTGGAGGGGTTGCAGGCAGTATTGAAACCCGCGGTGCTGAATCCGGATGCCTGGAGGAACGCCGACACAGTTGGGGCCAAAGTGGAAACGCAAGCGCCTCCCCCCTGGGAGGTCAGAGCGTTCGCGATGGACGCATTGATACCGCTGGGGCGGAAGAAGTTCATCAGGGCAGCCGAGACCCAGGGCTGTCCACTGGGATTGACGCCGCAAGGAGCAAACCCTTGCGAAGAGGGACCGCTGCCCACGCCCAACGGTCCACCAATACTCGCATAAGAAGTGGGATCAGTAAGCGCTGCGTTGTAGTTCGCCACCAGCAGATCGCCTCGCTGGGCGTTCGAGTTGATGGGCCGGTTCAGGTGGCGTCCACCGTTGAAGTTGTAAGCGAGACTGAGCGCGAAACCGTGTCCAAGGTCTCGTTCAACCGTAAAGTTCGCTTGCTGCGAGTATGCAAAGACGAAGTTCTTCGATTGCGGATAGCCGAAGGGTTGGAAGAAGAGCGGAAATCCGTCCGTGAGGTAGTTCTGGTTGAGAAACAGGGAACTGGGGAAATTGATGGAAGTGAACTGCTGCTGATTGGGCAGGTAGCCGAGCGACGGAAGCAGTGCCGCCGGCCCCGGAGAGCAGGCTGCGGTGTTGACCAGCCCCTGAAAAATTGGAATCGCGTTCAGGTTGGCGGGATTGCCGGGGCCGTTGCAGACTCCCGTGCCCGGGAAGGCCAATTGTCCGCTGGAGGAGCCGTCCGAAGCGTTGCCTAGAAAATAAAGACCGAGCAGAGGATGATCGTAGAACATGCCGTAGGAAGCGCGAACAACGGTCTTGCCATCTCCCTTAGGATCCCAAGCCATGCCCACGCGGGGCTGGATGTTGTTAGTATCCGTTTGAATGCCCTTCTGCAAGCCAAGGAAGTTATATCCGTCCTGTCCGAGAGGGGTTACCGGCTTAAACGATGGCGGAATCTCGACGTCGTAGCGCACGCCGTAGTTCAGAGTCAGGTTGGGATTCACCCGCCATGAGTCCTGCCAAAACGCTCCTATCGGGACGTTGTGGAACGAGTCGCTGGGGCTGCCAAGACCCTGTATAAAATCTCCCGGCAAACCGGCGCCGTAGGCCTGCACGGGATTCAAAGTAGGGAACGGTTGAGGGAATGCTGCGAAGGAGCCGATGTCGTAAACCCCGCCGTAGTTGACGGCAAAGGTGGCTGAGAGGGGCAGATAGTTGAAATCCGCGCCGAACTTGGTGTTGTGGCGTCCGATGGTCCAGGAAAAGTTTTCGGTAAATTGGTAGCGCTGCTCGACTCGTTGGATGTAGGAATAAGGCTCACGACCGAAATAGCCGAAGCCCGGAATGTTGACGGCTGGGTCCGAGCCAGCAGCGATCTGCGTGTTATAGAAGAAAGAGAGTCCGCGCCGTGCATACTGAAAGCGGAACTCATTCACTTTGTTAGCGCCAATGGTCCATGTGTCCTGCACCACTCCGGTCACGTCGCGGTAGGTTTGTTCGGAAGTTCGTGAGTACGCGTTTTGCCCGAAGGGCTGATCCTCGCCGCTGCCTTCGAGTCCGGTTGTGGTGCTGGGGCTCACATTGACTCGGAGAGTCAGCCGGTTGTTGGTGTTGATGTTGTGGTCGAGTCGCAGCGAGTAAAGGCTGGTGCCTTCAAATACCGGGAAGTTGCCCGCCTGCGAACCGAGCGATTGAAACGAGGAGGGGACGTGGCTAGCGCCGAAGCTCGCGGGAGCTGCGCATGCTGCGGGGGTGCAGCTTGTCGGAAAGCCGGACCAGTTGGAAGTTGCACCGCCGCTTGCACCCAGGGCCAGGCCCGGCGTCCACGCGCCCTGCAAAGCCTGCGCGGACGACGCGCCCGCAACCACCTCATAGTTCTCGATGTTCGTAAGCCCGATTGCGCCAACTGCGGCTGGAGTTAAACCTGCGAGGAATGCCGCCTGCTCCGGTGTGACCTGAATGACGCCGAAAGGCAGAGGCACGGCGCCTCCCGCGGTGGTCGTAGTATCAAAATTCTGTAAACCGTAGTATCCGATATTGCTTCCCGGCGCGATCGTGGAGAATCCAGTCTCATGCCGCCGGGTGACCTCGTAGGAAAAATAGAAGAAAGTCTTGTCTTTCTTGATAGGCCCGCCGAAAGCGGCGCCTGCTTGTACTCGCGTGTAGGCAGGATTCGAAACCGTGCTAAACGGATTCACCGCTTGAAAATTCCGGTTTCGCAAATAGCCAAAGACGTCGCCGTGAAGGTCGTTCGATCCCGAGCGCGTGATGATATTCACCACACCTCCGGCCGCGCGCCCGTACTCCGGCGCGTAGTTGTTCGTGATGATCTGAAATTCCTGCACCGCTTCCTGCGATACGGTCGAGCGCACCCCGTTGGTCGAATTGTCCGTCGCGTCCGCGCCATCGACGTTCACCAGGTTCGAGCGACCGCGCTGTCCGCTGATGTTCAGTCCCGAAGTAGGCGCGGCCCCTAGAGTCGGTGCGTTGTCGCGCACCACCTGGGAATCCGTCAACGTGAAATTAATGTAGTTCCGTCCGTTGATCGGTAGATTGTCGATGCGTCGCTGCCCGATCGTATCGGTCGTTGAAGTGCGGGATGTCTCTACTAACTCTGCTTGAGAAGTGACCTCTACCACTTCTTTTCCCGTAGCTACCGCGAGCGCCACTGGAAACTCCTGCGTGCCTCCCACAGTGATTGTCACGTTCTTTGCTTCCACATTGCCGAAGCCTGCCGCTTCTACAGTAACCGTGTAAACGGCCGGCGGCAGCTGTCGGGCACTGTAGCCTCCCTGGCCGTCGCCTGTAGCGGTGCGCGTCAGACCTTTTTCCACGTCACTCACCGTGACCGTGGCATTGGTCACTAGGCCGCCTTTGGCATCTTTTACCGTGATATGCAGATCACCGGTGGCAACACCGCCTTGCCCGAAAACCAGGCAGGAAAGCAATAGTATGCACATCGAGATGGAGAGGTTTTTCATTGTACCGATCGTGCTGATACGGATCATAGAGTCTCCCTTGACTTCGACACTACGAGGTGCCGGCAGAAACAACTCCAACGGCGGATGGCAGAAATGGTCACAGAATTTTCTTGGGATGACAGGTCCCGCTGGTTTTTACACCAGAACAGTGAACGAAAACAAGGCAAGAATGATGCGGGGTGGTGCGCCAGTAACCCCGTGAGCTTTGCTCAGGCACGGCGACGCCGACAGCGAGATTGTCACAAGTATCGTCCGATTGTCTGTGACCGAAGTCACATTAGCGAGGAGAAAGACGAACCGGCGTCGCTGGATTCTGCAATCTTCCGAGCAGCATTGCTGAGCCGCTCAACCGCTCGTAGCGATCGACCACACGCACGGCGGCGACCCCGGAGTTGGGCCATGCCAAGGCTATGTAGATTCGCGCCAAAGCCACCGTGGCATTGCGACGAAGCAGCAGAGCATCATTCAGCAGCCGCTGCGCGCTTTCGGCAACCTGCGGATTGCCGCTAGCCAAAGCAGACTCTCCCACACGCACTAATGCCCCGGCGTTTCTTCCGGCGACTCGCACGTAGGCGGCTATGGCGCGCAGTCGCGCTCGGCGAACCGAGCGGAACTCCGCTGGCGGCAAACGGCGGCGCAGGTAATCGTCCTCCGCAGGGTTAATCAGATTGCGGAATGCCTCTACGTCGATGGGCCGAATGGTTGTTGCCAGCGACGAGTTCAGCTTGGCTGGCAAGCTCCGGGATACGGCCAGGCGCACGATTATGCCCAGAGCGACTACGGCAGCGAAGACAAGAACGAATGCTAGATTCATGGTTGCAACAAGCGCTCCAGTTCCCGGTTCCAGAGCTCGAGATTGTGCTCGGGAACTACGACGGGAGACATTGTGGTGATCTTCTGGGGCCCGAGAATGTAATAGAACCAAATAAGAACGCAAACGTGATAGGTGGCCATGTTCAGGAAAACAAGAAAAATGCGATATTGAGCCGAGAAATTCCCGTTAGCCATTAGCGCCCAAGTAGCGAGATGTACACAAGCCGAGAAGCCTAAACCCAACGCGATGCCAAAAGAGGGACGGCTCCAACTCAGTTTGAAATAAGCGGCCAGTGCAAAGAGGAATAAAATGAGTCCGCACTCGACAATGTATATCGTCTGTTCCAGGACGTGAGCGCCGGAGACGATCCAATGAATATTGTCCTTGGGAGTGTATGCAGCAACTACGGCAGCGAGGAGCACAAGAACAACTCCGGTACCGCTTATTAGCAACTTGCCGAGCCTGGCTACAGAACGATAGAGGCCGAATACGAGCCCAAATATCTCGCCGATAAGTGCGAACTTCAAAAGCGCTTCAATCAGTAAGCCTGCCCAAAACATCTGCCACCAGGCGACGGGGCTGACCGAAGGCAGGATATCAGCGACGTATAACGTGAGTTGCTCAATCGCAACCACGGATGCAAAAATCAGGAAGATTGGAAACTGCTTTTGAAACCTACGCCGCCGAATCATGGCAGCGAGGAGAAGTAGGAAGACGTTGGGCGCGACCCAGAGATAATGCCAGAGAAATGAGTGCGCCTGCAGCATAGCCGTAGCGGGCACTATACCGCGACTAGCTGCAGGCGACAATAACACTACCGGGCGTGTTCGCTTTTCGTAACGCAGCCGCGATTCACGGCTTGCAGATGCCGGTTCCCCCGCAATTTCCGCCTGCGCCCCCGCCGTCCGCATGGGCTGCGGTGGGGATTACTAGGGTATTGAGGAACATCAGAGCTGCTGCAACGATAAGTAGCGTGCGTTTCATGGGTGGGTTTCTCCTTGTGTTTGAAAATCGAGTCGTGATACTTTCATGGCTACCGAGCGGCCGGAAAGATTACGATTGACGCTTTGTTGTTCGGAATTCGTAACAGATGACCCTCAAATCCGCTCTACAAGATTTCCGGGAAACCACGCTGGCCGCGGTTTCCGGGCTGCTTGCGAAGCTGGCTTACTTGGCTTCGCTGCGTCGCCGGGAGGGTGGGTACCAGCACTGGGGTATGTCACTGGTCCACGGGGAGGAGTCGTCGGAGCGCGCGCTGAAGACGGCTCACGCGGAAGTACTGTCCAAAGTTCTTAAAACGCCGATTTCAGAATTGGAGGAAGATCTTCTACAGTCGAGTCGGGACAGTGAGGAGACTGCTGGAACTTATCTCGAGGACATGCAGGAACAATTCAGCAAATTATTGCCTTCGCCGCAAGACGCGGTTTCTGCCAGGCACCTTAATTCAGTGCTGCTTGCACTTTCGAGGTTGGAGAAGAACCGAAAGCCTGCCACTCGGTCAGCTTCATCGCAACCCCCACGACCTGCCCGATGATCTCCGCTTCCTGGGGATGGCGCAGAACTCGAACCTGAACCGGCGAGAGCGGATGCGGTTGCAAAATCAGGTCATCCCGACGCATGCTGCACCAGCAGCAGGTGTGGCCGTCGCGAGTTTCCACGAAATAGATTGGACGTTCGTATTCCGACCGCCACGTTCCTTCCGTCACTTTATTTTTTTCCTCATCCACTTGCACGAAACTTCCGGGGGGAAGAATTGGGTACATGGTGAAATCCTGGTTGCCGATATAGCCGTAAGTAAAATCGCTGTGCGCGAATTGAGCCAGATACGAGAGCGGTACCAGGCCCCACTGCTCTACCATGCGACCTAGGTTGGTCGTGCGTTGCTCATCGAAGCCGGGATCCATGCGAATCGGCATTTGTACCGACGACAGTCCTGAGAGAGCTTCGGAAACGTGCGATCGGGGCGGCGCAATCATACCCAGATCTGCGGCCATGTTGTTCAGGTCGACGCCATACCATGCCAGCAATTCCCGCAGATCGCGTCGGTAAATCACCGCCAGCGTATAGAGACGAAAAATACTGGGCAAGACCCCCTTGGTCTCAATGTCTGAGAGCCGGCTCGGCGGAATCGAGAATTCCTCATTGCGATACTTCTCCGCCAAGCGCGCGCTGGAAGTTTCAATGTCGCGCATCGTCAAACCAAGCTTTTCGCGCAGAGTACGAAGACTCTTACCGGCCGGGAGCATGCATCGCCTCCATGGGAGTAGAAGACTTCATAAGAATTGGCCGCCATCATAACAGGCAGCGCGGTTCGTGTCATGAATCGGCAAAAGAAAATCTTCACGCCCGCAATGTTGTTACGATTCCCGAACAAGGTTTCCCCGCGTTCTGCCTAGCGATCATGCACATCCTCGTCAAACAATGGCACCCCATCTCATAACCTCGCGCCTCGCTAGTACGGTCACTTTGTTCGGATTTCGTAACAGAGGACAGCCGAAATTCCGGTTTTGCCGATTCGCCTGGATCTTTGGACACCCCGATTCCCCCCTAAACGCCATGACATTTGTCACGCTGCTGACGTGATGAACCGCACTGGCGCCTCATTCTTTTCTCGACGATGATGCGGACACTGGCAAAGAAGTTGCGGCAAAGTACAAATGGAGGCGTCAATGCCCACGATCGCGACTCTTGAACAAGACCACGGCGTACAGCCGCTGATTTCCGGTACTGCCGTAGCAGGTCTGGAGGACGTCAGCAAGAGCTATGGAGAGGTTTGCGCTCTCAGGAATGTGAATTTCGCCGTCCACGCCGGTCAGGTTGTCGCACTGCTGGGTCCAAATGGTGCAGGGAAGACGACCGCGATAAAGCTGCTGCTCGGGCTCATTCAGCCCAACTCGGGCAAGACCCGCGTATTCGGCGGAGATCCCACCAACCCGCACAATCGTATGCGCACCGGAGCCATGCTCCAGGTCGGCAAAGTCCCGGAAACTCTGCGGGTCCGCGAGCACATCGACCTGTTCTCCTCTTATTACACGAACCCGCTGTCACTTGCGGAAGTACTGGCCGCCGCAGGTCTGGAAAAGTTGCGCGACCGCAAATTTGGCGATCTTTCTGGCGGCCAGCGGCAGCGAACTCTGTTTGCTCTGGCAATCTGTGGCAATCCCGATCTGCTGTTCCTCGACGAGCCTACCGTCGGGCTTGATGTAGAAGCACGCCGCGCGCTTTGGGAAGAAATTCGTCGCTTGGTCGATCGGGGAAAAACAGTTCTATTGACTACGCATTATCTGGAAGAGGCTGACGCTCTCGCCGACCGCATCGCCGTCATCAATCAGGGCCAGATTATCGCTGAAGGCACGCCCACAGAGATCAAATCGCAAACCAGTGGTAAGCGAATCCGCTGCATCACGGCGCTGAACATAGCCAGCGTACTTCAGATTCCGGGCGTAACCGCCGCCAGGCGAGACCGCGAGGCCACAGAGATCCATGCCGCGGAAGCGGAGACCGTGGTCCGCGTTTTGCTGGCTCGCGATCCGGCACTTTCCGGATTGGAGATCACCACCGCGGGACTGGAGGAAGCATTCCTGGCCCTCGCCCAGGACAATAGTCAAAACGCAAATCGACGGAATTGATCCATGATTTTCCGGCGTAGAGATGCGCCATCGAAAAGAGGAAGCGACTATGAGTACCGCCACAGCGGTTTTGAGCAACACCCAGATCGACCGTTCCACCGGCCACACCGCAACCATTTATTTGAAGGAAGCGAAGTACGAGTTCCTGAAGAACCTTCGCTTGCGGGTGTATACGGCGTCGGTAATCAGCTTCCCGTTGATGTTCTATGTGCTATTCGGTTTGGTGCTGAACGCTAAAGAAATGATCGGCGGCACAGGTATACCAACCTATTTGATCGCCACTTACGGAACCTTTGGAGTGATGGGAGCTTCGCTGTTTGGAACCGCCTCCGGTCTCGCCGCCGATCGCGGCCTGGGATGGTTGCAAGTCAAACGTGCCAGTCCCATGCCGCCGTTCGCCTATTTCGCCGCGAAGGTTGTCCTGAGCATGATCTTCAGCACAATCGTAGTCTCCTTGCTATTGGGATTGGGCCTCAGTTTCGGGGGCGTGCGCTTGCCGCTGCTCGAGATGGCAGAGCTGCTTGCAACGCTCGTGGCCGGCTCGCTGCCTTTTTCCGCCATGGGATTAGCCATCGGTTATTTCGCCGGGCCAAATTCTGCTCCCGCCGCGATCAATCTGATTTATCTGCCGCTTTCGTTCTGCAGCGGGTTATGGGTGCCTTACATGTTTCTGCCCAAACTGGTGCGGCAGATCGCATTGGCGCTCCCGCCATATCACTTGTCACAACTGGCCTTGGGAGTTGTCGGCGCGGGTCGCCACGAGCCCGCCGCAAACCATTGGGAGGTCCTGCTCGCCTTCACTTTGATTTGCCTGGGTGTCGCACGCATCGGTTTCCAGCGAGATCAGGGAAAACTGTACGGCTGATGTAAGCCGAGATCAGAGCTCGCTGTGAGCGCGAGAAGGGAAGGACGCAATGAGTGCAGATGCTAAGAAAGGCTACGGCTCGACAGTCGTTCTGATGATTCTTGGAATCCTCGCGCTCTACGCTGGCGCAAGTTGGCTTTTGGCGCTGATTCCCGTGGCAATACTGGTCTGGTACGCCGCGGCCGGCGCCATTTTCAGGAAAAGCCGGAACTGACCCTGGCCTTGATGACTTGGGGTGTACCACCTATGATCGGCGATAATAAAAGCGAAGAGACGTGCGAAGGACTCCGAAGTCGGCCTGAGCCACGCTGCTTCGCCGTCCGGGCGTGATGATTTTATGAGACTTCTGCCCAAGAACAGCGAATACGGCTGGGCGATGTATTCCGTTCTGTACTTTGGTTTCTTCTATATCGATCCCATCGTGAACCATGCCAGTGTGCGGGTATGGTTGCTCACCGTGGCGGCGACGATCATTTTCTTGGTCTTGTATTTCTCTTTGTTCTGGGTGAGTTGCCGGCAGGGCCTGTTGAACCTTGCAGCCATGCTTCTGATGGGCGCCGGCTTTGCCAAGTACAACGGCGGCGCAACTACCTTCTTCATTTTTGTCGCGGCTTGCGGACCTTTTGTTGTTGACAACGAAATCGACGGCGTCAAGGTCTTGCTGGTGGTTGAGGCCACGGCATTCCTGACATGGTGGGCGTTCCATCTCAGCGGCTGGTTCTTGCTATTTGGTGGGGGGCTTTCTCTCGTGGTCGGTGCCAGCGATATCCATTTCGCGCAACGGACTCGCACCAACCGGAAGTTGATTCGTGCTCAGGAAGAAATTGAGCATCTCGCCAAAGTGGCCGAGCGCGAGCGCATAGCCCGCGATCTGCACGACGTTCTGGGACACACGCTCTCCGTCATCATATTGAAATCTGAACTCGCCGGAAAACTGATGGATCGCGATCCTGAGCGAGCGGGCAACGAAATCCGCGAAGTGGAACAGATTTCCCGCCAGGCTCTGTCAGAAGTCCGCGACGCCATTCGCGGCTATCGCGCCCAAGGATTATCTGCCGAACTTGCCCAGGCGAAAGCCACTCTCGAGACTGCCGGCGTATCCGTGAAATGTGAGGCATCCAAGGTCGCACTGCCCGCCTTGCACGAAGGCGTGCTTTCAATGGCAATCCGGGAAGCGGTCACCAATGTCGTGCGCCACGCTCATGCCCGCAGCTGCAGCCTGCGCCTGGATCAGCAAAACGGCTCTTGCCGGCTCCAGATCGAGGATGACGGACGCGGGGGCTTGCAGAGCGAGGGCAACGGACTGCGTGGTATGCGCGAGCGCGTCGAGATGCTGGGCGGCACTCTTAACCGCGATTCCGAAGCCGGCACGAGACTGACTATCACTCTTCCACTCAAGGAATTCACTCCGAAAACCGAGGACCGCGCCAATTGAATCCCATCGCGAAGGAAAACCGTAAGACCATTCGCGTGATCATTGCCGAAGATCAGGGCATGGTCCTCGGCGCGTTGGCCGCGCTGCTCGAGATTGAGGGCGACATCTCGGTCGTCGCCCAGGTGCGCAACGGCAAGGAAGCAGTGGAAGCTGTTCTCGCCCACAAGCCCGACGTTCTGATCACCGACATTGAGATGCCGCTCATGACCGGGCTCGACACTGCCGCAGAACTCAAACGTCGCCGTTCGAGCACGCGAGTCATCATTCTCACCACATTCGCGCGCGCCGGATATTTGCGGCGCGCCATGGAAGCCGGCGCCTTGGGATACTTGCTGAAGGATATGCGCGCCGAAGAACTCGCCGAGGCCGTCCGTCGCGTGCAGCAAGGACTGCGCGTCATCCATCCCGATCTCGCACTCGAGGCCTGGGCCGAGACGGATCCTCTCACCGATCGCGAGCGCCAGGTTCTCCGCTTGGCTGGTGAAGGCATGCAGAGCGGAGACATCGCCGCCGAGCTTCGCCTGTCGGAGGGCACTGTGCGGAATTATCTTTCAGAAGCGATCAGCAAAATGGGCGCCAGCAATCGTGTCGAAGCCTCGAGAATCGCAAGAACCAAGGGCTGGCTTTAGGGAACTCTGGGTAATCTTGGCCGTGTTGACCGTCCGCAGCTTGCATCCGGAAACTAAAAACTAGAAACTGAATTCATGCCCTCCGCCTACATCCTCGGCATTGAAAGTTCCTGCGACGAAACTGCCGCGGCCGTCGTGCGTTCCGGAGAGCAATTGATCTCGAACGTGGTGGCTTCTCAGATTGCCACGCATCAGCCTTATGGCGGCGTGGTTCCCGAGTTGGCCTCGCGTGAGCATTTGAAAGCGATCGTTCCCGTAGTCCGGCAAGCACTGGCGGAAGCCAATCAGACTTACCACTCGGTCGATGCGATCGCGGTCACGCAGGGTCCCGGCCTTGCCGGAGCGCTGCTGGTTGGCATCAGTTACGCCAAGGCTCTGGCCTTCGCCCTCGATAAACCGCTCATCGCGGTGAACCATCTCGAAGGCCACATCCATGCAGTTCTGCTGGAGGAACGCCAGAAGGGCAATCATGACTTTCGGTTTCCCGTGCTCGCTCTGGTTGTGTCGGGGGGACACACGCACCTATATCTTGCCGCGCAGAAGAATGACGGCTGGACGTACGAAAATATCGGTCACACGCGCGATGACGCAGCCGGCGAGGCTTTCGACAAAGTTGCAAAGCTTCTGGGCCTGGGCTACCCGGGAGGCCCGATCATCGACCGCCTCGCCTCCCACGGCGACGCGGATGCCGTGAAGTTCCTTCCCGCACAGATCAAACATCGCGATCGCCGCGACCGTAAGGGCCGAGAAAAGGAAGACGACACGAATCGTCCACGCTTCGACTTTTCCTACAGCGGTATCAAGACTGCCGTTCTCCGCTACGTCGAAGTGCACAGCATGCGGGCGTCGATCGAGACTCGCCGCAAAGCCCTCGCCAACATTTCAAAGCCGAAACTCGAAGATTACTTGGCGCACAGTGATCGGCAGACTCTCGACCTGGTCGCCTCATTTCAGCGTGCCATTATTGAAGACCTGGTTGGCAAGACTCTGGCGGCGGCCCGCGCCTTCGATGTGGCGACTCTCTTCGTTACTGGCGGAGTCGCGGCAAATAGTGAGTTGCGCAAAACCTTCGAACGCGAAGGGGCTCAGGAAGGAGTGCCTGTATTTTTCCCATCGCGGGCGCTTTCCACTGACAATGCAGCTATGATCGCTGCCGCCGCCTATCCTAAATTCCTGGCGAAAGATTTTGCCGCTATGGATTTTTCCGCGGAGGCGAGCCTCGTACTAAGGTAGTAGGCCACCGAAGCGCAGCTCAGCCTCCGCTGCCGGTGTCGCTATTTTCCCGCGCCTTGTCCATGACCTTTACCTATCACCGCATCCAGCGCCTTTTCGAGCTGGCTTTGAATGTCGATATCCTTGTAGATGGCAAAGTTGGCGCGCTTCTCCTGCTCGTCGAAGCCGCTGCCGCGGCCGGCAACAATAATGATGGGAATGTTCGAGGTCTGCGGATTCTTCTTCAGGGCGGTGATCAATTCTCCGCCTGACATTTTCGGCATCTGCATATCAGTCACGATGACCGCAGGGTGCACGCGTTCAAGGATCTGCAAAGCCTCGACGCCGTTCGTCGCTGACTCCACCGTAAAGCCGCGCTCCTCCAGAGAGCGGCAAACGGTGTAGCGAATCAACATGGAGTCGTCAACTACCAGCGCTACGGAAGGCATGAGTTTGCAAACGTGCGGAATGCACGCCCCCGGCCCGCAGACTAGCAGGGCGTCTCTGCTAGAAACAAGCAGTAATACAGCGCGGATGGTTACTGTGGTGACCCCGGTGTGTTGCGTTTCTCCCGCAGAGCTATCTAGGAGTCTTGAGCTTCGCCTTCGACGCTTTCTTCGATGCTCATATCCTTCAGTTCGCTGGATTCGAAAATCTCGCGACACTCCAGGCATTCCACGAACTCGGCATCTTCGTCGCGGCTCACGATTTGCACGCGCGGGTGCTTGCAAGGTCGGTTGTTCGCGCCTTCAGGCTGGGTGGACGGCTTTGCGGTCATAAATCCGGAAGCGTCGCCCTCGCAACATACAGCGAGGGATCGATTCGCGGGAATTTCCCGGTATTTTAGCCCCGCTGTGGCGCTTGTCAAGCCCCCCGCTTGTGAATTTTCCTCTTGTCCTTGCGATGTTGCAAGCGCACTAAGCTGCTTCGGTATGGAATTCCGACTGAATCAATCGCCAACACCTAAGCCATTAAATCGCGACTGGTTACCATTCGATTCCAATTCCGACAGATGGCTGGAAAGACTTGCGCCGTCTGGGAGTTTGGACGTAGAATGAATTACGACGGAAAAGGTCGCAATTAACTCCGACTTTATCAGTCGGAGTTAGTCTTCAGGCGCCGTCCAGAGTCCCAAATGCTCAAGTTAACCAAGAAGGCGGATTACGCGTTGATGGCCATGAAGCACTTGGCCGATCACGCTCACGAAAGCACGGGCAGCGCCAGCGCTAAGGACGTTGCTGACTCTTTCGGCATTCCGCCCGAAGCGCTCGCCAAGATTCTGCAGAGGTTGGCAAAAGCAGGCCTGTTGCATTCGCAGCACGGCACCAATGGCGGTTACAGACTAGCCCGCGCTGCGCACACAATCTCCGCCTTCGAGGTTATTCAGGCCATCGACGGCCCACTATTCATCACCTCCTGCGTCACGGTTCGCGGAGAGTGCGGCCAGAGCGACCGTTGCAACATTCGGGAGCCGCTGCGCAAGGTAAATGAGAGCATCGAAGCCGTGCTGAAGCGCATCAAGATTTCACATATGCGGGAAGAGCCGGAGACGGTTGAGAGTGACGCGCCCAAGCCGGCCGATCTGGTCACGATCGTCTGAATGACGATCGTTTGAGAACGCACGCAAGTTTGAAGACTAAGTAATCAACCTGGTAGGAGAAGCAATTATGAGCACGGATGTAAAGATCCCCCAGCAGCTCCCAGTCACACAGCACGCCGCTCCCGAAGGTGTGAAGCTGCCCATCTATATGGACAACCACGCCACCACCCCCATGGATCCTCGGGTGCTGGAGGAGATGCTGCCCTATTTCATGGAGAAGTTCGGCAATGCCGCCAGCCGCAATCACTCTTTCGGTTGGGCGGGTGAAGAGGGCGTGGAAACGGCCCGCGAGCGCATCGCTAAGCTGATCGGCGCCACGACCAAAGAAATCATTTTCACCTCCGGCGCCACGGAGAGCGACAATCTCGCCATCAAGGGTGTGGCCGAGATGTATCGCGAGAAGGGCAACCACATTATCACCGCAGTCACCGAGCACAAGGCCGTGCTCGATACCTGCAAGCGCCTAGAGAAATACGGCTATCGCGTTACCTATCTGCCGGTGCAGAAAGATGGATTGATTGACCTCGACGATCTCAAGCGTGCAATGGATGACAAGACAATCCTGGTGAGCATTATGGCCGCGAACAATGAAATCGGGGTCCTGCAGCCTATCGCGGAAATCGGCAAGCTCTGCCACGAACGCGGCGTGATCTTCCACACCGACGCCACGCAGGCCATTGGCAAAATTCCGGTGGATGTAAACAAGCAGAATCTCGATCTTGTGTCGATCTCCGCGCACAAGATGTACGGCCCCAAGGGCGTCGGAGCCCTGTATGTCCGCCGCAAGAATCCGCGGGTGCAGATTTCCGCCATCATCGATGGCGGCGGCCACGAGCGTGGCATGCGCTCCGGAACGCTTAACGTTCCCGGCATCGTTGGCTTGGGCAAAGCCTGCGCCATCGCTTCCGAAGAGATGTCACGGGAGGCGGTTCAGTTGGCCGCCCTGCGCGATCGTCTGCGCGACCGCATCATGAATCGCCTGGACGAAACCTATATCAACGGGACCATGGAGCACCGCTTGCCCGGCAACCTGAACATCAGCTTTGCCTACGTAGAAGGCGAGTCGTTGTTGATGGGCATCAACGATATCGCAGTTTCCAGCGGTTCGGCATGCACCTCCGCGACGCTTGAGCCATCTTATGTATTGAAGGCTCTCGGTACGGGCGATGACCTGGCGCACAGTTCGATCCGTTTCGGCATCGGCCGCTTCAACACCGCCGCCGAGGTCGATTACGTGGCCGACCGCGTCATCGAAACGGTCGAGCGTCTACGCGAACTTTCTCCGCTGTACGAAATGGCGAAAGAAGGGATCAATCTGAAGGACGTAAAGTGGGCGGGTGAGTAATAACGGGAAGGGCACGACTTCAAGTCGTGCCGCGAGCGTTCTAAGTGGGAAGGGGCTTTAGCCCCTGGGGTAAAGTTCAGAGAATTCAGGAGAAGCGAATGTCATACAGCGATAAGGTAATTGATCACTACAACAATCCGCGTAACGTCGGTTCTATGGATAAGAACAGCACTGACGTCGGCACCGGTCTCGTCGGTGCGCCCGAGTGTGGCGACGTCATGAAGCTGCAGATCAAGGTCAATCGCGAAACCAACGTGATTGAAGAAGCCAAGTTCAAGACGTTTGGCTGTGGCTCCGCGATTGCCTCGTCTTCCCTGGCCACCGAGTGGGTCAAAGGCAAGACCGTGGACGAAGCTCTAACTATCAAGAACATGGACATCGTGAAGGAGCTGTCGCTTCCTCCCGTAAAGATCCATTGTTCCGTGTTGGCCGAAGACGCGATCCGCGCCGCGATCGGTGACTGGAAGAAAAAGCAGGAGAGCGCCAAACCGGTGACCTCCGCAGTAGCGCAATAAGCGAACGCAACGCTGCTCGCGAGCAGAGCTTCGTCTTGCGCCTGCAGGCGCAGGACGATGACGTTTCCTGAGAACGCAGGTCAGCAAGCGTATCATTATCATGACGACAGTGATGGAACAATCCGCACCGACTTTGCAGACCGCACCCGCCAAAGGCATTCAAGTTACCGAGAAGGCCTTGGCCAAGGTGCGCAGTGCGATGGCCAAGGAAGGCATCTCGCCCGAGCAAGGCGGGCTGCGCCTGGGCGTGCAGGGCGGAGGATGTTCCGGTTTAAGCTACAACGTCCGCTTCGATACGCAGCCGCGCGAACGCGATCGCATCTTCCAGTTTGGTGATATACGGGTGTTCGTCGATCCGAAGTCGTTTATCTATCTGCACGGCATGATCCTCGATTACCAGGAGACGCTGATGCAGCAGGGATTCGTCTTCGTCAACCCTCAGGCCACGAAGTCATGCGGCTGCGGGACTTCGTTCTCTGCTTGAGCCTGCGTGGCGCGGGTGCACTCGCCCGCGTGGGACTACGCCACGGCGCGACCGTCCTTGCCCAGCTTCAGCGCCCTGGGGTTTGCATCGTTGCCATGTTGGGCTCGAGTTGTGTGCGATAGGTAGATGGAAAATGACTAAGGCACCTTTGACCGTGATCACCGCGAAGCCCGCTCCTGCGGAGACTCAGACCTGCTGGTCGTGCGGCACCATGCGTGCCGTTCACTTCTGCGAATTCTGTGGCAAGGTTCAGCCGCCGGCTCCGGTGGACTACTTCACATTCTTCGGTCTGCCCCGCAAATTGAATCTGGATGTCGCGGCGTTGGAAAAAGATTTCTACGAGTTAAGCCGCAAGCTGCATCCGGATATCAACGCCCGTGCCGGAGGCCAGGAGCAGGAGTGGAGCCTGCAGCAGAGTTCCTTGCTCAACGACGCTCATCGCACCTTGAAAGATCCGATCAAGCGTACGCAGTATCTGTTGAAGCTGGAAGGCGTGGAACTGGAAGAGCAGTCGAAATCAGCCACTGAGCAAGCGCGCTCTACCGGACAGATCAAGAAACAAATCGTACCACCGGATTTGCTGGAGGAAGTCTTCGAGTTGAACATGCAACTTGAGGAACTCCGCATGCAAAAAAAGATGGGTGAGGACGATCCCGCCCTGATCGAGGAAATCGGCCGCCAGAAGCTCGAACTCGAAGAAAAATACGAAGCGCTCCTCGAAGAACTGCAAGCGCATTGGAAGACCTGGGATCGATTAGTCGAGCGCGAGCAAGCGGGCGAGGTTGTTTCAGAAGATGAATGCAAGCAAGGCCGCGACAAAATGGTGGACCTGTTGAACCGCCGCAACTACATCCGCAATCTCGTAAGGGATGTGAGTGAGGCTTTGGGAGAATGAGTAATTTGGCAATCGGGTAATTTTGTAATTTTAAAGGTTGAGAGTTTTTCAATTGCTAAATTACCCGACTACAAAATTACCGAATTGCAAATGGCATCTGATCGCATAGTTGGTATCGACCTCGGCACCACGAACTCTCTCGTTGCTTTCATGCAGGGGGAGAGCCCTGTCGTGATCCCCGGCGAAGATGGCTTGAATCTTGTTCCATCCGTAGTCGCTCTCGATGAGAAAAATCAGCCGGTGATCGGCAACGCCGCGCGAAGGTACTTGGCCGAGACGCCGGAGCGCGCCGTCTATTCAATCAAACGCCTGATGGGGCGTGGGGTTGATGACATTCAGGAAGAATTGAGATTCTTCCCATTCCGGTTGGCGGAAGACCTGCAACCCGGTGAGGTCCTGCGCATCAAGCTCGGAGAGAAGACTTTTACGCCGCCCGAGATCTCAGCTCTTATCCTGCGCCAACTGAAGCGCAACGCCGAGCGCTTCTTCGGAGCGCCAGTTAGCAAAGCCGTCATCACGGTTCCCGCATATTTCAACGATGCGCAACGTCAGGCAACGAAAGACGCAGGCCGCATCGCTGGCCTCGAAGTTCTGCGCTTGGTCAACGAACCGACGGCAGCTTCGCTCGCCTACGGCCTCGATAAGAAGCAGAACGGAATCGTCGCCGTCTACGATCTCGGCGGAGGCACCTTCGACATTTCGATTCTCAAGCTGCATGACGGAATCTTCGAGGTCGTCGCCACCAACGGCGATACCCATCTCGGCGGCGATGACATGGACAATCTACTGATCACCATTGCCCTCGACGATACTCTCGGCGACCTCGATCTTGATCTCCGCCGCAACGCCGAAGCCGTGCAGGCCATTCGCAAGGCCGTGATCGAAGCCAAGATCGCGCTATCGTCACAGCCTTCGGCGAAACTCGATATCGAACTTCCCGACGGCAAGCGCTATCTGCGCGAGATTACGCGCGAGCAGTTCGAGCTGCTCGTTCAGCCCATCATCGATCGCACTGTCGGCCCCTGTAGGCAAGCGCTGAAAGATGCGGGCCTCAAGCCCGAACAGATTGACGAAGTTGTCCTCGTCGGCGGATCCACCCGTATTCCCCGAGTGCGCGCACTGGTGAAAGAACTGTTTCAGCGCGAGCCGCACACGGATTTAAATCCGGACGAGGTAGTCGCGCTCGGGGCAGCCGTGCAAGCCAACATTCTTGGCGGCGGTTCGGAAGCCACCGAGAACATGCTGCTGCTCGATGTCACTCCACTCTCGCTCGGCATCGAAGTAGCGGGGGGCGTCACCGACAAGATCATTTTGCGTAACTCAACCATCCCCGCCTCCGCCACCCAGTTTTACACCACGCAGATCGATGGTCAGGCCAATGTCGCGATCCACGTTCTGCAGGGCGAGCGCGAACTTGCGAAAGATTGCCGCTCGCTGGCCCGCTTCGATCTCAAAGGCATTCCGGCGATGGCCGCGGGCATGGCCCGGATCGAAGTCAAATTTCTTATCGATGCCAACGGCATCCTGCACGTCTCCGCTCGCGAGCAGCGCAGTGGTAAAGAATCCGAAATTCAGGTTCAACCCAGCTACGGCCTCACCGATGAGCAAGTCGAAGGCATGATTCTCGACTCCTTCGACAGCGCGGAAGAAGACTTCCGCCAGCGTCAGCTCATTGAAGCTCGCAACGAGGCCGCTACTATCTTGGCCGCACTCGACAAAGGCAAGAAGAGTCCGGCGTGGGGTCAACTCACTACCGACGAGAAGAAAAAGATTGCGAAGATGGAGAAGGCCCTCATAGCGGTTAAGGCCGAGGACGATTATCAGGCCATCCGCAAAGCCATCGACGCGCTCAACCAGGGAACAACGCGTCTGGCCGAGTTAATGATGGACAGCGCCGTCTCCGTCGCGCTAAAAGGCAAAACCATGGACGAGGCCGACATGGGCGAAGGGCCCACCGCTCCACATCCGATGGCGAAAGCAGAATTTGAATAAGTAACGCTGGCAACTCGCAAGCTGAGAGAGAAGACATCTGAGGAGCAGTTATGGAAGAAAATAAAAACCAGGGCGCTGGCACCGTCACCGAAGAAGCGCCCGGCGAAAACATGGTGCAGATTACATTCCTGCCCGAGGGCAAGACCGTGCAGTACGAGCATGGCAAGTTGCCTTATGAAGATCATGGCAAGGAAGAGTCGATTCTCGATATCGCGCTCAACTACGGCATTCCGCTCGACCATGCCTGCGGCGGCAATTGCGCTTGCACTACCTGCCACGTGTGGATCAAAGAAGGCGCCGAAAATCTTTCACCCATGGACGACGACGAAGCAGATCGACTCGACATGGCCGCCGACTTACAGTTAAACTCTCGTCTCGGTTGCCAGGTGCAGATCACGAAGCCGGGTAAAGTAGTCGTCGAGATCCCCGCCTGGAACCGCAACTACATATCGGAAGAACATCACTAGGACGCAGTTTCAGGTTTCATGTTTCCAGCTTTCCGTCGATATCAGAAGTCGGTATGTTACGGTTTCCGGAAACTGGGAACAACAAACTTGAAACTTTTGCGAGGAACACTCCATGCCCAAGACTCTCACGTGGGACGACGCCGAAGACATCGGCATCCTGCTCTCTGAGGCTCATCCCGACGTCGATCCTCTCACCGTTCGCTTCACGGATCTGCACCGCTACGTAACTGAATTGCCTGATTTCAAGGGTGATCCCGGAGCCTCCAACGAGGGCAAACTCGAAGCCATCCAGATGGCTTGGCATGAGGAATTCCAGGACCGCACCCAAGGCTAGGCCGGACCAATCCCCCGACCCGTTCTCTCGAGGCGAACGGAAGCTCGGCCTTTTTACATTTTCGTGACAACTCGGCGACCGGATGGCCTTAGGCTACCTTCAGTGCTGTTACGCGGTTTTTGCATTGGGTTTCCGCCGCGGCCATCAGCATCTCTCTCCGTATCAACTGCAAAGGGCACGGCGCTCTGGCCGTGCCCTCTTTTTCTTGCGTAAATAACAACTATCCTACAGTAGCCGGAACCGGTTCTTCCACACTCGCTTCGCGCAGGAATTTCGCTGCTTCTTCTGGCGGCGTGGGATTGATGTAGAACCCCGTGCCCCACTCAAACCCCGCCGTTTTGGTCAACTTCGGCATAAACTCCACGTGCCAGTGATAGTGATCGTTGGTGGGATCCTGGGCCGGCGAAGTGTGGATCACCAGGTTATAAGGCGGATTATCTAGTACCCGGTCCGCCTTGATCAGCAGAGTCTTCAGTGCTTTGGCTAAGTTCTCAAACAAGTGCGACGACGAGTTTTCGAACGCCGATTCGTGCTGCTTCGGTAGAATCCAGGTTTCAAACGGGAAGCGCGGTGCATAAGGTGCAATTGTGAGGAAGTTTTCGTTCTCAGCTACTACGCGGCTTCCGCTCTCCGTTTCCTGCCGGATGATGTCACAAAACACGCATCGCTCTTTGTATAGGAAGTATTGCTTCGCGCCTTCTAGTTCCTGCACCACATTGATCGGTAAAATCGGCAGCGCAATCAGTTGCGAGTGCGCATGCTCCAACGAGGCTCCAGCCGCCTCGCCATGGTTCTTGAAAAGCAGAATGTATTTGAACCGCCGGTCCTTCTTCAGATCGAGAATGCGGTCGCGAAATGTCCACAAGACATCCTCGATTCGTTTCGGAGGAAGCGTCGCCAGGCTGGCATTATGATCCGGCGTCTCGATGATCACCTCGTGTGCCCCAATGCCGTTCATCCGGTCGAACATGCCCTCGGCCTGTCGGTTCAACGTGCCTTCAATCCCTAACGCCGGAAACTTGTTCGGTACCACGCGTACGGTCCATCCCGGCGTGTCTCGCTGCGACGCCGGTCCGCCATTTGACCCGGGGCGGTAGGCCTGAATCTCAGGAGGTGTTTTGCTCTCATTTCCGTAACAAAAAGGGCAGAAGCCCCCTTTTAACTTCACATTCTCCCGCGCGAAATCCGTGGGTCGCTTGGCGCGGTCGGTCGAAATAATTACCCAGCGGCCAACAATAGGATCTTTTCTCAGCTCAGGCACTCAGAAAACCCCTCGATTGAGATGACGAATCTTTCATTCTAAGCCGACAGGGAGGAATTGCGAAAAATTTCGATCTGTGGCTGGCTGGCCTTCGACTGCCCATAGTATACGCTCACCACATCGAATCGCCACTGGCACGAAGGTGGGAAACGACGTAGATACTCCCGCACGACTGCGGCCACTTCTCGCCTCTTGTGTCGGTCCACTGCCGCTTCCCCGGGCTTCACGTCGAGCGTGCTCCTGGTTTTAACCTCCACAAAACAAAGAGTATCCTTGTCCCAGCCGATCAAGTCAATTTCGCCCCGGCAACGCGGGGAACGAAAGTTTCTCGCTACCATCGTGTAGCCCAATTTTCTCAGGTGAAAGTAAGCCGCTTCCTCACCTCGGCGTCCCATCCGCTGGTGCGCGGGAGTCTGGTCGGGTGGCAGAATGCGCTCTGCCAGCCAGTCCAAGCCACGAAGCGTCGCCTGCGTAAATCGACCGGAAAGCACGACCAACCCCTTCAACCATGTTAGTCGCACCGCCAGTGTGTGGACCGCACTCTCAGCCATAATTGTGGCAGGCAAGACCAATCCGGGAACCTGATGGCTGCCTGGTCGCCCGGCTGGTGGCTACTTTGTTGCCGATCTCTCTCGTTTTTCGAGAACTGAGGGGCAGACCTGATAGGCGCATCGTACCCGCACTCTCCCAGCGGGTTTATAATCTTATGAAGCTGTATTCCACGCAATGACTGATCAACTTAGAAAAAAACTGCAGGAAGAAGTCGACGCGCTCGAGCACGAGTTGGTTCACGAACTGCCCAAAGAGATCAAGCGCGCCGCCGCTCTCGGCGACCTCAGCGAGAACGCCGAGTATCACATGGCCAAGCAGCGCCAGGAGTTCGTCAAGGCCCGCTTCCGCCAGCTCGGCAAGCGCTTGGCCGATCTCTCTTTGACCAACATGAACAACATCCCCAGGGACAAGGTGGGGTTGGGTTCCACGGTCAAAGTCTATGACAGCACCAAGGATGAAGAGATCGAGTACAAGCTGGTCACCAGCGAAGAGTCGGACGTGGCCTCCGGAAAGATCTCGACCACCTCACCCATCGGTCGTGCGCTGCTCAATAAAAAAGTCGGCGACGAAGCCACGGTGATTACTCCCAATGGCAAGCGCGAACTGGAAATCTTGAGTCTCACCACCGTTCACGACGAGGCTGGCCCCGAAAAGGCGGAAGCTTGATGTCGGTCTCGCCGAATACGTCACCCAACCTGTCTTGGACAAGCGCGTTCGGCCGCGCCTGCGGGGTGCTGCTCGATACCATCGTCCGCTGGCTCGCACTGTCACGCATCAATCCCAACGTCCTTACATTCATGGGTCTCGTTGTAAATACGTGGGCAGCAATTCTTTTCGGTTCTGCCAACGCCGGAACCCAGCGCCATCTGTTTTTCCTCGCTGGCCTAGTGATTATCTTCTCTGGCTTCTTCGACCTCGTGGATGGTCAGGTAGCCCGCGCCACCAACCGCGTCACGCGCTTCGGAGCATTCTTCGATTCGGTGGTCGACCGCTATAGCGACGCTTCGCAGTTCCTCGGCCTCCTTGTCTTCTACGCGCGTGGCGATCGCTTCTTCTATGTCGTACTGACGGCTTTCGTTATGGTCAGCGCCATCATGGTCAGCTATACCCGTGCCCGCGCCGAATCGCTGATCGGTTCCTGCCGCGTGGGTTTCATGGAGCGTCCAGAGCGCCTCGTTTTGGTCATCATCGGCGCCCTCTTCAACCGTATGGCGCCGGTGCTCTGGATCATCGCCGTTCTCTCCACCCTCACCGTAATCCATCGCATGCGCTACACCTGGACTCGCACGCAGGACGCTCCACCCGCCGTGACCGCCAAAGCGGGCCACGCTGCCTGAGGAACCTCGGCTTCCTCTTCGCACGATGCTAGACTATCCACTCATTTCATTTTTTCTGGGGAATTTTCTTGCCGACTGATCCAGTTCTTGTAGTTCACGGCGGTGCATGGGCCATACCCGAGGACATGGTCGAGGCTCACCTGCGTGGCGTGCGCAAAGCATTAGCTGCGGGCTGGCGTGTGCTGGAGCGCGGAGGCCCGGCGCTCGATGCCGTGGAGGAGGCGGTCGTCGTTATGGAAGATGACGATACCTTTGACGCCGGCCGCGGGAGTTTTCTGAACCGCGAAGGCAAGGTACAACTCGATGCCCTCATTATGGATGGCGCCACTTTGCGGGCTGGAGGCGTAGGATGCGTGGAGCGACTTCGCAATCCCGTGCGCGCCGCGCGGAAGATCTTGAGCGAGAGTCCGCATGTATATTTCGTAGCCGAAGGCGCTGAGCGATTCGCCGCTGAGCATGGTATTCCCCTGTGCCAGAACGAAGACTTGGTTGTCCCACGCGAGGTGGAACGCCTGCGTCAGTATCAGCGCGAGGAGGCAGGTCACGGAAACGAGTTGTTCGCACCCACAATTTTTCACGATACCGTCGGTGCGGTCGCACTGGATCGCGAAGGCAATATCGCGGCCGCAACTTCCACCGGCGGCACACTCAACAAAGCCCCCGGCCGTCTGGGCGATTCCTCCCTGATCGGGTGCGGCTGCTATGCCGATAATCTCAGCGCCGCCGCTTCGACCACCGGTTGGGGCGAACCGATCATGAAGCTGGTCTTGGCTAAGTGGACTGCCGATCGCGTGTCAGCCGGAAATCTTCCCGAATGGGCCGCCCAGGAAGCCATGAATTATCTGAAGCAGCGCTTGAATGGTCATGGCGGCATCATCGTCCTGAATGCCCAAGGACAAATCGGCATCGCGCACAATACTCCTCGTATGGCGTGGGCGTGTAAAACCGTCAAGAAAGAAAACGCTGGGATCGACCGCAACGCGCCTTGATCATTGCAGCCCAACTGCGCAACAACCGCACCTGTTTCTTTTGAAGATGTTAGAAGGAACAATCTGTTTTTTTGCTTTGACGGGGCGCGGCTTCAGTCGCGCCTAAACATCCCCAAAATGAGCAACCGCTTTCACGGCCGCTCGACTGGACTTCCACACGCCAGGTCGTCAGAATAACGTAGAACTCGTGCGCGTCATGTCCGAACATCTCGCCAGATCGATCATCCAAACCCTGCGCCAGCATGGCTTTCAGGCCTACCTTGCGGGTGGATGTGTCCGCGATCTGCTCCTCAATCGCGAGCCCGCGGACTTCGACGTTGCCACCAATGCAACCCCTTCGCAAGTGATGGAAATCTTCCCCGAAACCTACGCCGTCGGAGCGCAATTCGGCGTTGTGCTGGTTCCACCGCCGGAGCCGGAGCGCGAAGAAACCGAAAACGCACTGCCGACGGCCAAAGCGGTTGAAGTCGCAACCTTCCGCAGTGATCTCGGTTACTCCGACGGACGCCATCCTGATGAAGTCCGCTTCAGCCAGGATCCTCGCGAGGATGTCGCCCGCCGCGACTTCACCATCAACGGCATGATGCTCGACCCCGTCAGTGGAGAAGTGCTCGACTTTGTAGGTGGGCGAAAAGATCTGGATGCCCACATCGTTCGCGCCATCGGCGATCCTGCACGCCGCTTCGGGGAAGACAAACTACGCATGCTGCGCGCGATCCGTTTTGCAGCGCGCTTTGACTACACCATGGAACCGGAGACGCTGGCTGCGATTCAGCGCCTCGCCCCTGAGATTCAAGTGGTCTCGCGCGAGCGTGTTCGCGATGAGCTCACCAAAATGCTCACCGAGGGTCGCGCCCGCCGCGCTTTTCTCTTGCTGGATCAGACCGGCTTGCTGAAAGAGGTGCTGCCGGAGATTTCCGCCATGAAAGGTGTTCAGCAACCGCCGGAGTTTCATCCCGAAGGGGATGTGTTCGTGCATACTCTGCTGCTGCTGGAAAACTTGCCCCATCCTTGCTCGTCCACTCTGGCCTGGGGCGCTCTCCTGCACGATGTCGGCAAGCCCGCAACCTTCCGCGTTGCGCCCGAACGCATCCGCTTCGATGGCCACGTCGAAGTCGGTGTCAAAATTGCGGAGGAAATCTGCGACCGCCTGCGCTTCTCCAACCAAGACAAGGCCCAGGTGCTCGCCCTCGTCGACAATCACATGCGCTTTGGCCACGTTACGCGGATGAAGGAATCCACGCTGAAGAAGTTCCTTCGCCTGCCTGCTTTCGAGGAACATCTTGCCTTGCACCGTGCCGACAGCCTGGCCAGCCATCGCAATCTGAGCACGCATGACTTTCTCCGAAAGAAGCTCACCGAGATTCCGCCGGAGAAGATTCGCCCCACAGCATTAATCACCGGCGACGATCTGATCGCAGCGGGGTATTCACCCGGTCCGCGGTTCCGCGAAATTCTGGAAGCCGTAGAAGACGCTCAACTCGAAGGCCGACTCCTCTCCCATGATGCCGCGCTCGAACTGGTTAGGCGCGAGTTCCCGCTCTGAAAGCCTGAGTCCTGGAACACACCCCGCGTAAGCGGAATGCTAGAATCGAGACCTCAACTATTTGCTTTCAAGAAATTGGCCTCCGAGGATTTGCCTTGCAGCAGGCAGGCTCAGGACTCGAAAAGATCGTGCTTGGCTCGTTGCGGCGCGTGCCGCAGGCCGAGGCCCCGCTACTCGCTTGGCCCTTGGTCTGCGGTTCGGTGGTTGCGGAGCGTACGCAAGCTTTAGAATTCTCCAACTCAGTTTTGCGTGTTGAAGTTCCAGATGCTGGATGGAAGCGCGAAATGCAAAGCCTAGCTCCGCGTTATCTCGCCACGCTGAATCGTTACGCTGGCCAAAAAGTGGAGAGAATTGAGTTTGTGATTCGCCAAGCCAAACAGGAATAAGTCGCGGAATGGGTCTCAGAAAATGAAGGTCACAGAAAAAGACGTTACCTACGTAGCCGATCTTGCTAACCTGGAACTCTCCGCGGAGGAGCGCACCGGCATGGTCCGCGACTTGAACTCCATTCTCGACTACATTGATCGGCTGAACCAACTGGACACGTCCAACATTGAGCCCATGGCGCAAGTTTCAGACCGCTACGGCGTCGACGAGTCCAAGCATGGCAGCGCGAGATTTGCATACGCTTATCGCGATGATGTGGTGGAGGGTTTGCGCAAATCGTTGTCGCAGGAAGCGGCTTTGGCAAACGCGCCCGACGCGGACGGAACCTTCTTCCGAGTGCCGAAGGTGATTGAAAGATAGTGGTCAGTGATCAGTGCCAGCCGCCGAGCGCGCTGCCTTTACTGGCCACTGAACACTAATCACTGACCGCTGAGCCATTATGACCTTGCTTACCATCGACGCCGCTCGCTCCGCGGTGCAAGAGCGCAAGACGACTGCCCTCGCACTCGCCGAGACGCACTATGCCCGTATAGAGAAGGAGGACGGCAAAATCGGCGCCTACCTGACTCTGTGCAAAGAGCGCGCTCTTGAGCAGGCCGACCGCATCGATCGCATGGCCGCCGAAGGCAAGCCACTGCCGCCGTTAGGGGGCGTTCCCGTTGGCATCAAGGATGTTATGTCGACTCGCGGAGTGCGCACCACCGCGGGATCGAAAATTCTGCGTCAGTACATTCCTCCCTATGATTGCACCGCCGTGGCGCGTCTGGAAGCTGCAGGCGCCGTGGTCCTCGGCAAGACAAACTGCGACGAATTTGCCATGGGTTCTTCCAATGAGAACTCCGCATTCCATCCCGTCCACAATCCGCGCGATTTGATGCGTGTCCCGGGAGGATCTTCCGGTGGCTCGGCCGCAGCCGTCGCAGCTGACATGGCTGTGGCTGCACTCGGCTCCGATACGGGCGGGTCGATTCGCCAGCCGGCGTCCTTCTGCGGCGTGGTTGGATTGATGCCGACCTACGGTCGAGTCTCGCGCTATGGCCTGATCGCTTTCGCCTCTTCACTCGATCACATCGGGCCGCTCACGAAGACAGTGAAAGACGCCGCGACCGTATTGCGCACTATTGCGGGGCGCGACCCGATGGATTCCACCTCCGCCGACTTACCAGTCCCTGACTACGTTGCGGCGCTTGAAAAACCCTTGCGCGGTCTGAGGTTGGGTGTAGCGAAGGAGTATTTCGGCGAGGGATTGGACGACGAAGTCCGCCATGCGGTTGAGTCGGCGATCGACAAGCTGAAAAGCTTCGGTTGCGAAGTGGTACCGGTTTCGCTGCCGCACACCCCGTACGCGATTCCGACGTATTACCTGATCGCAACCGCGGAGGCGTCAGCCAACCTGGCGCGGTACGACGGGGTCCGCTACAGCTATCGCGCCCCCGGAGTGAAGTCGCTTTCGGAGATGTACCGCCGCAGCCGCGATGAAGGTTTCGGCGCCGAGGTCAAGCGCCGCATCATGCTTGGTACCTATGCGCTGAGCGCGGGCTATTACGACGCGTATTATCTGAAGGCGCAGAAGGTGCGCACCCTGTTAGCGCGCGATTTCGAAGAAGCCTTCCGCCAAGTGGACGTCATTATCACGCCCACCAGCCCCACGGCTGCGTTTCGACTGGGTGAGAAATCGGACGATCCGCTCGCTATGTACTTGGCTGATATCTATACTGTCACGGCAGATCTAGCTGGCATTCCGGGAATTTCAATCCCCTGCGGCGAGACGAAAGAGCAGCTTCCCATCGGTCTGCAGATTCTGGGGAAGCATTTCGACGAAGCGACCATTCTGCTCTTGGCCCATGCTTACGAGCAGGCGGCTTAGATTAACTCGTAGTACGTTTCCCCAGCACACGCACGACAGAGCACTTTGCCATCTCGCCGCACTTCGCGCCGGAAGTTGATGCCTTCTCCGCATGCATCACACACCACGCGCTCACTTTTGTATCCCGGAAATTCTTCGGGCGGAAGTTCGACCTTCACCCACTGCGTGGTGAACAGATCGTTGTCGGCGATTTCGCGATAAGCCAGCATCTGCTGTTGATTCTTGTCTGCGATTTCAGGATGCATCTGCCGCGCCAGATCCTTCGACGACTCTTTCGCCGCGACGCGGATCGCCTTCCCAGTGCTTACATCCACGAAGGTTGCCGCGACTTTTCCCCAGTCACGAAATTTCAACGCCCGCTTTCCCAACCGGCAACCCGTTACAACGGCCACAGCATCGGTCGCGCAGCGGTCGATCTCGACGAAAGTGAAAAGCCGCTTCCGATCCTTGCCGTGCGGATCTTCGACGCCGAGTTTGCTCAGGCCCAGCGTCGCCAGCCGCACACCCAGCACCTGTCCGGCGCAAAGATGTCCGTGGGCTCGTTCGGCATCCAGAAGATATTCGTCGAGGGATTTCATCAGAACTGTCAGCTTTGAGCCGTCTGCTCTCAGCTTATCATTGGGATGCCTATTTTCGCCGCCAGCGCACGCCATCTTTCGTATTTTCAATGAGAATGCCAGCCGCCGTAAGCTCCGCGCGCAGAGCATCGGACATTTTGAAGTTACGGGCGCGACGCGAATCTTCCATTGCTGCAACTTTCTTCGCAATATCAGCGTCAGAGAGTTGCCCGGACTGCACCGCCTCCCGCAGTTCCGCGCTAATGTCTTTTTCCCGCCCTTCCGTCATCGCCCAGTCGAGCACCTGTTTCATCTTGGGTACATCGTCATCCTTGAGTACAGCGAAGACCTCGTCGAACTTCTCCAGCACTCTAAGCAACGGCGCAACGTCGTCCCTCTTGATTCCGCCTGCATCCAGAGCCGCGTTGACGCTACGCACCATCTCGAACAGCGCCGCCTGCGCCTGCGCCGTATTGAGGTCGTCCTCAAGCGCATTTTTCATCCGATCCATCGTCTCACCTGAGAGCGATTGTATTTCGGCGTACGAACCGGACGGGAAATTTCCCGCCGTCAAGCGCTGGCGAAAATTTCTCAATCGTTCTACCGAGACCGCAGCCTGCTTCAGTCCATCAAACGTAAAGTTCAGCTGATTCCGATAAGGCACCGACGTCAGCAAGTACCGTATCGACGAAGGGCGATGTCCCTTCAACACCAGATCGCGCAGGGTGTAGAAGTTCCCCAAGCTCTTCGACATCTTCTCGCCTTCAACAAGCAGGAAGCGTACGTGAAACCAGAAGCGAGCGAACATTTGTCCGGTGAAGGATTCCGATTGCGCAATCTCGTTCTCGTGATGCGGGAAGACCAGATCTTCTCCTCCTGCATGCAAATCAAAACTCTCGCCCAGCTCCTGCATTGACATCACAGAGCACTCCAGGTGCCACCCTGGCCGTCCCGGCCCGATTGACGTCTCCCAGGATGCTTCGCCCGGCTTGGGTGCTTTCCACAGCGCGAAGTCGCGTGCACTGTCCTTGTCGTACTCGTCCACATCCACGCGGGCGCCATCCAGCATTCCGCCAAAATCTTTCTTAGAAAGTTTTCCGTACCGCGGAAAGCTGGCGATGCGGAAGTAGTAGGAGCCGTCGTCGGTTCGGTAGGCGAGGCCTCTTTCTACGAGTTTGGCTACGAACTCCGCCATCTGCGCGATGTGCTCTGTGGCGCGCACCAGGATCGGTTGTTCGATGGCAATCATGGCAGCGTCTTCCAGAAACGCTTTCTCGTATTTTGCCGTGTATTGCTGAACGCTCACGCCGTCCTGCGCCGCGTTGCGGATGATCTTGTCGTCCACATCCGTTATGTTCATCACGTAGCGCACGTTGTAGCCGGATTGCCGCAAGAATCGTTGCAGCATGTCCACAGCAATAAAGGTTCGAAAATTGCCGATATGGCCATAACCGTAGACGGTTGGGCCGCAGGCATACATCCGAACCTCACGGTCGCGGAGTGGGCGGAATTCCTCGACCTGCGAGGACATGGTGTTGTAAAGGCGAAAGGCCATTGGCGATTGCAGCACTCAGAGATGAACCCCAATTTTAGGGGGACGCGCGAAAGCCGGTCAACTGGCGCGGATATCGGCGGGGGGTTGCGAGGCCAGCGCGGGAGCGTGTAGCCGCAGCCGATGCTGCACTAGAAAGACATAGTGCAGTGCAGAAATGATCGTGAAGGAGAACGTGGCCCGCAAGAAGACGGTGCGTGTTATCCAGATCCACCGCTCAGGCCGAACCGAAAACAACATGGCAAAGAAAACGGCAGCGATCTGTGAAAACGTATTTGCCTTCCCAAAGATGCTGGGACGAAAATCGCGCAACCCCGCGATGGCAAATAACACCGCGCTCGCCGCGAGAATGGAAATGTCTCGGCTGAAAACCAGCACAGTGAACTTCCAGGGAATTTTATGCAGGATCGAGAGCACCAGAAACATCGTACTTAATAAGAGCTTGTCCGCGATGGGGTCGAGATACTGTCCGAGCAGAGTCTGCTGATGTAACTTGCGAGCCAACAATCCGTCGAGCCCATCGCTAAAACCAGCAATCACGAAGAGAACCAACGCCCTGAAATAGCGCCCGTCGACCAGTTCGATGACAATAAACGGAACGAAAACCATCCGCAGCAACGTGAGCTGATTGGGCGCAGTGAATATTTGAGACAGCTTCATGCCTGCCTCTTTTTCGGAGAAACTCCGGAGGGCGCTGCGCTTGTACTAGGATCATTGGTCCGGTTTGCCAGTGCGGACCCCAAGATCACAGCCGGATTGCGACCGGTCTTCGCTGAAAAGCGCTGCGAAAGTGATGGCAGATTGCCATCAGGAAGGTCGAGCTCGATTCGTTCGATCCGATGCATGGGAAAGAACACAACCGCCGGACTAAACGGCTCTCCATCTTTTACCATTACCACTAGATCTTCAAAGGAAGCCAGTTCGATCCCGCCCATGCTGAGCCCTTCCGGCGCCAGGGAAAAAATCATGCCCCAGAATTTATCCCGGGGATTGCCCAACGTCACAACCACCATACATCCCGAAACGAAAGGACCGTGGACCGTCAGCTGCGTAGCACTGCTGTCGTCTCCCCGCGAACTTTTTCGCATGGAACGATTGTCGCTGCCGTAGAGGGGACTTTGCAACAGGCAATAGCGGTTCGTTCTGAACCTCAACACTACACGCCCTGGAAGTGATTCTTCGCCCGCCCGAGCTAAGGTATAATCTAGCAACTAGTAGGCGCGTAGCTCAGTTGGTTAGAGCGCTACCTTGACACGGTAGAGGTCAGGAGTTCGAGTCTCCTCGTGCCTACCATTTTCCCCCAACGCTTACTTGGTCTTGGGCAGCAGGTCGAGAATCTATCGACCTCCATCAGAAGAATTCTGCAGCGGTTGCGCAGAGATCAATTGTGAGTGTGCTCCCAGATTCCTCTTGCCATTCTGCGATCGACGATTCACATGTCTTATCCAACAGGCGTGGCCGCCACTCCGGTATGTGGCCGCATACGGTTTCTCTTGCCAACTCCCACGCTCTCCCTCAGGCCACGCTCGTATCCAGCGTAAACGGATTCGAACACCGCATCCCACGACGCTGTCATGGCATGAGCCCGCGCGGCGGCACGCATGGTTTCCCGTTGGGCCGGTCGCATCGCGAAGTTCTGAATGCGGACCACGAATTCCTGCGGATCACGAGCCACAAAACCGGTTTCACCGTCCCGCACGATGAACCGCGGACCTCCGCTGTCGGTAACCAACGCTGGCACACCCGAGGCCAGAGCCTCGAGCACTACGTTGCCGTAGGTATCGGTCCGCGACGGAAATGCGAAGATATCCATGTTCGCGTAGGCACTTGCCAGCGCTTTGCCCCGCAACACTCCGGTGAAATCAGCTTTCTTCATGTTGGCTCGTAGCCAAGACTCCTCAGCGCCCTGGCCCACAATCAGAAAGCGGAAATTACTAAGCCCTTCTTTGATCAGTCTTCGCTCCAACTCTATGAGATCTCGAATGTTTTTTTCCACGGTCAAGCGGCCCACGTACCCAATCACAAAAGCGTCGTCGACTCGATCTCTTCGCCGGGGATCAAACAGTTCCGTATCGACCCCGCGATGCATCGGATAGCACGCCTTTCCTGTGCCCTTCTCGATCACATCGATCAATTCCTGATTTGGAGCGAATAGAACCTGCGCAGCGTGATAAAAGCGTAGCGTCGCCAGCAAACTGCCCTGCCGGAAGGCAACGCCCGCGCGCTTACTCAAGCCAACTGGCAGAAAGGACAGCATTGCCGAACCTCGCTGTTCGGCGTATTGATGCACATTGGTGTGCCATGAAGCTGCGAGGGGAATGCGCAAGCGATGCGCGATCGCGAGGCCCAACTGCCCTACGTCGCTGGGTCCCGTGATATGCAAAATATCCGGGTCGAACTCGCGAACCACCGCTTCGACCACATTTAAATGCCGCCAGAAGGCAAGGTCGAAATCGTGTTTCTTATCCAAGGGAAACCCAATCGGCCCCCGGCGTCGGGTTACGCGCAACACCGTACCAACTTTCTCCACACAGTTTTCAGTTCCGCCGTGAGCAGTGAGAAACGTAAGCCCACGGCGCATGGCAAACGATTCGAACTGACGGCTGGTGTGAGCAACACCATCGATTTCGTTGTAACAGCAAGGGAAGAATGCAACGCGCAACGCGGAATCGCTCATGGTGCAGCCTCCTGACGGCCGCCGAGGGCAAAGGGCACTTGCTGCTGTGGCCTGGCAAGGGCCAGTCGCAGCGCTCTTCGAACCGGGTTCAATTCCAGCAAGCGGACCACCGAGAAAAAGTGCCGCACGTAAAATGGCGGTCTCACCCAGAGAGAGGCCAGGGGACGAATCACTCCTGCGTGATCGGGATGAAACACGCGCTCGTCCCAGTGACGCGATCCGTTCGAGTAATCCGGATATTCCCGGATCACATCGAGCAGAGACTGTAAAACCCGAAGCGTAAACGGCTCGGTATACTGCGGCATGAAAAGAACGTGACTGCGGCGCTCTTTCCGCACCTCATGTACAAACTCAGTGAAGCTCTCAGCATCGGTCAGGTTGAGTGCCGCGTTGGGTTCGCAACCGTGGCGGTCCCCACCCGAAATCACCAGTTGATTACACGCCTCGGATAGATGCAACACTGCCTGGTTTTCTTCCCAACTACGTATGCCGCTCAACTCCAGGGCGTGAAGGTAGTCACCATGTTCGCAAAGAAGTGCGCGCAACGTGCGCTGGTGTGAGTCTCGACCAATGCGAGCCAGGTCCCACATGGGATGATTCAGGATAATCAGCACATTCGGATTCTGATGCAACATCTCAAGCAATTCAGCTAACTTGCGATCGACGGGCTGATTCGTGAACTCGCGCAGGCACTGCATAATCGATTCCGCGCCGCCGCTGGGAAGGTTGTGCACGCCGAGATGGAAAGTCGCATCTTTGTAGGGAACTGTCCACTCGACGGATACCGGAACCCGGCGCGCCTCAGGAACCACTCGCAGTAACATGGGAGCGTCGATATTGTCATGGTCGGTGATGGAGACCATGCTAGCAAGTCCGAGGTCTTGTTCGATCTGATTTTGCTCTAACTCAAAAGCAGCGACCGGAGGAAGCGGCGGTGTCCAATACGCCTTCAGGAAGTCTAAACGCGTCGTTTTCCCTTCGCGGGCGGCGCGCTTATCCTCCGCGGCCAAAGCCCGCTGCAGCAAGCTATGTCGGGCCGCGAACTCTTGGATG
Source organism: uncultured Acidobacteriaceae bacterium (assembly GCA_963773675.1). Taxonomy (GTDB): domain Bacteria; phylum Acidobacteriota; class Terriglobia; order Terriglobales; family Acidobacteriaceae; genus Sulfotelmatobacter. Next base: position 366,515 of record CAVZCG010000013.1, read on the forward strand.
AAAGAGACTCCCTCTTTCGAATGGTTGGTGTGGCTATGAAGGGAAACGCCTGTGCGATAGGCCTTGGGCACGCCGGGTTCTTTCCAAAGGCAGGTCACTTTGCGGTGCAAATCGCCTCCTCGTTGACTTCCCGGTATTAACTAGATGGTGATATCGCCAAAGTGTCATAGATACATTAATAGAGAGTTACGTTTAAAACATTTGTGTGTAAATTTGTTTTTAACAATAAATTAATGACACTTGCCGAAATGCTGCCTCTATACTTCCGGCCAGACACACTTCCATGAAACGAGATCCTGCGCCGCTTCCAATCGATGCCTTCTCACCCCGGCCGCGGTTTGTGAATCTCCTGTTCAGCATTCTGCGTCGTCCGCAACAACTTCTCTTGCTGTGGAATTGGAAATCAGCGCTGTTGAGCATTGTTTTACGCGGCCCAATCTTCTTTGGAGCGGCGGTGCGCCAGGGATGGGAGGCTGCGATTGCGGCCTTGTTTACCGAGTCGATCTTCTGTGCTCTCAGCGCAGGATTCTACGGTGCGGTGGTGCAAACTTTAAAAGATGGAGAGCCTCAGTGGCTCACCGGTGTCTTCCTGACCGTAGTGATGCCCGTTATCTTTCAGGCACTGGAATATTTACTGCACTGGTTCAGAGGTACGCCCCACCTGCGCGTTGCCGGCATCGTTTCATTGCTCGTAGGAGCCATTTCCGCATTGTTCAATTGGTACGCGATGCGCCGCGGAACCCTCTTAGTTGGCCGCGAAGGCGGCGGCTTTGGCGGAGATCTTCGCCGTTTGCCTCGACTTCTGTTTGGTTTCTTCGCTGTTTTGCCGCGCAAGATCGCTAGGAAACAACAATCTCATTCGTCCAAGCATCAAAGCGCGATCCTGTGTGACGATCTTTCCAGTAGGAGGTAACCCGGCCGATGAAGACCATGCACTTTACTAATTCGTGGCATGAAAACTCCGGCGGGGTCGCAACCTTTTATCGCGCCCTAATCAAGGAGGCGAATCGGCGGCAGCAGCAGATTCGACTCGTAGTGCCTGCCGCACAGGACCGGATCGAAGAAGTCGGCGAGTTCGGCAGGATCTATCACGTTCAGGCGCCGCCCGCTCCGTTTAATTCGGATTATCGCGCGATCTATCCTTCGCAATTTCTCTTTCGGGGGAGCAAGCTGCAAGAGATTCTGATTGCGGAACGTCCGGACCTCGTGGAAATCAGCGACAAGTACACTCTGAACTACCTTGGAATACTGCTACGTTCGAGGCTTATGCCTGCGGTAGATTTCCGCCCGATTGTGGTTGGGAACAGCCAGGAGCGCATGGACGACAACGTCGGCGCGTATCTCGAAGCTCTTCCGTTCGCTCGAAGATTTTGTTCCATCTACATGAAGTGGCTTTATTTTCCTTTCTTCGATCACCACATTGCCAACTCCGAGTACACCGCGGCTGAACTGAAGCCTGCTGCGCAAGGGCAGTTGGTTTCCAGAGGCACATGGATCCGCTGCATGGGCGTGGACTTGGCGCATCTGTCGCCGCAGCGCAGGTCCGCAGGATTGCGCCGCCGCTTGCTGCAGAATTTTGGCGCATCCGAGGAGAGTGTCCTTCTTCTCTACGCCGGTCGTATTGCGCCAGAGAAAAATTTCCCCTTGTTGTTCACTCTTTTGGCGCACCTCGCCAAGGATCGTGCACGCGACTATCGGTTGTTGGTCGTGGGCGACGGCATCGAGCGCACGCCGTGGGAACAGAAATGCTCTCGGGAGATGCCGGGGCGAGTGTTATTCCTCGGCCACATCAAGGACAAAAGCGTGTTGGCCGACCTTTACGCCAACTGTGACGTTTTTGTACATCCGAATCCGCATGAGCCCTTCGGCATTGCACCGTTAGAGGCCATGGCTTCGGGGCTTCCTCTCGTTGCTCCGAATACCGGCGGCGTCTCTTCCTATGCGAATCTCGAGAACGCCTGGACGGTCGACGGCGACGTGACAAGCTTTGCCGGAGCCATCCAGGAAATCATCACCAACCGTCAACTCGTAATTGAAAAGTCCATGAGGGCGCTGGCGACTGCTGAACGGTACCGCTGGGAAGTGGTAGCCTCATCATTCTTTGATCTCTACCACATGCTCGGACGAATGGCTCAAGCCACACCCGACGCTCTTCCAGGGGCAGCCTTTTATTCGACACCCGCTGCAGGCCTGCAAGCCGCTATTTTCAACGGAGTCTCGCAACTGGCTGCAACCGGCTATCGTTTGGCTGCGAGACTTGTACGGGAACCGCGCTCGCGCCGTCGCCCACGAGTAAGGGAAAATCCAATCGTCTCTTCGAACAAAGTGACCGCAACTGGTCCGCTGCGCTCGTAGAGTTCGCCCCGCTTGTCGTAAGAATATAAGCAATGTCTATCTCGTTAAGCTTCACCAATCTCATCGGATACCTCGCGGCGAGTTGTACGACGTTGTCATTCGTTCCTCAACTGGTGAAGATTCGAAAACAAGGCGGCACGGGCCTTTCCTACTCCATGCTAGCCATTTACCTGGCAGGACTGATGATGTGGCTTATTTATGGAATCCTGCTGAAAGCCACCGCAGTCGTGATCGCGAATGCTGCATCGGCCGCGCTCGTGGCGGCGGCAATTGCAATGAAAGCCATAATCCGCGTCGAGAGCCCGAGAGAATCCAGTGGAGAATCTGCCTAAGCTCGCGATGCGACCTGAGCCGCGGGCAAGACTAGAGCGCAACTAGTATGTAATCGTCAGGCCTTCCTCACAGCCAGTTCGGTGATTGCCCGGTACGCCTGGTCAATCGCCGCATCGGTGTAAGCCGAAGCTCCTGCATCGGAGTTTGCAATCGCGATCTGACCAAACGGCTTGCGTCCCATAACCCATGGCTTCTCCCCTTCCGTCCAGTCCGGATCAAACAGAGAATTGTAGGAGTACGCGTAACCGTGTGCCCACCGGTTCACCGTAAGGCCATCAATGTCGCGTGCCGGGTCGAAGCCCGCGCTGCCCAGCATCCGCCCCAACTGGTCGCGCACATTGCGTTCGAACGTAGAGAATGGTGTGCCTATTAGCTCTGCCCGCCCCACCCGATTTTGATCACGCATAGGCAACCCGGGACTGCACGGTGTGCGAAGCATGAACAGGACCATGGGCTCTTCCGGTTTGCTGGGGAAAGCGTAATCTCCCATGCTCACTGGAAAATCGAGCGCGGTGTGAACGTGATAACTTCCCGGCGACTCGATCTGCCGTACACCGAGCTCTTGAAACGATGTCCAATTCCGGATGGCAACGTGCGTATACACCAGTGGCGCCTTCACCAGATACGCGAGTGCTTTTTTTTGCTTCTCCGGCAGTTCGGGACAAACATAGGGAATCATCCCGTTGTAGCAGGCGAGAACACACTGCTTGGCTCTGACACTTTGTAGCTTGTTCCCTCGCACATACGACACCGCAACTTCCTTCGCCGCTCCCGTGTTCGCGTGTTTCACATTTACTACGGTACTGTTAAGCCGAATGCGCACGCCGGATCCGTCGCGGTCCAGCCGGCTGTAGTCAGCACGCGCCGTTACCACATCTTCCATCGTGTGCCCAGGAATCGATCCCGGAATCAGAGTTCGTACCAGCAGGCGCGCGATGGAAGCATTTCCATCTGGGAAGTGAAAGATGTACGGTTCTTCTTTTTCTTCCTCGCCCAGGTTCATCCCCTGAAAGCCGGCATAGGTGACGCCACCGTAATCGTCGCCGGCCATGTAGCACTGGATCGCCGGCACGGCATCGATCCCCACTGCAAACAGATCGTGAGTGTAACTCTGAAAAAACTTCAAAGCGTCAGGATGGACGTTGCACATCTTGGTGAGGAAATCGGCATAACTAATCTTCGACAACTTTCCGATCTTCTGTTCCCGTGACAGTCCCGGAAGGTAATCCACTTTTTCCGTGTACACGCGTGCAATGTCCCGCCGCACGTCGGCGCTCAGCGGCGTCTTCGCCAACCACTCCGGCCAGCGTGTGGTCCCCAAACCCGCGACCAGCCGATCTTCCCCGAACGTCTCCCTATCGAAGAAACAGCCGGTGCCCAGCTTCCGCGATTCGTACAGCTTCCGGTCGTAAGCTTTGTAAAATTTCTGCGTGTCGATGCCTAACTCTACGAGCAGTTTCTTCGCCTCGGCGCTGTATGCTCCCGGACTTTCGATCGACTGCGTTCCCCCGTAGCCGAGCAACATCCGGCCGCCCGCATGGAACTCGTTTCGTTTGGCGTGTCCGCCAAAGTCGTCGTGGTTGTCGATCACCAGCACCCGCGCCTTTTCGCCTGCGCTCTTGCGGAAGAAATAAGCCGCCGCAAGCCCGCTGATTCCGCCCCCTACTACGACCAGGTCGTAGATTTCACCCGTGGACTGCGGGCCGCCATCGGCGTCCCAAGCCTCGCCATCGCGCAGGCGGTGGGCATAGGTGTATGTGCCATCGTGGTTTCCGCGCATTCCGGTAAGCGCTGGAGGGTAGTAATCCGCTGCCTTCTCCGGTGCGAACGGCTCCGCATTCGGCTGCAGCGCGAACTCGGCCGGAGCCAGTGCGGCCAGCGCGCGGTGACTGGCCAAAACTCCCCCGATCCCGATTGCCGCTCCGTTCAGGAAATCCCTCCGCGAAATCGGGCGCCCCATCCCCAACTCACGGTCTCGCTTTTCGTCACCCATTCGCGAATGCCCCCGGAAACGAAGCGATTATAAAGAAAAGAGAGGAAAAACTTATCTCGCGACGTATGCGCCCCAGTCGCCAACTCTGCGCCATGCAACCCGCAACAAATGTTGTGCAACTAATTTACTAGTTGACAATCGAATACCCTATACGTCTAATACAACGGGTCAAGGAGGATGGCATTTGCCCCCGAGAAAGTCCCCAACTCTTACGGAAGCGGAATTGCGCCTGATGGAAGTGCTATGGCAGAAGGGCCCATCGACCGTCCAGCAGGTGCAGGAGTTCCTTCCCGAGAAGGAGCCGCTGGCCTACAACTCTGTGCTGACCACGATCCGGATTCTGGAGAAGAAGGGCTACGTAAAGCACATAAAGGACGGTCGCGCCTTCGTCTACTCGCCGCTGGTGGAGCGTCAGGAGGCTACCCGCTCTGAGATCGGGCGTTTGGTCAATCGCTTTTTCGGCAATTCTCAGGAATTACTCGTCCTTAACATTCTTGAAGACCGCGGGATGGATGCCGCTGAGCTGAACCGTCTGCGAAAGATGCTGGAAGGGAGCAAGTGACCCGATGGCGCTAACAGCTCATTTGCAGGCTCTGGCCGAGATTTTTGCCGGCAGGGTACTCAACAGCACGGCGGAGGGCATCGTCATTGCTCTATTCATCTGGGTAATGCTGCTGGCCCTGAGGCGGCAGAATTCCAGTACTCGTTTTGCCATGTGGTTTTCAGGCTTGGCGGCGATCGCGCTCCTGCCCGTCGTCGAGAGCATAGGATCCAATCCAGCCAGCGCGGCCGCCACGGCGTCCCATTTCACTTTCCGTCTGCCCGGTTCTTGGGCGATGGATGCCCTGGCTATGTGGGCCGTCATTGCAGGCATTGGCTTGGCGAAAATCGGCATGAGTTTTTGGCAGCTGGGTAGGTTGCGCCAGAGTTGTGAGGCTATCGATTCCGCTACTTTGCATCCGGTTCTTCGCGAAACTCTGAACGAATTCGGTTCTGCACGACGCGTAACTCTCTGCACTTCTGACCGGGTGCGCGTGCCCACGGCAATCGGTTTTCTCAAGCCGGCTGTCGTGATTCCCGCATGGGTGCTCGAGGAACTCTCTCCCGTCGAACTCAACGCGATTCTCCTGCACGAGTTGGCGCATCTGCGGCGCTGGGACGATTGGACCAATCTAGCCCAGCAAATCTTAAGCGCACTTCTCTTTTTTCATCCCGCGATTTGGTGGATCGGCGATCGGCTCTCGCGCGAGCGGGAGATGGCCTGCGATGACTTCGTCCTAGCCGCCACCTCGAATCCGCGCGGCTATGCGCAATGCCTGATCACAGTCGCGGAGAAGAGTTTCTTGCGCCGCAGTGTGGCGTTAGCCCAGGCAGCAGTCGGAAGAATGCAACAGACCGCGCATCGCGTTGCGCGAATTCTTGATGCCGACCGTCCGAAGGCCACCAAGGTCTGGAAGCCCGCGCTCGGATTGGTCTCCGCGGTGTCGGTGGCCTGCTTGATTTCGATGCCCCATGTGCCGAGGCTCGTCGCATTTGACGGTCCAGTCGCCGGCTCTTCTCAGTCGGCATCCAGGCTAACTCCGGCACTGGCGGATAATTCCGCCGGCATCGGGGCGCGGGTGATTCCGGCCTCGCTCCACGTTTCTAGCTCGCTCGTCCGGAGAGATGTTCGCGCGCGAACTGTGAAGGCACAAAGCCGAACGCACGGCGAACTGTCAGCGGCGGCCGTCGCGCCGCCTAAAGTTGCGGAACCTCAAACCAGAATGGTCAACGCGAGCGCGAATAGCTCCCGCGACGGCATCGGTGAGTCGAATTCCGTGTTGCTCGTGATGCACACGCAGCAGATCGACGAGTACGGCCAGGTCTGGAACATTTGCGTGTGGCGCTTGACTGTGTTTCATCCCGTGGATCGCGAAGTTCACAAAGCAATCACTCCAAAATCCACTTAACCAAGATTGATGAGGAAAGAGCATTTGTCCCGATTTAAGAAACTAAATAATTAGTTGTTGCATAAGGAGAAAACTCGAATGAAAAGCTGGTTCACCAAAGCATGGTTCAACAAAAACTTTTTGACCCGCCGCCTGATTGTTCCTGCCGTGGCAATCGCGCTGGCGTTGTCGTTAACCACTTACGAATTCATCAAGCCCGCATACGCTAAGGGAGCCGCTGCATCTCCCACCGCTACGCCGCTCGATGACAACAGCGTCAGCGCTCTGCTCTCGCTCGACCAGGCAATGGAAACACTGGCTGCACGCGTCACGCCCGCGGTTGTGAACGTAGCCGTCACGTCCCATTCGAAAACCGAAGTGGCGGATGGCCAAATGCCCGACATGCCCCAGGGCCTGCCGCCGATGTTCGCGCCGTTCTTCAACCATCCGGGAAGGCAGCAGTCGCAGATCGAGCACGGCATCGGCAGCGGCGTGCTGATCTCGCCCGATGGGTACATCGTGACCAACAACCACGTCATCGATGGCGCCGTTGATATTCGCGTCACCCTCAAGGATCGCCGAATCATGACGGCCAAGCTGATCGGAGCTGATCCGCTCACCGATCTCGCCGTGATCAAGGTGGACGGAACCAATCTCCCGAATGCGCCCTGGGGTAACTCGACTTCATTGCGTCCGGGACAAACCGTGCTAGCCTTCGGCAATCCCTTCGGTTTCCGCTTCACCGTCACCCGCGGAATCGTCAGCGGCCTGAACCGTCCGAATCCGTTCTCACGCAACGGTCGTGCGCCGGGAAGCTTCATTCAGACGGACGCAGCCATCAATCCAGGAAACTCCGGCGGCCCGCTGGTCGATGCGCGCGGTGAAGTGATCGGCATCAACACCTTTCTCGTATCGAATTCGGATAGTTTCTCGGGCATGGGCTTTGCGATTCCTAGCCAGATCGTCCGTCCCACCGTGGAAGCTCTGATCCGAAGCGGCAAGGTGCATCACGGTTACATGGGCATCGGAATCAGCGATGTGACGCCGGAGAATGCCAAGTTCTTCCACGTCGAGAACAACGAAGGTGCCGTGGTCACGCAGGTGGAAGATGGCTCACCCGCGGCGAAGGCCGGTTTGAAAGTCGGAGATGTCATCACCGAACTCGATGGCCAACAAGTGAGTGATGCCAGCCAGCTTCAGATCGAAGTCGGACAGAAGGAGCCCGGTTCGAGCATCAAGCTGGGAGTTCTGCGCGATGGCAAGAACATCAACGTGCCCGTTACGCTGGAGGAAATGGGCAGCCGCGACCACGACGGTAAGGAAGTCGGCAGTAACAGCAACGGCAAGCCGCGCTGGGGTCTCGGTCTCACTGATATGACTCCAGAGTTGCGCGAGCAACTGCAGGCGTCCAGTGACGTCCATGGCGCGGTCGTAGAGCAGGTCCAACCCGGCAGCGCCGCCGACAACGCTGGTCTGCAACGCGGGGACGTGATCGTGGAAGTCGATCGCCATCCCGTGCAGAATGCTGCGGATGTTCAGAAGGCTTTGTCCGCAGTGCCCAAGGGACAGGACGCACTGCTGCTGGTCTGGTCCAACGGCGGAAGCACTTTCCGTGTGCTGCACTCAACCGAAACCGCGCCGGGCATGTAACCGTTGGTAATAAAAAGCTGTTAAGCAAATCCCGCGCTTGACTGCCATCATGCCACTCAATGCATGATGGTTTTCGGGCGCGGGATTAGCTTTAATCGCTGCCTTTTTGCTGTGGCTGGTGATCAAGGGTGCCAAGCCGCCAGCGATCGGCGCCGCAGCCAGATTGACGACGCCACGGAGGTATCATAGGTCGAGGAGCACGGAGCCGTGACCCAGCGCAAAGACAAGCTTCGTCAGCCCAAGTCTCGCCAACCCCAGGTTCGTCAACGGAAAATTCATACTCAGCTCGGCCGGTCCGCAGTCGAGGTCTTTGCCGCCAATGATCGCATAAACCAGCTTCTCATCGAGAATCTCGACCGTGCCGTCTGGACAGCAAAACTACCCGGCAACACCCGCTCCATTGCGGCGATCTTTACCCACATGCACAATGTCCGCACCAAGTGGATCAGGCTCACAGCTCCCCACCTGAAAGTTCCACCTCAGCTCAGCCACGTGCACTGCACGCCGCAGCAGGCGCGCGCGGGATTGGCCGAAAGCTCCGCTCGCTGTGCGGAGATGCTCGCGGAAGCGCTCGGCGATGGCAAAGGCCGCGTCCAGAAGTTTCTCAGAGACGGCTGGGCTCGCCCTTGGCCGGTTGGCGTGGAAATGCTGTGCTACATGCTTTCTCACGAAGCTCACCATCGCGGGCAAGTGTGCATGCTGGCGCATCAGCTCGGCTTCCCGTTGTCGAACCTAGTGACGTCCCGAATGTGGAATTGGGAGAAGCTCTGGAAAGATTGCGGGTCGCCCGCCGGTCCCGGCCACGAGTCTTAAGTAGTTTGAGAAATCGGACGATAGCGTTCATGGAACGCCCATCGCGGCAGGCGCTCGATGTTATCCTAGTTGAGATTCATCCCCCGATGAGGCTGTAACCCCTTCATGCCGAATTCAACCATTCCCAAGCAAGACGTTCCTGAAGCTCAATCCGCCACCGAAGCTACGGAATCCTTCAGCGACATGCTCTCGCAGTATGAGAAGAGCCACGTGCGCCAGCGCGAAGACGGCAGCAAGCAAATCCAAGGCACCGTGATCACCGTCTCTGCCGACTCCGTGTTTCTCGATATCGGATTCAAGAGCGAAGGCATCCTGCCGCTCGCGGATTTCCAGAACGCCGGAGAAACTCCAAAGCCCGGCGATAAGCTGCCGGTTTCGGTCAAAGGTCGCGATCCGGAAGGTTACTACCAACTCACACGCGCCAAAGTCGAGCGCCCGAAAGACTGGTCGGCGTTGGAGAAGGCGTTCGCTGAGAAGGCGACGATCGTCGGCACCGTAACCGGCGTGATCAAAGGTGGCCTCAGCGTCGATGTAGGAGTCCGCGCGTTCATGCCCGCCTCTCGTAGCGGAGCACACGACGCCGCAGAGATGGAGAAGCTGGTCGAACAGGAAATTCTCTGCCGCATCATCAAACTCGATGTCGCCGATGAGGATGTTGTGGTCGACCGCCGCGCCGTCGTCGAAGAAGAACAGCGCTCGGCCAAGGATCGCCGCTACTCAGAGATGAAGGAAGGCGACCTCGTCAGCGGCACCGTCCGCAGCCTCACCGACTACGGTGCCTTCGTGGATCTCGGCGGAGTAGACGCATTGCTCCACGTAAGCGATATCGCTTGGAGCCGCGTCAGCAAACCAGCAGACGTGCTTTCTGTCGGCCAGCAGGTCGAAGCGAAGGTGCTCAAGATCTCGACTCAAGCGGACAAGCGCCGAATCTCGATTGGGATGAAGCAATTGCTGCCTCATCCCTGGGATGCGGTCGCCGAAAAGTACAAAGTTGGCGAGCGCATTCGCGGCACCGTCACGCGTGTTGCCGAGTTCGGCGCCTTCGTGGAACTGGAACCCGGCATCGAAGGCCTGATCCACGTCTCGGAAATGTCGTGGGGCAAGAAGTTGAGAAGCGCCAGTACGCTGGTAAAGCCCGGCGAAACCGTGGACGCAGTAATCCTGGGAGTGAACGCGCCCGAGCGGCGAATGTCGCTGGGACTGAAGCAGGCGCTCGGCGATCCCTGGACCGATGCCGCCCAGAAATTTGCCGCAGGTTCAGTGATCGAAGGTCCGGTTGTCAGCCTCACCAAGTTTGGCGCATTCGTGCAGCTTTCCGAGGGTGTGGAGGGGATGATCCACATCAGTGACTTGAGCGCGGAGAAACGGATCAATCATCCGCAGGAAGTCCTGAAGGTCGGGCAGATAGTGAAGGCTCAGGTACTGGCCGTTGATACGGAGAAGCGCCAGTTGCGCTTGGGAATAAAGCAACTGGTTCCAAGCGGTCTGGATGAATACATCGCCGAGCACAAAGAAGGAGATCTGGTTACGGGCCGCATGGTGGAAGTTTCGGATGGAATCGGAAGAGCTTACGTGGAGCTAGGCGAAGGCATTCAGGCATCGTGTCGAATGCACGAATCGAACCGGCCAGACGGAGAAAAAAAGCCAGCCGGATCGGAGCCGCCAAAGCCCAGTCCAAAGCCGGACTTGTCCTCGCTGGGCTCCATGCTGCAGGCGCGATGGAAGGGAGCAACCCACTCAGTTGATTCGAAACCGGAACCGGTTCGTACCGGGCAGATTCGTAAATTCCGGATCGCGAAGCTCGATCCTGCTACCAAGAACATTGAATTGGAATTGGCCTAGCTGCGAGCAGGAATCCAAAGTGCTGCTCGCCAGCCTCAATCCATCTCCCGCATGTGTCCTTCTTCTCGCCGCATCCCCGCACCGGCAGCGGCGGAAGATTCGTCTTTCTTTTTCTGCCAGTCCGCTTCGGCCAGCACGCTGATTGCTTCCAGTTTCTTCTTCTTCAACCCGGCATTGATCGCCGCGAGTTGTTTCTGCGTCAGTTTCTGAAAGTCATCAATCACGTCTTGCAGTTCGTGGCCCAGCGACTCGGTCCGCGCGACCTGGTAGTCGGTTGGCTTGCCGTCGTATCCCGTGACCGCGCCGTAAAGCTGGCCAAGGTGTTCGCGGATTCGTTCCTCACCGGTAATCATGCCGCCTTCCTTGGTCGCCACAATCTTCCCGCGCAGCTCATCACAATCTGCGGAAAGTTGCTGCAGTTGTTTGCGCAGAGGATCTTTCCCCGTTAGTTTGGCAGCGCGCGCCTTGGCGGCATCTCGCACTCCCTCGATTGCCTCCACTCCGTAGGTCATGTGTTCCAGTTCTTTGTAGACCTTCATCGAGAGATCGAATTGTGCCTTTCGCTCCTCAATGGAATATTTCGCTCGCGGATCCATCGCAACGTCCAGTTCTTCGGTGTAAGTGTGATCCCCTTTGGTCAGCTTCACCGTGTACTTGCCGGGCAAAACCCGCGGTCCCTGCGCCGCCTCAAACAAGGCCGAAGCTGCCGGTGCAACCGCCGGAGGCTTCACGTGCATTCCCCATCCGGCGCGGTTCAATCCCCGATGCTTACTGCCAGCCACGGTGTCCACGAGTTTCCCATCCTGATCGAATATCTCGATTTTCAAATCGCCGAAGATGTGCCGGCCTTTCTGGTAGTAGGTAATTTGCGCATCCGTGGGCCGGTTGCGTCCGTGGAAGGTTTCGTCCCCCTCGGGCCAGCCGCCACTCACATCGAAGTACTGGATCGACGGTCTCCCCGGCAGCAGCGTAGCCTCTTTTGCCATCACCTCCGGAGTCAACGCGCGCAAAGGCGAGATATCATCCACGATCCAGATGCCACGTCCGTGTGTTGCCAGCACCAGATCGGATTCGCGCGCCTGCAACGCGATGTCGTCCACGGGAGCAGAAGGGAAGTCCGTTCCCTTGTATTGCGCCCAGCGCTGTCCGCCATCCACCGAAATGTAAAGCCCGAATTCGGTGCCGAGGAAAAGCACATTGTGGTCGACTGTGTCTTCCTTGATTACATGAGCAAATCCCCGCACGCCGCTTTCCTGCGCCGGAAGCGCCGTCCACGTCTGTCCGTAGTCGGTGGTCTTGTACACATACGGCTTCATATCACCGAAGGTGTGCCGGTCGAACGTGGCGTACGCCGTCGCTTCGTCGAAGCGGCTGGCCTCGATGGTGGAGACCCAGGAGTTCTTTCCCAGGCCGCTGATATTGCCAACCACATTCGTCCACGTTTTCGCGCCGTCTTTCGTGATCTGCACATTGCCGTCGTCCGTGCCAACCCAGATGATCTGCCCATTCTTCGGCGATTCCGAGATCGAGTAGATCGTCGTATGCATTTCCGCAGAAGAATTGTCGATGGTCACGCCCCCGGATTCTTCCTGCTTCTGCTTCTCGGGATCGTTCGTCGTCAGATCGGGAGAAATGCGATCCCACGATTGGCCGTGATCGCGAGAACGGAATAGGAATTGTGCCCCGATGTAAATCGTTCCCTTCTCGTTGGGGCTCATATGAATCGGCGTGTTCCAGTTGAAGCGCAGTTTCTTCTCGCCGTAATTCGGCCAAGGATGGATGTCGCGACCTTCATGTGTGTAACGATTGACCCGACCAATCTCCCCGCCCTGGGCTTCTGCGTAAATGTAGTCCGGATCGGAGGTGTCTTCGAACATCCAGAAACCGTCACCGCCGTACATATTCTCCCAGCGCGAGTTGGTTACCCCGCCCGGATAAGAAGAATCGCCCACCCACGAGCTGTTGTCCTGTAAGCCGCCGTATACGTGATACGGATCCGCATTATCCACGCTCACGTGATAGAACTGCGAAACCGGAAGGTTCATCTGGTGCTTCCAGCGATTGCCGCCGTCTTCGCTCCGCCACAAGCCACCGTCGTCGCCCGCAATCACAATGTTGGTGTTCTTCGGATTGATCCATACATCGTGGAAATCGCCGTGCGCCGCACTTGAAACCACGTTGAAGGTCTTACCTCCATCGTTGCTGAGCAGCAGAATCAGATCCGGTTTGAAAATCTTGTTCTCGTCCTTGGGATCGACGATTAAGTTTCCAAAATAAAATGGACGCCAGACCATGTAATTGCTGGCATCGAGTTTGGTCCAAGTCCCGCCGCCGTCATCGGACCGATAGAGGCCTCTCCCTTTTTCCGCCTCGATGTTGGCATAGACAACGTCGGGCTTAGACTCAGCTACCTGCACGGCGATTCGTCCATAGGGTTTCGGCGGCAGACCTTTCGCGTTGGTCTCGCTGATTTCCTTCCAGGTCGCGCCACCATCGATCGACTTGAACAATCCACTGCCGGGACCGCCAGAGCGGAATGTCCAACCCTGCCGCCGGAAATCCCACATGGCCGCATAGATGGTTTTCGGTTCCTGCTTGCTGCGCGCGATCATGGCGCAGCCGCTCGAGCCGTTCACGCCCGCCAAAACCTTCTTCCACGTCTTGCCGCCGTCTGAAGTCTGGTAAACACCGCGCTCGTCGTTGTCATCCCAAAGATGTCCGGTGGCGCAGGCCAGCACATCATTGCTGTCTTTCGGATTCACCAGAATCTTGGCGATGTGCTCGCTATCCTTCAGGCCAACATTGGTCCAATTCTCGCCGCCGTCGGTCGACTTATATACACCGTCGCCCACCGATACGCTGTTGCGCAGCCAGGCTTCGCCCGTGCCCACCCACACGATCTTCGAATTCGACGGATCAATCGCTACTGCGCCAATCGATTGCACGTCTTCACGATCGAATACCGGCTTGTAGGTGGTGCCGCCGTTCACTGACTTCCACACTCCGCCGCTGGCCGCTCCCACAAACACTGTGATGCGGCCGTTTTCTTCCACCGCATCCAACGCGGCAATGCGTCCGCTCATGGTGGCCGAGCCGATATTGCGCGCCGGCAATCCTGAGATCGTCGCCGAGTCAAACCGGTATGGCGCCTGTGCGCCAGCCTTCACCGCGGCGAAGAGCAGCACAGCTCCGGTGAACCCTATATTCAGCTTTGTTATGAATCGTGACTTAGCGGATGCTTTCATGTTTACGAATCCTCTTATTTGCAGATGATTTCTCGTCGCGACTTTCACGCAGAGCGATCAATGAATCCCAACCAGGCCGGACTTCTTCTCCTCGGTCTTCAGCGAAGCCGGAAGCGCAAAATCCGCGGGATCGATCGTGACGTTGGCTTCCATCTTCTGTACGGTCGTCGTCTGGTCGTCCGGATGACTCTTGGGTCCTTGCGAAACGGAGAAGGGATACATCACGCCGTTCACCGGCTTGTAGGAGCCGAGCCCTACCACACGATCCCGCACCGAGCCGCGGATAAACTGCTGAATCTCCTTGCGAATCTCGATAAAAGTATCGGGATCGAGGTAGTCATAGATGATGTCGCCATTCTTCAGCGTGATTTTCAGCCGCAGGGCGTCATCGCCATCCACTTCATCGTGGCCCAGATACTCCACCGTACTGCCCTTCTCTTTGTAATCGACGAGAGGCCCGTCAAAATCGGCATCCAGCAACACGTCGCGCAGATCATCCTCGCCCATCAGTTCAGGATCTTTTTTCCCGCCAAAGGGCTGGATCTGCCAGCCGGTGCTGCCGTCATAAGCCTGCACCGCGGTCATTCCTTGCAGAGAAAATGTTTCGCGAATCAGGTCGGGGCGTTCGTTCTCCTGGCCTACGGACGCGGTGAACCCTCCGCCGCCCTCGAACTTGCCGGTCATGCGCATGGTCTTGATCGCCTTCATCTTCTCCAGACCACCCCGGGCCTGTATGTTCGTGGCAATCAATTCATCCGCGGTTTGGGAGAAAGAAAACGTTCCGCAGCAGCAGACAGCAATCAGCACTATCACGGCGTGACGCATCGAGCAGACTCCTGTTGGTGAGGGACTTAAAGAACCCGAAAACGGAAGACAGTACTCTACCCGGTAGTAGACGAGTTGTTCAAGTGTTGGTGAGCAATAAAAGCCCACAGGACTGGGGGGATACCAATTAATCCACAGGCAAGAAAAAGCCGCCCGTGCGGGCGGCCGTTCGAATCGTCCTTTGGTGAACGAATGGTTAGTGGGCGAAAGAGAAGTTCAGCCCGGTCGTAAAGATCACGTCATTATCCTTCGTGCCGATCGGCGGGTTCGACACGTAGAGATCACTGAACTGGTTCTGCCAGCCCAGCCATTTGCTGATTTTCGTCACCGTACCCAGGTCGAACTCTCCTCGATATTGACCGCTATATCCGCTCGACAGGTCTGGATAGATGTAGAGTTTCTCCGTGATCACCGTACCCTTTCCGGCCTTGTGCATCAGTTCTTCGCCCAGAGTGAGCGCGGCGAATTTGTTCGTCACTCCGTAGGAGACGTAAGTTGGAGGGACCGTCACCGGCGTATTTACCGCTCCATTTGAATAGGTCTCGTGGGTGTAGTTCACGCCCGCCAGCAGGTCGAATGTCGTGTTATCGGACTTGATCGCGTGGTAGCCCAAACCGCCTCCGTACGCGCCACGAAGATCCAGGTCCTGCAGCGCGTTGCTCATGAAGTCAGCGCCCACGAAGCCGAACGTACGCGGGTTGATATTGCGATCATAGCGAATTCCACCAGTGACCAGGTTGGCCACAGTAGTGGGAGTCGATAACTCGTTCTTCGTTTCGATCGCAGTCGTATAGATCGTGAGCTTGTCATTCAACGTTGCGTGGATGGCGTTGATGGCCAACGCCAGGTTGGTGGTTTGGCTATTGCCGCGGGCCAGCGAGAAGCCGACGTTGGCTCCGCCATTCCAGCCATGCAGCAAGCCGGGATGCAACGACTTATCGTAAGCCGCCTGCTCGGCGTCGTTGCGGATCAACGCGACATTTCCGGTCGGCACTTCAACCGTGCCGCCTGTCTTGGTGGCGACCTCAATTTTGCCGTCGCTGCTGGTGACCGGGCCAACAACGGTTTTCTTGTCCGATGTGGTTACGTGCAATTCCTTGTCAGTCGTAATCTGTGTGATCGCCTTAAAGTCGACTGTCACGTCGCCCGCGTAGTCGGTGTGCAGCACGAGAGTCTTACCGTCCGATTTCACGACGGTACCGGTCAGGTGATCCCCGTTCTTCAACGTGATCTGATCGGCAAAAACCGCTGAACTTAATCCACAAAACGCAATTAGAACCACAAATTCGACTTTACGCACCTCGACCTACCTCCTGCTTTCAAGAGTCAATTTTCACAGCTCAAGCGCTTAATGGCCCGGAATATCTGGAACAAATCGGACAGGAAACAGCACAAAGCGGCGATTGAATCAAAGAAGATTACTGCCCGCGAAGCAAACTCGCTTAGCCCTTGGTTTCTTTGGATTCGGTGCTTTTGCTCTGCTCGGTCGACGGTGGCGTGGCCGGAGTATCCTTCATGCCCTCTTTCAAGGCACGAATCCCCTCACCCAGCCCCTTGCCCAGTTCGGGCAGCTTTTTCGGACCGAAAACCAGCAGGGCAATCGCGAAAATAATAATCAGGTGCGTCGGTTGAAATAAACCCTCAAACATCGGAACCTCCAAGGACCACACTACAACCTACTAATACGCTACCGGATGGGCAGGGGGAAGTCAAACCTCTCCCGGCGCACGTTCTGAAATCTGTGCTGCATCCATCCTTCGCTGATACTCTGCTATCCGCCGGGACGATGCTGTGATCAAAGTCACACTATGCCGTGACAGTCCAAACCGGGGTAAGGCCTGAAGTCATTTCCCGGGATCATCGCCCAATTCTCCCAGCGTCCAACCAATTTCCTCCAAGTTACTTCCGTGACCTTACCTCCGGTTCGAGGGGCAGGCTAATGTGAATCAGCGGCTGGAGATCGCCGCTGAAAAGCCGCGGCAAGACGCGCGGTGGTGAGCGCAACCCAGCCAGCCAACCGTCTCCGGAGAATCGCGTGAAGCGCAAGGGCCTCGCAGTTTTTTTCTTTCTTCTTTCGGTGGCCCTAGCCGCCCAGTCCAGCGAAAGCCAGCCCGTGAGTTCTGTCCAATTAATGGCTTGGCTCATGGCAGGTGTTCCCAGCAACCGCCTGGTTCGCATCATTCAGGAGCGCGGTTTCGCAGGCATCTCCGGCAAGGATCAGATTCATCAATTCGAAGCCGCTGGTGCCGATGCGAATCTGCTTCGCAGCTTGACCGGTCTGAAATCTTCCACTCCTGGAGCCTCTGAAATACCCGCGCCTCTGTTGAAAGCTGCCGCCGATGCCAAAGCTCAGCGGTTTCACGAAGCCGAACTCGATCTCCGCCCGGCCGTACTTGCTGACCCTCAGAACTCCGCGTTGCACTTCGCACTTGGCGGCATGCTCATTCGGCAGGAGCGTTGGGACGATGCCTATGACGAGATCACGCTGGCCGCGCAACTCATGCCCGATCTCCCCGAGAATCACAGCAGCCTGGCCTACATTTTTTATCGCCTGGATGATGGTCCTAATGCGATCGCGGAAGCCCGCACCGCCCTCAGCATGGACCCCCAGAACGCGGAGGCTTACCAGTTCCTCGGCCTGGCTCTTTATTCCAACGGACAATACGCCGCTGCCGTCCATGCCTTCGAGGAGTCGCTGGCTCGTGATGCCGCGAACCCCGATACTTACTACGATCTGGGGATCACCCTGAATGCTGCGGGAAATCTGGCCGCCGCCGTCACCGCGTACCACCAGGCCATTCATCTAAATCCATCATTTTGGGAAGCCCATTCCAACCTTGCAGTGGTCTTGCACGAAGAAAATAAGCTGGACGAGGCTATCACTGAATATCGTGAAGCCAAGCGTCTGGCGCCCGAAGAAGCTTCGGTCCGTAATAATCTGGGCAACACCTATTGCGATAAGGGCGACTTCGACGCCGCCATGCTCGAACTGCACGAACTGTACCGCCAGCATCCGGAGTGGCAGCAGGGCCACGGCTGCCTCGCCCGCGCTTACTTGTCAAAGAAGGATTACGGTAATGCCATCCAGGAATTGCAATTAGCGATTCGCCAAAATCCTACCAGCGCCGCCGAGCACCGCATGCTTGGGGAGGTTTTCGTCCTCAACGACAAGTTGGAGGAGGGTGTGCGCGAGTTGCGCCTTGCGGTTACTCTCAATCCCGATTCCGAAAGTGCTCACCACGTCCTCGGCACGGCGCTGTTTCAGCAGCAACAACTGGAAGCGGCGGAAAAGGAATTCCGCGAGGCCCTTCGTCTGAATGCCTCGCCGGATAACCACTACTCGCTTGCCGCCTGCCTCATGACCATGGATCGCTACCAGGAGGCTCTGGCCGAACTCGATGCCGCTGCGCGCCTTGATCCCGACCGTACCCTTTACCGCGCCCGCCGCGAAGAGCTGCTGAAACTGATGAAACAAGTGAACTCCCGGTAACCACGGGACAGTGCCGGTTGTGTACTCTCGGCAGTTTCGCAGGGGTCGCGGAGTTCATACACTGGTTATCTGGGAGCTTTTGATTCATGGATGTGACGCGATCGGCACAAGCCGCAGCCGCAAAACCGGCGCGCTCGGAGCATCCAAATTCCGCGTCGCCGGACCGGCGCACCTTTTCGGCTCCCGGCGAAGCCGCCGCCCAAAAGTCCTCGGGCTATGGCTTGCCCTGCGCAAAGTGCCGTCTTTACTATCCGGCGAATCTCGATGCTTGTCCCACTTGCAACAGCGGGGAGAGAGTTTCACCCAACGTCGTTCCGGCCGTTCCTAAGTCGCAAGCGGCGGCTGAGCCGGCGCCCGACAATGCCGTCGTTGAGCAGGAGCGGGAAGCATTCCTGAAAGAGTTCAAGTCCCAGCTTTTCGCGGCACATGCAGAGGTCGCAAATGCGCCGGCAGTGTGCTCTCTGGGCGAGTATCACGTTCAAGAGGCCGAGGTGGCTTCTATTTGCAAACCTTGCTATGACCGTCTGCAGGAGCGGGTCGACGTATGCGAGGCAGCTTTGCATATGGACGTGAAGGACGCGGCTCAAATTGTCTATGACGCCGTCTGGGCCGATCCCTCCGATCCCAGCAAAACGTACACGAACGCCGCCAGCGCCCTCCTCGCCGAATTACGCAAGCGTGCCGGTGTCTCCAGCATGATCGGACCCTTCCAACCCCTGGGCAATTAAGCCTCGTGAATCGGGGGCTCTCGTCAAAGGTTTTTTTCAAAAAAGATTCGCTGGGCGTTCTACGCCAGCTCGTTCAGGCCACTCTGACTTGCATACACGCTTTGCAGTAATGAAGTCGTGTTGTCGGCGGAAGAAGCGGTACTCGAATTCAACGTGCCCAGCAGTCCTTCAACCATCTGGAGGGATTGCGAAGCGGCATTGGCCTCGTTGACTTGGGCCGCTGAGGCCGAGCCTTTCAAATCGCTAAGCACGGTCGCAAACGCAGATTGAGCCGTAGATAGATCACCCGAGCTTAGCGCGCTACCTAGGGCGGAAAGGTCGGTGGAGAGTTGAGAATTGGCCGACAGCGTGGTTCCCGTGGACGTCGCCGAATTCTGCAGCACTGCCTGCAGCGCCTGAAAGGCCGACTGGGCGCTGTTCAGATCACCTGAGGCAAGGCTGCTTTGCAGTGTCTGCAATGCCTGCTGCTGGGAGGATTTGCTGGACGAGAGCACGTACTGACTGAGACCTGCGGCCGAAATCGAACTGATCGACATTGTTCCTCCGGTCAAATCCCAACCCTACCGCCAAAGCCATAGCGGCTGGCGGCTTATCCATGCTATCGGCAGTTTCGTCGGGGAACTTTAGGGCTTACCGGGCCTTCGAGCCTCGCCATCGATTCCGACTGGGGCAACCTACTCAGGTTTTACCGCGACCCATTTTCTTCCCGCATATAGCCTGTACCCTCCATCCTCGACGAACTTCAGAGGAACGGGCCGCTTCAATGACGCGTCTGTCTCGAAGGCGACGCCGAGCAAGTCCTCATTCGCCACGTTCATGATCACGAACTTATCCGCTTCGAACCCGAAGCCGTAAGCTCCCGGAGCCAGTTCAGAGCCTCCGATATTCAGCTTGGATTCGGTGACAAACAAACCTTGATACTTCTGCTGCACCGCCGTGGAGTATCCCGAGGTATCGACCAGAGCGGCGAATACTACTTTTCCCTCCGCCGCCTGAAATCCCGTCGCATTGCGCATCTGCGTGGCCGCCTTCTGCCCGGCAAAGAAAAACTCTGCAGGCACCACCTTCTTCATTTCGTCGGTGCTAAGCAGGTGTTGCGCCGGCTTCTGCGCCAGGCTCGAGGTCAGAAGCATCGCTACCAGAATCCCAATGCCCGCGAAACGTATGTTTTTCATGGATTTATCCTCAATCTTTGTATCTGCGTAGAGTTCACAGGAAATCTAATCGTTTCCACTGATGAGCGCAAATTTCTTTTGCCCGCAAGAATCGGATAGTCCGTTCGGGGCATCTGCTCAATACTCGTTTCTATTATGACTTCCACGAACATGACTTTCGCTGGCGCGATTGCCAATGCCATACTGGCAGACGACGCAACCATGCCCACGGACACTCTTAAGGCCAACGCGGCGCAACCTGAAAGCACTCCGCCCGGAAAAGCCCGACCCGGCGACGATCAGTTCTGGGATGCCGTGATCGCACGCGACTCCCGTCGCGACGGACAATTTGTTTTTGCCGTCGCCACAACGGGCGTTTACTGCCGGCCCTCGTGTGCGGCGCGTCGTCCGCGGCGCGAGAATGTTACGTTCTTCTCGCGTCCTGAGCAGGCGGAGAAAGCCGGATTTCGCGCCTGCCTGCGCTGCCGTCCGAAAGAGTTCAGCGGCAATCCCCAATTGGATACGGTCAAAGCCATCTGCCGCTATATCGAGCAGCATCTCGATGAGGCCATTACGCTCGAGCGTCTTGGCAAGGTGTTTCGACAAAGCCCGTTCCATCTGCAGCGCCGCTTCAAGGCCGTGCTTGGAATCACGCCGCGGGAGTACGCCGATTCCTGCCGGCTCCGCCAGCTCAAACGCAACCTGCAGTCGGGCGACAATGTGACCCGCGCCATGTACGACGCCGGTTACGGCTCCAGCAGCCGCCTCTACGAGAAGACCGCATCGCAACTGGGCATGACGCCCGACAAATATCGCCGGGGCGCGATCGCGGCCACCATTCGCTACGCCATCGCCGATTCTCCTCTGGGACGCATGTTGATCGCAGCCACAGATCGCGGCGTCTGCGCGATTCAGTTCGCGCGGTCCGATGCCGAATTGCTCGAAGGCCTGAGGCACGAATTTCCTTTTGCCGTGCGCAAGGTGGACGAAAGTGGATTGCAGGTGTGGATCGAAGCCTTGCTATCGAAGATGACGGGAAGGGAATTGAACGCTTCGCTTCCATTGGATATTCGCGCCACCGCTTTTCAGCGGCGAGTGTGGACTTATCTGCAGTCGATCCCATTCGGCGCAACGCGCTCTTACGGCGAGGTAGCTAAGGCAATCGGCCAGCCCACCGCCAGTCGGGCCGTGGCACGTGCCTGTGCCACCAATCCCGTCGCGGTGGCGATCCCATGCCACCGTGTGGTCCGCGAAGATGGCAACATCAGCGGCTACCGCTGGGGCGTGGAGCGCAAGAAGGCGCTGCTGGAAATAGAGCAGCGGGGATTGTAAAGAGCCGCGAGACTTGCGGCTCCTCCCGATCCCAGTCATTAGTGCGGTTGGGGTTGCTCGAGAAGCGCAAACTCCGCAGGCTCCCTGTGCCTTGCCATCGCGGCCTCACTGCGGGATCGCAGAAGCTGGCTGCCACCTTCCCGAGTAGGCGTCCAAACCTCTGATAGGAAACAGCGCGCGTCATAGCAATGAAACACGACCATGCCGGTTCTGCCTACTCGACGCCCGCTCACTTGGTTCGCTGTGCCTATAAAGACCGTTTTGCCGGCCGAATCCTGCACGGTCAGCTGGTCGCGCGCCGACCCGATCGAATACAGACCAGCAGGAAACGTTTTGTCTGAAATCGAAAAATCAAACGGCACCTTGACCGTAATCCTTGACTGCGCCGTAGCATGCGTAGCAATGAATGCTATCCACATGCAGAGCACTACGAGGTGGAGCACTTGCTTTTTCATTCTCTATTTCCTCCTCATCCTTTAAATTTGCAATTCAAGTCGTCGCCAATCTGCCGCAAGCGGACTACCAGGACAATGGATGGAAGGTGGCGTGGCTCGGGTATGAATGTGACCGGCTAAGCACCTGAGGGCAGGGAGTTTGGGAGAGAAAGGGATCTTTCCAGCGTAGGAGCAAAAGTCCTTTTCGGTGTACACTCAGCGGCAACACAGTGGGATCAGGGGATGGAACGACCCGCCGCGAATTCGAACAAAATGTGTTTCGGTCTCTTCGAAGCGGACTTCGAGGCGCGGGAGCTGCGCAAGTCCGGGACAAAGATCAAACTGAATGAACAGCCTTTTCAGGTGCTGGCGCTGCTCTTGGAGCGTCCCGGTGAGGTGGTTACCCGCGAAGAATTACAGACCAGACTTTGGCCGGCCGACACGTTCGTTGACTTCGATGTGAGCCTGAACGGCGCCGTGAAGAGGCTGCGGCAGGCGCTGGGAGATGAATCCGACAATCCAAGATTTATTGAGACCCTGTATCGCAGGGGATACCGCTTCATCGCGCCGGTTTCGATTCCACCCTCGCAGCGGGCTCCCGGTGCGGACACAACGAATAGCCCCTCTTCGCTTTCAACACCTGGACTTGCCGTCGCTTCGGATAATGGCTCTGGAACCAGTTCAATGCCAGAACAACCCGGCCGCGAAGCTGGCCAGCACACCGCGACAGGGGCATATATTACCATCGGTTTTCTTGCAGTGCTGCTCGTCGGCGTCATCTTTGCAAGAACGGTAAGGTCATCGCCGAGAATTCTGGGTTTCACCCAGATCACTAGGGGCGGCAAGGTTCACCAACTGGCTGCTCTGGTGACCGACGGGCAGAGGCTCTATTTTCAAGCCGTGGATCGGGACCGCATCGCCCTTGCCCAGGTTTCGGTGAGTGGCGGCGACAGCGCCGAAATTGCGACTCCTTTCAACGAGACCTTTCTTGGCGATATTGCACCCGATGGCTCATCGTTGTTGATTAGTAGCTTTGTAGGCACAAATAATAAGGAAGCGCTTATCTGGA
Source organism: uncultured Acidobacteriaceae bacterium (assembly GCA_963773675.1). Lineage (GTDB taxonomy): Bacteria > Acidobacteriota > Terriglobia > Terriglobales > Acidobacteriaceae > Sulfotelmatobacter. The sequence goes on from CAVZCG010000013.1 coordinate 389,706, forward strand.
TTCTCCCCCTACCTGCCGGGTCGCCTCGCCCGCTCGGGACGATGCAGGTTCACTCGGTCGTATGGACGCCAGATGGACGCCGTTTGCTTTTCGCCAAGGGGGCAGACCTCTATGAGGCCAATCCCGACGGATCCGATGCCAGGCAACTCGCTACCCTTACTCCGCGAATCGGTGATGTGCAGGTATCACCTGACGGACAGAAAATCAGCGTGACCGTCGACGACATCAGGACCGGCTTTAGTGAGTTCTGGGAGCTCAATCGCGATGGGAGCCACCCTCATCGGTTGCTGCCGGAGTGGGATGATTCTCCCCATGAATGTTGCGGGCAATGGACGCCGGATGGGAGATATTTTCTCTTCAGCAGCCTGCGCGAGGGACGAAGCAGTATATGGGTGCTGCCAGAGCGGAGTTCGTGGCTTCAGCCGAAAGCCAAGCCCGTGCAATTGACCAACGGTCCACTCGATTTCTGGAAGCCGGTTCCATCGAAGGATGGAAAGCGAATCTTTGCCGTGGGTGGCCAACCGCGCTCCGAAGTGCTCCGATACGATGGGCGATCCTTCGTTCCCTATTTCGACGGTGCGTCAGTAACGGACTTGGCATTCTCGGCGGACGGACAACGCGTGGCCTACATTTCGGTTCCCGAAGGAGCACTGTGGGCGAGCAAAGTCGACGGTGGTGACCGCATCAAGTTAAGTGATCCGAGTGTCATGGAGGCGGCCCTGCCGCGATGGTCGCCGGACGGTAGTCAAATCGTATTTATGGCGAGAACGCAAAACACGGATTGGCGGGCCCACCTGACCGCAGCCAATGGACACGGTTTGCGGGAACTGATCCCCGGCGCGACGGCCGGTTTCGATCCAGGGTGGTCACCAGACGGCAAGTCGATCCTGCTGGCGCTGGGGGACCTGGGGGCGACCAGCAACAAAATCGGCATCCTCGATTTGCAAACCCAGAAGGTTGTTCCCGTTCCGGGAGGAGAAAATCTGTTTTCGCCGCGCTGGTCGCCCGACGGACGTTACATTGCGGCGATCACGACCGACTCTCAAACGCTCATGCTGTTCGATCGCACGAATCAACAGTGGACCGCACTGGCGCACATGGGTGTAGGATTCCCCAGCTGGTCGCATGACGGGCAGTACTTGTATTTCGATTCCATTCTTACGGACGATCCGGCATTTTTCCGGGTGCGAATTTCCGACCGCCAAATGGAGCGCGTGACCAGTTTGAAGGACATTCACCGGCTTTGGGGACCAAACGGAGAGTGGAGCGGTTTGGGCCCGGACGATTCTCTTCTGGTAACGCGCGATATTGGCAGCCCCGAGATTTATGCTCTGGATTGGCAGCCCTGACGCGCTCAGATCGGGACATCTACTGGACGCTATCAACCGGCGGCGCTTCTTCGAGCCACCATGGCCCAGTTCACGAATGCCAGCGCGATGGTTGCCACCAGAATCAGTGACTGCCCGAAGTCCACGCGCGTTACCAGAATCACGCATAAGATCACACCCACCACCGCAAAGAAATTCCCTGCCGGCAGGTGAAACATCGCGTGCGCCCCTTCCGGCTGCTTGCGGCGCAGTACAGGCAGGGCCGCGCAGCCGACGCCGTAATAGAGAAGCCGCGCCACGGCGGAGAGCGTCACATTCCACTTGAAGTCGCCGATCAGCGATAAGCCCCAGACCATGACCGCAAACACGAGAATCGAGACGTAGGGGGTATGAAAACGGCGGTGCACAGCGGCGAAGGCTTTGGGGAAGTCTCCTTGCTCGGCCAGCGCGAAAGGCACGCGCGGCATCGCGAGAATTTTCGCACTAAGGTATCCGTAGAAAGAGATAAGCGCGCCGACTGCAACCAAAGCTGCGCCTACGGGACCAACCGCAATACGTGCCACATCGGCAAGCGGGCGCTGGCTGTGCATGGCATCGGGCAGAACTCCCACGACCACCCATTGGATGGAAGCGTAAAGCCCAGTGCAGAGCACCAGCGCCGTGAAGAGCGCAAAAGGGGCGTCGCGGCGCGGATTCTTTGCTTCGCTCATGGGCGCCAGAGCGGTCTCAAATCCGCCGTAGGCAAAAATGAGAAGCAACACAGCTTTCATCCACTGATCAACGCTGGCCGAAGCGGTGGATGCGTTTGCCATCGCCCAGTGATGCCTGTGAAGCACGAACAGCCCTAATATGATTACGGCAAACAGCGGCAAGAGTTTCGCCGCGGTGAAGAGGTTACTGACCTGCGCTCCAGCGCGCACACCACGAATGTTGATGAAGGCCAGAAGGCCAACCAAGCCAGTGAGAATCAACGCCCGGGGGATCGAGTCCTTTGCATGCGGGAAGAACTCGCCCAGGTAGATGACAAACAGGTTGGCATTAGCTGCAGGTGCTGCCACCTGGCCGAGCCAGAGCATCCATGCCGTCTGAATGCCCATAAATCGTCCGAAGGCGACGCGGGCGTAGAGATACGGACCGCCCGCCTGCTGAAAGCGCGACGCAACCTCGGCGAAACAACCCATGATCACGCTCATTCCGAGGCCGGCTGCAATCACGGCGTACGGACTGTAATTGCCGATCAGACCTGCGACCGTGGAGGGTAATCCGAAGACGCCGCTGCCGATGATGGAGTTCACGACCAGTGCAACCAAGCTCCAGCGGCCGATGGCGCGGATCAGTTCTTGACGAGGAGCCTGAGCGGAGGAAAATTGGAGTTCCACTACCGCAGGTTTGTATCACAAACCGGTGTCGCTCGGGCAACAGTTGCGACTTGAGCGTTGGCCCGCGGTGCACAATGTCTACGCCGCACATGTTACGCCGGTGCGTTGGGATGGTGACTTTGGAGCAGATTGTGACTGCACTATTGGCGATAGGGCTGAGCCCGAAGTGCAAGGTCAAGCCACGCGCGGGACGAAAGATCCTCAGGCGATACGCCTGAAAAGCCTTGCCGGAAGCCGATTTCGCCCCACCCCGACGCCGGACGGGAACTATCAGACCAAGGTAATTGTGTGAATTACGAAAGCGCATGATCGTGGGACATCTATCCGCTCGGCGCTGCCGATGAGATGTTCTAACGGCACAACTTAAACGCCACCAATGGCCTCGGGAATCGATCCACAGATGGACGACCTTCATACACGGATGATGCGAGTTACCGAAGACCTGCGTGTGATTCAGCGCGAGCTGAATTGCGCTGCCATGCAAGCGCCCAGCGATCCGGAGTTGATGGAAGCGCTGAGCGCGCTGCCCGAGACTGAAGCGATTCAGGTGTTATGCAAATCACTCGACCAGATGCGGCACTTTCTGTGGTTCTACACCCAGGTCATGAGCAACGATCCGGAACTCGGCGACAAACTACGCCAGTCGAATGCGTCGAAGACCGTCGAAGACAGCAACGTGGATACATCCTTCCTCGATCAGCTCACTCGCGCCGATGAGGCCGTGCTCTTGCGCTACCTCGCGGAAGCAAAAGAGCGCAAGCCGAATTAACCAATCTGGCCCCGGACGATTGTTCTGCGTACCTCTCCATCAGCGCTTAGCACCACAAGGTTGGCTTCCGCGCCGGCGGCTAGCCGCCCGTGCTGCGAGAGGCCCGTTGCGCTCGTCGGATTCAGCGTAGCAGCGCGCACTGCATCGCGCAGGCTCCAGCTAGAGAACTGCATCACGTTGCGCACGGCGCGATCCATCGTCAGGACGCTGCCAGCAAGCGTGCCATTGGAAGTACACCGGCCATTTTTGACTTCGACTTGGATAGGGCCGAGTTGATAGGTGCCATCGGGCATGCCCGTTGCAGCCATGGCGTCAGTGATGAGCACCGCGCGCTCGATGCCCTTGGCCTGCAAAAACAGTTTCACGATTTCCGGCGCGAGGTGAATTCCATCCGCAATAATGTCGGCGCTGAGTTGCTCGCTAGTCAGCACTTCGCCGAGGATGCCGGGCTCGCGATGATCGAGCGGACGCATGGCATTGAAGGTATGCGTGGCGTGACGGGCTCCGGCTTTCACCGCTTCGCGGGCGGCGTCCATCAAAGCGTCCGAATGGCCGATGCTTACGCAAACCTTGCGCCGCGCCGCTTCCGCAATCACCTCCATCGCTCCGGGCAACTCAGGCGCGATGGTCATCATGCGCACATGCCCGCGCGCGGCCTGCCATAGCCGCTCAAAAATCTCCAACGTGGGCTCGAGCAGATTTTCCGGGGGATGAACGCCGCGGCGCTCGTGACTGAGAAACGGACCCTCCAGGTGAATGCCCAGTGGCCGAGCCTGAACCGCATCACCGTTGGTAGCGAGGAAATCCTGAGATCCTTCGATGGCTTCGGCAAGCCCCTCCAGCGCGGCGCAGGTCTGATCCAGCGGTGCTGTAACGGTGGTCGGGAAGTAACCAGTTACGCCGTGGTTAGTCAGGAATTTGTGTAGCCTCGGCAGTTCTCCGGCCGACGCCCGCATCACATCGAGCCCGGCGCCGCCGTGCATATGGATATCGACGAAACCCGGAGCCAGAATGGCATCGGGAAGATCGCGCGAGAAATCGATCACTGTCGCATTTTTCGGAACTTCCCGCTCGGCGCGCGACGAGACGCCGGAAATGAGTCCGTCCTCAATAAACACGAGCGGGTTCACCAGCTCTTCTCGCGGTGTGTAGAGACGATGAGCGCAGAGCACGACCATGTTGCGTTCGTTCATGAGGTGTTCGCAGCTGGTGCGCCCTCAGTGTAAACCTAAAATTGCATCTCTCAGGCCGGGAATCCAGCCAAGCGCCACGGTGCTATAATTTGTGTGCCTATCGAGAAGTAATACGCACGGGCGCGGAGTCCTTCCTTCTTACCGCCCGCGGCAGCGTCGGGGAGTGGCTCAGCCTGGTAGAGCACCTGGTTCGGGACCAGGGGGTCGGAGGTTCAAATCCTCTCTCCCCGACCATCTATTTGTTCGACGCTTCGTGGTTCAATCGAAAAATATATCGACTCAATGTTGGTGCTGCGCAAGGGCAGCACTGCAAACCGCGCTGCTCAAATCCTGTTTGAATACCTGCCTTTCGCAACGGAGCCGCCGAAAGACGGCATCATCGCCTACCTCTCCGATTGCAAGTTGCGTGGCAACACCAACCGCACTCTGTCCAACAAACTCGTCCGGGTCAAGGCGTTCTATGCGTCCCAGTTTGACCTAAAGATCACGCGCAAGGATGTTCCTCGCCCAACCTACATCGAACGGGTGCCGGAAATCTACAGCCCGGATGATCTGGTTCGATTCTTCGCCGCGTGCGATTCCAAGCAGAAGCTCTTCCACAAGACGCTGCTCCAAACCGGGCTGCGGATGCAAGAAGCCCGGTACCTCGAATTCAGCGTCCGTACCACCATCGTTGCCGAACGCCGGGTTGACGGGTTTTACTGCGGCAACAACCTTCTTCTGAGCAGCGGCGATGCGCTTAGGAAGGTTTGCGTCATCCAGCATGTGGGCGCGAATCTCGTCGTATGTCTTAGCAAACCATTCCCACGGACTTCTTTCTTTCTTGCTGACCGTCCGCAGCCCGGTGCCGTACATGGTGTGGTTTGCCGCGTAGTCGATGGTCTCAGCGATTTCGTCTTCGGTATGCTCGGTGAGCATTGATAGGAAAGCAGCCGCACATTGACCAGCCGAGTCTTTCTGTTTGAACTTCCAGTGACCAGAACGGTCAGAGAGTATCTGGGTCAAGTTACTGGCAGCCTGCTTTAAGCTCGAACTGCCGGACGGGGCGCGGACGCTTGCTTCTTCTCTCTTTGAATCAATTGTAAGTCTGTTAGTTTGGGTGTCTGGTAGTATGGTTGTCTGGGAGAGTGGCGTGTCCCGGTCGTCAGACCGTCGTGGTACCGTCGTCATACCGTCGTCTAACTGACGTTCAACCTCCAACTTCGTGTAAGCCGCAGTTGGTATTTCTTTGTTAATCCAAGCATTTAACCTATATCCATAACGCACGCCGAACGTAGGCTCAAATTTGTCGATCAAAATGTCGTAGATAGCGCCTTTGCCTTCAGCGGCTTTGAAGTTTACAAAGCCTCGCTCACGCAAGCGGTAGAGCGCATCCCGCACTGTGCTTCGGGAATCCCCTGTAGCCCCAGCGACACTCGCCGCACTGCCACGATATATTCCGGTGTCGTATTCGCAGAAGAGATGCAAGAAGAGGTAGACTCCTTGTTCTGCGACACCCATCTTCTGCTTTATCCCATCGTGCCCGGTGATATGGGGTTTGATGCCGTTGCGGATTTTGGCGAAGCCTTCGCTCACTCTTCTATTCTCCCACCGCTTCCGGGCGCGGATTCTCCACGGAGCCAGAGGCCTTTTGCATGGGTTTGGTCTGCTGATGGGGTAAGCCGCGCACCAATGCTTTCTTACCACTGGTAGGGTTCTTGCGCTTCATCAGGGAGCCATCGGCGTTGCGAAGATTGATGATGAGTCCGGCGCGGATCATGGGCTTGAACTGTGGTGAGAGACTGGTGCGCGGGACGCCTGTGATGATGGCGCACTCTTCCTCAGTCATCGCACCATGTGCAGCCAGTGTCTCTAAGATGGCGTGCTGTGTGCTTGCGCTCTCACTGAGTGTGGGCACAGCTTCGTGGCTGGTATCGGGATCGGTGTTACGCGCACCGATCAGCGGGGCCGGAGGATCAGGCGCGTCTAACTCTTTCACTTCCTGACGCACGCGCTCCCGCTCCAGCTTCCAACAGTCGATGCACATGGTGTCGTACTTACCGTGCGCTCTGCAATGTGCTCGTTCGCTCATCTGATGGTCACGCTCTGCACACGGATGTCGTACAGCGTCGTAAGGTGCGCAACAGCGAGGCGCAGTAACTTCACCTTGGCTGCGTTTGTGGTCGCCTTCTTCATCCTCTGTGCGAATTTCTGCCAATAGACGATCCGCTTGCGGCTCGGTGTCTCACTGGACTTCCACTTCCCGGTCTCAGCCAAGTTCATGTACGCATACGCGGTGCCGACATTGATGCCGCTGTCTTCGAGCCACGTCGTGAACATGCCGCCGTTGCGTCCACGCTTGAGCGCCGTGCCGCCCTGCTCGTTGATGAACGCCTGCCGGATGCGCAGAAACAACTTACCCAGCCGAATGCGATCCTTTTCTAAGTTGCGGGTCTTCTTCTCGATTACCCGGTATAGCGTGATTGCTTTCTTCTGTAGTGTGGTCATATCAGTTAGTACCGCAAGCGGCTCCATCTACTTTGTCCAGCGTCTCAGCCAACGCCTCGGCTGGTTCGGACAGCGGCTCTTCTTTTCTATTCGGCTTGAAATGCAAATCGGGTCTCCCTGCGAGTCGTTTCAGGTGCCACCTGCAAGCCGGGCAGGTCGGGTTCTCATTGACGACATCGCAGGTGTTGAAAAACTGCCCTTCAGGCTTGTCACTGTAATAGATGCCGCAGTGCGTAATCGTTGGGTTGAGCAGTGTGTGCGTACCCTTGAACCGCTGGATACCCCTCGGTGTCCGGTTAGCAGCGCCTCGTGTGCGTCCGCTCTGGCGTGGAGGTGCGGATGTCACACGGCTGTCCTTGGACGGACGGAGTGTGGGCTTCGGCTGCACCTCCACTACCTCGATGAGGGATAGGTCAACTTGATGCGTGTAGAACCGTGCGCTGGGCACCGGGGTCGGCAAGGTCATGCCATGCACGGTGAACTTCCGACCGTCGAGGCTGACGGTCATTCCCTCTTTCAAAGTCACGAGGCGACGTGATGTCGCCTTCGGGTTGATGATGCGCTGAATCTGGCGGGACGCGGTCTTGCCGTTCTTGGCGGACGGGTTGTAGAAGTAGTGCGCCCAGTCTTCTTTACTGGTGTAGCCGTTGACGGTCTCGCCGGACTCCAGCGCAGCCCAGACTTTCTGGAGCTTGGGGCGCAGCCGCTCCGTCGCTTCCTTGCGGCGTTCGGAATACTTTTTGTAATTGCGGTCGTAGCCGTCCAACTCAGTGCGGATTTGTTGGCAGACGCGCCCGGTGGTGTCGAGTTGTTTGCTCATGTTCTCCATCCAAACTTGTTCGACGGCTGCGATGTACCGTGCCAGAAGTCACACCAAGTACATTTGTATGCACGCAGACCAGAAGGTACTTGGTCTGGGTGCTGGTATTTGATCTTCTCTCCCGCACCTATGCAGCGGGTCTCTGGATTTGTGTCGGCAAAAGTCGTAGTCACGCTCTCCGTCATGGTCAGAGCGTTCATGCGGCGTGCCCGGATTTTATTTGACTGGCTCATACTCCCCTTAGTTGACGTTGGCTGGAATGAACACGACGCTGGAGTGATCTTTGAAGACGTAAAGCAATCCGCCTTCCGGGTGCTTGTCATCGACAATGAATCTCAGGTCGTCGTCTTCCGTGAGCATGTTCGGATCACGCCGCCCGTGCAAATACTCATAGGCGGTGGTTCCGGGGTTTGGTGCCTTGGGCACAATGTCCTTCGGCAGTTTCATTACTTTCAAAACATGGCGTTTCATTTTGTTCTCCTACTTACTTGGGTGATCGCGGTTGCAAAGTGGTGAGAAATCTTTGGTAATCAGTGGTAACCAAATAAAAAAGCCAGTCTCTCCGGGCACCGACACCGGAAAGAGACTGGCTATGCACGCTGTGGCTTTGCCTAACGTCCCTACATTTCTAACTTAGCATAGATTGGATGCGCCAAAGTGTGGTTTGGTCGCAGGACAGCTTACAGGAGGTTAGTTAGTTAGTTAGCCTCGAATAAGATGCTAACCAAAGATTTCTGCGACGTTCTGGGCGCGGCGATCACCCAAGAGAGTAGGTGAGTACGGGCGGGGCTGGGGAAGCAGGCTGCGCCCAACGGGCGGCTACGGCTGAGCGATAGAAACCAGTCCCGGTCCCCACGCAAGTGCTATGGCACTCCAAACGAGATAGCAGTAGGATAGTTTTGCGCCTGCAAGACAGGCTAAGGAGATGCCTCATGGAATCCACTTCCACCGGGGCGTCGAACACGGGTACAGGGAGGGGGGCGGAGGTTCAAATCCTCTCTCCCCGACCATATCTTGTTGGTTCGGTTGACTCAATTCTCGCGGTTCCCGCAAGTTTCTGATTCCAAACAGTGAGTTTTGTGTCCTAGTTGTGTCCTGTGGTTTCCATGTTTCCGCGGGGACAGCACGAGGAGTTGGACGAGACATCCGCGGGCGTGCTGTCTACATGCCGTCCCTCCGCTAGTGTCCTGTCGCAACCAATTCTTGGCTCTCCTCCCACATGTAGTCCACGACATCGAGGGCGATAGCCTCCGGCTCCGCCGGGGCCGTCATGTAAACCTTGGTGGTGATCTTCTGGCTGCCGAAATAGAAAATATTTTCGGCTTCTCACCGCGGCTGGCGATCTCTTCTGGTCTAACGTATGAACGCGAACAGTGCATGGGCCGAGGTCGAACGACTCCATGTTCCTTTCGACCGGGTGGATGCCACAGCGCACCCAGCAGGGTGATTGCGCGGTTGCGATCGTCAAGAAGTTGGCCAGCACCGTACTCGACAGCCTGTGTGTCTGAGAACCGGCGGCAAAATCCAGACTCCTTGCATGCTTCTGACGGTGACTCAAATCACGGTGGACACCTTCACGCTGGACTATTGTGAAAAGTACAGGTGACCCTATGCCGGGTCCGTCCGCCATTGAAAGGCTAGAAGGGCTAACCCCGAAACAGCTGCGTGCAGCCCTGGCGGATTTCTTGCCGAAAAACGCTACGCCAGACGACCAGATCAATGCTATTGAATTTGGTCTGCGAAGCCCGGCGGGCGAAGCTTTGCGGGAGGCGATGGCGAGATGGATCGTTGACGAAATTGTCCCGGTCGACAGACTAGTTCCGAATGCTTACGTCAACTGGCGTCCGCCAGTTCGAGATGCCATGATGTTCGTGGTGATGCATCTTTCTCCGTCACGTCTTGCTCCCAAACTGCTTGAGCAACTGAAACTCCCCTCGAACACTCCGGCCGAAGTACGTTTGCTCCGCTTGATCGCGAAAGTGCCCGGCCTGCAGAAGTTGGGTCAAGTGATAGCCCGCAATCGAAATCTCAGGCCGGCGCTACGAAATGCGCTGGCTCGATTGGAGAATGGTATTCGCGACGTGCAGCCCGAGGATGTGGTCTCGATTATTCGACACGAGCTGGGAGCGAAGGTCGAAAAATACTCCGTTGAGATCAAACCCCGCATTCTTTCGGAGGCCAGTGTCAGCGCGGTGGTGCGCTTCACCTGGCGAAATCCCGAGAGCGGGCGACGGGAACGGGGCGTATTCAAAGTTCTTAAGCCTCACATTCCCGAATACTTCGCGGAAGACATGGAGTACTTGCGCGGGCTGGCGCAATATTTTGGGGATCGGAAACATAATTATGGATTTGCCGGGCACGTAATCCCGGATACCTTCAAGAAAGTTCGACGACTACTGCGGCACGAAGTCAACTTTGTACGAGAGCAGAAGACTCTGCTTGAAGCAGGGAATCTGTATCGGTCGATGAAAGGCGTTCGCGTGCCCCGGCTGATTCAACCTCTTTGTACATCGAGAATCACGGCGCTCACTGAGGAGCGCGGAATCAAGGTGACTAATGCCGCGGCCCGCTTGCCCGTCGAACGCCGCAAGAAAGTTGCGGAACAACTGATCGAGGCGTTGATTGCAGTGCCTCTTCTGGCGGTGCAGGAAGACGCCATTTTTCATGGTGACCCTCACGCGGGGAATTTGTTGTATGACAATCGCTCCGGCGAACTAACGATCATCGATTGGGCGCTAAGAGAACGCTTGAGCCGCGACCAGCGCCGTCATCTGGCGCTCCTGTTTCTGATGGTGAGCTTGCGGGACCCGGTGGGTACTTGCAACGAAGTTCTGGCGCTCAGTCAGCCGCGCATCCGAATCGCTTCCCCCAAAGGGCGAGCGATCGAAGAGCTGGTGAGGCGATTCATCGACGAGCTACCCGTGGTGCGTCTGCCTAGCGGCGCGGATGCAATGAGATTGCTGGAACGCGCTGCTATAAAGGGGATTAAATTTCCCGGACCGTTGATTATGTTGTCCAAGGTCATGTTCACCCTCGACGGAATCCTGCAAGATGTTGGTGGTTCTGGCAGCGGCATGGGTTTCACCATCGCCCGCCATGTTGCGCAACATTGGATAGCGAATCGCAAAGAGTTCCGTTCGCCATTGATGGCAAAGGATTGGATCACGCTTCAATGCAGTGCGTTGCTCTACACCAGCCGTCTATGGCTGCAAAGTGAGCAGGCAATCGTGAACCGACTGCTGCCAGAAGGTGCGACAGCCCCGGTCTTGCCAGCCTAAGCCAACAGCTGCCGATGAGGATCGTTGTGTGCGCGGTCGTTCCAATTCATCTCTGCAGCGGCAGGAATATAGCTCATCGCTCGTTCAGCCAGTGCTGTGATGGTCAGGCTGGGATTAACTCCAAGGTTGGCTGAAACTACAGACCCGTCGCAGACATACATATTCTTATAGTTGAACACACGGTGTTGAGAATCCACCACACCATGGCTGGGAGAATCGGCGATTACACAACCTCCGATGCAGTGAGCAGTGCCTGGAACATTGAAGAGAATTTCCGGAAGCATGCTCATCGCGAATCCTCCCGTCAGTTTTGCAAATTGCTTCGCAAACTCGTTGGCTTTCGGAATGTAGGTGGGCACCTTCTCACCCCGGCTGACGAGAAACTTCCTAAAGGGCCAGAACCAGGGGCGCTGCCAGCACATCTCAATCTCTCCCTCGAGCGCCTGCATGCAGAGGAGAATGACAAATTCTCGGGCCCAGCCCAACGGTTGCAAGACACGTACAGTCTTAAACGGATGCCGGAGCATCGATCTGCAAACATTCTTCAGCCAAAGTGCGATACGCCGCGGACCCGGCTGCCCATCTGTCAGGATGGTCGTGAGAAATCCCATGGCGTCGGAGCCCTTTGGATAGCGGACGGCTTCGATGTGCGTGTGTTCGTCGATGTAGACACCGGAGCCGATGGCAATGCCCTGCGACACGTCTTCGGAGTAACCGGGCGTACGTACTCCTATGAGTGATTCGGAATTCGTGCGCACATGCTTTCCCAGTTGGCCGCTGATGGCCGGGAGGGAACCTTTTTCCTTGAGCTGAAAAAGAAGCTCCATCGTGCCCAGCGATGAAGCCGAGAATACGACGGCGTGGCTGGTGAATCGCTGTCGCCGACGAGGCCACGCCGTGGACTTAATGGTGCATACTTCATAGCCCACGCTGCCATCGCTGGCGCAGTCCAGTGGCTTCACGTTTACCACTTTTGTTTCCGGAAAGACTTGCGCGCCGCGCTTTTCCGCCAGATAAAGGTAGCCGAGGTCCAGAGTATTTTTCGCGCCGTAGCGACAGCCCATCATGCAACCGCCGCAAGCAATGCAAGTGCTTCGCTCCGGCCCCTGGCCGCCGAAGAAAGGGTCAGCATAGGTCTGCCCTGCCGGGTCACCCCCGACGGGCTGAAAGATACCTACCTGCGTGCAATAGAATGTGTGGCCAGAACCGGCAGACTCCGCAGCTTTCTTTAAGAGAGTGTCGGCCGGCCCCAGAATTTTGTTTTCCGTTACACCCAGCATCCGGGAGGCCGTGTCGTAATGCCGGGGCATTTCCGCCTTCCAGTCGGCCAGAGCTCTCCAGGACCCAGCTTCCCAAACCTTCACAGGAGGAGGTAGCAGCGTGCAGGCGTAGGTGATGGACCCTCCACCTACGGCACAGCCGTGGAAGATAGTTGCGTGCTTAAAGAACTGAATATTAAAAAAGCCCCGCAATCCCAGGCTGGGACGCCACAACCACCGGCGAATCGACCAACTGGTATGCGGAAGATTATCAGGTGGCCAACGCCGCCCCATTTCCATGACGCCAACTTTGTATCCTTTCTCTACCAGTCGAAGGGCCGCCACACTGCCGCCGAAGCCCGAACCGATGACGACAAAGTCGAAATCGAATTGGTCGGTACTGTGCGCCATACAGTGTCTGTTTACAATTCGGTTGTCCGCTACGCGCACCGGCAGCAAAGACTGTCGAAAGCATGTGGCTGGAGGGTTAAGAGGACAGGTGAATTTGGCGGTGGCGTAGCGACGACGGTTCGGAGCAGGTTATGCTCGCGTTGCCACCAGCCGTGAAAGACATGGCCTCCCGGGACATGCCCACCGGAGTAGCGGACCATCAGCCGGCTCCAGCCATCGAAGTCGTATGACGATGGAAACGGATTAACCACTACGCTGCGGGTGTCGATCCGCAGCCCTGCGCCCAATGCTTTGAGCGCACTCTCTTTCGCACTCCAAAGCAGGGCCAGGAGCCGGTCTCGGTCAGTCGCCGAAGCACGCGCAACCAAAGCTTGTTCTTCTGCGGTGAAATAGTCAGCGACAAAGGCATCGCTCCGCGGTTCGGCCACTTCGAGATCACAACCCATCTCCACTCCGAAGATCGCTACTGCACAAGCTGCACGGCCAGCGCGGTGGCTGAGTGAAATCGTGGCGGCAACTGCCCGCTTGTCGAAGAAGGCTTCGGGCGCCCCGGAAGAAGCTGCGTGGACGTCGATTTTCGCGAAAGCAAGCGGATGCGGCGGCATACTCAGAAAGAGAGACAGCGCGTGTTTTGCCGTCCAACGTCCTAACCGCCAGTCGTCCCGGCGATTGGGAAAGCGTAGCCCGTTCAGGCAGGCCGCTTCGTCTTCGCTCAACCAATCGTTGTCCTCTGGTACATCCTGTCTTGTATGTTCCAACCAGTAAACATTCATCTGGTGCCCCCTGGACGACATTAAGCTGCTTTCGACATTTCGTTCTCCGACTTAGCGAGCTCGGGCTTTTCGATCCTCCTGATACCGCGCTCGACTGCGTGAATGAGATACGGCCGGAGGTTTCCGGGCGGAATAATGTAATTGAGAGCGCCAACATCAAGAGCGCGCTGAACGCTGTGCACTCGGTCAAACTCGGACGCCATCTCGCCCAGTTTTTCCGAGTGAACGACCTTGAAGAGTTCGTCCCACTCGGCGCGCAACTGAGTTTTCCTTGCGCCTTCGGCTTCGGCTAGGTCTTGGGTTAAGGCCTGCAAGCGCGGATCCTTGCGAGCTTTGGCTTCGACTTCACCCGCGAAAACGACGGCGGCCGCCGGAGCGCCTCCGATAACGGAAGCATAACTTCCTTCCAGCGCCGCCACTTCGACGTTTTCGTTCAGCGCCCGTGAGAAGACGACGTATGCGCCTCCGTGATAACGCGAGATTACGCAAAAAACGATGGGACCTTTGAAATTCACCACGGCCCTTCCGATCTCGGCACCGTATTCGAGTTGTAGCCGCCGCATCGATTCCGGCGAGCCGTCAAACCCCGATAGATTCGCCAGCACCACTAACGGTCTATTGTTGCTGGCCGCATTAATTGCACGGGCGATCTTCTTCGAGGACTGTGGGAAGAGCGTGCCGGAGGTCCAGTGATCCGGCCCGTCGGCTGGGACAAATCCCAATCGCGGCACTGGCTGGGATTCGATACCGATCAGACAGACAGGGTAACCACCAAGATGGGCGTCCCACACCACCGCGGTCTCCGCCGCGCGCATCCCGGCCCAACGCTCCATTGGGGCGTGATCCTGATCGATGGCCGCCATCATCACTTTGCGAATATCAAAAGATTTTTTGCGGCCGGGGTTGGTTTCGTCGGACATGATATCGCCGATCCGTTCGAACCCGTCTTCCCCGTAGCCGTTCTTTCCGTGCGGATGAACTCTCACGTCTCGATCAATGGGATCGGAGGTCGGAGCCTGACGGGGGAAGCGCTCGCCTGAAGCTACGTAGGTGTGTTCATAGTGGCGCAACAACAGATGGCAGGCCTCATCAATGTCCTTGGCCCAATACTGCGCTTGCCCGTTGAGGCCCATGATGCGGTCGTAGCCGCCGATTCCTTGATTGTCCTCGGCGGAGATGGAGCCCGAAAACTCCAGTGCTCGCTTGCCCGTGAGTACCATTGCTCCCTTCGGGGTCATGATCAAAATACCCCGGGTGTGCATCAGCATGGTGGCCTCGGCGTTCCAGTAAGGCTGTGCGCCGACGTTGATGCCGTTTACCACCAGATTTATTTCGCCGCCCGCTTGCGTGAACTCGATGAGGCCCCGCAAGACGCGAGCGACCCAATCCATGTTCTCTACTCCACTCTCCATGGAGATCTTGGCTCCGGCACAGATAGGGAACCATTCCACCGGAACGCACATCTCTTGGGCCAGTTTCAGGGCTTCGAGGATGCGACGGCATTCCGCTTCCGCGATAGAACCGAGTTCTTTGCTTGGATCTCCCAGCAGCAGAACGCGCGTCATGCCTTCGGGATACTTGGTTGTAAAGTTGCGAATGACACCAACGATAATGTTGGCTTTATTTTGCCCATAGGGACGATTGACGGGCGCCAGGCGTCCGGCCGCGTCGAGATCGTGTTCGACAAAATCGCCGCAGGGAAATTCCGCCCTGGTTTGATCACGCGTTGGTGTAAGCATTTTGATGATCTCGTAGGGATAGACGAACCCTCGCTGGCGCATGCGCACAACTTTCTGGTCGTATTCAGGCAGAGGCCGAATAGGCTGCAATTTATCGGCGGGGCGGAACGTAATCAGCAAACCGCTGCCGCACGGGCTTGAAATGCGAACCACCATTTCTCGCAACTCGCCGGTCGCCGGATCGGGAATACGGGCACGCACTACCACTTGTTCCAACCCAAGACCTTCGGCTGCCGGTGCAAGCTTGTGCACCATATCGCGAAACTCATCGGGATCGAGGGTGAGCGGCGGCCAGACGTTCAGCAAAATGCGATTCCAGTAAAGGCGTTGATGGTCCGGGCGCCGCGATTGAAATAGCCGGATGCCGGCCAACGCTTCGGTGAACATCCGCTCCAGGTGCGGCAATTGAACGATGCGTCCGTTGTGGTCCCGTACCGGGGTTAAATCGCGAACTTCCGCGCACGCGAACAACCGCTCATCCTTGGAGTTGTCGCGAGCCACGGCGTGCAGCAAATAAACATCTTCCACGGAAGGTAAGCGATCGATCTTGAAATTGTCTAGCCGCCAGAGATGTAAACGTTTCCCCATCATAGGGTGAATGCCGCGGAAGAACTTCTCTTCCTGATACCCATTCGCGCTGGGGCGATATGTAAAATGCTCCGTGTTTCCAACGTCATGGTTGTGAGCCGGACCGGTGACAGACGTGACAATGCGGCGGACCGGGCGCGGAATTCCGGCCTGATTGATGATCGATCCCACTTCCTGCTGCAAGGCTTCCGGATCGCTCACTCCCGCGGAATGAAAAACATAAAAATCAATAAGAATGTCATGATCTTCGGGCACTTCGGCGATCATGGGAAACAGCGCCCGCACCGCATCTGGCAGCCGGCAAAGCTCGGCATGTGTAGTGAAGACGTGAAGGCTCTTTCCTTCATAGTCGTACTCAGCTGTAGCGCAGCATTGCTTATCGTCCAGTGCAGCACAGTGAAAGTCGCTGAGCTTTCGAATTCGATAGTACCGCCAGGTAAGTGTTTCCAACATTAACCAGCGCATGGCTTGGTCAGCTTCTGCGAAACGACTGGAAAACAAGCTGACCAATGGCTGCGGACATTCCACCAAGGCGCGGACCCTCTCAGGGCGGTCCTTGGCATTGGGATGGGCTGCGATGTAAGCCAGGTGGTTCTCCATCTGCTCGTAAATTTGTCGTCGCGCTCGCTCAAACAGAGGTTGGTCAAAGCGGCGATAGCGCAACTCTCGGGCCAGGTCGGTAAGGGCAGGGAAAGACCCATTGGTCAGGGAGATCATTCTGTCGAGAAGAATTCGAAGAGACTCGTCGCCATGCGAGGGTAGCTTCTCGACTTGTCGCAGACGCCGTTCGAGAAGAACCAGAACCGGCGCGATTTGCTGCTCCATGCGGAGATGAGATTTGTAAATCCAGAGGAGACTCAGTTCCAGTTCTGGCGAGCGGTCCAGGGATAGCGCGCCGTAATGAGCCAGGGCCCGGCGCAGTGCGCTGACGAAGTCCGGCGGCAGTTTCTCGCCGCGGGTTTCCAGCATCCGCAGGTAGGAGAACAAATATGACTCAGCGCTCGGCTCTTCGCCACCGGTACGATGATTCACGTTCGGCTCACGCCGGAACAGCGAACATATATCCACGAAGATGTTCAGGATCTGATCTTCTTTTTTTATTACGTCGCTCTGCACTGGGCAGATGTGACTCCATTCGGCAATCTGCTGGGCCGTTTGTTTTGGATCCACATCAAAACCCAGCATGAGCTTGCGCAGTTCATCGAGGCTCTGGCGGCAACGGGAGTCCGCAGTTTCTGCCTTTCCAGTCGAAGCGGAGGACGCACCGAATATCACTCGATCGGTCGCCACGTTGCTATCGTCACTAGAGGCGGGATCGATCTGCAAAAGCGGCGCTCCTGTATCCACTTGTACATTCGGTATGGCCATTACTTGCCGGACTTTTCCGGAAAATGGAGCAACCACTTCCATCTCCATCTTCATGGCTTCGAGTACCGCCAATCGGTCTCCCATGGCGACCGAGTCCCCGGGCTTCACCAGCACGGAAACCAGCACCGCCGGCGCCGGTGCGTGCACTACTCCCCCACCACCGCGATCGATCCGGTGCGATACGCCATCAACTTCAATCTGATAACTTGATCCCTCGACAACCGACACGATGCGAAAGCGCCGCCCGAAAACCTTGAGCCGGCACTCGAATAGATCCAAGCGCTCAACCTGGGCGTTGATGCGCGCCCCATTTACCTCCACTCCGTACTCCCCGGGGCCGAGGCGAAAAACCTTGGGTAAGTAGTGGTGACCTCGGTACCGTAATTCCGCAGTCCGGCCTATCTCGCTTCTTACTTGCGGCCGCCCGCGCACTGCCGATGCATAAAACTGCGTCTGTTCCACCGCTAACTGCGCATCGTAGGCCTCAATTGCGGCCTGAACCAAAGCCACGTCAGCGTAACTTCGAGAGACGTGCTCACCGGTAGCTGCCAGGTGATCGAGCCATCCATTGTGGGCTTCTGAACTCTGCACCTCGGGACGGTTCAGCAACTCCAGCAGAAACGCTTTGTTGCTGGCTCCGCCCTTGATGACGACAACACTCTCGCGCAGCGCCCGTTGCAACCGCGAAAGAGCTTCTTTGCGGGTCTGGCCGTAGGCAATGATCTTGGCGATCATCGAGTCGAAGTCTGGTGAGATGGCGTCGCCTTCCGCAACGCCGGTATCGACGCGCACGCCCGGCCCGGTCAGAATCCTGAACCGTTCAAGCGCGCCCGGAGCGGGAGCAAAACGGTTTTCCGGATCTTCTGCATTTAGCCGCACCTCAATGGCGTGCCCCGTCGTCCGTGGAGGCTCGCCTTCCAATCGGCCACCAAGCGCAACGTGAATCTGAAGTTTCACCAGATCGAGCCCCGTTGTGCATTCGGTCACTGGATGTTCGACCTGCAATCGAGTGTTCATCTCCATGAATGAGAAGCGCTTGATCTCTGGTTGATAGAGGAATTCGACTGTGCCAGCGTTGTGATAGCTGGCTGCCTGACTAAAGAGTATCGCCGCCGCCCGCAGCGCCTGGTCTTGCTCAGGCGAAAGAGCCGGCGAGGGCGCTTCTTCCAGAACTTTCTGGTGGCGCCGCTGAATGCTGCAGTCGCGCACGCCGGCTGCCCAGGTTGTTCCATAGTGGTCGGCAATAATTTGGACTTCGACGTGGCGTGGGCAGTACAACAATTGTTCCATGAAAACGGTCGAGTCTCCGAAGGCTTTGAACGCCTCGGCCCGCGCGCTAGAAAACGCTTGCGAGAGTTGAGCGGCTGAATGCACCAGGCGAATCCCGTGGCCACCCCCTCCGGCTGTGGCCTTAATAAGGAGCGGATACCCTAGGCGCTCGGCATGACTGCGCGCTTCAGCGAGCGTTTCCACCGGCCCGCCGCTCCACGGCACTACTGTTATCTGCGCCTGCTCGGCCAACTGCTTCGCGGAGATTTTGTCGCCCACACGCCGCATCGCATCGCCATCCGGACCGATGAACACGATACCGAGTGCGCGACAAAGGTCGGCGAATGCAGCGTGTTCCGCAACGAAGCCCCATCCCGGCCAAACCGCATCTGCGCGCCCTGCAACTAACGCCCGTTCCAGGCAACCGTAGTCGACGTAACTACTCTTGAGCTGCTGAGTATTCGGATCGATGACTTGAGCGGAACCAAGACACACCGCCTCGTCGGCTTCCCTCACGAACAGGCTATGGCGGTCAGCCTCGGTGAAGAGCGCGATCGTACACAACGATGTGCCGTGTTCATGGTTGAAATCGCGAGCAGCGTGAATGAACCGCATGGCGGGTTCGCCACGATTCACGATGGCCACACGCTGGAATTGGAGCTCCATAAGTCCTCCGATCAGGAGATCGTCAGGACAACCGGTTATGTACTTACGCCGCGATGGTTTCCAGGGACATCGCGGCCTGTAGTGCCTTCAACCCTTCCGCATCCACGTCGCTGGGAATCGCCACGGTGCGGTAACCGCTAATTTCTACGTAGCGATTTCCTTTCATATCCACAACCTCTGCGTCGAAGCCGCCTCGGCCATCGGATGTGACGACGGCATATAAGCGGATATCTTCAGTCTCAGGGACGGGCAATAATAAGGAGGAGACGCGATCAATGCGCTGTGGCAGACCCATTCTTCCATGACTGCCCATCTCCCAGAGACCGGCGGTTTGGAAACAAAGCTCAATCAGCCGCGGGGCCATCAGCGTCGGCGGTTCGGATGGCATGTGGTTTGGCGGCAAACCTCTAGCCATCAGTCCCACCATTCGCTCTCCATCCCACCATGCCCGCTCCAAAACTTGATAAGCCGGTCCATGGAAGTAGAGACGATAAACGTCGACGGCCTCCACAACGTGTCCCTCGGGTAGTCGCGGCGCCACAACTGCTACCACTTTGGACGGCTGCTTAGCGAGCCGTACTTGAGCCGTGAAGTGTGTGGTCACTTGTGGCTCGGACTGGTTGGGAAGCGATCGGCAACCATTCAAGCGGCACGCCGCTAGCAGCGTGTCGGCCTGCGGACGAATGATTGTCTCGACCGTTACCGCGCGCGGCTCGTTCCGATAGAACTTGAATGGCGCCAGGAAATTCACGTCTTCTATGGCCGCGATATGCCATCCAGGAAGCAGGCACAGCGCAGCTTCTGCAAACGCTTCGATTCCCATCACTCCGGGAAGCACGGGTATTCCGTCAATCTGATGATCGTGTAAGAACGGCTGAACGGCTGGGTCCAGCATGGTTTCAATCGTGATGCCGCTTTGCATCCCAAGAGCTGCAAGCTTGCCGGTCATGGGTCCGGAAAGTATTGGTTGCGGGACCGATGTTTCCGAAGCCAGCGATCGCTGCAAAGTTTCCGAAGCAGATGCGTCCAGGCCACCAGCAGAGTCCCACTCCTTTTCCATGACGCCGAGACGGCCGGCGATGACAATTTCACCCCGAGTGCCACCTGCAGTGAGTTCCCGTCGAATCAGAGGAACTCCGGCCTCAGGCGGCAACACATCGATCCCGGCCAGTTCCATCATCTTGGGTATGGAACCGCGCGTGGCCATGCCGATGCCGCCCCAGGCCGTCCAATCGACGACGATGCCGCGAGTCGCCGGCCGTGCGATACGGAAGCTCGACGTGATCTTGCACAGCAGATCGTTGGCGGCACTATAGTCTGTTTGTCCTGCATTGCCGAAGCGTCCCGCAATCGAACTGAACGCCACGGTCGATGCGAGTGGCATGTCGCCGATGGCATGGAGAAGATTGAACCAGCCATCGCTCTTCACGTCGAACACGAGATCGAATTCTCCCGCAGGCTTGTCCGGCAAGAAGTGGCTTCGCTCAATGCCCGCGGCGTGCAAGAGCACATCGATTCTTCCGCTGCGCTGATGAACCTGTTCTATGATTTTGGACACCTCCTCGGCATCCGTGAGGTTAACGCTGAAGTAGTGCGCTGTTCCGCCGGCAGCACGAACGGCTTCGATGGCGGTTTGTGCTGCCTGCGCTCGCTCCAAGGCTGCCAACTCTTTTTCAACGAGTGCCGGCGTAGCCCGTTCACCACGTGCCTGGATTCGTGCGAAGAGATCGCGCTTCAAACCGTCCTTGTCAATCGCGAAGCGCTTCAGATCAGGATTCTCCGGATCAGGCTCGGGCACGAGATCGAGAAGGTAGAACGTGCCCCCGGAGGCCGCCGCCAGATCAGCAGTGATCGCCGATACGATACTTCCAGCTGCTCCGGTCACGAGAAAGACCGTGTTGCTGTCCAAGGTGAGACCGGGCTTGCCGTCGGTTGCTGGCTGCTCTCGCAACGCCACGGTCCAACGCAGTCCATCTTTGTAACCTATTTCGACCGCGCCAGGGTCGCGTAGAGTTTCTGCGATGAGGATGTCCGCTATCTCCGATGGTTTTCGCACCGCCTCGAAGTCGACTGCCTTTACCAGAGCATCCATCCGTTCTCGCTTATAGGCTTTCGAGAAGCCGACCACTGCGCCGCCTAACGGTGCGGTCGCGCCGGCCTCGTCATATCCATGCTGCCCTCCGAGCCGCGTGGCAGCAACAAGGAAGGTCCCGTGCTCCGCCGCTTGTTCGTGCAGAATTCGCATGGTGGCATAAAGCGACTTGACGCGCACTCGCAAGGCTTCTCGCCAGCTAGCGTGGTCCATCTGCCTGAGGTCACCCTCGTCGTCCAGAGCCGGCAGCCAGAAAATGCCGTGCACCACACCGGCGGCCATCCAATCCCTGAGGCGATTCTGTAATGTTTCCCCATCGAGAGTCTGGTCAAGTCGAAGAACCGTTACACCCATTTTTTCCAGCCGTTCCGCCAGAGCGTCTCCTACACCAGACTTATCCGGCATGACTACTACCCGGCTGCCTCTGCCGAGAGTGACACCTGTTGCCTTGCAAAGCTCAGACCGCGGGCGAAGAATGGGAATCGGCACACGTCGAGGAATGCGATCGGCAGCCTCAAAACTGGCTGGGACGGGACGAGTGGTCGTAGTGGGCGTCGAATCCGACGACGCAAAAGCGGCCGGTTTTTTCTGTGCAGGTTCTGGTTTGGCAGAAGTGCTAGTAATCGCTTCTTTCGCCGAACCCGGCTGCCGGTCGTGAGCAAACTTGATGACATGAGCTAGCGTAGGGAAGTTGCGCAGCTTCAGATTTTCATCGCGCGGAATGTTGTACGCGGCTCGCACGGCCGCGAACATCTCCGCCTGCTTCACGGTGTCAATACCGAGATCGGCTTCGAGGTCTAGGTCAAGGTCCAGCATGTCTTTGGGATAACCCGACTTTTCCGCCACGATATCAAGCACCTTTTCTTTTATCGGATCGTCGGCGGCCGCTACGGCTGGGGCAGCCGGAGATGGCGTGGATGACAGCTGCGCCCCTGAATCCGCTGATTGCGGGGCAACAAGGTCTGGACGTTTGTCATATACGAACCGGATCACGTGTGCCAGCGTGGGATAATCCCGCAGCTTGCGATTTTCATCGCGAGGAATGTTGTACGTGGCCCGTATGGCGGCAAACATCTCCGCCTGTTTCACGGTGTCAACACCAAGATCCGCTTCTAAGTCCAAGTCCACATCAAGCATCTCAATGGGATAGCCTGTCTTCTCGACAGCAAGAGCGAGGATGCGGTCTTTCACGGGATCGTTGGAAACCGTCTGCACAGAGGTTGCAATTGCAGACGTTTTTTCCGGAGCAGGGATCCGCGCGGTCGCGGGTCGGATTTCTTCCTGCAATGTCGCAGAGCCTTGAACGGCGAGGTCCGGGCGCTTGTCATATACGAAGCGGATCACGTGCGCCAGCGTGGGATAATCGCGAAGCTTGCGGTTCTCGTCGCGGGCGATGTTATAAACTTCGCGGATCGAGGCGAACACCTCGGCCTGTTTCACGGTGTCGATGCCCAGATCGGCTTCGAGGTCCAGATCCAGATCGAGCATGTCAACCGGATACCCGGTTTGTTCGGCTACCAGAGCCAGTACTTTCTCTTTCACCAAATCCTTGTTTTCTACCGGAGTGGGCGTCGCATCGGGAACAGCCACCGGCGCTGGCGTCGCCCTTGGCGTTGCAGGCGCTGCAATCGAAGCTGTTTGCGATAGCCCAGCGGCTCGTGCGACGTGTGCCAGAGGACCTTGATCTGGTATGCGGAGTGTGCGGTGGGTTACTTCGAGATCGGCAACGTCACGACCAGCGATGCCGCTCAGCCACGCGTTCCAAGTGGTCGCGTCAGCGATGCGGTAGGCGTAGCCCAGAGCGTTCGGGTTGCGACGAACGCCATCCTTCGTTTTCACCCAACGCAGCAGCATCATGCTGATTTGCGAACCGAATCCGGCGCCCAAGTGGATCGCGTATTCGACTGGATAGATTCCCCCTTTCGACAGGTTCAACGGTCCCAGCTCCGGATCAACTTCCTTGAAGTTGGCGACTGGAGGCACGCAACCAGTTTCCAGAGCTTTTACCGCGACAACTTCTTCGACGCCAGTGGCCATGGCGTGACCGGTGAATCCTTTGGTATTCGCGATCACGATGCGATCGGCTACATCGCCGAAGGTGCTACGCAGCGCGTGAATCTCGGCTGAGGCACTGCCACCCCGGGCTGGGGTGTACGTTTCATGTGAGACGAAAACTGTCCGCGGCGCGATTTCCCGACGCGAAATGCCGCCACTCGCTTCGGCTTTGGTCAGCAGCGTTTCCATGACCTGACCAATATGGTGGACGTCGAGACGCGTCCCGTGGAAGGCGCTGTTGCCGGTCACACTGGCCAGCACTTCGCAAATTGGTTGAATTCCTCGCTCCCGCGCAGCTGCCGCGCTCTCGACAACTAGAGCCGCAGCGCCCATGCCGATGATCATGCCATGCCGTCGACGGTCAAAGGGAACCGCTGCATCCTCCACCGCTTCGTCGGTGGCTGCCGCTCCACTTGCGAGGAAGCCCGCGCCCATCCACTCGAGGAGATTGTCCGAAGTGACGTCATCGGCCGAGATGATCACGACCCGGCTGCATCGGCCGGCGTGGATCCAATCCTCCGCGAGCGCCACCGCCGTAGTGGTGCTGGCACAGGCTGAGTTGATTTGCGTGTTGGGCCCGCGTGCGCCGATGTATTCGGCGAATTGCGAATGTCCCATGGACAAGACGCGGAGCAGGAACCGCCGGTTGAAAACATACGGCTCTTTGTGAATAACAGCCTGCAGCTCATCGATCCGCCGCTTAATCTCCTGCACTAGGACGGAATGACCGTTTGCTTCTACTGCACGAGCCAGCAAATCCTCCAACGTAGCCAACTGCTGGCGCCGTTCATGGTCCGCGTAATAGCGTGTCATCTCATCGGCGAACGAATCGCAGCCCGGGAAGGCGGAGGCAAAAATGACGCCAGTATCGTCTCGCAGAGTCTCAGGTAATCCCCATCGATCGGGCAGTTGTGTCCCTTTGCTCGTGGTTTTATAGCGCATGACCAATGGAATGCCAGCATCGCGCAATGCATCGATACCTGCAGCAATCGCAAGTTGTGTAACCCGATCGAAGGCAGCCACGCGCTCGTGCGGAATTCCGAATTCATCTTCCAGATCGAAGGCGCCTCCTCGACCCGCCAGCTTGATCACATCCGCGACGCTCTCCAAGGTCTCAAACGTGGGCTCGCCATTTTCTCTTTTCACCAGCCGGGTGATGTGTTTGTCGAGCATCGCGCGCCGAAAGCGTGTCGAGATCGAATCGATAAATTGATTGCCGCCCAGGATGCGGCCGATGTTCCCGTCGTCGAAGATGTGGTCGGTTCCGGGCAATCCCAGTGCCGCGCCGGTAATGACCACGGAAGCATGTTTGGATAGCTTCCCGTGTCCGTGATAAATCTCGTAGCCGCGGTCGAGGACATCGGCGAACAAACGTCCTAGCTCGTCGTAATGATCGCCCTTCGATCGGATGGCGGACGATACAGGCGCATTGCTCACCCGATCAGCAGCGATGTTTCCTTTATGTGTTTCGGCAGCTGCTCTTATCTCATTGGCCGCCGTAACGCTGGTCCCCCCCGCCACTTCCGATGTTCCATATCCCAATCCCGCCGCATAGAGCCCGCATAGTGCCTGATTGAACGCAACCGCATCGGCGAGCTTTGGATGATTGGTGAACAGCGAAAGCACATCGCTGTAGCTGCCGAGCACATCTTCGGCAAACCCTTGCAGCGCTTTCTTCGGCCCAACTTCAACAAAAACACGAGCGCCCGCGTCATACAGCGTCCGCAGGCCCTTAACAAATTGCACCGGAGAAGCGACTTGTTGCGTGAGAATATCCAGCATTTGCGGCACAACGTCGGGACCCATGGGATAGAACTCTCCATTCGTGTTGGCCACGATCGGCAAACGTGGCGACTCCAGGTGCAAGTGCTCCAAAACCCGGCGCAGCGGTTCACTCGCTCCTGCCACGATGGAGGTGTGAAACGCGTGGCTAACCGACAATGCGGCTACGTCAAATCCGACTGCCAGGAACGCTTCCATGGCGCGCTGAACGGCCTCGCTCTCCCCACCGATTACCGCCTGACGGTTGCTGTTGACGTTGGCGATTACGACGTAACCCTTGATCGTCTTCAGAATGCGTTCGATTTCCTCCAACGGAGCAAAGACCGCAGCCATGCGGCCGTTGTCCTTCATTGCCACCTGCGTCATCCCGCGGCCACGAGCGCTAACGACTTCCAGAGAATCTGTGAACGGCAGAGCTCCAGAGGCGACCAGGGCTCCGTACTCCCCCAGGCTGTGTCCCATAGTGAAGTCTGGTTCAACACCGTAGGCGGCCATCAACCGCGTCAGAGCGAGGTCGGTTGCGAGCACGGCGGGCTGAGTGATTGCCGTTTGTCGGAGAGCGTCTTCCGCCTTGGCCAGAGCTTCGGGGTCAGAGTCGTTGACAAAGATGGAATCGCTGAGCGGCCTGCCAAGCAGAGGCGTCATCACACGATCGGCCTCGGCAAAGGTTTCGGCAACGATTGGCTCTGCGGCGCGCAGCTGCTGGAGCATATTCACGTACTGCGAGCCTTGGCCTGTATAGAGGAACGCCACCTTCGCTGCAGGACCATGACCGCGGAAGATACCTTGCGATCGCAGCGCTTTCCACGTTGCCGGCTGATTGGCCGCCAGAGCCTTGAGTGCACTTCCGACCTTATCGGCCAATTCGTTGGAGTTCGCGTAGTCGATAACCAGACGCTCGGGTGCGCGAAGGTCGGATTCAGACGGTGGTGCAGGTTTGGGTGCCTGGCCCGCCTTGGCTTTCGTCTCCACTGCGCGCAGACGTTCTGCCAGCGAGGCTTCTGAAGCTCCGCCGACTACAAGGGCTCCGCGCAACGGAGCTTTTAGGGTAGAAGACTCGGATGTGCGGGAAACGCCTGTGACAGTCATAACCGGCTCTGCCAGCTTCCGGGGAACCTCCTGGACTGCGACCGTCCGCTTGCCGTTACCATTCAGCCGGTGGGGAATGTATTCCTCGAGTACTGCGTGGAAATTCGTGCCGCCAAAACCAAATGCGCTCAGCCCAGCGCGCCTCACTCCGTCCGAAGGAATCGCCCACGGTTTCAGTTCGGTATTCACGTAAAGAGGAGAATGCGCAAAATCAATGTCTGGATTGGAGTGCTCGCAATGAACGCTCGGCGGCAGAACTTTGTCCCGCAGCGCCAGAACCGTTTTCAGAAATCCGGCAGCACCCGCCGCTGCTTTGAGATGTCCCAGGTTCGATTTCACCGAGCCCAGTGCGACCGAATGCGTCGGGAGATGAAAACTATCGAGCGCATCAATCAAACTTTGTACTTCCACCACATCTCCCACGCGAGTGGATGTGCCATGGCCCTCGATCAAAGTCGCGGTGGACGGCGATAATCCGGCGTTTAGCCAGGCGCGCTCAATGGCCAGCTTTTGGCCAACAGGATTGGGCGCAGTAATGCCCTTTCCCTTGCCATCACTCGATCCGCCCATGCCCCTTAGCACCGCGTAGATCTTGTCCCCGTCGCGTTCCGCATCTGCCAGCCGCTTGAGCAGGAAGATAGCCGCGCCTTCGCCCATAACGAAGCCATCCGCCCCTTCTGCATAGGGACGAGTACCAGTGGCCGACAGCGCTCCAATCTTGCAGAACTTAATGTAGGTCGAGGCGCCCATGTTCCGGTCAATTCCGCCGGTCACGGCGAGATCAAAATCGTTCTCCACCAATCCCTCAACCGACGCGTTGATCGCCGCCATTGCCGACGCGCAAGCCGCGTCCACAACATAGTTCGGGCCGTGGAAGTTGAAGATGTTCGCAACGCGGCCGGCAATGCAGTTGGCTAATTCCCCGGGCATGGTGTCTTCGGTCACGTCCGCAATCCGTTTGGCCATACGATCGTGCAATTCGCGGGTGAGGTCACGACGCAGCTTTTCTGGAAGATCCGCGAAGCCCGCACATTCGGCGAGTTCATGAGCGTACTCCGGGAAATACAAGCGCAGCGCCGTGAAATAATGCTTCTCCCCAGCCATCGCATTCCCGAGAATCACTGCCGTACGATCATTGTTCAGCGGCCGCTTGGGGTAGCCGTAGTCCTCTAATGCTTCGCGGGCGCATGCGATGGCCCATTTTTGCGACTCATCCATGGCATCGATCACGCGCGGCGGAACCGGCAAATGCCACTTGATCGGATCCCATGCGAAGTCGCGCACCCAGCCGCCGATTGTGGAATAAGTCCTGTCAGGTGCATTCGGATCGGCATCATAGTAGAGCGCCGGATCCCAACGGTCGTGCTGGACCTCACTGATGCTGTAACGGCCGTTCTTCACGTTTTCCCAGAACGCCTGCACGTTTGCGGCATCGGGAAGTACCGCTCCTACTCCGACGATTGCAATGGCGCGATAAGAAGTGTTTTCCATGACGAGACTCCTGAAAATCCGTCGTTAAGAGCTATGCGGCCAGGACCGTGGGTTTGGCCACGCGGTTGTAGAGCACGTCCGCGATGTAATCCATGTCTGGAATAAGGCCCGACTGTGCGCGCTGGATGGCGGGCAATCCAACAATCGCTACAAAGCTGGCCGTCTCGGAATCGCTCACACCACCGGCGCCGATTACCCAGCGCAGCCCTTCTTCACCCACCTTGAGTGCGGCCTCGCGGCCAAAGACTCGGCTGATCGCCGCCAGTGCGGTCGCGTCGAAGCGACGGTTCGCTTTTTCGTGGAGCTTGCCCTCAGCCAGAAGCGCTGCCCGGCGGGACAAACTTCCCGCGCATTCGGCGTAGGCAATCAACTCGCCTAGACGTAGGAGAATGTGCTGATAGCGGGTCAGCCGCGCCAGACGCGATTTTTCCATCACTTCCGCCAACGCGTGAAAGGCCAGTGCAGCCATGTCAGCACCCACATTCGATTGCTGGCCATGCAATGCTTCGAACTCTCGCGCCCATTCGTGATAATGCTGTCCGCGTGTCTTGAGGTGAGACTGCCAGCGGTCTCGGCTGATGGTCATCTCCATGATTTCGGATGTGCCTTCGTAAATGGTGGTGATGCGAACGTCTCGCCTTATTTTTTCCACCATGTATTCCCGCGTGTACCCGTAACCACCGAGTGCCTGGATACTGGCGTCGGCTGCCAGATTGCCAGCTTCTGTTGCCATGTACTTCGCGATGGCGCCCTCGGTGTTCAAGCTTCCTTCGGCTCCCGCATCAATGCGCTGCGCGGTTTCCTCGATATAAGCGCGAGCCGCCTCCAGCCGCGCCACGTGGGGCACGATCAGCTTGTGGGTGTATCCCTGTTTTTGCGAGAGCGGCGCTCCCGCCTGAATGCGTTTGGTGGAGTAGGGAATTGCTCGGTCAAGCGCGGCCCACCCTGCTCCAAGCCCGAACGCTGCGACCATCAGGCGCGTATAACCGAAGACAGCCTGAGCCTGATTTAACCCTTGGCCTTCGACCCCTCCGATCAACCGATCGGCATCGACGTAGACGTCATTGAAAGCTAGCGCGGCGGTATTGCTCAGGCGAATACCGTGCTTGTCTTCAGGCTCGTCGTGAGTGAAACCTTTTGCGTCCTTCTCCACGATGAACCAGCTCGGGCCGCTAGGAGTATTTGCCAAGACCGTGTATGCGCCGGCCACGCCGCCGTTGCTGATCCACTGTTTGTTTCCATTGATCTTGTAACCAACCACGTGTCCATCCTGAACGACTGGGTCCGCAGTAGTCTTGAGTGCACCTAAGTCGCTACCGGCTTCCGGTTCCGTGGCCCCGTAGGCGAACAACAATCCCTCTTCGGCAATCCTCGTCAACCAGGTTTTCTTTTGCTCTGGAGTCGCACCTACTGTGATCGGATCGCTACCCAGAAACGTCGCCAGCACGGCCGTGGCGACTCCGAGATCGATCCGCGCCATCTCTTCGCACACGCAATACACATCGAAGGCACCGCCGCCCATGCCACCGAACTCTTCGGGAATGAACAACAGTTGAATCCCCAACTGGTCCGGACTGCACATATCCCGCACGATATCGAGGGGGCATTCGTCCGCGGCATCCAGTTCCAAAAGTTTTTCGTCCGGCAGACGTTTCTTGGCGAAATCCCGAAGCGACTTCAAACTCAATTTCAATGTCTTATTCGTGATCATGGGCGGTGCCTCACTTTGCTGCAACGGTTTGCATCTCGCGCGCTTTATTGGTCAGGGCTGGCAGGAATTCCAGCACGTCATCGACAATGCCTACGTCCGCCACCTGAAATATCGGAGCTTTTGGATTCTTGTTAATGGCGATCAGTAATGGGCTGCCTTTGATACCAGCCAGATGCTGCGAAGCGCCGCTGATACCACATGCCAGATACACCTTGGGTTTAACGGTTTTTCCGGACGAGCCCACCTGGCGTGACTTCTCTAGCCACTTGGCGTCGACGACGGGCCGCGAGCAACTCACGGCCGCCCCGATGGCATCGGCTAGTTCCTGGGCGATGGCCACGTTCTCCTTCTCCTGGAGGCCGCGGCCGATGGAAACTAGAACGCTGTGTTGGGTGATATCCACATCGCCAGCTTCGGCAACGATGGTTTCGAGATAGCGCCGTCCGCCGGTCAGAACGCCGACTTCGGCCGATTTGTCGACGACGAATGCACTTCCCGAGCCAATCTCGACGGCCTTGAAGGCTCCCGGCCGTATCGTCATCACTGCCCCGGGTGCAATGTCACATCGAACATGGGCGCTCACCTGCCCGCCAAACTCCTGGCGGACTACATTCAGGCAAGTACCTTCTATCGCGGCGAGGTCGACCACGTCAGACACAAAGGCCGCATTCATCTTGATCGAAAGGCCGGGCGCCAAATCGATTCCAAAATGATCGTGCGAAGCCAGCACAATACTCTTCGCCGGCAGAACCTGCAGCAGCGCTTTTCGTACCAATTCAGCATTGGGGTAGGCCAGGGCCTCATTCGCGATTTTCCATACCTCGAGATAGGCAGCCCCAAGAGCGCTGCAAGCGTCATCGAGGTCCGCACCCCAACCGGTGATGATGGCGGTGGGCGATACTGTTGGATCAATCTTTCGCGCAGCCGCCGCCAGTTCAAATGCACAATCGTCGACGATGCCATCCTTATGCGCGATGTAAGCGAAGATACGCGCCGTCATTTCAGGCCTCCTTTGGCCGCCACGAGTTCAAGCACCCGGTCGACGTTCTCCTCGCGGCTGCCATGCAAGATTTCGGCTCCCTTACCGAGTTCGGGCAAGAAGTAATCCATCCGTCTCATCTTCGCGGCCGATTCTCCAACGGACCCTGCGTCCAGCCCCAGCTCCACCAAGCCATAAGTTGGAATAGGCACCGAAGCGACTTGCCGGATGCCTCGCATGCCGACATAACGAGGTTCATTGATCCCGGTCTGAATCGAAAGCACGGAAGGGAGATCAATCTCATTCATTTCCTTGTTGCCGCCAGCAATTTCCCGGCTGATCTTCAGCGTCTTGCCGTCGACCACTTCGATGGAATTCACCAGAGAGGCAAATGGATAATCGAGCAGAGCCGCCAGCATTCCGCCGACCTGAGCGCCACCATCCTCGGCCTGCACGCCAGTCAGAATCAGGTCGTAGTTGCCCTTCCGCACAAAAGATTCGAGGATGGTGGCGATTCCGCGACCATCCGATCCTGAGAAAGCCTCGTCTGAGATCAACACGCCACTCTGCGCGCCCATAGCCATCTCCCGGCGCAGCACCTCTTCGTCGTCTTCGCCACCGACGGTCGCGACCGTGACGTTTCCTCCTACGCGAGCGACGATCTGGAGGGCTTCTTCGACGGCGTAGTTGTCTGCTTCGTTGATGGAATAGATCAGATCATCGCGCTCGATGTCACTTCCCGCACTGTTGATCTGAATTTCGTTTTCCGAAGTGTCGGGTGCTCTTCTCACGCAAACTAGAATCTCCACATGCACCTCCATAAAACTCTCTTCACGCTGCTTTTCCCTCACGCACGATCTGTTGGTCGACCAGTTCCGCAAGATCGATGGCCGTCATCTTTCCTTCCATGCCGGCGACCTTGATCGCGTCCTCAATATTCGTCATGCAGAATGGACAAGCGGTCACGATTACATTGGCTCCAGCTTCCGCCGCCATTTGCACTCTCTTCACTCCCATCCGCTGTTCTTCCTTCGGCTCGTAGAACAGCATCAGTCCACCACCGCCGCAGCAGAACGAGCGGTCGCGGCTCCGGTTCATTTCCACCCGCCGCAAGCCCGGAATCGCGTCCAGCACATCTCGGGGCTCGTCGTAAATCTGGTTGTGACGTCCGAGATAGCAGGGATCGTGATAAGTGAATACAGCGTTCGCGTTCTCCGCTGAATGGAATTTGATCCTGCCGGCCTTCACCGCGCGGGCAATCACCTGGCTGATGTGCTCAACCGGCGGCATATCTTTTTCTTGGTAGTCGTGCCTCAGCGCGTTGTAGGCGTGCGGATCGGCGGTGATGATCCTTCGAACTCCCGACGCTTTGATGGCATCTACATTGTGGTCGCGCAGGGCGATGAACAACATTTCTTCGCCGAAGCGCCGGACCTCATGGCCGCTATCTCTTTCCGCAGCGCCCAAGATTCCGAAGTTCTCCCCAACGTCGCTCAGAATCCTTGCAGTGGCACGACCAATCGCCTGCATGCGGTCATCGTAGGAAGTGATGCTGTCGACGAAATAAAGGGTGTGGGCGTGGTCGTTGTTTCCGAGAGTTTTGACTGGGCAGACAAGCTGGAATTCTTTGGCGTTTGCCCAATCACCTTTCTTCTTCTCTAACTTGCCGTAGGGATTGCCGCGACTCTCCAGAGCTTTCAGAGCTTTTTGCAGCGACTGGGGCACGTTTCCTTGATCGACCAGGCCTCGTCGCAGATCGACGATCTTGTCGACGTGCTCCACTAACAGCGGGCATTCTTCCTCGCAAGCACCGCAGGTTGTGCAAGACCAGATCTCATCTTCGGAATAAATGCTTCCGGAATCTTTGCTGCCAACGAGCGCTGTGCCGTTGTGGGCGCGTCCAAAAACCGGATAGTGCTCGAAAGCGTAATCTCGTGCCTTAATGCCGATGAATCGCGGAGACAGTGGCCTGCCCACAGCATTGGCAGGACAATTGTCAGAGCATCGCCCGCAGTCCGCGCAGGAATAGAAATCGAGCATCTGCTTCCAGGTGAAATCTTCGAAAGTCTTTACTCCGAACGACTTCACCTGATCGAGATGTTCATCGCTGACGCCCCATCGCACCGGTTTGAGAATCTCCCGGTCGAGCTTGGCGAAATAAATATTGAACAGGGAAGTCTCCACATGGAATTGAATGCCAAAAGGCCGGTAGCAAAGCAGAAAGTAAAAGGTCACTTCATGCAGGAGATAGGCGCCCACAAAGACGCTGCCCAGTGTTGGCACGGAAGTTGAGAGGAGCGCCCTTTGCAACATCCATGGAAGCGAACCGACGGCCAACGCTTCCACGGATTGCCCTGCCTGTGACTGAGCAGCAGCACTGGCACCTGCGAAAAGACTGTCCGCGACCATCAAGATCGCAATCAGCGCCAAAAGAAAGATGGCATCGGCAGTGTGAGCTTTGCCGAATTTTGCCGGCACGGCATATCGTGCTGGTTTGAAAACCAGGCGGCGAACGATCGCGATCCCCATGCAAAGGAGAACAATGGTTGCAGCGTAATCGGTGATGAGGTTATAAATCGGGCCGGCTCTTCCAGAGAGCCCCGGCATGACGAAGTCTTGTGAGATGCCGACAATCAAGACTGTGAAAGCGCGCAGCGCCAGCACGATAAATCCGGCAAAGATGAAAATATGAAGAATTCCTGCCGCCCTGTAGCGCGGATGTTTCCATTGGCCCAACCAATACTTGAGGACTTTTCCAAGTCGTGCCCAGGGCCGATCAAAACGAAAATCACGCTCCGCCCGAAACAGCGGCGTCAAGCGCTTCATCACAATGTATGAAAAACCTGCAAGGCCGAGAAGATGAATGGTCAGGCAGAGGGTTCTGCCGGAGACCAACCAAGGGGTTAATTGCGCAGCTGACTGGGTACCTACCACGTCGCTACTCTCCTGCTGATGATTGCTACGCGATCAATTGCGTAAGAACTTCTTCCTCCTTAACTGGGGGTCTAACCGTTGCTGCTGATTCGACGGTAGCGGCAGGCAAAGGAGTCATGGATGCAACAGGGGCCGGCTTGGATACGAGTGTCGATCGAGTCTTCGCTTGTGCCTTTGCTTTTGCCCTTGCCTTAGCGTGCATCTTCCTCGACTTCGCTTGTTCTTTGTTTCTGCCGGCCGCTTCCTGGAGTTCCAGAAAACTCAACTGCAACAACTTTTCCAGACGCCGCAAGTCCGGTGCGGCATGAACTTCTCCGCTGAATCCGAAATACGCCGTACCGTTGTAGGTCAGGATGGCGCAATTCAGCGCCATCTCTCCGCCGATCGGAACGTAGGGATAGCAATGCAGCATCTTGTGGCCGAGCAGGTAGAGTGGATTTTGCGGACCCGGCACATTGGTGCACACCATGTTGAACGGCGTGAACGGCAGTCGGCTGATGATGTGGCCGGCTACCGCCTGGGCGGAAGTCGGCAGCATTCCAATCAATCCTCCAGCTAGGCTCACCAGTTCGGCGGTATGTGCTCGTTTTAGAAATTCGGTTCTCCGATGCACCGCAGCCAGCAGCTTGCGCGGATCGGCAATACCCAGCGGAACTGTAACCGGGACTAGCGAAATACGGTTTCCTAGTTCTCCGGGATTATCACTGCCGCGCAAATTCACCGGGACCATCATGCGGAAAAGTCGCCCTTTGACCTTGTCGCCGTGTAATTCCAGGTAGCGCCGGATCGCAGCCGTTACCAGCGAGAGAATTACGTCATTCACGCTGGTTCCGCAGGCCTGCTTTATGGCCTTAATTTCCGTCAACGGAACTTCCGTGCAAGCAAACTTCTGCGGTCCGCGGTAGAGAACGTTGAAGCGCAGCCGCTCGGTGTTCGCGGTCAGTTCCGGGAAGAGATGGGCGAACTCTGCCGAATCGAAGCTCCCACCATTGGCGGCAACGCGCTCAGCCATACTTGAGAGATCAGCCAGCCCAGCAAGAATCCGCTTAACCAGTTCAGAATAGGAGTCGACACAGCCGTTCGTGATTGAGGCCCACGGATCAGGAGGTTTTGCAACCGGCACCCGTAGTTTTTTCCTAGCCAGACGAGGCGCCGCAGGATTCGCGTCCATGAGTACGTTCATGATGCCCACTCCAGCGATGCCGTCCGCGAGGCAGTGGTGCAACCGGAAAATAAGCCCGCTCCGATTCCCCTGCAGTCCGTGTACCAGAGTCATGTCCCACAGAGGATGCTGCCGTTTCATCACCGTGCTTAGAAGCTTCCCGGCAAGCGCCCTCAACGCGGAATCGGAACCGTGCTTGAGTGTTGCCTCGTGCACGTGGCGTCGGATATCGAAGTCAGCATCGTATTCCCAGCTCGGGAGGCCGATATTAAGCGGAGGCGGTACTACACGCTTCAAGTAGCGGGGAATCAGTGGCAGCTTCGATTCCACAAACTTCACGCATTCTTCGAACCGGATCTCGCCCTCGAACACGCATAGGCACGCTAGGTTGAGGGGCATGCCATCACGTTCGAGATGGAGGAAGACCGCGTCGCCCCAGGAAAGGCGGTCACTGTGCTGCGGGTTCTGCATGTCAACTCCCCTGTCTTGACACTTCACTCGCCAAACGATCGTCTCGTCTCTCAGTTCCCGAAAGAAAATCGCGATGCCAGTTTCAACAGCTTGAGTACTCTGTAGATCTCGACGTTCACGCCACGAAGCACGACCTTGATGCCCTTGTCGTCGGCAATGCTTGCCAACTCCGCCATCGCGCCCAGCGCGCTTGCATCGATCCGATGCACGGCGGAGAAATCCAGTGTCACTTCACCATCGACACCGTCCAGCCGTTCGCCAGTGTCTTGCAAGCTCTGCACCACGCGCTCTTCATCAACTCTGATCCAGACTGCGATCGTCGCCATAAGAACCGTCCGCTACGAAATCTTTTCCTGAACTACCAGAGATACTTTCGCCTGGCCTCGTCCGTCATAAGCCTTCCAAAACAACTCAGCCAGTTCGCTGATCAGGGGCATGCGCGGGTTCGATCGCCAGGAGGGATCGTCAAAGGCTCGCTTGGTAAGATCTGGCATCGCCCGTTCGAATTCTCCGTGGGAAATTCCGAGATCGGCGATCGAATGCGGAAACCCTAACTGGTCGAGTAATTGTTCCGTCGCCGTTACGAGGTGCTTCACTTTTTCGTCAATTGTGTGACCGCCGAGACCCAGCAAATCGGCAACCGTCGCGTATTTCTTGTGCGCGACATATCCCATCTGGTAAGGCGAAGGCAGAAACTTGGTCGGCACAGACGCGTTGTATGCGATCACATGTGGCAACATCAGCGCGTTCGCCCGGCCATGCGCGACGCCGAAGCGTGCCCCGAAAGAGTGCGCGAGGGCGTGATTCACGCCCACCGACGCGTTCGAGAAAGCCATGGCCGCAATGCAGGCAGCGTTGTGCATCATGCTGCGCGCCTCTTCGTCGCGGGGATGCTCGTAGGCGATAGGCAGATACTTGAACACCATTCGAATTGCCTGCATGGCATTACAGTCTGTGTATGGCGAAGCGTAGCTGGAGACGGCCGCTTCTAGGGCATGCGTAAGACAATCGATGCCTGTGTCCGCGGTAAGGCCCTTGGGCATCGACATCACGAATTGCGGATCAACGATGGCCACATCCGGCGTCAGCGAGTAATCCGCGAGCGTCACCTTACGCGCACGCTCTTTATCGGTGAGAACAGCAAATGGAGTGACTTCGCTGCCGGTTCCACTGGTGGTGGAAATAGCAATCAGGCGGATCCGGAGGCTCTTCTCGGTGGGATACTCGACCACCCGTTTGCGCAGATCCAGGAAAGGCGCGGCCAGCTCTTCCAAGTCAGCCTCCGGAGATTCGTACTTGAGCTTCATGATCTTGGCTGCATCGATCACCGACCCTCCGCCCAGCGCAATGATCTGGTCCGCTTTGTAGAAGTTGAGCGCCTCCACGCCTTGCATCACCACCTTCACTTCGGGCTCTGCATCCGGAATAATCGAAACGTGGATATGGGTTGCTGCTGGAATGCAGCGCCGCACCAGGTCGACGTGGCCGATTTGCTCCAAAGCCGGACTCGTAACGATGATGGTCGAGCGCGATGCGAACTCGCGCACATTCTCCACCGCGTTCCAATTGAAATAGATCTGGTTGGGAACTCGAAACCACATATGGGCTTGGGTCCTCCGAGCCACACGCTTGATGTTGAGGTAGTGGTAGATATTGACGTTGTCGGTGGTGCTGTTGCCGCCGCCGGTGCCGCAGCCGAATGAAAAGGTAGGCGGCAGATCGTTGTAGACTCCTCCCACCGCTCCCACGGAGCCCGGCGAGTTCACCAGGATGCGTCCCGCATTCATCACCTCGCCGAACTTGCGGATGATCTCTTCGTTACGCGAAAAAATGACTGCCGTATGCCCCAGCCCGCCCGCATGATTCACGTCAACGCAAACCTTGAGTGCCTCGTCGACGGATCTCGCTCGGTAGGCAGCGAGGACGGGGAATAGTTTCTCCACTGACAGAGGATATTCACGACCCACGCCTTGGATTGGTGTGATCAGCAGCTTGGTATTTGGCTTCACGGCAAAGCCCGCGAGGCGGGCAATATCGGTAGCCTTCTGTCCCACCGCAGCCGCTTGCATAAAACCCGTTTCAGAGTCGATAACGGCGCAAGCCAACAGCTTCGCTTCGTGCTCATTGCAGATGTGCGCACCTAGTTCGGCAAATTTCTTCAGCGCCAGATCGTAAATTTCATCGTCGATCACCGCAGTTTGCTCGGAGGCGCAGATGGTTCCGTTGTCAAAAGTCTTCGACAGGATGATGTCAGTTACAGCTGTTTTCAGGTCAGCGGTTTTTTCCAGGTAAACCGGCGTATTGCCCGGCCCCACACCCAGCGCCGGTTTGCCGGAGCTGTACGCCGCCCTGACCGCTCCTGGCCCGCCCGTAGCGTCAATCAGACCCACGTCCTTGTGTCGCATCAAGTAAGCGTTGTCCTGCAGTGTGTGCTCTTGCAGGCAGCTGAAAACTCTTTCGGGCGCTCCATGCCTATGTGCGGCCTCATACATCACCTTCACGGCCTCAGAGCAACAACGCCAGGCGTTTGGATGGGGACTGAAGATCACTGCGTTCCGCGTCTTGATGGCCATGATGCATTTGAAGAGCACCGTGGAGGTGGGGTTGGTGATCGGTGTGATCGAGAAAATAACGCCGATGGGTTCGGCGATCTCGACCAGATTGCGATCTGGAAACTCGCGAATGACTCCTACCGTCCGCTTATCCTTGATGTAGTTGTAGGCAAACTCGGTGGCCACCATGTTCTTGATGACCTTGTCTTCCATGACTCCAAGCTTGGTTTCCTCAACCGCGAGGCGGGCGAGATGTTGTGCTTGATCGAGTCCGGCTAGGACCATCGCCTTGACGATGCCATCAACTTCTTCCTGGC
This sequence comes from uncultured Acidobacteriaceae bacterium, assembly GCA_963773675.1. Lineage (GTDB taxonomy): Bacteria > Acidobacteriota > Terriglobia > Terriglobales > Acidobacteriaceae > Sulfotelmatobacter. Next base: position 427,668 of record CAVZCG010000013.1, read on the forward strand.
TAAATTGAGTAAAGACGGCGGCGGCCGTTTTAGCTTGACGGACTAATGTTTCCAGGTAGGCAATGCGTTCTTCGCTCAGACTTTCGGTGGGAAGCGGGACCTGAACCCGCAGCGGCGCCACTTCGCGCGTGGCCATGACTGCCCCCTTAAGCCATATGTCGGAGTATGGGGAGGATGCTGAGTCTTATGTTCTCGTCTTGCACGGCGAGGACCGCGATCTGCTAAAGGATGACCTGATCTCGTTTTCCAACTTCTATCTCAGGTCTACGCGTAATCGATCGGATGCCTGGTTAGCCAGTGCTCGTCGCGCACGCGGCCAATGTTCTTCAAAGCACCACCGGCCGCACTTGCCGTTAGATGGCGGCTTTCCCAAGCGACTCCTGCACCCAAGCCAATTGCGCCGCCTAGCAAGCCTCGTGCTACTGCCCTTCCGATGGATCTGTGCCTGTTTCCCGGATAACCACCCAACATACCGAGGCACGCGCCAACAGCTGCAGGCTTCCATGCTCTTCGAACTGACTTGCTGATAAACGGTGTTAGAGGCTCGCCCTTAAGAAATGCTGTTCGACCAGTACGTACACCCTCTATTCCAGAATTGACGAGCCTTCGACCGTAAGTTGCATTCGATTTCGACCACTCGCGCAAAGCCATTGCACTTCCTCACCGTCCCGGAACGGGAACACCAAGGCAACTACAGCACCAGATGTGGGGCCGTGTCCGTACCCGCTATCACACTTTGCTGTGAGCGTAATTACACGGGAAAGTGAGCTAGATCTGCCCAGGAGGGCGGGGTTGTTACCAGCCGACAGAGAATTCAGTCTTCAACCAGTGGCACCTACGAATGGAAACAATCAGGCCAACGTGCCCTTCGGAGAAAAAGGACACGTTGGCACGTCTCGCTACTGCCTCCGCACTGTAAGTTGTGGTGCCCGCTTTATGGCATCCCTTACGTACCCTCAGGCACTCGCCATAGCTGCTTTCTTCGCTGGTCTTTTCGCGCGGTGTTCGACTTTGTGGGTAGCCTTGCGCTCACCAGCCGGCTTCGCCATGACCGCCATCAGTTCTTTCTGTGCATCGACGTAGCTCTTTACTCCCTCGCGCGTCAGTTCTGCAAGCGGGAGGAAAGGAAATGGCCGGAACAGTTCCAGAGTTTTGCCCGCGGTTTTGACGCTGGCATTCATCTGACGCCCAGCCACATCAACCATCTTCTTTTGCGCCTCGATGAAGGACTCCGTGGCCTTGCGCGCCAGTTGCGAAAGTTCAGTCCTCTTGTTTTTATGAGCGCTGTTGGCGTGCTTCCCGCTGGTTGCCTTTGTCGTTTCTTCAGCGATCACGTCCATGAACTGTTTCTGCGCTTTGACAAAGGTTTCCATCGACTCCTGCGCCAGCTCCACCAGGTGATCGACGTGGTACGGCTTCCCGTTCTTGGCAGCGTCTACCCATGAATGGGTTTGTTTGCCGGCAGTCTTCAGCAACTCCTGCTGCATGCTGATGAAGGTTTCCAGGCTCCGCCGGAGCAGATCGGTGATCGCTTCCGCCGCTGGCCAGTCTCCTGCGCGCTCCTTCATCCCGGTCATCAGCAGTTCGTTCTGTTCTTGCCCTAGTTCGAGAAGGATCTTTTGTCCTTCAATGAAGTTTGTGATTGCCTCAGCCGTTACTTCGCTCACAATAGCGGTGGGGGAATGATGGGGATCCGACAGCTGTTGCCGTAGCGAGTGCATCAAGCTTGCGTTTTGCCGCATCGCCAGATCCAGGAGGATTCTCTGTGTGGCAAAGAAGCTCTGCACCCCCTGCTGCGCCCAGCCGGATAGAAGAGATACAAAAGACGATTCGCCGGAATGAGTCCGGAAAGGTTCGGATTTTGCCGCGGTTGGCATTTCATACCTCCCTGATTGCTGCTTCCTAACGATTGCTGCAATGCAGCATCGAGATAAATATACGATTCACGGCTATCCATGTCAATATATATTTGTCTAGTGTGCATCGCAGCAAATGCTGTACTATAGAGCCGACTATGAAGCCCGTAACGGTTGTCATCAAGAAATACGGGAATCGCCGCTTGTACGATTCCTCCAACAGCAAGTACATCAATCTCGACGACATCGCGGAATTCGTTCGAGCGGGCAAGGATGTACGGGTGGTGGATGCAAAGACGGGGCAGGATCTCACTCGCGTCACGCTGACACAAATCATCACGGAAGATGCTAAAGACAAGCCGACCGGTCTTCCGCTCGAGCTGTTGCGCCAACTCATCGTCGCGTCCGACGAAGTGCGCCAGGAATTCATTATGTGGTACTTGAAGTCCGCATTTGATACCTACCAGAGGGTGCAGGATGCGGTGCAAAGTCGACTGGGCGAAGTTCAATCCGCCGTCCTGTCTCCGGTGGACATGATGAGGCAACTCTTGCGCGGATCCCCAGCATCTGAACCACGCGCCGAACCCGAGCTCGAAGCATTGCGCAGGCGGGTGGTGGAACTCGAAGCGCGGCTGAAGAAGACTCCGCGAGGTAAACAGCTCTCACGCCGGACGCGCAAAGGGAAGGTATAATTCGCGGGGTGCCGCTGTATAGCTCCCGCGCGGAGTTCGTATTGGTGGATCGATCGGGATGAAGTCGCGAACTAAAGGCAAGAAGACTGCGGGCTCATCGAAAACACGGGGCCATTACAGTCGAGGGGTACATTCTGAGGTTGATATCGCGCCATGGACAGAAGCCCTCTTCGCGGCTGAGCTTCTCATTCTGCACGCTACTCCTATCTATTACGGCTTCGGAGTGCCCCGCGGGGATGACTCTGCCGTCATCATTATCCCGGGTTTCCTAGGCACTGATCTTTACTTGATGGAATTGCACGCCTGGCTCGGCCGCATCGGCTATCGTCCATATTTCTCTGGCATCGGTATCAACGCTGATTGCCCAAACCTACTGATTCAACGCCACGTGAGCGAGACCGTCCAACGGGCGCTCTCCGAGACTGGACGGCGGATTCACTTGATCGGTCACAGTCTGGGAGGAGTGATCGCGCGATCGATCGCCGGGCAGCGGCCTAGAGACGTCGCATCCGTTATCACTTTGGCTTCGCCGATTCGCGGCACATTCCCAAACCGCAATGTTGTCCATGCCGCGGATGCGATTCGCCTGCGCATTCTGCAGGAACATGGCAAAGGCGTTCTCCCTGACTGCTACACCGGACGCTGCACCTGTAATTTTATCGACTCCTTGCGCCGTGAAGTCCCGGAGTCCATGCTTCAAACTGCTATCTACACTCGAGATGATGGCATTGTCGATTGGCGCTACTGCCGGACTACAGATCCTGAAATCGACTTTGAAGTCCCGGGCACTCACATTGGAATGGCATTTAACCCGTCAGCCTACGCCATAGTCGCTCAGCGGTTGGCAAAAGCGCAGCGTTCCGAATGACTCTAGCCCACCATCTCTAGTACAGCGCCGACATTTGTTTCCAGAGTCTCGACCGGTCGTCCGTCCAACTCAAGCAGCAGCGTCGCCCTTGTCAGGCTGTTGTTCGCGACCTCGAAGCTCTCCATACAATCAGTTTTCAAATAGGGAAGTCGGTGACCGCTCGGCCCAGTGCCATCAAACGTGGCCTGCAAGCTGCATCCGTCCTTTACGCCACAACGGAATCCCCAACGAAGCTGATTTCGATCCCTTTCAATTTCCTGTAGATTTCGAAATTCGTGTTTCTTTCCGTCGTGCCAAAGTACAGTTTTGCGGAAAACCAATCCGAATGGCATCTCGTAGACCAATGCTTCCAGCGTGCTCGCAGGCGACCCCGGACGAGGAAAATAGGCATGGGCCCAAGTCCAGAAGTTACGATGCCGGTATCCGCAGTTGTGTCCCTGTACTCCGAATCCCAGCGGATCTCCTTCAAACGTCCGCTCGTCCAAAGTGATTTGTCCGGAAAAAGATGCGTCGGAATGCGGCGTTCGAGAGAATCCAATCCAGCCCTTGCTGCTCAGTGTGACGCGAAACGTCGAATGATACTCCAGGTTCCAGGAGAGCTTATGTCCCTGAAGTTCCAAGCCTCCACGGCAGGATGTTTCGCCAATTTCGTTGCCGCCGATTCGCAGGTGGAATGGGTTCTGTCCTCGATCGCTCAGATCGAAATCCGCCAAAGGAAATCCCCGAATGAAACTCTGAGGTTTATTCTCCCGAGGAAACCACGTGGCCCACACCTGAACCGGCATTCCACGCGGATCGTTCCGGCAGCCGCCACGCCCAGGATTCATCAGCAAATATCGAAACCACCACGCTCCGCTGCCATCTGCCAATCCCACACGAACAAACCAGACTTCGTAACGTCGCTTGCTCGAGAGACGGGAATATCGCTCATTGAAAGTGTCCACGCGTACATCATACTGGGGGTGCTGCTACAACGACGCTCAGGTGATCTAGTTCGTGTGGACGAACCCGGTCAAGAACCGGATGAAGGCCATGTTCGGGGAAATGTTCGGACAAGTTTTGTGTCCGGATGTGTCCGAGAATAAAAAGGCCCCAACGCAGCAGATTTCGGGAGCCGTTTGAGGTCAGAGACTTACGCTGGTTCCGCGACAAAAACCAGGAAGGGGGCAAAGGTTCAAATCCTCTCTCCCCGACCAAATTTTCCTTTGTTGAGCCGATGGCCTTCGTCGTCGCTATCCTGAGAGACCATTTTGCAGCGACAGTAATGCTACGCTTATAAAACGCTTAGCCGTAGGTTGCTAGCGGATATTCAGGTCGGCGTAGTGGGCGAAGCTGGAGACCGCTACTTGGTCGTTGCCGGGTATGTAGAAGCCAAACTTGCCCAGGCTGAGATTAGCGCCGGGCTGCGTCCAGCGATCCAGGACGGTCCAACTGTCACCGCGCTTGATCTGGTGGACGAGTTCCGTTGGGCTAACGCGGATTTGGAGTGTGCGGAAGCTTTTCCTGTCGCCTTTATCGGGAACTTTGATCTCGTTCGTTTTCTCGCCGTCGCGAATGACAGTGCGGTAGAAGTTGTTGTCGTCCATCTGGAAGAGGACGTAGTTTTTGGGGTCACTGTAGTTGAGCACCCATTGCAACACTTGACCCTTGATAAGCATCGCGGAAAAAACAAATGTGCCCGAGGCAGGAACGACTCCGTATAGGACAAAATCTCCGCCTTTGCGAGTGAAAGAATCTTTCTCGTGCTTCCAGGCCTCTGGATCATCCCATTTCGACATACCGCTCGGGGCGAGAGATAAATCCAAAGTCTTGGATTGACCAGCTTTGACTTCGAGCGTGGACGAGCGCGTGAACTTTTCGGCGGTTCGCGCGGTAAGAGTGTAGGTACCGGGGTCAAGACTGAGGGGGACGCCACTGCTTACCATTTTCAAAAGCTGACCTTTCACGATTGCAACTTTGGCGTCGGCGGGCGCGAAGGTGATTTTCAATTCGCCGGGAGCGGCTTCCAACACCGCATCCGCGCCAGCAAGAAATAAGGTTCCGCCCACGACGAAGTGTTTCTTGAACTGCCGGGGTTTGAATCCGTCATTGCGCAGTTCGACCGTATGGTCTCCAGGATCGACGGTGGTGATGGAGAGCGAGCCATCGCGCTGAATAGTACCGACGAGAGTCTGATCCACAAGAACCGTGGTTCCAGGAGCGCCGCCCTGGATGGTCAGCGAGGCCAGACGAGGCTGCGGTTGGAGGTTGAAGCTAAGCTTGGACTCTTCGCCCTTGCGGATGCGGATCTTCTGCTGGGGAGGATCCTGAAAGCCGCTCTTAGAGACTTGCACAACGTAGTCCTTCAGCTCGAGATTCGGCAGGCGCAGCTGGCCAGCCTGAGTAAGCTGCCGTTGAAGTTCTCCGTTAAGAAAAACTTTTGCGTCGTCTTGGCCGGCAACGACAACGAGCGTGCCCAGGTTGTGACCGGACTCGGCGGGAGGCCGATCAGCGACCGTGGCTTTTCTGGCGGGGCCGTCGGAAGAAGCACGCAAAGCCGGCGGAGATGGTTCGGGAGCTGGCTGTCCGGGCGCGGAGACGGCCGGAGCGGATGCGCCGGGAACTGGGACCGGAGCGGAGGCAGCGGGGGCAGAGGCAGCGGGGGCAGAGACGGCAGGGGCCGAGACGGTCGGAGCGGCAGATGGGTTCGTCGCTGCTGGCGGGGCGTGATGTTTTCGCGCGAAGAAGAAGGTCCCCGCGATCAGGGTTATCGCGGCGCCGGAAACGAGGATCAGCACTGTGGAGCGTAACCTCCTGGGCATTTTTGGACGGGATGATGGGGATGTGACGGCGGCCGCAGGCGCGGGAGGCTCGGCGGCAGAAATGGTAGCGGCTTGTGGCGGGAGGCGTTGCGCCTCTGGCGAAGTGCTCGGGGCTTTTGCCGGAACGACGCTGGGAACTTTTTCGGGCGGAATCGCGTTGGGCGGAATCTGGCTCGGCACAACCGGGCTTGGCACAATCGGGCTTGCCGTAGCCTGGCTGCTATCGGCGCGTGAAGCCCTCGGAGCGCTGGGGCGCGGGACGTGAAAAATGACAGTCGCGCCTTTGCTGTGCGGAGACGCGCTTGAACCCTCTTGGGGAACCAATCCCAGCCGGTGCAGAAGGCCATTGGCGACGGATAAGATTTCTCCATCCGTCCAATACTTGGCGGCCATTCCTTGTATGCGCTCGGCCAACGCTTGTTTTGCAGCAACGTCCGCGGCCCCTTCAATTTCTCGTTCCATCCGTCGAAGGTCTTCCAAGTCGCGGCGGCGAGACTGGCGCCGCTGAGCGCCCTGGTCGCGCTGGATCGCATCCTGGATCTGAAGCAACTTGGGGTCGTTTGGATGAACGTCCAATCCCTCCTCAACCCGAGCCAAGGCTGCGAACAGATCGCCGGAGGACTGCAGCTTGCGCGCTTGCGCAAGCCAATCGTCGACGGAGCTTGTTTTTTTCCGCTCGAAGACCAGGCTGCGGATGGTTTTGGCCGTGGGATGTGCAGGGTTCACGTCGAGCGCCTGCTTGGCCAGCGCCTCGGCTTCCCACCAATCGGTTTCCACCATGGAATTCGCGTGTTCAACCAAGGCATTGGCAAGAATGGCGCGGGCGAGAGAATTGTTTTTATCCAGGTCGTAGGCTTTGCGCAACAACTGAATCGCTTCGGCGGACTTCTGCTGCGCAAAAAATTCCTGGCTCTCGGTGATAAGACGGTTGGCTTCGGCATTGCGCTGGGCGCCATCCTGGGCGCGCTTTTCCAATTCGGATAGCTCTGCATCGTTGGGGAATTCGGCGACTGCGCCTCGCAACAGATCCAGTGCGCGCGAATAGTCGCCCGAATGCAGACAGATGTTGATCTGCTCAACCAGCTGCGTTTTGGATTCGGTGCGGGTTTGCGGGTCGCGTCTTTTCTCCAAGCGCTCTAACCTCGAAGGTCGACCTGGACATCGATTGTAGATGATGCGCAGGATATCCCAATCGTCCGGTGCATCGTTATGCAATCCTCAGCGCTTCGCTCAGACTAGGTCCTCGCCACTCTAGCCAAAGACTCGAAGGACCTCACAACAGCTTAGCTGACAAGTTGAGCGAACTTGTCCAGGTCGATATTGCCGCCCGACACGATGGCTACGACCTTGCCAGAGCCTGCGCGGCCCGAAAGAGCAGCCGCAACTGCGCAAGCCGCAGCGCCTTCGATAATAATCCGGTTCCGCTCCGCCACCAGCTTCATGGCGTCCGCCGCTTCCGTCAGAGTGACCACCAATGATCCATCCAGCAGCTTGCGCGCGGCGTCGAACATGCCAGGGAAGACCATCTTGCTGCCTATGCCGTCGACGAACGAGGGCTGATATTCGACCTGTCGTGGCTCGCCAGCGGCCAGCGACGCAGCCAGCGGAGCTGCTGTTTCAATCTCGGCGGCGTAGATGCGCACGCCAGGAGCTAGCTCTCGCAATACTGCGGCGATGCCGCATGACAATCCTCCACCGCCCCAGGGAATCACGACAGCATCTAAATCGGGCAGGTCCTCCAATAGTTCCAGCGCGATTGTGCCATTCCCCGCCATGACGTCCGGATCATCAAAAGCGTGTATGAACGTGGCCTCGATCCCTGGGTAGGAACGGGTCTCGAAAGTTCGCCACCACTCGGCGAAAGGAACTTGGATTACGTGCCCGCCCATGCGTTCGACCGCGCGAATCTTCGTGGCGGGAGCGGTGTCAGGAACGATAATCGTTGCACTAACCCCGATTCGCCGCGCGCAGAACGCCACGCCTTGTGCCATGTTACCGGCGGACGCGGTCAAAACTCCGCGTGCCAGGCGCTCGCGCGGGGTCCGTGCCATAATGTTAGCTGCTCCGCGAATTTTGAAAGAGCCGATCGGCTGCAGATTTTCCAATTTCAGATACAAGTTCGCAGACCCGTCCGCGTTGCACCGGATCAGCGGCGTGCGCACGGCAACCGCCGCAATGTTTTGCCGCGCTTCCTGCGCCTGAGTGGCGGTGGTGGACATTTCAATATCTTAACCGCTCGCACCCGATGATGTTTCCCACGTCTGCGGCAGTCATAGCAACGTAATTCCGGAAAATGCATCCATTAGAAATGCCGAAAGACGGCCAGACTGCAAGACTCCTCTCGAACCAGGATCCGCAGAACGCGGCTGAGAGCGTCTGCGCACCTTGGCCTCAGATAGGGGATTACGGCATCATCGGCAACTGCCGCTCCGCGGCCTTGGTTTCGCGACAGGGTTCGATCGACTGGCTCTGCTGGCCCAGATTCGATAAACCTGCCATCTTCGCCGCTCTTCTGGATCGCGACTGCGGCGGGCATTGGCGCATTTCTCCTATTGATTTCGCAACCGTCGAACGACACTACATTCCGGATTCGAACGTCCTTGAAACTCGCTTTACCAATCAATCGGGATCCGCAATTCTGACGGACTTGATGCCAAGTTCGTCGCGCGCTTCTCGGGAAAGCATCCTGCTGCCCGATCATGAGATCCTGCGAAAAATAAGCTGCGATACCGGTGAGTTGGAGCTTGAAATTGAATTCAAGCCCATGGCGGACTATGGCAAGAGCAAAGTGAAGATTCGTGATTACGGAAAACTGGGGCTGAGATTCGTCGTGGGAAACGCCGTGTATTGGCTGCGGAGTAGCGTGGCTCTGACAATTACTGACGGAACCGCCTATGCTCGCGTTTCAATGCATGCGGGAGAGAGCCTGCGCTTCTCTTTCAGCTACTCCGAGCAAGCCCCCGCGGTGCTTCCGCCGCTCGATGCATCGCTGGATGACCGGATCGATCATTCCGTGAAGACCTGGCAAAATTGGGGCCGCCACGCAGCGTATGACGGGGAATATCGAGAGACGGTGGTACGCAGCGCGCTAGCGCTCAAACTCCTCAGCTATGCGCCCTCCGGAGCAATCATCGCCGCCGCGACTACGTCCCTTCCGGAACTTCCCGGGGGAGATTTGAATTGGGACTATCGTTATTGCTGGTTGCGGGATGCTTCCTTCACGATTCGCGCATTGCTGGAGTTGGATTATTGGGATGAAGCCGAAGACTTCCTCGATTGGCTGCTGCGTGCAACCTCGCAGACGCAACCCAGGCTGAGAATTCTCTATTCGCTTTATGGCGATAAAGCGCCGGTGGAACGTGAATTGGAACACTTGAGCGGATATCGGGACTCGCGGCCGGTCCGCATTGGAAATGCGGCGAGAGACCAGCTTCAACTTGATGTCTATGGGGAGGTCGTTGATGCTGCGGCTCAGTTTGCATTTCATGGCGGGCATCTCGACCGTGATATGCAGAGAGCATTGGTCGGCTTCGGAAACTATGTCGCTCAGAACTGGGATCAACCTGATGAAGGCATCTGGGAGCCAAGATGTGGGCGCCAGAATCACACTCATTCGCGACTTTTGTGCTGGACGGCAATGGACCGGTTGATCCGTCTTTGTGAGCGCAGCGTGCTGCAAGCCGCGCCGGTCGAGAACTACAAGCGGATTAGCAACTTGATCCGGCGCCAGATCGAGGAACGCGCATGGAACGAACAAATGCAGAGCTATGTGAGTGTGCTCGATAGTGATCAACTCGATTCCAGTCTGCTTCTGCTTTCCTGGTATGGCTTTGAAGAGGCCAAGTCCGCCCGGATGCGTGCGACCTACCGCACGATCCGGCAACATCTAGGCACGCCGGAAGGGCTTCTTTTCCGCTATCAGAGGCAAAAGCCAGAGGGTACATTTGCGATTTGCAGTTTCTGGGAGGCGGAGTATCTCGCGATGGGAGGAGGCACCCTGGAAGAGGCCCAGCAGCTGTTTGCGCAATTGATGAAATACAAAAACGATCTAGGTTTATACGGCGAAGAAATCGATGCGAACACCGGCTTGGCATTGGGAAACTTTCCTCAGGCCTTCACTCACGTCGGCTTAATCGGCGCAGCCTTATCGATCGACCAAAGAGAGAAGGGGGAGCGGCAACTGGCGCATCGTCCGCCGGCAGCAACCGAGCATGCACCCTCCGAGGTTCGCTCGTGAACTGGACCAGCTGGCTGCTCTCCGGATTCCTTGCGACCTTGGCTCTGTCGACTTTGTTATCGGCCAGTCAAGGCTTTGGTTTCACGCGGATGAATCTGCCCTATCTGATTGGAACGTTTGTCACTCCGCAGCGGGAAAAAGCCAAAGTTTACGGCTTCATGATCCATCTGGCGAACGGCTGGATTTTTTCTATCCTGTACGTGCTCGTGTTTGAGGCGCGGCACTTGGCGAATTGGTGGTTCGGGGCACTCTTGGGACTGGCGCACGCGCTGTTCATTTTGACTGTCGGAATGTCGTTATTGCCTGGGATCCACCCAAGAATGGCCAGCGAACAGCACGGTCTCAACGCGAACCGTCAACTCGAACCGCCCGGTTTCATGGCACTCAACTATGGGGTGCAAACTCCGATTTCAGTTTTCCTGGCGCATGCCGTGTTTGGGGCGATCTTAGGATCGGTCTATCAGATCAGCCGCGTGGCTGCGTAGTCGTGCTCGATATTTCCATGATGCTCCGCCAAAACAGCGAAACGCTTCGCGCCATGGCTGATTTCTTGTTGCTGGACGGCTGAGCCTGATACGCTGTGAGCGCGACCCGCGGTTCAAAAGCGCGAGGTCTCGCGGAGAATGACAGAAACTATGCGCACCAATAGAAGCAATTGGGTTGCAATTTTCGCTAGTCTGATTATTCTAACGACAATGTCGCAGGCAAAGACCAACATCACCAAGCAGCCGTTCGGACATACTGCAGACGGAACCGCCGTCGATCTCTACACGCTGGCCGATGACAAGGTCGAGTTGCGCATCACAAATTACGGTGGGATTATCGTTTCACTGCGCGCTCCCGATCGCAACGGAAAATCGGACGACATCGTGCTCGGCTACGACTCGCTCGATAAGTACATCGCCAAGACTGCTTATTTCGGAGCCATCATCGGCCGCTACGCGAACCGAATCGCGCATGGAAGCTTCCAACTGGATGGCAAGACCTATCCCCTCCCCAAGAACGATGGCGACAACACGCTTCACGGCGGAATTGTTGGGTTCGACAAGGTCGTCTGGACAGCGCACGAGATAAAGAATGGAATCGAACTCACCTACGTCAGCAAGGACGGAGATCAGGGTTTCCCCGGAACACTCACGACCACGGTGCGTTACACGTTGGATGGAAACGCCCTGCGGATCGAGTATTCGGCGACCACCGATAAAGACACGGTCCTTAACCTGACGAACCATTCGTATTTCAACTTGTTGGGTCAGGCGAAGGGAGAAGTTTTAGGGCACGTGGTGAAGATTAATGCGTCCAAGATTACCCCCGTCGACGCGGCTCTCATTCCTACGGGAGAGTTGAAATCCGTGGAAGGAACGCCCTTTGACTTTCGCGCCCCTCACGCCATCGGCGAGCGCATCGACGCGAACGACGAGCAATTGCACTTCGGTTTAGGTTATGACGAAAACTTTGTGCTGGATCATCCGGAGGGCCAGTTGGCCGAGGCAGCCGAAGTATACGAGCCGACCACGGGACGGATTCTGAAAGTTCTTACCACGGAGCCTGCTATACAGTTTTATACTGGGAACCATCTTGATGGGTCGATTACCGGCAAGGACGGCCGCGTCTACAAGCCGCGCTTCGCATTTTGCCTGGAGACGGATCATTATCCCGACTCGCCGAACCACCCCAGCTTTCCCTCGACTGAGTTGAAACCGGGGCGAAAATTTCACAGCGTAACGGTCTATGAGTTCGGCGCCGGCTCACGCTAAAAGCGGTAACCAGGGGGCTTCGCTCTGAGCCGGTCAGGGAAGACTCACCACGCGGTCGATCCTCATCTGATAAACCAGAGCCGCCGCAACTTTCTCGTCCGCTGCTGCCAGGGGGCTTCGGCAGCTATCATTCCCGCCAGCCTGCGGGATTTTGCCTTCTCCTCCCCCTGCGCTTTTGACTCTCGAGGCTCGCTTCCCTCCGACGGCGGCTTCCGTTTACACCCGCACTATCCCACCCAGAGACCGCTCGACGCGACGCTGCTTAAGGTGCAGGCTGACTTCGACGATTTCATCACCGAAAAATATCATGACCGGATTGCCGCAATTCTCGCCGAATGGAGTTCGAATCTACTTCGCTCTCCGCAGGAAGCGCAGGCCATCGCGAAAAGGTTTGCACCAGATTTCTCAGGTCCATCTCTACAGCCAGTTGAATCGCGCCCGGTGCGTTCTGGTGCGGCTTTGGAAGTTCACCAGAACAAATTCGCGACTCAGACAATTCTCGGACGAGATTCTTTTCTTCAAGAGTTGAAATCTTCCTTGAGTGGCTTTGCGAAGATCGTGACCGCAGAATTCCAGGTGACACGAATCGATGCGAGTACGACGTCTCCTTCCCAACCTTCTGAGAAGGTGCACACTCGCGTGCGTTACGAACTTGTGGGCACCGGCGACGGTTATTACCGCGAGCAGCGCGTAGGGTACTGGGACTTGGAATGGGAAGCTTCGCCTTCCTCACCCGCGCCGGAATTCCGCCTTTGTAAATGGCGCGCACTCGACGAGACGCGAAGCCGCTCCCTCGCTCCCGTTTTTGTCGACATCACCGCCGCGGCGCTCAGCCGCAATCCTTCCTATGCTGCCCAACTGCTTCGCGGGACCGATTACTGGCGGACCGTCCTTGACGGAGCCTGCGGTATCGATATTTACGGCCACAATGGAGTTTCAGTCGCCGATATCGATAAGGATGGCTTCGACGATCTCTACATTTGCCAGCCCGCAGGTCTACCGAACCGCCTGTATCGAAACTGCGGAGATGGCACGTTCGAAGACATCACGGAAGCATCTGGCTTGGGGATTCTGGACAATACTGCTTGCGCGCTCTTCGCCGACTTCAATAACAATAACCGCCAGGATGTAGTCGTCGTGCGCGCGAACGGGCCGCTTCTGTTCGTCAATGAAGGCAACGGAAAATTTCGGCACAAACCCGGTGCATTCCAATTTGCGAATCCGCCGCAAGGAACTTTTACCGGCGCAGCCGTCGCCGACTACGACCGCGACGGTTGGTTAGACATCTATTTTTGCGTTTACATCTATTACCAGGGCACCGACCAGTATAAGTATCCCGTTCCCTATCACGATGCTGAGAACGGCCCGCCCAACTTCATGATGCGGAACAATCGCGATGGTACCTTCCGCGACGTTACCGCGGAATCGGGCCTCAACCAGAACAACACGCGCTACAGCTTTTGCTGCGGGTGGAATGACTACAACCAGGACGGCTGGCCCGACCTTTATGTGGTCAATGATTTTGGCCGCAAGAATCTTTACCGCAACAACGGCGATGGAACCTTTACCGATGTTGCTCCCCAAGCTGGAGTGGAGGATATCGGTGCCGGCATGAGCGTTTGCTGGTTCGACTACGACGGTGACGGAGCCGAGGACGTTTACGTCGGCGATATGTGGACCGCAGCCGGAGAGCGCGTTTCCATGCAAGAAATGTTCAAGAAAGATGCTCCCGAAGACGTCCGAGCTCTATACCAGAAGCATGCAATGGGAAATTCGCTCTTTCGAAATACACGAAGTGGCCACGGCGCATTTCCCACTGGCAACGTTGCCTTTGAGGATAGAACCATCCCGGCCGGAGTCGGAGTCGGCCGTTGGGCATGGTCAAGCGACGCATTTGATTTTGACCACGACGGCTATCCTGATCTCTACATCGCGAATGGAATGGTGTCCGGTGTCTCGCGCGAAGACTTGAATAGTTTTTTCTGGCGCCAAGTGGTTGCGAAATCACCAGATCAAGCGAAGCCTTCGCATGATTACGAGCAAGGATGGAGCGCCATCAACGAACTCATTCGCGCCGATGGAACCTGGAGCGGATTTGAACGCAATATCCTTTATGCGAACAACCGGGATGGAACGTTTTCCGATGTTTCCGGCGCAGTCGGGCTGGACTTTCTCGAGGACGGACGCGCATTTGCCCTCGCGGATTTTGATCAAGATGGCCGCCAGGAAGTATTTCTGAAAAACCGCAACGGCCCTCAACTGCGCCTGTTGAAGAATGTAATCGAGAATCTTCCCGCAGCAATCGCCTTTCGTCTTCGCGGCACAAAGAGCAATCGTGACGCGATCGGCGCAGTCGTTACGGTCGAGACCGAATCTGGTCGCCAGACTCGCCTGCTGCAAGCTGGGTCCGGTTTTTTGTCGCAACACAGCAAGGAAGTGTTTTTCGGATTAGGCACGGCCAAGGACCCGGTGCGAGCATTGATCCGCTGGCCGAGCGGGACCATTCAGGAGTTTCATGACATTTCGCTGAACTGCAGAATCCGGGTGGAAGAGGGGTCGAAAGAGTTCCGAGTCGAACCGTTCAAGCCGACGGCGTCATTGCGCGGCCAACTTGCTGCTACTCCGCCGCAAGCAGCCGAACCATCTCCCAACACAGTCGAGACTTGGCTCCTCGTGCCCGTTGCCGCGCCCGATTTTTCTCTTTACGACTTGTCGGGGAAAATGCAGTCGCTGGCCGCTCTTCGCGGAAAGCCCGTGTTACTCAATTTCTGGGTCACGCAATCCGCAGATTGTCAGGAGAGCCTGAAGCTGTTCAACCGGATCCACGCACCGTGGACGACTCAGGGCCTTCAACTGCTGACAATAAATGTTGATGATCCTGCCGACCCCGAAAAACTGAGAGCGCTTGCGCGCCAGCGGAATCTTTCATTTACCATCCTTCGCGGCTCGAACGACTTGGCCGGAGTGTACAACATTCTTTATCGATACATCTTTGACCGCCATCGCGATCTCGTACTTCCAACATCGTTCCTCATCGATAAGGACAGCAACATCGTAAAGGTCTATCAGGGTCCGGTGAACCCCGCGCATGTAGAACAAGACTCACGGAGAATTCCTCAAACCGACGTGGACAGGTTAGCGCTCGCACTCCCTTTTCCAGGCGCCGCAGAAACGTACGAGTTTGGGAGAAACAATCTTTCCTACGGGTCCGTTTTTTTTCAGCGGGGATATTTCGACCAAGCCGCAACCTCGTTTCAACTTGCTCTGCGCGACGATCCGTCGAGCGCAGAGGCCTGCTATGGCTTGGGAAGCGCTCAACTGAACCAGCAAAAGACTGTCGAAGCTCGGCAGAGCTTTGAACGTTCCGTAAAGCTCCGCGCGAGTTACCCGGATACTCTGGCCAACGCCTGGAACAACCTCGGCCTTCTCGACACAAGGGAAGGCCGGACGAAGGAAGCGATAAGGTGCTTTCAAGAGGCGTTGCGTTCAAGTCCCGATCACCTCATTGCCCTCAACAATCTGGGCAACGCGTATCGTTTGCAGAAGGAATGGGATAAGGCTCGCGGAACCTTTCAGCGCTCCCTCGCAGTCAGTCCCGACGATCCCGACGCGAACTATGGTTTGGGAATGGTGTTTGCGCAGGCCGATGATCCTGACCGCGCTTACGAATACTTGCAGCGCGCTCTGAAGTTCCGGCCCGTTTACCCCGAAGCTCTGAATAACCTTGGGATACTTTATTTGCGCACACAGCGAAGGGATGAGGCAGTCGCAATTTTTAGAGAATGCATCCGGGTAGCGCCGACTTTTGATCAGTCCTATCTGAACTTGGCCAGAGTCTATATTGTCGAAGGCACCACGGATAAGGCTAGGTCCGTCCTGCTCGAACTTCTGAAGCAACATCCCAATCACGCACAGGCGCAAAGCATGCTGGCGCAACTTTCACAATAAAGCGTCGCAATCCTCGCGGCCACTAATTCTTGGGTGTCGGCGCGGTCAACAGATCCACAAACATCTTGTAAAACTTATCGAGATCCAGATCATCCTGCACTTCGATCGGTTGCAGCTCGCTCCTAGGCCGCTCGCGATCTGTCCAGCTCAGCGTGTTGCCGTAGTTCGCGCCACGATCCAGATCGACATCCATAAATAGAGTTTCTTTTTTTGTGATCAGCGTTGGATCGAGCCAGGCCATCGCAGCCAGTTCGTCCCACAGATAATTGTAACTGCCTCTCAAACGCCCATATGTGCCGACGTATCTCGCCGCCGGAGAATCGCTCGCCTTGATGCGGTTGATCAGGTCGGTGCTAAGCCTCGTCTTCACGGAAATATCCACCGGCGTGCAAACAAGTTTCTTCCACTGTGCCGTGAGTACCATATGCGCTGCTTCGGGATCGAACCAGAGATTAAATTCGCGAGTCGGAGAATTCACGAACTCGGGGTCATCGGTTCGTGGATTGAGGCTGGCGCCCATAAACACCATCTCCTTTGCGAAACCCGCAAATGTGGGGTCGATGGAAATCGCCAGCGCGAGATTGGTCATAGGACCGCCCTCGTAGATGGTGACCTGGTTCGGAAATTTATGAACCATGCGGATGAGAAAATGGGCGGCGTCCTCATCGGCGGATTTTGTAGTGGGTTTGCCTTCGGGCATATCGCCCAACTGATCGGGCGCGTGATAATACTTCGGAGTCCAGGCTCCCAGCCACGCGACGCTGCCAAATTGTTGCTCCCACCGCTCCGTATCCGGTTTTGTCCTTACCAGCGGGAACTCTGCTCCCGGCACTACCGGGATGTCCGTTCGCCCAATGAGTTCAAGCATGCGCAACGTGTGCGCCAACTCGTCGTTGAGCCACTGGTCGCCCGTAACGACCGTAATGCCCAAAACCTCTGTCTGCGGCGACTGGATGAGAAGCAGCATGGACTGCTGATCCGTTCCAGCAGGCCCGGCTGCGTCCTGATCGATGATGATCTTCCGCCGTTCCTGGGGCCAGCATGCAAGACATGTCATCACGACCAAGACGAGTGTCAGATAACGCATTCGGTAAGCCGTCATCGATAGCCTCTGCCTTTTGAAGGTAACAGATTTCCTAAAGCCCACGCCCGATTTGCAAAACTGCAGCTGCATCAAATTGCGGATCATAGTTCGAGCGACTAGAATCCCGGACTGAGGCACAAGCTACGCTCCGGTCGTCTTTCTAAACACGGTGCTTTATGGTCCGCTTCAATATCAACGCCATCTACGCCGTTGCAGTCAGCACACTTCTCTCTGCGGTGATGGTCCATGGACGATCTGCTCAACAACAGTTAGGCGAGACTCAAAAGGAGACTGCCGCCACCCTGCAAGGCCTGGTGCGGGATTCGGCCAACCGCCCAGTGGCAGGAGCTGCAGTTAGCTTGCGAGCCAAGGACGTGCAGATTCTCACCGTACATACTGACTCAGCGGGAGCCTATCTCCTTTCGGGGATTCGCCCGGGGACATACGTTCTGCGGGCAGAGATGGCAGGTTACGAACAAGCAAATTCCATCTCGTTTGTTCTTGCAGCGAAAGAATCTAGGACGATCAATCTCAGTCTCAACGTTTCAAAAATAGCCGCGGCAAGAGATTCGTCGGAGAAGAAGTTGCCTGAGTTCTTCGACGAACCCCATTTCACAGTCGCGGGCGTTACCGACACAACAAATCTCGGCGGCCATGGTTCCGATGTGGTTACGCGAAACCGAGAAGCATTAGCTCGGGCAACGGCAGCTCTCAGCAAACGGTCGGACACTGATTCCGTGCCTGTTTCTTCCGGGGCCACAACGGAAAAATCTCTGCGTGATGCCGCTGCTCGTCAGCCTGAAGACTTCGAAGCAAATTATCATTTGGGAAAGCTGTTGATCGATGAAGCCAAAGCGCAGGAAGGGATCCCATACCTCGAGCGGGCATCCCGGTTGAATCCGGACGATTTTGACAATGCCCACGAACTGGCGCTTGCTTACGCCGAAGTCGGGAACTACACTCAAGCCCGCAGCGACACGCGCGCCTTGCTGGCCGCCAGGGACCGCACTCGTGAAGAAAAAGCCGAGCTGCATCACTTGCTCGGCGATGTTGACGAGAGACTGGGCGACGCCCTGGAAGCCGTTCGCGAGTATCAGAGCGCGGCTGAACTTGATCCCAGCGAAACGAATCTCTTTGATTGGGGATCAGAGCTCCTCATCCATCGGGCCGCTGACCCTGCGATTGAAGTTTTCACAAAAGGCACTCAGTTGTTCCCGAAGTCTGTCCGGATGCTGACCGGCCTGGGTGCCGCTTGGTACTCTTTCGGCTCCTATGATCAAGCCGCACGGCGGTTGTGCGAGGCGTCTGACCTGAATCCCCACGATCCGGCCCCTTACTTGTTTATGGGAAAAATGCAAGCCGTCGAGACCGCGCAGTCAGAGGCGATTGTGCAGCGCCTCGCGCGGTTTGCCCAACTCGAATCGCAAAATGCGCTGGCCAATTACTATTACGCCGTCAGTTTGTGGAAGCAGCGGAAGTCGCCGGACGACACGGAGAATGTAGAGAAAATAAAATCGCTGCTGGAAAAGGCTGTCCAACTCGATCCCCGGCTGGGCCTCGCATATCTCGAACTGGGGATTGTCTATTCGCAGGAAAAGAATATTCCGAAAGCCATCTCTGCCCTGCAATCGGCGATCGAAGCCACGCCCCAACTGGAACAGGCACACTACCGCCTGGCGCAACTCTACCGTCAAATTGGCGAGACGGCCAAAGCCAAGGCAGAGCTGCAGCTATACGAGGAGATATCGGATGAAAAAACGAAAGAGACTGAACGCCAGCGACACGAGCTGCAACAATTCGTATATGAAATGCGGGACCGGCCGCCTGGCTTGGAGCCGCAATGAGGCTTCACCCCAATCAATGTCCAGCAGGAGTCTTGGCGCTCATCAAGTTTACGAACATTCGATAGAACTTTTCCAAATCCAGGTCTACCTGAATCTCGACTGGATGCGCGGCGAGCGACGGCTTGTCCTGCTCCGTCCAGGTCAGCGTGTTGCCGTACCCGGCTCCATGATCCAGATCCACCTCCATATAGCGAATCTCGCTCTTGGTGATTAGAGTCGGATCGATCCACGCCGCGGCAGCCAGCTCGTCCCACATAATGTCGGCTCCTGGAGAATACATGGCAAACCGCGAGAGATAGCGCGCCAGCGGCGTCCCGCTTGCCTCGATCTGCTTTACGATGGCCGGCGTTAAGTGAGTCTTAATGGAGATGTCAGTCGGTGTGCAGATGATCTTCTTCCACGGAGCGCGTAATACGATCTCTGCAGCTTCGGGGTCAAACCAGAAATTAAATTCGTGACGCGGATTGTTCGCGAACTCCGGATTGTCCGTATTCGGGTTGAGGCTTCCACCCATAAAGACCAGTTCCTGCGCCAGTTCAGGGAACTGCGGATCGATCGAGGTCGCGACCGCAAGATTGGTCATCGGTCCGCCTTCGTAGATCGTTACTTCGTGCGGATACTTATGTACCATTCGGATCAAGAAATGTGCGGCGTCCTCGTCACTCGGCTTCGTCGTGGCCGATCCTTCGGGAAGCGTCGGCACGACGAACGGCTCATGCCACCACCGGTCATCCCACGCGCCGGCGTACGCCACTTTCCCATAATGCTCCTGCCAAATTTGACTCTCGTGGCGGCTGCGCACCAGTGGAAATGCGGCTCCCGAAATTACCGGAATATCGGTGCGGCCGATGATCTCCAGCAATCGCAGCGTGTGTGCAACTTCTTCGTCTCGCCACTGATCCCCGCTCACCACAGTGATCCCTAAGACATCTACCTGTGGCGATTGAATCATCACCAGCAGCGTCTGCATATTGCTGCCGCCAGGGCCTGAGCAATCCTCGTTGATGATTACTTTGCGCCGCGGCTGAGCATATCCCGAAGCACCTCCGAGGAGACCGATCCAGAGGACTAACAGCGCCGTTCTCCATTTACAACGCCCCATTGTTCCTCCCGCAGGCTTTTGCAAGCTACAAACTTAAGGGCAGGCCGTCAATCCAGCCTGCCCTTGGTAGCGGTGCTGTTTCCTCTTTAGAAGTTAAGCTTCAAGGCAAACTGCACCAACCGTGCATTGTTCACCGTTTGGTTGATCACGCCAAAGCTGGACTGAGTACTTATGTCCTGCTCTCCCGTGCCGCCGACGCCCTCGAGGAAAAACTGGGGGTGGTTGAATAGATTGAAAAACTCAGCCCGGAACTGCAGATTCATACCCTCGCGGAAGGTCAATGGGAAATCCTTGATCACCGAGAAGTCCGTGTTCACAAAACGCGGGCCGTAAACGGGCGCCCGCGGAGCTGAGCCGAGCTCGCCAGTTTGAGCCTTCGCGAAAGCGCAGGGATTGAACCAATGCTGCAGGGTATGGATCGTCGTTGGGCAGCCCGTGGATCCACCTTCGTTGCCCGCCGTATTAGGATCGCCAACTAGGTTCGGACGCTGGAAGGTGTTGCCATTGTAAGAGAAGAAAATGCCCGACTCGTCGCCGCTATCGACCACAAACAACGGGAAACCGGAGGTAGCTCTTTCAATCAAGTCCAACTGCCAATGGCCCAGGATGGCATTGGTAGCTCCATTCCAGCTGCTGCCGTAACGCTTGCCCTGTCCGAAGGGCAGGTCATAGAGGACGCTGGCAGTGAAACTGTCATTCAGGTTTAACTGCGACAAGCCCCAATCGAGTTTGTTGAATCCGGGGAGTGGGTAGTACATCGCGCCGGGATTCGTGCCCAGTCCGTCGGTCAGGCCAGAATCGAAATTGCGCGAGTAGGTGTAGCCGAGCAGGGCGTAGAGCCCGTGCCGCGTGCTCTTGGTCTCAGCCTTAACCTGCAGCGAATCGTAACGGGCAGAGCCAATGCTGTTGTTGGTGTCAACACTCTGAAAGGCTGCAGCGTAGGGGAATGACGGGAATCCGCAACCCAGAGTGTAGCCGGGCACGAAGTTACTGCCACCCGGGCACGCACTCGGAGAGCTTAAGTTCTCGTTTAGTTGGCTTACCAGAATGTGCGCGGTGCGTGAGCCGCCGTAACCCACCGTGAGCACCACATTTCCAGGCAGTTGGCGCTCAACATTCAGATTAAATTGTTGAATGATCCCCTGCTTGAAGTCGCGGTTCTGAGATTGAATCGTACCCGTGTACGATTGCGGGTTCACCGGCGAGCTATAGACAGCTCCGCCCGTGACGGGCGTAGTCGAAGGCGTTCCTGTCTGGAGAAGGAAGCCCCCCGCCAAAGAACCCGCCGCAACGCCGTAGGTTAAACAAAATGTGCAGGGATCCACTTCCGCATAGAACGGCGGATTCTGCCACAGGCCCTGCCCACCTTGATTCCATGCGGAATCGTGAACGATGCCATAGCCGCCGCGAACCGCGGTCTTCTCACTGCCCATCGGCTTCCATGAGAATCCAATGCGCGGTTCTACAGCCGTTTTGTCGAATTGAATCCCCACCCTGCCGTCAGTGGGGATACAAACCGTACAGCCGCTCAGCGCGGGGCTGCCTTTCGGGACGTACCACATGAGGTTCTGCACGTCGAAATTCGCCTGCCGATTTTGCATCTCGGTTTCTGGCGTCGCCAAAGCCCACCCGAGTCCGAGATTAAGGGTTAAATTACTGGTCACGCGCCAATCGTCCTGGACGAACGGACGAAACAGTTTCCAGCGGCGACCGGTGGTAGCCCCCAGAAATGTTTGATCATGGGCTGCAAAAACTCCCAGGCCTCCTAGGAGCAAGTCGCCTATGTCATCACCAGTCTGGACGCCGGTCTCTACCGCATAACCATCCTGAAATGCGTTGTTTCTCACATTCATTTCCTCGGCGCGAAATACGGCGCCGAACCGAATGTTATGCTTGCCGCGAATCACATCCAGCGTATCGGAAACCGAATAAACATTGGTTCCGCCCTGGTAGGGTGCGTACCCTCGATCGCCGATAGAAAAGTAGGCGGACATCTGGAACGAAGTCAGGCCGCAACTTACGCACTCCTGGGACGCCTGATTCAGACTGGCGGGATAACCGGTGATGCCGTCGCACGAACTGGCTAGGTCCGCGCCCGGGATTCCAAGCGCTGCCGCTTGGCAGCTGCCGGTCCCAAAGGAGAGGATGTGGTTGAAAATGCGGTTATAGCCAACATTGAGCTGGTTAATCATGTTGGCGGAAAACACGTGCGTCTCAGAAAGCGCTAAATTGCGCCCGTGGTTTTCGATGTGCTGGTTGCTGCCAAACGCATTTTGTTCGGACCAAGTCGGCGATCCGCCGGGAACGAAGTTCGTCGCCTGGTCATAGCTGAAGCGCGCAAAGGCGGAGTCCTTACTGGAGAAGTTGTGATCGAGACGAACGTCCCAGGTGCCTTCGTTGAGCCTCCGCACCGGCTCGTTAATGTAGTTGTAGCCTGCGGCGCTCGCATTGGGCGCAGGATAAAGCCTGACCACTTTTGCCGCGATCGGATTAATCAGCGCGGCGGGAATGATCTTGCAGGCTTGCCCGGTTGTCTGTGTGCCGTTCGTTAGATTCACAGGCTCCGGGGTCGAAGTACCGGGCAGGCACTGGAACGGTTCGGCCCCGAACGGGTTGTTAAGCGTCGCCCCGGTCGGAACGTTTGTGAAATCGTAATTTCCGTTCGCGTCGGGTGTCGTCATCCCCGGGGTCGGAACGAATCCGGTGAATGGCACCCCTTTCCGCTGCATCTTGGCCTGATAGTCGAGAAAGAAGAAAGTCTTATCCTTCTGTATCGGGCCGCCCAGCGAACCGCCAAACTGGTTCAGATTGAATTTCTCCACGGAGGTGGCGAAGTAGCTGCGGGCATCGAGATCTGTGTTGCGGAAAAATTCAAACAGCGATCCGTGAAACTTGTTCGATCCCGATTTTGTAGTGACCAATACTGTGGGACCCGCGCGTTCTCCGTATTCGGCGGAGTAGTTATAGGTCAGAACCTTGAACTCCTGGATGTCGTCGATCGAGGAGAAAATCGCAATTCCGCCTTCATCCAATTGATTATTGTCGTTGCCATCGAGCAGCCAGTCGGTCTCCTGTTCGCGCGAACCGCCGGAAGAAAGCGAGAAAGACCCGCGAGTAGCCGCTTCGCTGCTGGCCGCGCTCGTGAAGAAGCTCACTGGACTGGTGGAGGAAGTCGTGCCCGGCGTTAGAGTCGCCAGCTGAGTGAAGTTGCGACCATTCAATGGGAGGTCCGCGACTTGCTCGGAGGTGATGACTTGGCCCAGCGTTGGATTCGTGGTCTCCACCGCCACTGCCGTACCGCTGACCTCAACCTGTGTGCTCACCGATGCAGGCGCGAGCGAAAAATCCAGTTCGCGATGCTCATCAACCTGCAACCGGAGATCCCTCTGCTCCGTGGTCTGGAAACCTTGGGACACCACCCGAATTGTGAACTGTCCTACCGGCAGCAACGGAATCAGATAATGACCTGAGTCGTCGGTCTTCGCCTCGCGTGAGAGACCCGTATCCTGGGAGGTGAGCGTTACCGTTGCCCCCGAGATTACCGCTCCGGCCTTGTCGGAAACGGTTCCTGTGAAACTTCCAGTTGCTTGTCCATACATTGCCGGACAGAACGCGAACACGACAGAACAGAAAACAACACCGAGCAGCGCCCTTTTATTCATACCACCCCTTTCGGCGGCCCCACACCGAATGACGAATCAAATCTCCGTTACGTAGGTGAAAGAGTTGGAGGTCCTGGACCGTAGAACGGCCTTATAAATGGCAGGTACTTCCGAAGTCAAGACTTTTCGGTACGAGGACGTCCAACTCTCAGGCAAAATTCCGAACCGGCACAGAAGAATATCCGCAAGACCTCTCTCACCGTTTCGTCGCGCTTAACTCTTTAGAACGAGCGGCCCATTCCGAGTCGAAGCGTACGCGATCATAGAAAGATTTTTGAGTTCCCACGCCCGTTGTTGACAGTCCTGCGTACAGATTGGCGCGTTGCACGGCCTCTGTTTCCGCAACTCCGTCGGCCAGAAAGACCGCAAAACTGCCAATGAAGGCATCACCTGCTCCCGTGCTGTCGATGCTTTTTACGGCGAACGCAGGCACATGCTGGCCGTCCTCACCACCTGCAAGAAGAGATCCTTTTGCTCCTAGCGTTATAATGACGCGGCGAATGCCATCGCTTACAAGCTTGCTCGCGCATTTTTTTGCGTCGTCAACGGTCCGCACCGGAATCCCCGTGATGCTCTCGGCCTCGCTCTCGTTCGGAACGAAATAATCGAGACCATTGAGTGCGCCCATGTCTACCGGCTGGCCGGGCGCGGGGTTCACAATGCAGCGGATACCGTGCTTCCGAGCGAATGCTACTGTGTAGTAGACCGTTTCCAGCGGAATCTCAAACTGCAGCACGATGCAGTCTGCGCCTTTCAACATTTCTGCAGCGGCATCGACATCAGCCGGTTTCACCGCGTCATTCGCTCCCTTCACCACGAGAATGCGGTTCTGTCCGTTGGGCTCGACAAAAATCGGCGCAACTCCACTGGACAATCCTTCGACCTGTTTGACGTGAGTAGTGTCGATGCCAAGCTTCTTGAAGTTTTCAATGGTGGCCGGTCCGAAAAGATCGCTGCCAACTCGCGCCACCATGAAAACATCCGCACCGCAGAGGCGGGCGGCGACCGCCTGGTTCGCGCCCTTTCCGCCGAATCCCAAATCGAATCTCTGGCCGAAGATAGTCTCTCCGGGCTTCGGAAACCGGTCCGCGAATGTAGTGAGGTCGATGTTGGCACTGCCCACAACAGCAACTCGTGATCTTCGAGACATGGATTCAGAGAATTCCGCGATCGCCGAGTCTATTTGGCGCTCCTGCTTGTGTCAACGGAATTACGACGCAAAGAAGAATAGCGATGCAAGTAAAGAGACGCGCGCGCGACCAACCAAAGCGTGCTCGGCATTATTCACCGTAAGGAACCCAAATGTTCTTTACTTGAGTTGCATGTTGCAGGAACCATCGGCCCTCGCCTTGCCTCGCGTCGAACCAGTCGATGACGCGGCCTTCGTTCGTGAACACCTGCTTCAAGTTTCCCACGGAAAAGGATTTCGCCGCCGCTGCACTGGATTCGTCCGAAAAGCACCAGATCGCGTCGACGTCGTCGTGTTCGGCGAGCGTCTTGAGCAGTTCAGAAGTGTGACCTGTGACGATATTGACGGCGCCATCCGGCAAATCACTTGTGTCAAAAACCTGGTATAGATCTCCGATGATGAGTGGGTAGGTTTCCGAAGGGATCACGATGGCAGTATTGCCGGCAGCAAGAATCGGTAACACAACAGAAAGCAAACCCAAGAGCGGCGCATCGTTGGGACAAATAATTCCGACGGTTCCGATCGGCTCGTTCATCGCGATTGCAATCGTCCGCGACCGAGGGTTGTGCACCGCGCCATCAAACTTGTCGGCCCATGCAGCGTACGAAAATATTCGCTCGATGCTCGCTGCGACTTCTTTGTTGGCCTCCGCTTCGCCAACCGCCGCCGCCAATCTGCGAGCGATCTCCTCTTGCCGCAGCGAAAGATTTTCCGCCATGTAATAGAGCACCTGGGCGCGATTATGAGCTGTAGTCTTTGCCCAACTTGCCGCTTTGCGAGCGGCTTCGACAGCGTTCCGGATATCCTTTCGATTCCCCAGCGGCGCTTCCCCTAGCAATTCACCCCGCTTGCCACGGACCTCGAAGCTGTATCCGGAATCGGGCCTGGCCTGCTTGCCTCCGATGTAAAGCTTCACCGTGCGGTCGATCGCTGCGTCTCCCTCTCGCTGTTCCGCCTCAGGCCCACTCGGCGTGGGTTCTGGGGCACGAAGCGCAGGAGCGCTTTTGAACCAGGCCGGCTCGAGATATTCCAGCAGGCCCTCCCGTCCCCCCTCGCGGCCATAACCACTCTCACGATAACCGCCGAACCCGCACGCCGCGTCGAACATGTTGGTGCAATTCACCCACACCACGCCCGCTTTGATTTGTGCCGCTACCTGCAAAGATACGTTGATGCTCTCACTCCATACGCAGGCCGCAAGGCCGTAGACCGTGTTGTTGGCGAGTTCCGCCGCTTCGGCAGGAGTGCGAAATGTCATCGCAGCCAGCACTGGCCCAAAGATTTCCTGCTGCGCAACGATCGATGCCGGATGCACATTGCTCAAAAGAGTTGGAGGAAAGAACAGTCCCCGCGATGGCATCTCGATTTGCGGTTGCCAACAATTTGCCCCATCGGCAATTCCCTGGTCTACCAGGCGGCGAATGCGTTCGAGTTGCACGGGAGCAACGATCGCCCCAATATCGATGGCTTTATCAAGCGGCGGACCTACGCGAAGCTTGCTCATGCGTTCGCGAATCTTTTCTAGCAGGGCTTCGGAAATACTCTCCTGCATCAGCAGCCGCGAGCCGGCGCAGCACACCTGGCCTTGGTTCAGCCAGATTCCGTCCACCAAACCTTCCACCGCGCTGTCCAGATCGGCATCCTCGAAAACGACAAATGGAGACTTGCCACCCAGTTCCAGCGAAAGTCGCTTGTGGCTGTTAGCGGTCGCACTGCGAATTGCACGGCCAACCTCAGTCGACCCAGTGAACGCAATTTTGTCCACGCCGGGATGTTTTACCAACGCCTCGCCCGTAGAACCATCGCCAGTGACGATGTTTACGACTCCTGATGGCAGGCCAATCTCTTGGCAGATCTCGGCAAAGGCGAGCGCGGTAATCGGTGTAAACTCTGCAGGCTTCAGCACCACTGTGTTTCCCGTCGCGAGAGCGGGCGCGATTTTCCACGCCAGCATGAGCAACGGAAAATTCCACGGGATGATCTGGCCTACGACGCCACTAGCTGTGTAGTCCGGAAATTCGC
The DNA here is from genome assembly GCA_963773675.1 of uncultured Acidobacteriaceae bacterium. Classification (GTDB taxonomy): domain Bacteria; phylum Acidobacteriota; class Terriglobia; order Terriglobales; family Acidobacteriaceae; genus Sulfotelmatobacter. The sequence goes on from CAVZCG010000013.1 coordinate 454,730, forward strand.
TCTGCAACAGTTGTGCCCATCCCGCGTGATGGTAAAAATGGCGGACCACGAGTGGGATATCGATATCGCGGCTCTCGCGAATCGGCTTGCCGTTGTCGATAGTCTCAAGCACCGCAAGCCGTCGTGAGTGTCTCTGAATCGCCCGGGCCAAGGCATATAAGTAGCGAGCCCGCACGTGCCCTGTAAGAGACTGCCACTTCGGAAAAGCATTTCGCGCCGCCTGGACTGCTGCATCGATATCAGCAGCGGATCCCTGAGCGACCGTCGCAATATTCTCTCCGGTGGCAGGGTCGGTCGAGCCGAAATACGCGCCTTCGACCGGTTGGCGCCAGTCTCCATCAATAAAGTGGCCGAACCGTCGTTGATGCCGGTCGAGCCAGACCAGCGCGTCTTTCGGATCTTCGGGCGCCGGGCCGTATTCCATGGTAAGGAATTTTTCAGCAATGCTCATGCGCGCTTTCCGCTTTCTTCTTCGATCTTTGTCTGCACATGCTGACTATGCAATCGGATGCCGGTAATCGGCTGAGTACCGGCCTGTGGCGTAGTGCTCCAACTGCCGTTCGATGTCATTCAAAAGTCCGCTAGCTCCGAAGCGAAACAGTTCTGCTTTCATCCACGGCGTTCCCAACTCTTCTTTCATCAACGCCAACCACTCCGTGGATTGCTTTGCCGTACGAATTCCTCCCGCAGCCTTAAAGCCAACAGCCACGCCTGTTTCCTGGGCATATTCGCGAATGGCTCGCGTCATTACGAACCCAACCGGAAGAGTGGCGTTGATCGATTCTTTGCCGGTGGAAGTCTTGATGAAGTCCGCGCCCGCCATCATCGCCACAAGACTTGCACGCGCCACATTACGCAACGTGACCAGGTCGCCCGTCCCCAGGATCGCCTTCATATGGCATTGTCCCGCGGCCTGCTTGAATTCAGCCACCTCATCGTAAAGTTCTTGCCACTTGCCACCGAACACATGCGCTCGCGTAATTACAATGTCGATCTCATCCGCTCCCGCTTCCACCGAGCGGCGAATTTCTTCAACCCGCTCTCGCATCGGCGACAAGCCAGCGGGAAATCCCGTGGAAACCGCAGCCACGCGAACCCCGCTGCCCTCGAGCGCTCGCACCGCAGTCTCAACGAAGCGGTGGTACACGCAAGCCGCCGCCACTTTGATGTTGAGGTCTTCGATCTGAAGACGCTTTAGGAGTTCACCCTGAATCGGTTGTCGCGCCTTGGCGCACAAGCGTCGCACGCGGTCGTCCGTGTCATCTCCGGAAAGCGTCGTCAGGTCCATGCAGGAGATGGCCCGCAGGAGCCAGGCGGCCTGCCATTCTTTTTTCACCGTTCGCCGCGCAACGTGCGTTTGCGCTCTGCGTTCCACTGCGCTGGTGTTCACACGAACTTGTTTTACCCAATCAAGATTTAGAGGGATGCGGCGGTTGGATAGCAGCGGACGTCCATAGAGCGTGGCGATGGGCGCTTCCGAATCTGGCGCGAGCTTGTCCGGCACCGCGTTATTCGGGCGGTCTGCAATCCCGTGACGGTTCTTGCGTTCTTCTGACACCGCTCTTGCATTGTACGGCAGAAGGTCAGCCCTCCGCAGTTTTCTGCTATAGTTTCGTTCCTCGGAGGTCCCGCCTCATGCCTAGAAATGTGCGCTGTGCCTTGATTCAAACCAGCAATGCGCTCAGCACCGAACGCCCACTCGCCCAGATCCGAAAGGCGATGATCGACAAGCACCTTAAGTTGATCGAGCAGGCGGCGCGCAAGAAAACGCAAATCCTATGCCTCCAGGAACTTTTCTATGGCCCTTACTTCTGCGCAGAGCAGAATGCGCGTTGGTATGAATTGACGGAGCGCGTGCCCGATGGTCCCACGGTGCGCATGATGCAAAAACTCGCCGCCAAACATCGCATGGCGATTGTGGTTCCCGTTTACGAGGAGCAGATGCCCGGCGTTTACTTCAATACTGCTGCCGTGATCGACGCCGATGGCAGTTATCTCGGCAAGTATCGCAAGCATCACATTCCGCACTGCCACCCGGGATTCTGGGAGAAGTTTTATTTCACTCCCGGAGATCTGGGATATCCAGTCTTCGAGACAAAGTATGCGCGGGTCGGCGTTTACATTTGCTACGATCGCCATTTCCCCGAGGGCGCCCGCATTCTTGGATTGAACGGTGCTGAGATCGTCTTCAATCCTTCCGCCACGGTTGCGGGTCTCTCAGAATATCTGTGGGAACTCGAGCAGCCCGCGCACGCGGTAGCGAACGGTTATTTTGTGGGGGCCATCAATCGCGTGGGCGTTGAGAAGCCATGGAATATTGGAGAGTTTTACGGCAAGAGTTATTTCTGCAATCCGCGCGGAAAGATCATTGCCCAGGCCAGCCGCGACAAGGACGAAGTCTTGGTCGCGGACCTCGATTTGGACATGATTGCGGAAGTCCGTAAAGTCTGGCAGTTCTTCCGTGATCGCCGCCCGGAAAGCTACGGTCCGATTACCGCGCAGACCGGAGAGGCAGCAGCCGCGGACTAAGCGAAACTACTGTATCCGGTTCTCTTAGCTGAATATTCGAGCCACTCCTGAATCCAAAACTCATGACGACGCCCGATCCGTCTCATCCTCAATCTCGCATCGAATCCAGTCCTCTTTACAATCCTGACCTTGCGCCCGCCCGCGCTGACCGCCGGCACTGGGGAACGTATAACTTCGCCGCGCTCTGGATATCGATGTCCGTCAATATCCTCACCTACATGCTGGCGGCGAGTTTGATCCAGGGCGGAATGAACTGGAAACAGGCGGTGACGACGATTTTTATCGGCAACGTGATCGTCCTGGTGCCGATGTTGCTGAATTCCCACCCCGGCGCCAAGTACGGAATTCCATTTCCAGTGTTGGCTCGTGCATCGTTTGGCGTACTGGGAGCCAACGTGGCCGCCGTTCTCCGGGCGCTGGTCGCGTGTGGATGGTTCGGCATCCAGACCTGGATCGGTGGTGAAGCAATCAGCACGCTGCTTGCAACGCTCGCGCCGGGATGGAAGAATTTCCCCTACGCCACGGCCGTTTGCTTTTTTCTGTTCTGGCTCATCAACCTCGTCGTCATTCTGATGGGCATCGAATCTATCCGGATTCTGCAGGGGATTAGCGCCCCCGTGCTGCTGGGAGTTGGTTTGCTGCTGTTGGCTTGGGCTTATCACCGTGCGGGTGGCTTCGGTCCCATGCTGGCCGCGCCTTCGCGCTTCACCAACTTTGCCGACTTCGTAAAATTTCTGATCCCCGCCTTGAATGGCACCGTAGGATTTTGGGCCACCGTCTCGTTGAATATTCCTGACTTCACACGATTCGCGCGGAATCAGCGCGAACAGATTATTGGCCAGGCTCTGTCGCTGCCGACGACCATGACTCTCTACGCTTTCATTGGCATCGCCGTCACGTCGGCCACCGTCGTGATTTATGGCACTGCTATCTCCGATCCTGTCCAACTGCTCAGCCGTTTTCATTCTCCCGTCGCCGTCGTGATCTCGCTGATCGCGATTCTGCTCGCCACGCTGAACGTCAACATTGGAGCGAACGTTGTTTCGCCGGCCAACGACTTTTCCAATCTGTGGCCGCGGAAAATCAGCTTCCGAACCGGCGGAGTTATCACCTGCCTGATGGGCATCGCCCTGATGCCGTGGAAATTGCTCGCGGACTACAATACATTCATTCTCGGTTGGCTCGGTGGCTACGCCGCATTTCTGGGACCGGTTGCGGGCATCATGATCTGCGATTATTTCGTGGTGCGAAGATGTGTTCTGCAAGTCGATGATCTGTATCTTCGCGGCGGAATCTATGAATATTCCAAAGGAATCAACTGGCGCGCCGTAATTGCCCTTGCATTTGGAGCAGGTACTGCACTGGTGGGACTAGCCGTATCGTCCGTGCGAGTTCTTTATGACTACTCGTGGTTCATCGGCTTCGCCGTTTCCTTTGCCGTCTATTACGCGATGATGAAGCTTCAGCGCCGGGCTGTCTTCTCGCCGATGGCGGCTTCCTGACTTTAGCGTTTCGTCTTCTGGAACGCCGACGAAACCTCGCGCTGATAAGTATCGAGCGATTCTTCTTCGTCTCCACACATCAAGTACAAGTTAAACTGCGTAACTCCCAGGCTGGCGAGCTTGCGCAGCCTTTCATGATGAGCCTTCGCTGGCCCCACAACGCAGAAGCGATCGACCACTTCATCAGAAACAAAATTGGCATTATCACTTTCAACCACGCAGTGATGAAGGTAGTCGTAGCCGCCACGGTCCTGCACGTATGACGTCAGCGCCGGAGGCAAATCCTCCGGCTTGTACTGCCGTATCAGGTCCATCACATGGTTGGAAACCAGCGCCGGAAACCAGCGCACGCGTTCGCGAGCAGCCGCCAAGTCATCAGAGACCCAAACCGGCGCCGCCGCCATCACTTGGATTTGTCCAGGGTCGCGGCCCGCGGCCCGCGCGCCCTCTTTTACAAACCCCATGCACCAGGAAATTAAATCCGGATCGGCAAACTGCAAAATGATTCCATCCGCAACTCTGCCCGCCATGTGCAGCACTTTAGGTCCATAGCCAGCAATCCACACTCGCGGAGGAATCTTCGCCCAAGCAAGTCGCGTGGGCTGACCTTCATACTCGATTTCCTTGCTACTCGTGAGGTCGCGGAAAATATTTACCGCAGTTTCCAACTGCGACCAGCTCACCGGCTTCTTTCCCAGAACGCGTCTGGAACTGTCCCCCCGGCCAATGCCCAGTTCCATCCTGCCACCGGAAATCAGATTCAGGGTGGCAAACAGGCTGGACGTAACCGTCAGATCGCGAACCGCCGGATTCGTGACCAGCGTTCCCAGCCTCATCCGCTGCGTGTTCGCCGCCATGAGCGTAAGCAGCGGGTAGGGATCCATCCACAAAACATGGGAATCGAAAAGCCATCCATACTCAAACCCGCCGGCCTCCGCCTGTCGCGTCAAACCGAGAATCCGCTCAACCGAAATGTCTGGCTTCAAAGTGATGCCAAACTGCATGGCCGCCCCTTTTTATCACCTCACGAGATTATGAGGAAGTGAAGTCCGGCAGTTTAGCATAGAATTCCTTTTTCATCTCTGCCGGAGCGGAGGTATCGATGGGGTTCGACACGATCATCGGCAACGGATCGGTGGTAACAGCAACGGACACCTACGTTGCCGATGTGGCAATCACGGATGGCAGGATCGCCGCCATCGCCAAGGATCTTCCTCGAGAGAATGCCGCGAAGGTGCTCGACGCGTCAGGGAAATATGTCTTCCCTGGCGGCATTGATGTCCACACGCATCTGGATATGCCCTTCGGCGGCACCACCAGCGCCGATGATTTTGAAACTGGAACTCGCGCCGCAGCCTTCGGCGGAACGACCACGCTGATCGATTTCGCCATCCAGTACAAAGGCCAACCACTGCGGAAGGCTTTCGACACATGGATGGACAAAGCGTCGAAGAAAGCAGTTTGCGACTATGCCTTTCACTGCATTGTTACTGACATCAGCAATGGTCAACTGCAAGAGATGAACGGCCTCGTGAGTGAAGGAGTCACCAGCTTCAAGCTTTTCATGGCTTATCCAGGCGTGTTCATGCTCGATGACGCCAGCATTTTCCGCGCGCTGCAGGCCACAGCAAAGAACGGCGGCCTCATCTGCATGCACGCCGAAAACGGAAGCGCGATCGACGTGATCGTGCAGCAGGCCCTTGCCGAGGGAAAGACAGCGCCGAAGTATCACGCACTTACTCGGCCCACCACGGCGGAGGCTGAAGCCGTTTCTCGCGCTATCGCGTTATCTGAAATGGCAGGAGCTCCCATTTACATTGTGCATTTGAGCTGCAATGAAGCCTTAGAAAAAGTTCGCGAAGCCCGTGACCGTGGCCTTCCCGTCTACGCCGAAACTTGCCCGCAATATTTGTATCTCTCGATTGAAAACTTCGACGTGCCCGATTTCGAAGGCGCGAAATACGTTTTTACCCCGCCGCTTCGCGAGAAGTGGCATCAGGAAAAACTCTGGAATGGCCTCGAGCGTGATCATCTGCAGGTTGTGTCTACCGATCACTGTCCATTCTGTTTCAAGGAGCAGAAGGAACTCGGACGCGGCGATTTCACCAAGATTCCGAACGGCGGGCCTGGTGTTGAACATCGCATGAGTCTGATTTACTCCGGCGGAGTCGCCCAAGGCCGCTTCAGCGTGAACCGATTTGTCGAACTGGTATCGACAACTCCGGCAAAGCTCTTTGGTCTATATCCGCGCAAAGGTACCATCGCGGTTGGCAGTGACGCCGATCTCGTGATCTTCGATCCCCGCCGTAAACACAAGATCAGTGCCGAGACTCACCACATGCGCGTCGATTATTCGATGTTCGAGGGCATCGAAGTCACCGGCATGCCAGACATTGTGCTCTCGCGAGGGCGCGTCGTGATAGACGGAGAAGAGTTTTTAGGTCGTACTGGACAAGGAGAATTTCTGCGGCGGTCGACATATTCGCAAGTGAACGGCTAGTGTACAGTTTCATATTTCCAACTCCTGCAACGCCCAAAGGAGAACCGATTGTTCACGCCATCAAGTCTGAGCATTGCGCTGTTGATGATGATCACGAGCGCCGTTTGCTGGGGATCGTGGGCCAATACTTATAAAGGCGTCGAGGGGTATCGTTTCGAACTTTTCTACTGGGACTATGCAGTTGGCATTTTCCTCGTCTCGCTCGTGATCGCTTTAACGATGGGAAGCACAGGCCACGATGCTTCCAGTTTTCTGAACAACGTTCATGCGGCTGACTCTTCGAACATTATCAACGCGCTCATCGGTGGCGCTCTGTTCAATCTCGCCAACCTGCTGCTTGTGGCCGCGATCGACATGGCCGGACTCGCCGTCGCCTTTCCCGTTTCAATTGGAATCGCGCTGGTGGTGGGAACGGTTTTGAGTTATGTGCTGCAGCCAAGAGGGAACCCTGCTTTCCTGGCGTTCGGGGTAGCTTGCGCGTTTCTCGCGGTCCTTCTTGATGGCAAAGCTTACGGTAGTCTCTCGGCTGCCGGCCGGTCTGTGTCAAAGAAAAGCTTGATCACATGCATCGTGTCTGGCGTTCTGATGGGTCTATGGGCGCCGTTCATGACGCACGCGATGACGCGGGGCAATCCGCTCGGCCCTTACAGCGCCGCTGTATTCCTCACGCTCGGCGCATTGCTCTCATGCTTTATCTGGAACATTTATTTTATGAAACACCCGTTGGTAGCGGAGCCCGTGAGTTTTGGTGGTTTCTTCAGCGGCCCCGCTTCAGGTCATCTGCTCGGTCTTCTTGGCGGATGCATCTGGGGCGTGGGTACGGTCTTCAATCTTGTGGCGGCGAGCTTCACCGGAGTTGCAATTTCCTACGCCATTGGTCAGAGCGCTCCCATGGTGGCAGCGCTCTGGGGAATTCTAGTGTGGAAAGAATTTGCGAATTCAGGACCCAGAGCAAAAGCTTATCTTGGACTGATGTTCGTGTTTTATGGCCTCGCGATTTTCCTGGTCGCTCGAGCGAATGGCTAGGAGCGCCTATTTTCCCCGGATGCGGCTCACAAACAACTGCAAGAATCGGTCGGCATCGGACGCCAGACAAACTCGTGCATTCGGCTTCAGTTCGATGACGCCTTCGATTTCGTAGTGGTCGCCGTGCAGGACGTTGTTCTCGTCCGAACCCATGCGGTTTGCCACAGTCTCTCCGCGGGTGAACTCACCTCTGGTTTCCACGTCGACGTGCATTTCTTTCAGCGTCCCCAAAGTCGGATCCAGAGCAATTCCCACTGCCAGCGGGTCATACATCGCGGCACCGCTGTACCCGCTTTTCTCGCTGCGGTTCAAATAGAAGTCGGCAATCTTGGCTATGAAATCGCTCTCGGGTCCGTGCGACGACTGAAGCTCTGCAAGATATTTTCGTGTGATCAGTGTTCGTTCGCCCACGTCTGAGCCGACCATCGTCACCATCCATCCCGCATTGAAGACAATGGCGGCTGCTTCGGGATCGTTATAGATATTTGCTTCCGCTGCTCCGTCGACGTTTCCGCCCGTGATCGAGCCACCCATGATAACGATGTCTTTCACGAGCGAAGCGATCGAAGGATCCTTCGAAACCGCAAGCGCGATATTGGTCAGCGGCCCAACGGGAATCAAAGTGATTTCATGCGGATATTTGTGGACCATTTCAATGATGAGGTCCGGACCAAATCGTGGATCTGCTTTGCATTTCGAAGCCGGCAATTCAACATTCGCCAGGCCGTTCTTTCCATGCCAGAACTGTGCCGTAATCAATTTCTGATTCAGCGGATGTTGCGCTCCGCCTGCGACGACAACGTCGCAGCGTCCCGCCAGTGAAACGATCTTCAGCGCATTCTCCAATCCCTGCCGCCCGTCCACGTTACCGGGCACAACCGTCAGCGCTTCCACCTTGAGCTCGGGAGAATTCAAAGCCAGGATGATCGCCATGGCATCATCGGTCCCAGGATCAGTGTCGATGATTACCCGTTTGGGCGAAATCTCGACAAATGCATTTATCAGCGGAATAAGAAATGCGAACAAAACCAGGAGTGACGTAGTCCGAACTTTCACAGGAAAAAATCCTTTCTGAATATGAATGAGGTGTGGCTTGATCTATAGCAGCATACCCGCGATCGATGCCGACATCAGATTCGCCATTGTTCCCGCCAGCATCGCGCGAATTCCAAGTCGAGCCAGTTCGCTCTTCTTGTTCGGTGCGAGTGCGCCGATGCCGCCAATCTGGATTCCGATGGAACTAAGATTAGCGAAGCCGCAAAGCGCGAACGTGGCAATTGTGAATGAGCGGGGATCGAGTGCCGCCTTCATCGGTCCAAGCATGGAAAACGCTACCAGTTCGTTGAGCACCATGCGCGTGCCAAGCAAGGTTCCGATCACTCCGCAGTCGCGCCACGGGACGCCAATCACCCACGCTACAGGAGCGAAGACGGCCCCGAAAATCTTCTCCAGACTTTCCGGAAACCAGGCGATCCAATGGTGGACTCCGCCAAGAATGCCGTCTGCCAGCGCGATCAGCGCCAGGAATGCAATCAGCATGGCCGCAATGTTCAAAGCCATATGCAGACCGTCAGTCGTTCCGCGGGCGACCGCGCCGAGCAGATTCTCTTCTTTCTCCGCTTCCTCTTCGCTCTCTGGCATGACAACTCGCCCGGCGGTCCTGGGCTCCTCGGTTTCCGGCACGAGCATCTTCGCCATGAGCAGCGTGCCGGGCGCGGTCATGATCACCGCGCTCAACAAGTGTTTAGGTTCAATGCCAAACGCGATATAGGCTGCCATGATTCCGCCGGAGACGTGCGCCATTCCGCTCGTCATCACGGTCATGAGTTCCGAGCGTGTCAGATCCGGAAGAAACGGACGGATGGTCACCGGTGCCTCTGTTTGCCCCATGAAAATGCTTGCCGCGATGTTGAGCGACTCGGCGCCGCTGGCGCCCATCACCCGCGTCATAACCCAGGCGGCAATCTTAATGATGAACTGCATCACGCCGAAGTGATAGAGCACGGCGAAAAACGCGCAGATGAAAATTATTGTTGGCAACACCTGAAAGGCGAAATAAAAACCGAAATGGGAGCCTTGCTTGCCGAGATCACCGAAGACAAACTGTGAGCCGACGTAAGAGTAGCTGAGCAAGCGACTCACAACGTCCCCGGCTTTCTGAAAAATACGCCGCCCGGCATCGATCCTCAACACACAAACTGCAAAAGCGAACTGCAGGCCCAAGCCCCACGCAACGGTTTTCAAACGGATGGCTCGGCGATTGGTGGAAAAGGCGTAGGCCAATCCGAGCATGGTCACTAGACCAAGGATTCCAGTGAAGCGTCCCATTCAGTTTTTCTCTCCCGGTTTTCCGATCACTTTATGGATCAACGGCCTCTTTTCGCCTGCGGGCGCATCAGCTATCCGATAGCTTTCGCTCAGCAACTGTTTGGCACGATCCGCTCGCGATTCCGCATTGTAGTGAATCGTCGCCAGCGGCTCGCCCGCCGATACGGCATCGCCAACTTTCTTGTGAAGCTTGATTCCCACCGCGGGGTCGACCGAATCTTCCTTGCGCTCGCGGCCGCCGCCAAGAATTACACATGCGGTTCCTACCTGCTCGCATTGCAAAGACACCAGATACCCGCTTCTCGAGCTGGAAACGACCGTCGTGTTACGCGCCTGCGGAAGTTTCTTGGGATCGTCGATCGTCCGCGGATCGCCGCCCTGTAGTTCCACCATCTTCCGAAATCGATCGAGCGCCTTGCCGGATGCAATCAATTCCTCACTCTGCTTCTTTCCGTCCACGACGGTGTCAGCCACCCCGCCCAGATGCAGCATCCAGCCCGAAAGTTCGAGGCACAGTTCACGCAAATCTTGCGGTCCTTCGCCGCGCAGCACCTCCACGACTTCGACAACCTCGAGCGCATTGCCAATCATGCATCCCAATGGCTGATCCATGTCCGTGATCAGCGCAACTACCTGCTTGTCCATGCGCTCGCCGGTTTCCACCATCAGCTCAGCCAGGAAGGCGGCATCCTTTTCATTTTTCATGAACGCCCCCGAGCCGGTTTTTACATCGAGAACCAGCGCATCGATACCTTCCGCAAGTTTCTTGCTCATGATGGAGGCACAGATGAGGTAAGGGCTTTCCACCGTTCCCGTCACGTCGCGCAACGCATAGAGTTTGCGATCCGCCGGAGCGATTTCAGCCGTCTGTCCAATCATCGCGCAACCACAGCTTTCCAGTACGCGGCGAAATTCAGCGACAGGCAGATTCACGTTGAAGCCCGGGATCGCCTCAAGTTTATCCAGCGTGCCTCCCGTATGCCCCAGGCCGCGCCCGCTGATCATCGGAACCGCCACACCCGCCGCGGCTGCGAGCGGCGCCAGCACCAGCGAGGTCTTGTCGCCCACTCCGCCCGTAGAGTGCTTATCAACTTTTTTCCCCGCAAGTGGGGACAGATCTAGGACTTCGCCCGAGTGCAGCATGGCATCAGTTAGCGCTGCAGTCTCGGCACGAGTCATCCCGCGCAAGACCACTGCCATCAGCCAAGCCGAAACTTGGTAGTCAGGGATATCGCCGACGGTATAGGAGTTTACGAGGTAGTCGATCTCTCCCCGAGACAACTCGCCGCCATCCCGCTTCTTACGGATCACATCAATCGCACGAAACGTCTGCGCTGAAGCAGAGGTCGGATTCACTGCAGGCGGAATCCTTCCGGAAGAAGTTCGGTAATATGAGCCTGCTTCGGACCCGTGCTGCCCTGGAAGAAGATCGTTGCGTCGGGGCCGAATTCATAGATGACCTGACGGCACGCACCGCACGGCGAGCAGGGAACCCCTTGGTCGTTAACGACGGAGACTGCGCGGATCTCGATTTTGGGACCGAGCTCTGCGACGGCAGCAAAAATCGCAGTGCGCTCGGCGCAGTTCGTCATTCCGTACGAGGCATTTTCCACATTACAACCGCAGAAGGTCCTTCCGTTCGAAAGCAGCACGGCCGCGCCCACCCGAAATTTTGAATAGGGGGCGTAGGCGTTCTTCATCGCTTTCTTGGCAGACCGCAGCAGTTTTGCCGGCACGGTGGCCGGCATGGTCTTCTTGTTCATAACGGAGAACGTCTCGCGGCTCAGGAGAAATCGAGGGCCATTGTAAACCCTGCCCTCGCAGTCCACCGCTTTTTCTTGGTGGATTGCTTTTGTTCCCGGTCGGAGCTAGCATATCTCCCGGTCTTCATTCTCCGCCCGGCATCTTTAGCATCAGCTTCACATCATGCAAGTTCTCGGTCGAACTTTCGTTCTTGATCTAAGGAGGATGTTATGGGCATTGCAGTGTCGCCGCAGATTCACCCGCAGGTCGCAGATTTCATCGATAAACCTCGCAAGATGTTGATCAACGGCAAATGGGTGAGCTCCATTTCCGGCAAGACTTTCCCAACTTACAACCCCGCCACCGGCGAAGTCCTCGCGCAGGTCGCCGAAGGCGATCGTCAAGATATTGATGAGGCAGTGAAGGCCGCGCGCAAGGCCTTCGATCACGGCCCGTGGCGGCGGATGACGGCATCCGAGCGGGGACGCCTGATCTGGAAGCTTGCCGATTTACTCGAAGCACATACGGAAGAGTTTGGCTATCTCGAAAGTCTTGACAACGGTAAGCCCCTCGCCATCGCCAAGGCAGCGGATGTTCCTTTGGCAGTGGATTTGTTTCGTTATATGGCCGGATGGGCCACAAAAATTGAAGGCAACACGATCCCGATTTCCGTTCCGTACACGCCCGGTGCCAAATATCTCGCCTACACGTTGCGAGAGCCAGTCGGAGTCGCGGGACAGATCATCCCCTGGAACTTCCCCTTGCTGATGGCAGCCTGGAAGCTCGGTCCGGCACTCGCTAGTGGATGTACGGTCGTGCTGAAGCCCGCTGAACAAACGCCGCTTTCGGCGCTGCGACTGGGCGAACTGGTTATGGAAGCCGGCTTCCCCGAAGGCGTTGTCAACATCGTCCCGGGATATGGCGAGACGGCGGGCGCGGCCCTGGCTGCTCATCCCGATGTGGACAAAATCGCGTTCACCGGTTCTACCGAAGTTGGCAAGTTGATCGTGCACGCCGCAGCCGGCAATCTGAAGAAAGTTTCGCTGGAACTCGGCGGCAAGTCTCCCAACGTCGTGTTCAAGGACGCCGATCTCGAATCGGCGATTCCCGGCGCGGCAAGTGCCATCTTCTTCAATCACGGCCAGTGCTGCTGCGCCGGATCGCGTCTGTACGTCGAGAAGCCAATTTTCGACCGAGTCGTGGAAGGCGTCGCCGACTATGCCAAGAAAATCACTGTGGGCTCCGGTCTTGATCCCGAGACGCAAATGGGTCCACTCGTTTCCGATGAACAGTTAAGCCGGGTCTGCCGTTATCTGGAGGCTGGATTCTCGGAAGGCGCAACCGCTTTGGTTGGTGGCCACAAGAAGGGGGACAGAGGTTATTTCGTGGAGCCTACCGTCCTCGTAAACGCGCGTGAAGATATGAAGGTGGTGCGCGAAGAAATCTTCGGACCGGTGGTTGCCGCGATGCCGTTCAACGATCCCGAAGAAATTTTGCCTCGCGCCAACGATAGCGAATATGGCCTGGCTGCTGCCGTCTGGACAAACGACATCGGCAAGGCTCATCGCACAGCCGAATATCTTCGTGCCGGCACGGTGTGGATCAACTGCTACAACATTTTCGACGCGGCATTGCCGTTCGGCGGCTACAAGCAATCCGGATGGGGCCGCGAGATGGGGCACGACGCGCTTAGTCTGTACACTCAGACCAAAGCAATTTGCTCGAAAATCGCTTGAGTCCTCGCGAAAAAAACTAGGACGGCGGATCTCCGCCGTCCTAAACTTTTCCCTCGCAACTTTCTCTCACCTACTTTTCCATCAACAGTACTTTTTCCGCATCATCGATCTCAGTCAGCTTGACCTCGATCACTTCGTTCATCGTGGTCTGAACGTTACGTCCCACGAAGCTCGCTTCAACCGGCAGTTCGCGGTGTCCGCGGTCAATCAACACGCATAACTGCACTCGGCGTGGTCGGCCGTGGGAGAACAGCGCATCCATGGCGGCGCGAACCGTCCGTCCCGTGAACAGCACGTCGTCCACCAGAACAATATTCTTGTCCTCGATCGAAAACTCGAGCTTTCCTTCCTGGACCACCGGTTTCGGACCAAGCGTAGAAAGATCGTCACGATAGAACGTGATATCCAGAGTGCCCACCGGAACCTCGGCGTTATCGATGCGGGCTATGATTTTTCCTAGACGCTGTGCGAGCGGAACGCCGCGGCGGCGAATGCCGATTAATCCCAGACCTTTGATGCCGTCGTTTTTCTCAACAATTTCGTATGCGAGACGTACCAGCGTCCGCTCAATTTCCGAGGCCGACATCAGTTGTGCTTTTTGCCGTAACGCGGTCTTTCGTGGAGATGTTTTCACGTTCATGGTCGGAGGTGCCTCGCAGGTCTAATGGTTGCGAACAAATGAACTAACCACTTTAGTGGCAAGCCGGCATCTCTGCAAGGAGCACTGCTTAGTGGGTCGTTGGCTCCGCCGCAGTCATGCCTTGGGCGGGGGCATTGTGAATACCGTTGCAGCCCGGGTTTTGGACCGCCATCGTAAGGGTCAGAACACCGGTGTCATTTTGCAGAGCCTGAAGGGTGATCTTCTCAGGTGCAGCAAGTGCGGCTTCCGCCGGCAAAATTCCTATACCCTGATTTCGCCCCCCGGCTTTGGCTCGGTACAGCGCGGTGTCCGCCAGTTCAATGGTCTCCTCCGCGCAAATGGCCTCGTACGCGCGTCGGCTCCACGGGAAAGGAGCCCATCCCACCGAACATGTCTTTCGAACTTGGACTCCGTGTCCCAGATCAAAAGCCTCCGAGGCCACGACCTCCAGAATACGATCACAGAACGCCGGAATCCCGGAGGGGTCCGCGGACCGCGACATGATCAGGAATTCCTCTCCTCCCCAACGCACCAACACATCGGATTTGCGCACGACCTTTCCCAGGCGCTCGGCTACCAACTGCAGCAATCGATCGCCCGCGGGGTGCCCATGCAGATCGTTAACTTCCTTGAAGAAGTCCATGTCCACCATGAGAAAGACCAGGTCGCGATGATCCAGTTTTCGAATGTCGCTGCCTCGGGCCCTTTCGTAGTTTCGCAAGACTTGGCCCGCTTCTGCCGTCAAAATTTCTTCCAAATAGCGCCGGTTCCACACCCCGGTTAGCGGATCGGTGTAGGAAATCTCCTGAAGCTCAAGGTTTTTGCGCTGCAGCTCCAGACTATGCCAGCGGAGAGATTGTTCCTTACTTTCTAACTCGTCTTTCAGCTTGCACATTTCATCAAGATTGTTGTGCGACAAACGCAGCAAATGGAGCAATTCGCGGTCCATCCAATGCTGCTTCAGGAACACCAGTGTGCCCATCAACACCATTGCGGCTGCGGTCAGCAACAGTCTGTAGGAGCGAACGCGAGGCGGGGCTTCTCCGCCGAATTCCGCCCATGCCACCATAAGCGGCGTCGAAAATACCGCTAGCATCGCTAGTCGTGCAGTCCAGATACTGTGGCCGCTCTGTGGCGTCCGGTCGAAAATCTGCTCGTGTGGGAAATCGCGTGCCATGAAGCCGACTGCGGCAAACCACGCCATCGCCGCGACCAGCGGAACATCGAATAAACCACCTGTATAGTACCGGTGAAAATCAATCGCTATGCCGCACAGAATCGAGCCGACACTGTAGAACACGCCGGCTTTAAGGAACTGCCCATAAATGCTGTGCCAGAAGCCTCGGCTGCGTTTCCAAACCAGCCCGATCCCCGCAATCAGAACGATTTGTTCGAAGGCGTAGAGCACATCGAAGCTCCGCCCATACACCGCTTCATTCGGCGAAACATACTGCCACGGAATTACGATAAACAGATACAGGTAAAGCCACCACGTCAGCAGCAAAAAGAAATCGACCGATCCCACGCGAAGGGAGTGGTTGTTCCGCTGGACGTGTGGTTGCACCGCCAATGCTGCCATCATCGGAACGATGTGCAGGAACAGAACCACATCTGCAACAAAAGGATTCGGCACCTCTTGACGCAGAAAGACTTCGAAGCAGGTCCATAGAACCTGCGCGCAAAGCCACATTCCGCAGCCCAACGCCATGAGAGCCCAAAATAGCTGCTCCTTTTTGTCGCGGCTTTTGATGTTCGAGAGGATTGCCAGCGTTGCACACAACAGAAGAAGACACTGTGTGAGGTCCCCGAAGGCTGTCAATCCGATGCTGCGCGAAGCCAGCGTAGACACGCCCACATGAACGCAGACCACTGCGCACACGATTCCCGTCCACTTGCTCGGTCGCCGCACGGAGATGAATCCCACTTTAAAAGTGTATGTTCATGCCCCCGCCCTGACCGCATTACGGAAGTAACCGCCCAGGCTTGGGTTCAACAGGCGAATTGGGCGTAAACTCCTAGCCAATCGCTGCCGTGAATCGCTCAGCGAACCGGAATACATCCCGATAGGAGTTATAGAGAGGCACGGGCGCTACCCGGAAAGTATCGGGCTCTCGCCAATCTCCCACAATCCCTTCCGAGGCCAGTTGCTCGCAGAGTGCGCGTCCATTCTGCCGGATTCGGATCGAGAGTTGCGCGCCACGCCGTTCTTTTTCGTGCGGCGTAATGATCGAGAAGCTCGGAGACTTTACTCGACTCAGCAGGAACTCCAGGTAGCCCGTCAACGAAACGCTCTTCGCCCGCAAACGTTCCATTCCGGTTTCGCGGAAGATATCCATCGATGCGCGCAGAACAGCCAAGCTCATAATCGACGGATTGCTCAACTGCCAACCCTCGGCGCCGGTCGTCGCCTGAAAGTTTGGCCCCATTTGAAAACGCGAGCCTTCGTCATGTCCCCACCACCCCGCGAAGCGTGGCAAATTCCAGGAACTGGCGTGCCGTTCATGAACAAAACAACCTGCAACACATCCCGGCCCGCCGTTCAGATATTTGTAGCTACACCAAACGGCAAAGTCTGGGCCCCACTCATGCAGTCTCAAAAGCAAGTTGCCGGCCGCATGCGCCAGATCGAAACCGACTACGCATCCCCGCGCGTGACCGGCACGCGTAATTTCCGCCATGTCGAAGGCTTGCCCCGTCGCATAGTTCACCCCGCCCAGCAGGATCAGCGCGATCTCATCTCCCGAACGCTCGATCACAGCCTCAATTTGTTCATCGCGGAGGCGAGACTCGCCCAGCGGAGGAGTTAGTTCGATCAGCGAACTCGCAGGATCGAATCCATGAAAATGAATCTGCGATTTCACCGCATATTGATCCGAGGGGAACGCGCCCCGCTCCACTAGAATTTTGTGTCTGCCCCGTGTGGGACGGTAGAACGATGTCATCATCAGGTGCAGATTTACCGTGAGTGAATTCATCACCACAACTTCGATAGCCTTTGCTCCTACCAGCGCCGCGGTCCCTTCGGTCAGCAGCTTGTGGTAAGGCATCCACGGATTTTTCGCTCGGAAATGCGCCTCCACAGCCAGTTCCGCCCAATCGTCAAGTTCCTGCTGAATATATGCAGCCGCACTCTTGGGCTGCAGCCCGAGCGAGTGTCCGCACAAATATATGCAGTCA
Source organism: uncultured Acidobacteriaceae bacterium (assembly GCA_963773675.1). Taxonomy (GTDB): domain Bacteria; phylum Acidobacteriota; class Terriglobia; order Terriglobales; family Acidobacteriaceae; genus Sulfotelmatobacter. The sequence goes on from CAVZCG010000013.1 coordinate 471,911, forward strand.
CCACCTGCATGTTTCGGAAATAAGAACCGTTCGCGGTAAGCTTTCAGCGGATCGCTTTCATCCACTGCGATGGCGAAATCCTCGCCTGGTTGAAACTGGACATCGCTCACGCCGCCAGCTCCAAAGGAGTGAGATCACGGCGGATCAGCGCGTCCGCCCGATCCCAGTCGAGATCCTCCACGCGATCGATCCCCTTGCACAGTTCTGCCAGCATTCGATCCTGAACGGCTCCGCGCGACAGGGCCACGGAGTAAGGAATGCGATGAAATGTCACCATTGCATACTTCGGGACGAAAAGTTGCGGATATTTTGCTTCCAGCGCCAGCTCGACTTTCTTTCGAAACAGAAACCGCGCATCCGCGACCCGATCGCGCATCTCCACAAAGTTTTCGATCGCCATGTCCGCGATCGCATCGGTATTGACTTTACGCTCTGTCTCGAACGCAGCAAACACTTGCGACCAATCCGCGCCGTGCTGGTCAAGCAACTCGACCAGACAAGTACAATCTTCAAACCCGCAGTTGATGCCTTGCCCGAAGAAAGGAACAATGGCATGAGCAGCATCTCCCAAGAGCAGAGATCTACCCTCCACATGCCAGGGACTGCATTTGATCGTTACCATTGCCCCCGTCGGATTCGCGGCGTAGTTCTCCGCCAGTTGTGGCATGAGCTTAAGAGCGTCCGGAAACCGCTCTTCGAAAAAGCGAATTATATCGGCAGGTGCGCCGACACTGGCAAAACTCTCTGGCCCTTCAAACGGCAGAAACAGGATGCAAGCGAAGGTGCCGTCGATATTGGGCAAAGCGATCAGCATGTGATTGCCCCGCGGCCAGATGTGAAGCGCGTTTGTTTCGAGCAGATGCCGGCCGTCAGCACTACCCGGAATCGTCAACTCCTTATAACCGTAATCGAGATACTGTTGAGAAAAGTTGAATCGACTGAGCTTAAGCATCGCAGTCCGCAGGGCCGACGCGGAACCGTCGCAACCAATGACAACGCCGCGCTCTCGGCTTACGTCTCCACCAGTGTTTTCATCGCGTAATCGTACTGCGCCGGTCTTCCAATCGTATCCCGTGCAGCGTCGGTTGAAGTGAATCGTCGCTCCCTGTTGTTCAGCGGCATTCATGAGTGCGATGTTCAGTTCGGCCCGCGAAATCGAGTTGATGACCTCGGTCTCATTTTTCCCATAAGGTTGGAAGGTAAGCTCTCCGGCAATCGAATGCATCATCCGCCCCTTCATTGGGATGATGATGCTCCGCATCCCCTCCCATATCCCGGCCTGCTGCAAGGCGTAGATGCCACGAGTCGAGAGCGCGAGATTGATCGAGCGTCCCGCACTTATACGCACTCTCCGCATGTCCGGACGCCGCTCGTAGATTTCCACCGCGAAGCCGCGCTGTCTCAAAAGAATAGCCAGAAGCGAACCATTCAACCCGCCGCCGATAAGAGTTACTTTTTCAGGGGACGATTTCATGTCAGATGAAACCACCGGATGTTCGAGGAACGAGTGATAGACGGACGCCTTACTCGGTCAGCAGCGTCCTCGCTTCCCACAATTCCGGAAAGAACTTCTTGTCGAGTGTCAGCTTCAAATAAGACGCTCCCGTACTGCCGCCGGTGCCCATGCGAATACCGATGATCCGCTCAACCAGTTGAATGTGGCGCAATCGCCAACTCACCACCAGTTCGTCGAATTCTGTAAGGCGCTCACACACGTCGATCCAGTCGCGGTAATGGTGCTCATCTTTATAAAGTGCATGCACCGCGCGGGCGCGGGCTTCGAATCGCTCCCGTTCCGTCGAGCCCTCGGCAGCGGATGTCAGTTTGCCGATCGCTTGTAACGCTCCAAAGAATACGTCGTGCAGAGACGGCTCCTCCAACCTCCGCTTCAAACTCGCATAGGCTTCCGGTGTGGGTCGGTGATAGCGAAGCATCTTCTCGTCCTTCAGCCCGCACAAAAACTCAATCTCTCGAAATTGCTCAGACTGGAATCCACTGGCTGGCTCCAGCAGTCCACGAAAGGCGAGAAAATGCGTCGGCAGCATCGTTTCCAGAATCGTGAACTGCTCCACCAGCACGCGCGTGATCTCCGTACAGCGGCGCAGAAGGCGTGCCGCTTCATAAACTTCGTCATGCGATTGCGGCGCCGCCCCGGCTCTTCGCAAATTAGCGACTACCGCATCAAGATCATGCAATAACTCCTTGAACCACAACTCGTAGGTCTGATGCACCACAATAAATAGCAACTCATCGTGGTGGATCGGCGAAGACTGTGGCTTCTGCAGATCCAGCAATTCCGGGACTTTCAGGTAAGAGCTGTAAGTCAGCTGCCCCGGCTCTGGGGCAACGGGCGAGGAACTGATCGCCGCCTCCGCTCCTTTATCTCCGGCCTCCGCCGATTCGACTCGAAGATTCAGGAACCGCGCCGCGTTCCCGCCCAGTAGCTTGGCCTTGCTATGCTGCGGAAAATTGCTCTGCCGGATGAGCGAGCCCACATGTTCTTCGCCAAGAGGAAAAGGATAGTCCGACCCGAGCATCACCTGGTCCGCTCCCATCGTTCCTACGAGGAATTGCAACGCGCGCTGGTCGAACACGGCTGAATCCGTGTGGAAGCGATTGAGATAATGGCTCGGCGGATGTTGGCATTCCCCCCGCGCGACCGGTTGATGATGCCATGCGTTCTCCAGCCGCCCCAATAGAAATACGAAACTTCCGCCGCCGTGCGCGAAACAAATGCGCAGCGAACTTGGCAGCCGGTCGAATGCTCCGCTCAAAATCAGCGCGACCACTGAGAGTTGTGTCTCCGCCGGCATGCCCACCGTCCACGGCATCATGTACTTCGGCATCCGCTCCCGGCCAAACATTTCCCATGGATGGATGAGCACGGCCGCGCCTTCATCCGCGCAGTGGTGCAGGAAAGTCACAACCCCCGTATCATCGAGATTCTTGCTTCCAATGTGATTGCCAATCTGCACGCCCAAGTGTCCGGCCCGCATGCACCGGCTTAGCTCCTTGCAGGCAGCATCAACGTCCTGCAGCGGCACCTGACAAAAAGATTTCAGCCTGCCCTTTCCTCGGCTGCAAAGCTCCAGCGCCGCGTCGTTAAATAATTGCGCGCAGCCCAGCGCGTGTTCCACTGGACGCTCGTAAGCAAATAACACTGGAGTGGCGGAAATAATCTGCAGGTCAACACCATCGCGATCCATTTCCTGCAATCGCACTTCCGGATCCCAACACGCCGCATAAATACGGCGAAAAAAGCGATCCCCGACCATAATGTCCGCTTTCCCGGGATCAGTATGTTTGATCCAGGGCCAGTCCGGCGTGCCGTAGCGCGCTGCCAGGTCAGGCCATGCACTCGGGAAGAAGTGGTTATGAATGTCGATTACTCGCATGCTTACTTGCCCGGATGAATCGCGCCGCAATTCTTACATTTGCGCCGGTTCTCGTTGCCATAGAACTGTTCGAAAAGCGGCGGCAAATCCTTAACGATGCTCTTCAGCTTTACTTCCGCTCGATAAATCAACTGGTGACAGTTCGGACAGTACCATTCGAATGCGTCCAGCGAGCCCTCCGGTCGCGGCACTTCAATCACTACGCCGATCGTTTCAGCTGGCCTCTGTGGCGAATGGCGCATGTGCTTCGGCAATAGAAATATTTCACCTTCCTTGATCGGTATTTCGAGCGGCGGCTTTCCCGGAGTCTCCATGATGCGGAGAGATATGTTGCCCTTCAGTTGGTAAAAGAATTCCTCCGTAGGATCGTCATGATAGTCGCGCCTCTGGTTCGGCCCGCCCACAACCGTCACCATCATCTCGCCGTCCTCCCAAACCTGCGCGTTTCCCACCGGAGGCTTGAGCTTCTCTTTGTTCTCCTCGATCCACGCCTGAAAGTTGAAAGCCCTCAGATTTTTTATCGACGCCATCGTCTCTCCTATGGCTGCGGCTTGTACGCCATGGCCCTGATCTCGATCAGCAAGTGCGGATGCGGCAACTGATGCACGGCCACGGTCGTTCTTGCCGGGCCGTCGTGATTAAAAAAATCGCCGTACACCTCGTTGTACCCGGCAAAGTCATTCATGTTTACCAGATACGTGGAAATTTCGACTACATCCTGCAATCCTGCGCCCGCACTCTGCAAAATGTCGCGAATGTTTTCCAGCACCGCGCGCGTTTGTTCGCGAATGTCGAGCCGTGTCGCGCCCAACGGATCGACTTGCGCCCCGGCAATCGTGTTATCAGCCCGGCGCGCACTGGTTCCGGAAACAAACAAGAAATCTCCAGCCCGCTTGAGGTGCGGATATTTTCCGCGCGGGGTCGCTTTTCCTGCGACGACTTTGCTCTCCGTCCTGCTCATTTTTTCCGGTTGGTTCCTCGCTGCGTTTGGATTTGATCAGTAGGTGGCGCTCCACTCACAGCCGAATGCAAACATTATTCAACTCCGAATAGAAATTCAGCGAGTGCATTCCGCCCTCCCGGCCGATGCCGGAAAGACCCGCCCCACCAAACGGCGTTCGCAGATCGCGCAAAAACCAGCAGTTGACCCACGTAATGCCCACATTCATCTGTTGCGCCACGCGATGGCCGCGCTTCAAATCGCTGGTCCAGATCGACGCTGCCAGCCCGTACTTCGTGTCGTTGGCCATTGCTACCGCTTCTTCTTCGGAATCAAACGCCGCGACGTGGCACACCGGACCAAAAATTTCTTCCTTCACGCAACGTGCCGTTTCCGGCAACCCAGTATAGATGGTGGGCTGCACATAGAAGCCTTGGTCGCGACCGTCGCCGAACGTTGGAATACTTCCGCCAGTTGCGACCGTCGCCCCTTCTTCGCGTGCGAGTCCGAAGTAGGAAAGAACTTTTTCGCGATGCTGCGCGGAAATCAGCGGTCCCAGGTTCGTCTTTGCGTCCTTGGGCCAGCCCGCATGCAAGCTCTCCGCTTTCCTCCTCAACGCCTCCACAAATGCACCGAAGATTTTCCTCTCCACGTAAACGCGCTCCGCGCACAAGCAGACTTGCCCAGTATTCAGAAACACGGCATCCGCTAGGCCATTCACCGCCTCTTCAAAATTGCAATCCGCGAATACGATTGCTGCGTTCTTTCCGCCCAATTCAAACGAAACCGGCTTCACCGTGGACGCTACCGCTTTCATGATGGCAGCCCCGGTTCTGGATTCGCCGGTGAACGTGATCGCGTCCACATCAGAATGCTGTGTCAGAAATTCTCCCGTGGATCCTGGGCCGAACCCGTGCACCACGTTATAGACCCCGCTCGGAATCCCCGCGTCCTGCATCGCCTCGGCGAGAAGCGTTGCCGTTGCCGGAGTTTCCTCCGAAGGTTTAACGACCACCGCATTCCCGCAAGCTAGCGCGGGCGCGACTTTCCAGGTGAGCAGCAGCAGGGGTAAATTCCACGGTGTGATCACGCCGACCACACCCAGCGGCTTGCGCACCGCGTAGTTCAAAGCTGTTGCCCCATCGGGTGTTTCCGTCTGAAACGATTCCAGTCCGACCATCTTTACCAAGTCGGCAAAGACACGGAAGTTTGCCGCCGCCCGAGGGACATCGAGCTTTGACGCCAGGGAGATCGGCTTGCCAGTATCGGCGACCTCGGCTTGAACGAAGCAATCGAATCGCCTCTCGATCGCATCCGCAACCTTGTGCAATCGAGCCGCTCGTTCGCGGACTCCGAGTCGTTCCCACTCGCCGCGCAGCGCCCGCCGAGCCGCGTGTACAGCCTCGTCCACTTGCGCTGTGTCGGCCGCGGTCACTTGCGCGATCAGTGTCCCGTCCGCCGGATTCACATCCGCGAACTCCTGCTTGCCGAGCACGAAACGGCCGTCAATGTAGTTCTGGATCAATTTCACGAAATCCCCAGGCGGGCCTTGGCAATCGTAGCAGCCGGGCAGGAAACGAGGCAATCGCGGTGCCGGTTAGTTCTGCCGTTCTTCCAGGTAGCGCCGCAATGCATCACGCCAGGACGGCATTTCGATTCGTAGTTCCCGCAAACGCGCTGGAGACAGTACTGAATACGCTGGCCGAGGCGCAGGCCGTGCCATCTGTTCACTGCTCACCGGTCGCACGGTTGTCGGAAGCCCCGCGCTCCGCACGACCTCCTGCGCGAATTCAAACCAGGAGCAATCTCCAGCGTTTGTAACGTGTACAATTCCGCCAGCATTCTGTCGGCATATTTGTGGAATCGCCCGGGCAAGATCTACCACGTAGGTCGGACATCCACGCTGATCGTCGACAACATCCAGTGTTGGACGGTTCGCTGCCAGTTTCAAAATCGTATCGGGAAAACATTTCCCGCCAACTCCAAACAGCCACGACGTTCTAACGATGCAGCAATCCGGTACCATCTCGAGCAGTTTGATCTCCGCCTCCGCCTTGCTGCGTCCGTAAATGCTCTGCGGATTGCGCGGATCGTCAATCTCATACGGTGTGCTCTTCTTCCCATCAAATACGTAATCGGAACTCAAGAAGAGAAGCCGCGCTCCAACTTCCTTCGCCGCCGCAGCCACATTCGCGGCACCGTCGCGGTTCACCGCAAACGCCAGATCCTGATTGTTCTCGCAGCCGTCCACATCCGTGTAAGCAGCCGCCAGCACGATCCAATCCGGATGCGTTTCCCGAACTACTCGTCTCACGCCATCCGCATCTCGGATATCGGCATCTTGCGAACAGAGTCCTGTAACCGCATCTCCACTCCATTCGTGCATGAGCGCCTTGCCGAGCAGGCCGGAAGAACCAAAGATGGTGACTCGCATCGGATTTAGTCGAAAGCCTCGGCGTCGGCGAATGCCACGCCCCGCTGGTCTTTTGCCGATACGATGGGCTCGCCGTCGAATTCCCAATTGATCTTGAGCTGGCGATCGTTCCATGCGAGGGTTCGCTCATACTCGGGCGCGTAAAAATCGGTTGCCTTGTAGAGCACATGAGCCTTCTCTGAGATCACCCGGAATCCGTGCGCGAAGCCCACCGGGATCCACAGCATCCGCTGGTTCTCGCCGGACAGCCGCACCGCTTCCCATCGCCCAAAGTTCGCAGAACCCCGGCGCATATCGACGGCAACATCCAGAATCTCTCCCTCCGCAACCCGTACAAGCTTTCCCTGAGGATGCTTTACCTGATAATGCAGGCCTCGCAAAACATTGCGGGAAGAGCAGGAATGATTATCCTGCACAAAACTTTCGACGATTCCTGCATCCGCCATGCCTCTCTGGTTGTAGCTCTCTAGGAAAAACCCACGCTCATCGCGAAACACGCGGGGCTCGAGAACGAATACCTCCGGCAGGGAAGTTGCGATTTTCTTGATTGCATTGGTTGCCGGCGGAATAGCATCAACTCTACTCATCAGAATACTTTCTCCCGCAAGAGTTGTAGCAGATAAGCGCCGTAACTGTTCTTCTTCATCGAAGCACCAATCTTTTCCACCTGCTCCGCGGTAATGTAACCCGAGCGCAGCGCGATCTCTTCGGGACAAGCCACCATCAGCCCCTGTCTCTTCTCGATCGCCTGGATGTAGAGCGACGCGTCCATCAACGATTCATGGGTTCCAGTGTCCAGCCACGCCATCCCGCGCCCCATAACCACAACCTCTAGCTGGCCGCTTTCCAGATAGACTTTATTCACGTCCGTGATCTCGAGTTCTCCCCGCGCACTCGGCTTCAGTGCCTTCGCGATCTTTACCACCTGATCGTCATAAAAATAAAGTCCCGTTACCGCGTAGCGCGATTTCGGCTGCGAAGGTTTTTCTTCAATGCTCAGCGCCTTCCCCGAGCGGTCAAACTCTACCACCCCGTATCGTTCCGGATCATGCACGGGATACGCAAACACCCGTGCGCCATGGGTCTTACTTGCAGCTTCTCGCAAGTCTTTCGCCAGGTCGTGTCCATAAAAAATGTTGTCACCGAGGACAAGGGCACACGCACTCTCTCCCAGGAAAGTCTCGCCTAACAGGAAAGCCTGTGCGATTCCTTCCGGCTTCGGCTGCACTTTGTATTCCAGGCGAATTCCGAACTGGCTTCCGTCTCCCAGCAGCGCCTGAAACTTGGGTACATCCTCCGGAGTGGTAATCAGCAGAATTTCGCGGATGCCCGCCAGCATAAGCGTGCACAGCGGGTAATAAATCATCGGCTTGTTGTAAACCGGGAGCAGGCTCTTCCCGATCGCATGGGTTATAGGATACAAACGTGTTCCAGACCCGCCGGCCAGAATGATTCCTTTATAGCTTGTGCTGTTTGATCTTTGCATTTTGAAATTGCTCTGCGAGGACAGGCTCAAGAATATTGAGTTTCAATCCATTTACGATAATTGCCGGTGGTCACACCCCGCACCCATTCTTCATTCTCCAGATACCAGCGCACGGTCTTGCGAATCCCACTCTCAAAGGTTTCCCGCGGACGCCAGCCGAGTTCCCGCTCAATTTTACGTGCATCCATCGCGTAACGCCGGTCGTGTCCCGGACGATCCTTCACAAATGTGATCAGACTGCGGCGCGGCGCTCCACGACTCCCCGCCATCTCATCCACAATGTCGCAAATGGTCTCGACAATCTCGAGGTTGCGTTTCTCGTTCCATCCGCCAACGTTATACGTCTGACCAACCTGCCCTTGCTTCAGCACCGTCGCAATCGCTTCGCAGTGATCCTCCGCGTACAGCCAGTCGCGAACGTTTTGGCCATCCCCATACACTGGCAGAGGCTTACCGTTCAGCGCATTGAGGATTACCAGCGGTATCAATTTTTCCGGAAATTGAAAGCGCCCATAATTATTGGAACAGTTCGTAGTCAGCGTCGGTAACCCGTAAGTGTGATGGTAGGCGCGCACAAAATGGTCCGAAGCCGCCTTCGACGCAGCATACGGGCTGTTTGGAGCATACGGAGTAGTCTCAGAAAAAGGTGCGTCGTTCGGCCCCAGCGAGCCGAAGACTTCGTCGGTGGAAACGTGGAGGAAACGAAAATCGTCGCTCTGTTCGTCCAGCCTTCCCCAGTATGCCCGCACCTCTTCCAGCAACGCAAAAGTTCCATCCACATTGGTACGGATGAACGCGTCCGGCCCCAATATCGAGCGATCGACGTGGCTCTCCGCCGCAAAATGCACGACGGCGCGCGGCTTCCGGCGATCGAATAGGCTGCGGACCAGCGTGCGATCCGCAATATCGCCCTCGACAAATTCATAGCGCCGGTCGTGCGCGATGGGTGCGAGGTTATTTAAATTGCCGGCGTACGTGAGTTTGTCGAAGTTCACCACTGAAGCCGATTCCCGCTCCATCCAACGCAAAATAAAGTTGGACCCGATAAAACCTGCTCCCCCGGTGACGAGGATCGTGTTGTCCATAAAATGGCAATCTTGCTTGCTTGAAATGGCTGGCTGCGCCTTCAGTATCCCTGTGAGAGCCGACTTGTCATTGTAAACAAAAAGGACGGGAATGATCCCGTCCTTATGGTCATGTACTCGATTGTGTTAACTATCGCGTTTCGTCGGTGGCGACTTTTGGGTTATCTATCCGGTCTTTTGCCGCGAAGCCCGTGTCAAAACAGTCACACTTCCGCTAGGTTTTCTCCCCGCGCTTCCCTCCAAGCTCCATTCCATAAGCTCAAAGTACTCCCGTTCGATCTTCGCTGCGATGTCATTCCACTCATATTCTTCGCGAATGCGGAGCTTCGCGGCTTTTCCGGCGGCCTCCCGCACCGCCGGATTCGCGATCAGGAATTGCAGGCGATCCGCCAGGTCTGCCACGTCGCCTCGCCTGAAGGTGAATCCAGCGCCTTCCATGGCCTCGCGATTTTCCGGGATGTCGCTAGCGAGCACACACACTCCCGCGCCCATTGCATCCAGCAAGGCAAGGGACAGACCTTCCAGGTCGGACGGCAGGACGAACACCATGGCGTTCGTCAGCAACTCGTCGAGAGCCTCGCCCGATACCCAGTCCAGTATCTTGACGCGTGCACTCGCATGAGTTCGCAGTTCGCGCGAATAGTCGTCACAATAGCTCGATGCTCCCGCCATTACCAGCTTCAAGTTTGTGTCCAACTGCTCGTATGCTTTTACAAGCAGGTGGCAACCCTTCTCCGGTGAGAACCTTCCCAGGAAAAGAATGTACTTGCCAGGCTCCAGTCCCCAAGCAAGAATCTTGTGCGGCCGCCGTTGTTCACGCAGCAGTCCACCGTTTGGCACGTAAGAAGTCTCGGCTCCATGCCTTTCCCAGAAATATTGCCGCAAGGTCCGCGAGACTACCATTGTCCTGGTGGGCAAACTTACGGCTGCCTGCTCTCCAATGCGAAGCACCGCAGAAGCGAGTCGGCCCTATTTCTTGCGTTGCCAGTCGAGGCCTTGCACCGTCACTACTGTTTTCTTCCCTGCGAGACGTGGAATAAGCGAGAACAATGCCGGCCCCAGAGCGTGGTAGTGCACCACGTCGCAAGGCTGGAACAACACATGCCACGTGCTCAGAAACGTGTGGACCACTGTTTCCAGGTGTTTGGATCGTATCGCTGGTAACCTCACCACCCTCATGCCCTTGTGTTCACCGACCGCTGGCGTGAAATAAGTCCTGCAATAGGCCGTCACCTCATGCCCCATTCCGGCCAATCGTTTTCCGACTTCCTCATAGTACGTCTCGATGCCGCTGTACTTTGAAATCACGCCCCGCCCGCCGATGAACGCAACCCGTAGGATTTTCTTTCGTGATCCAGAGGTGGCAGATGCGCCACCATTGTGCGAATCTGGCGCTGACTCAAGATCCACGCGGCCGAGACTCCCGCGTGCGCTTCCATCCAGAACACTTCTTGTCGCACCAGCAATGGGTGTGATCGCTCCTCTGGCGGCTCGGGGCCCGCGTTGCTTAGATCGGTTCTTGCCGTCTGCCAGCCGTTCATACAAGCCAATCAATGCTTCGTAGTGCTCCTCCGGGGTGTAGTGTTGCCGTACCAGTTCTCGTCCGGCATGCCCCATTTTGTCCGCCAGCTCCGGTCGCGAACTCAGAAACTCTATCGCCGACGACAACTGCCCCACATTTCCGGCTTCGTATAACAGTCCCGTTTCACTCTCACGCACCAACTCACGCCGTGAACCCAGGTCCGAAGCGACTACAGTTCGCGCGCGCGCATACGATTCAAGGATCGTCTTGCCGAGCGTTTCATAAGCGTGCGACGGAAGCACGGTGAAACTCGAGTCTCGAATGGCGCGATCCAGTTCCGCTCCCTGGATGTGACCGGTGAACTCAACATTAGTTAGCCCCAACGTGGTACTCAGCCGCTGCAAATTGCCGCGCTCCGGTCCATCCCCCGCAACCATCAAGCGGAGATGAGGCAGCGGCTGCATAGCGCGCAGCAGGTCATGTACCCCCTTCTCCGGTGATAATCGACCCAAGTAAAGTAGCGGAGGGTTTTCCACACCTCGCGCCTCCACATCCTTTACCCCTTGGAAATGTGGAAGAACCTCGAACATCCCCGCGTCCCATCCATGCTCGACGAACTTGTGACGCACAAATCGACTGGGAGCAAGAAAGCACTCTACGCACCTTCGATAAGTTCCCAGCCACTTGTGGAAATAAGCTTCCGTGACGAGTGTCGCCCGCGCGGCCGTTCCCGGATAGCATTTCTCCTTCATCGTGTGCCAGAATTTCCCGCCCTTGCATGCCTCACAGGCTTCGCCATGCAAAACCAGGTTGTAGTTGGGACACAGCACCTTGAAGTCATTCAAGTGATAAACAACGGGGACCTTTTGTGCCTTTAGTTCCCATAGGATCGACGGCGATAAATGATGGTAGATGTTGCGCACGTGCGCTACGTCGGGACGGAACTCCGCAATCATTGCTCGAATCCGCAGTCGCGCCTCCAGCGAATAGATCGCGTGACCAGCTAGCCGTGCGCGGTCGAACCACCCGGGCCAGTCCTTGAAATTCATATACGGCACGAAATACTGGTCGTAAGGCGTGGGCTTGCCCCGTGAGTCGGCCATCGAAAACAGCGCCACTTCGTGACCCTTGGAACGCATCAATTCCATAACCTCGAACAGGTAGACCTCAGTACCGCTGAACGGAAAGTTATATTTATTGCAGTACAGAATTCTCATGAACGACGCTCCAATCACGGGGTGCAGCCAGTCGATGGAATAAGTAGCCGAACTTCGTAAGGTTGGTCTCACGGCTGAAGTTGTTGCGCACGTACACGCAGGCCGCGCGCCGGATCCAGTCCACTCGATTCCTCGGCTTGTGACCGGTGTCGCGCATCAGGATCTGAAGGAAAAGTATTCGCTGCACGAAGTCCTCCAGTTGCCCGGGCTGATACAGAAATCCCGTCTTCCCGGGAATGACCAGTTCTGGGATACCCGTGATCGCGGGCGCGAGCACGATTCTGCCCCGCGCCATGGCTTCCATAAGTACCAGCGGAATTCCCTCACTGCGGCTCGTAAGCACAATCACATCGGCTGTCCGGTAGAGTGGATCAATGTCTTCCCTTGCGACGTGCCCCAGCAGCGTGACCCGCCCTTGCAGGCGATTCTGTCGGATCAACAATTCAAGAGCGTGCCGCTCCGGTCCTTCGCCCGCGACGAGACACTCAAAGTTTGCTCCAGAATCGCGCAGGCGAGCGCATGCATGTACCAGAAATGCGTGGCCCTTTACCGCATGCAGCCGGCCCACCGCCAGCAGCGTGAACTTGCGTTGCCGGCCCGGCTCGGCCCTCGGTGCGAGGTGTGCAGTTAGAGGCACGTCGACTCCCAGTCTCGACACAAATATTTTTGCCGGATCAATCTCCGGAAAGTGCTCCAAAATATACCGGCGGTTGAAGTCAGAAATCGTTACGCAAAAAAGGCAATTAGCTAGCTTGGTATCTAGATAAGTGCCATGCAGCAACAAGTCAGACCCGTGGAGCGTGAGACTGAAACTTACGCCCAGCAATCGGGCCGCGACCATTCCGATCCACGAGCCGAAGTAGCCGTGATGCACGTGGATGTGATTCACGCCGCATCCTTGCAGCAGGATGGCGTAATACGCCCCGAGACACGTGTGCAGCAAAGCTTTTACTCGGACCTTGGGTGGTTCCTTTCCTCGCAACAGGATGCGCGCGACTAATCTTGAAATCCGATTCCAGCGTCGAACAAACAAACCTAGAGCCCGCAGAAGAGCCATTGCTCGCACTGGTTGCAGACACAGAACTTCATCGGAAGAGAATTGGCCCGTCGCCGAATCTGACTGCCTTGCGCTTCCCGGAATCACTCGTACTCCCCGCCGGCGCAATTCCAGGATCTCCTCGCCGACGTAAGGTTCCACGGAGGCAGGGAATTGGTTTGCGAGATAAGCGACAGTAAGCATTTGCGCACGAACGAGATTTTATGAAACGGAAGTGATTGAGATTGGTTTAAGCCGCAGGCTCGTGAATAGTCTGAAGAGGACGGCTCACGGCGCGTCCGAAGTCTCCAACTGCGCGTCGCTGTTGCGCCGCCAACATTCCAGCCATCGTGAACAGGAGCCCATTCACGAACTGATAGTTCATGACGACCACGCTCGCGTTTACCCAGTAAACCCCAAGCAGAACAGGCCACATCGCGTGGAACTGATGATTCAGCAAGCCGTTGCGTTCTCTTCGCGGAACTTGGCATCGCCCCAGTCTGAATAGTTCCCACATCAGCCAGGCATAGAGTGCCAACCCAAGGACACCATGCTCCACCAGCAACTCCAGGTAAGTATTGTGTGGATAGAGTTCCTTCTCTTTATAGCCGCTGACGTGGCGAGCCAACTCCGAAGGCATCTGGTTCACCCCCCAACCGGTAAAGGGTTTCTCCAGGAACATTTGCCAGCCGCCGGTGTACACGGCCTCGCGAAACTCCAACGGCCCGGATTCATGCAGCCGTTCCGTGAGCGCTTGCCGTTGATCATCAAAACTGAGCACGATAAGTAAGAACACGGCTCCCAATAGTGCAAGAGCGACGCACACTCGGCGCAAGCTTCGATTATGCGAGCGCAAGATCAAAACACCCATGCTCACCACGAATGATAGCCACACGGCACGCGTCATGGTCGCCAGTATCGCCACCGGCAAAGAGGCTAGCAACACGGCGGCTTTTAGCCCTCGGATTCTCCCTCGCAGCACCGAATGCAGCGCCAGCAGGCCGAGCAGGTTCAGCGAGACCCCATTCGCTACAGCTTGGAGGAGCGGTCCGCGCGCCCGGTCAGCATGATATCCAAGGCTTTCATCCAGTATGAAGCCTGGGAAGATGAGTGATTTCGCGCCCACCATGAAAGCAATCGACGTGAAGCAAAGGTAAGCCAACACTACGAGCGCGAACAGTTCGAAGTGTTCCAACCTCCGCTCCTCTTGAAACACGAGAGCTGCTAAATGAAAAAGTGCGAACGGCACGATGAATTTTGCCGCCAGCAATGACCATGTCTGGCAGTCGAACGGCTGACCAATCACACTCGCTACTGCCAGGAGCATGAGGCCGAGCATCGGCCACGTGGCCCGCTCCAGTACCAGCAAGCTCCGGCCAGTGGCTGCCGTCTGTCCGATTACACCAAGCAACAGCAGAACGAAAGCCAAGCGGTCGATCTCATAGAAAGGGACGTCAGGATGCCGCAGCAACATGGCCCCCAGCGCGCAGAGAAACAATACGGTCGGGATTGTCATCAGCGCTTGCAACGGCCGAAGCGCCAGGGCAATGCCTCGTGCTCCCGCATCGGCGACCCAGCCCACCGGCGGCGCGATGCCTGGCGAGGTTGACAACATTATTCCCCACTCCCACGCAGCACGGCTCCTGCCGTCTTCAATAGAATGAGCAAGTCCATCTTCACGCTCCACGAGCGGATGTACTCGACATCCAGCTTTACGCCGATTTGGAAAGATGGATTCCGCCGCGCAGTGACCTGCCAGAGCCCCGTCATTCCCGGTAACACATCAAGGCGGCGCAAATGTTCAATCGCGTACGTACACACATCATCAAGCGGATGCGGCCGCGGTCCAACCATGCTCATCTCGCCCTTCAGCACGTTCCATAATTGAGGCAGTTCGTCCAGACTGTAGCGGCGCAGGAATCGCCCAACGCGCGTGATTCTTGGATCGTTTGTGATTTTGAAGAACGATCCCTGTCGCTGATTGCGCTCGCGCAGCGCTTCCTTAAGCTCGTCCGAATCCCTTACCATGGTCCGGAACTTGTAGCACTGGAACGGCCGCCCCTTTCGTCCCGCACGCGGCGCCTTGTAAAGAACTGGACCAGGAGAATCCAGCTTGATCAGCATCGCAATCAATACCAGAGCCGGAGCCAACATGAGCAGAGCATTACCAGACCCCGCAATATCCAGCGCTCGCTTTTGCCGCAGGGCTTGAACCGGCAGCTTTTCTTCATGCAGCGAAATCAGCGGAATGGTTCCAATCCTCTCCGGTTCTCCGGCTGGCTCGCAACCAAACAAGTGAGGTGCCATCTTCACATCCAGCCGCAGTTGCCGGGCGGTGTTGATCACGCGCAGCGTCAGGTCCTGATTATGGGGAGAGGCCAGGATCACTTCATCCACAAACGCGGTGCGCGCCAGCTCCACCAGGTTGCTGGTGCGTCCTACCACCCCGTTTCCCAGTGGCTTCTGGTCATCCAGAATGCCGCAAACCGACCGGTCCATCTCCGGATGCTTGCTCAGGTAGCTGGCAATTCGGTGGCCCAGCGGACCCGCTCCTACGATGAGAACGTTACGCACGCCGCGGATGGCACGCAGACTCCGCTGTTTGCCATCCCATTCAGCCCTTCGCCATCCCCAGAGTGTGACGAAGTGCAGCAGGCCGGCGCTCCAGACCGTAGCCGCCACCAGCGTTGAGCCACCCTGAAGTTGGAGCGCCGCGCTCAACACCAGCGTTCCCCATAACACGGACTCGCCTAGCGTCTGCCTTTCCTTGCTTCGATATGCCTCGTCATAATGCCCTCTGTTCCGACAGTTCAACAACTGGATCAGAACCCCGTGCAGAAGAGCGATCCCGATAAGAGCTGGGGAAATAACTGACGTCCGCAGCGCTCCGGGAAACGCTGGCATCCGCGGGAAGGCCATCTGGAGACGGAGATAAATCTGCGCCACCAGAATCCAATTGAGGATCACCAAGGCATAGTCTCTGACCGTCGACCCCAGCCAGCGTTCGACCTCCTCACTCTCCGTTGCCTTCGCCAGAATGGGCGTAAGCTTCGGGCTACGGTTCTCGCTGGACCATTGGAGCGTCGCGCTCGGGTGGGTCAAGAAGCTTGCCCCCGTGCCACGCGAAGGTTTTTTCTTGCCCCAGTCGACCGACCCCGACCCGGGGATCAACCGCGCAGCCCACTCGGTCCCCGGGGGTTTCTGGCTTGGATTTACCTGAAGGGACGACACGTTAGACCAATTCCAGCTCATATCCCTGGATCTCGACCACCAGCGAACGCTGGATCGATTGAATCGAAATCATCAGCTTGTCTTTTTCTTGCCCTAGCAGAATTCCTTCTAATCCGTGCAGACAACCACCACGGACTCGCACGCGCTGTCCCGCATGCACAAAGGCGTGAAGAGAAAAGAGACCCTTCTTTTCCAGCAAAAGTTGCAGATCTTCGATCTGCTTCTCCGGCACGGCGGTCACCGTCCCTCCGAAGCTCACGAAACGAATCAGCCCCGCGGTTTGCAAAACTGCCTGGCACGACTCGCGGGATTGATCGAGGTGTACGAACGCGTATCCTGGAATCAAGGGGCTTGCTACTGTCTTTTGCCGGTCGCTCCACCTGTGATTTTCAGTGAACACTGGAAGAAAGACCTCGAAGCCCTTGCTCTGAAGCTGCGCGCTTACCTTTTTTTCAAAGCGGTGCCGCGTCTCAACCGCAAACCACTGTTGCAACCTGTCATCTCCAACCTGCCGCGGCCACGATGGCATGACGCACCCATCTGCCTGCCCCACGCCATAGCTACCGCTCATTGAGTCCCGTCGCCATTTCGTCTCGTTTTGCACAGCGTTCTGAGAATTCAGGTCCGCTACAACGAGCAATCCAACAAAATCGCTATAGCCGGTGATAAATTGTTTCTGGAATTGGGAACGTTCTCTCGCTCAGCACTGTCCCCAGAATTCGAGACCGTGCCGCCTCAATCGCTTCCTTGATCTTTCGAGCTGTTGCTCTTCGCGTGCTATGAGCCGCCAGCACTAAAATGATCCCGTCCGTCAACTGTCCCAACAGCGCAGCCTCGCTCGATGTACCCGCAACCGGGCCTTGAATGACGAGGTATTCGAACTCAGCCCGCAATTGCGCCAGGCAAGAAATCCAATGATGTCCCCTCACGGATTCGTCGCCGTACTCGCAAAGCGCCCTCTTCGGTACGCGCCAAAGGTTGGTTGTCATTTGTGTGGACCAGGATTTGATCGCAGCCTTTTCCTTGCCGTGACCGCGAAGACTCCGGACCTCAGCCAGACTCGGTTCGAACTCCACCAGCGCCACATCGGCATGAGTCTCGAGCGCCAGAGATCGGGCGACTTCATTACAGATACTTGTCACATCCAGCCGCGGTTCGGCCGCGCTGAAGACAACTTCTTTTACCGGTCGCACGCCGCCCGCAAAGAACACCAGCCGTACCAAGCCGCGGATTTGTTCCCGTGCGAAATCCTCGGGGTTCCAAACATTCTTTTCAACATTCTTTTCGCAAGAGTCTTCTACTTGAGGCAGGGCCGATTCCGCAGCCGTCGTCTCAATAACCTCGGATGTTGGCAGTATGTCCGCCCTCGCGCTCATCCCGTCTCCTTCATGTTCATGCGGATAACCGCCTGCCACTCGTTGCCGGTAGCGACGCCAATACCGGTATTTCCAAACAGGTCAGCACTTCCTCAGGCGTGCGCAGCGCGGGATCGAGGTAATCGGTGGTAAACGCGACCGCTGTGCCGGTGGTCAGGGCCACCACAAAGCCGACCAATATCACTCCTCCGGCCGGCCACACCGGCAGCGCCGGCACCACAGGTTGCTCTGCGATGGCCACGTTCACGATGCCACCTTCGTCCAACGCGTCTCCCATCCGCGACTCTTCCCGTTTTTTCACATAAAGTAGATAATTTTCCTGCGCGGCATCCTTGCTGCTCGTCAGATCATTCTGGGCAATTGCGTCTTCGCCCAACTGGCGGGCGAGCCCGCGATATTCGCTCAACTCTCTGCTGGTCGTCAGTCGTCGTGCCTCCAATCCCTCCAGATCGACGCGAGCCTTTTGCAGCTCCGCTTTGGCCCATTCATAGTTAACGTTTTTATCCGTCGTTTCGTCGCGCACCGGAGTTGCTCCCTCAGCCGCGATCGCAGACTTAGTCTGCACGATCTGCTGTTCCACCTCCTGCACCAGGCGATGGCTCGGCTCGAACTTGGTTAATAGCTGAGTCTTCTTCAACTCCAGGTCCAGCAGGCTTGCTTTCAAAGCCCGCAACAGCTCAGGATTATCCGCCGTCCGCACCTGGGTCGTGCTGCGCTCCGGTAACTCCGCCATCTCAGCGTTCAGCTCTCGCACCCGACGCTCTGTCTCCGAGATCTCCACCTGGGTCTGCCGGTAACTGGCTTCAACCGCGTCGAGCCTGTGCAGCACCAGATCGCGCTCCTGTGCGGCTTCCACCACTCCGTGGCTCTTCGTGAATGCAAGCAATTTCCCCTGGGCGTCTTCCAGTTGCTGTCGTGATTCTCCCGTCTGCTGGTCGAAGAAATGAAGCTGCCCGGCCGGACGGTGGACCTGCATGTGTTTTTCCAGGTAAACGCCGGATAGGGATTGCAGTACGTTGGCCGCCAGTTGAGGATCCGGCGCGTCGTAGCTCACCGCAATCAGATTGGTCTTCTTGATGGACTCGACCTTCAAACCGTCGCTCAGTCGTCTCGCAGCCCGCTGTACCCGGGCCGCCGGCTCTTCATGAGGACGAAGCCAGCGCAACCAGTCATGGGCCGCTAAATCGTTCGCCTCGACCACGCGCCGCAGCACATCGTCGTCTTTCAGCAGCTCAACTTCGGAGTTGAGTTCTTCCTCCGTTACTTCGACGCGGGAAAAGTCCGGAGGCGCATTCGGCTGGGCAGTTACCGGAGGATCGGCGCGTCCACGGCGCACTAGCACTCGCACTTGAGCGCGATACGTGGCACCCGCGAAGGCATAGACCACCGCAAGGATGAAAACCAGGCCCGAGACGACCACAAAAAGTTTTCGATGCCGGAACAGCACCATCGCCAGTTCGCGTGCCGTCGGTGCCGTTGATTCTTTCGCGCCGCACCCTCGATCTTCTTCCGACATGGCAATTGCCCTTGCGCCGCTCGCTAGAACTGTGTGGAACTCACATACATGCTCAGATCAGGTTTGCTAATGAAACGCTCGATCTTCGAGATCGAATTTTGCGGCACAAAAACCAGGTCTCCCGGTCGCAGAAGAGACGCTTCGTTCAGGTTCTTCTCCCGCAGCATCTTTTTGAGGTCGAACACGTGCGCCTCCACCACATCATCGTTGACGTGCCGGAACAGGACCACTTGAGAATGCTTGGCTTGGTGCGTGAACCCACCCGCAATTTGTACTGCTTCCATGATGCTGGTGTCCGCTCTCAGCTCATACTTTCCGGGATGTCCCACCTCTCCGCCCGCCACAAAATAGGGATGCTCAAACTCCTTCAGCGCCACGGCCACTTGCGGGTCGTGAAGATATCCCCTGTAGGCCTGCCGAACGGCCGATCGGAACTCCTCCAGCGTGAGTCCCTGGGCCAGCACCGGTCCGGCATCCTTTAGAAAGGTATAGCCGTCCGGTTGCACGGTAAGCGTTTGATCAAGCTCCGGTGACAGAGTAAAACTCAATGCCACCACGTCGCTGCGGTTCAGCCGGTAAAGCGGACGGCGTTCCCCTCCGAGCTGAGGGTTTCCCATGCCGTCCGCCTTCCCGGGTTTTGCAGCCGCCATTCCCGTGCTTCTCGTCTCAGCCCCGGTTTGGCCAGTTAGAGAAGATTGTTGGCTTGCTCCCAGGTATTGTTCTTTTCTTTCCTCCTGGGCGAATGCGGCCACGCAAAGTTGCAATATCAACATCGCGCTGACTGAAAATCTTGTGAGTCTGTCTTGTTGCTTCATCTCAGTCGCACAGCTGGATTCAAGAGTCGCTCACCTCTTGAGCTCTGTGAGCAAACTATCTTCGTAGGGCTTTCGCCGCAAGACATGGGAAGTGCTGTCTACCAACGTGGTCATACTGTTCTCGGGCGTGGAATTGCGTCGACGCGCACTAGCACGGCACTTGCTGGTGTTCGCAACGTTTTTGTAAGGCCGCCCGACTATCCCCTCCTGGGCCACCTACAAAAGTAGACTTGCTTGTTCGCGGAATCACACGACGCCCCTCATATCCACTCCGGTCCAACAAATGTTTCCGGAGATTCGCCCGGATTCTCCTAAACGAAGACCGAGGGCCCGGGAGCAACCCAAGATTTTCCACAGCACCACGCCTCGTCTTCCCAATTTGAATATCGTCCCGAAATTTTGTGACCAGCGTCCTAGCGCACTTGTCGACCGAGGCTCACACTGTCTCTTCATCATCGTTACATTTCGGAGCCCTGTTGCATGAGTTCAACCTCAGCCGTCCCTTCGGCCGCCGTTTCCGTACTTGTAGCCGATTCGAACCGTATGCAGTCCCACCTGCTGACCAGCGCCTTGCGCAGGCGCTCTGAGTTCCACGTCCTTACCTGCCCTCTCGATATCGACTCGATTTTGCAAGCGGTTGCCTCCGCTCCTGTCCGCGTGCTCCTTCTTTCTCTCAACCATTCCATCGAAATCGCCGGTCAGATGGCTGCCATGCGGCGGATTCACCTTTCTCATCCCGCCATCGCCAAAGTTGTATTAGTGGAGTCGTACGACCGCGAATTAGTGGTCAGCGTTTTCCGCTCGGGTGCCCGCGGAATCTTTTGCCTGGCGAATACGCGTTTTCGGCTGCTTTGCCGCTGCATTCAGCGCGCCGCGGAGGGTCAAGTCTGGGCTAACACCGAACAGCTGAACTTTCTGCTGGAACTGATCTCAGAGGTTCCTTCGTTGCGCGTGTTCAACTCCGGCGGCCGGGAACTGCTCACCCCCCGCGAGGAACAAGTCGTGGCTCTCGTGGCCGAGGGCTTAAGCAATCGCGACACGGCTCAGGAGTTGAACCTCAGCGAGCACACCGTGAAGAAGTATCTGTTTCGCATCTTCGACAAGCTGGGCATCTCGTCGCGTGTGGAACTGGTTCTCTATGCCGTACACCACAGCGATCCTCGCCCGGCAGAGTGGCTTGCCGGCGTCAGCCAGCCCACTCCCCCTCCCGACGCATAAAAGGGTAGTGGGCGCCTCATGTCTCTTGGCGGTATTTGAAAACCTTCCCCAGCGACCTGTATAAATCTGAGGACGGACCTTCGTGCCTGACACCGCGCCCAACCCAAATCCTGATCCTCGCCGCCGCCCGACTCTCGTCTCCGCCGGCTTGCTTCTCGTGGCCCTTGCACTCGTCGTCATCTATACGAGTCACAAAGCGTTTTTGAGTCCCTTAGCCTTGGTGGTCGTTGCCGCCATCGGCTTTGCCGCGCTGCTTCTCCAACTTCGCCTGCGCCCTGATGTTTCCTCCATACGAGGTCCGCTCTGGCTCAATGGGGCGGGCGTAGTCTTCGCCCTGGGGGCGGTTTGCGCCGATTTTCTTCACCTTAACTCGGCAGTAATGGTGATTGCGGCCCTGGCCGCTGTCGTGTTTTTTGCGCTTAGCGGCATCATCGTTCTCGGCGCTCTCCGCAAGCGCCGCGTTTGAAGAAGCAGCGTTTACGGTTTGAATTCCACTGCCACCGTGGTTTCTGCCACCACCGGTTCGCCGTTCACGCGGTAAGGCTCGAATCGCCACCACCGCAGCGCATCCGTTGCGGACTGCGCCAGAATCTCGGGTCCGTTCAGGGCGTGCACGGCCACAACCTTGCCGTCGCGTCCAACAACAACGTCCAGCACGATCACTCCTTGCAACTTCTCCGGCCGCGCGGCCGCCGGATAATCGGGATCCACGCGGTGGGTTACAAGTTTTTCCATTACGTCGGCCGGAACGTGAGCCTGCGGCTGCGTTACCGTTTCATTCCCCCGCAGATCGGACTCCAGATCCTCCCACCCGCGATTCCAGCGCCACCATAGAACCGCCACCAGGATTGCGATCGACCCAAGTAAGAAGATCCATCCCCGCCCGAACCGCCGCCCAGCAGGAGGCCTCGTACCGCCCGATCCTCCACCTTCGGAGCCTTTACCGGCCGCGATCAGAGGCTTCGCACTCCCCTCCGTCTCCGGCTCCGCTTTCATTTCTGCGGTCCACCTGCCGATTTCCGCCTGCTGCTCCGCCGAAAGCCCGACGAACTCCATCCCGCAGCGTAGCTTGTCGTGATACCGTACCCGCGCCCGCGCGCGCAGCGGTGTCGTCTGCGGCAGTCTTATCTCAACTCCAACCGATTCTCCAGGCTTCAATTCTGCCGCCAACACCGCAGCCAATCCCCCAGGGCTCAAATTCTCCGATCGCCCCGGTACGGTATCCGGAACGCCTGAACGGAGCACCGTTACATCTATCGGTGCCTGCACGCAGTACCGCAGCCCTCGCCGCCGCGAAGGCTGATCCGAACCCTGTACCTGTGCGCCTGCTGCCATTTTGGTGTCCCTGCTCAGGGGGAAGCGCCACCAACTTTGAATTTCACCAGGGAGTCACAGAGTCACAGCGAAGAACAAGAAAAGATTTTCTCTGTGTCTCTCTGACTCTGTGGTGAAAGCACTCTCTGTTGCGAGCCTACGTTCGGCGCCGTAGTTCGACAATCTCACTCCCGTTGGCCACAAGCACCACGCTGGCCATCCCGATAAACAGTCCATGCTCCACAATTCCCGGCATGTCGCTCAGCTTCCGCGCCAGCCCCTCAACATCTTGAATCTGTCCGAAGCGGCAATCCAGGATGTGATTGTTCTCGTCGGTTACGAATGGCTTTCCGCTGGCATCCCGCCGCAACTCAACCGCAGCGCCCAGCGCCTCAATCTTTTTTGTCACCAGCGCCTGCGCGAACTTGATCACTTCCACCGGCAGCGGAAACCTTCCCAGCACCGGAACCCTCTTCGTCGCGTCGGCAACAATCACCACCTGCTTGCTCGCCGACGCCACAATTTTTTCCCGCAGCAGCGCCCCGCCGCCGCCTTTGATCAAACGCAATTCAGGATCGAACTCGTCCGCGCCATCCACGTCCACATCGATCTGCTGACATTCGTCCAGCGTGGTCAGGGGAATCCCCAGGCTGGCGGCCTGCTCCCGCGAGCGATCCGAGGTCGGAACGCCCCGAATCCGCAGCCCATTCTTCACCTGCTCGCCCAGCAATTGAATAAAGCGCGCCGCCGTCGTTCCTGTACCCAGGCCGAGCACTTGACCATCTTTGACGAACCTCAAGCTCGCCCGCGCCGCCGCTTCTTTTTCCAGTTCGTTGGCCATAAATTCCGTTGCCGTGACTGCCCTTCGATGCCTTACTAACCCAGACTCTTCTCCACGTAAACCAGATACCCTGCCAGCGCCAGCCCGAACAGTACGGTCAGAATGGTGACCAGATCAACAATAAATCCTGCTGGCTCAAATTTCCCTTCATCGAGTTGCGTTCGCGTCTTGCGATAGCGCATCAGACCCGCAACCACCATCACTACGCCCGCCAGAATCGAGATCATTCCCATCCACACCGAGAGTCCAGTCGTCCTGGCCACCTGTCCCTGAAATTTCGCCAATTGCCTCAGCGCGATCGCGAACCGGCCGATCGCGAATCCGAACACTACAATCGCCACGCTGGTCCGCACCCATGCCAGGAACGTCCGTTCGTTGGCTAAATGATCGCGCGCTCGATTGGAATTCTCCACTTGGCCTTCCGATCACGAAGAGATGACGGCACTGACGGCGAGCCCCGTATTATTCCACAGCCTTTGCCGCCAGCGCTCTCGCCCCCCGCAATATTTTTGACCAACCCGTGCCGTTTCTGCAGATACTCCGGACTTCCTCGGCTGTCATCCTGAGCGAAGATGGCGCGTCGCGAATGCCAAGAGCCATCGCAGTCGAAGGATCTCTACCCCTCACGCATCACCCTCCGCCCCACGGCCCGCACCCATCGCCGCTGCTACTGTCCAGCAATCATCTTCCCCAGGATTTCTTTCATGATCTTCGCCGTCACGGTTGCCGTCATTCCCGCCACATCCTGCTCGGGATTGAACTCCACCAGATCCACCCCCACAATGCTTCCCTCAATCGCATGCAAATGTGCGATCGCCTCCCGCACCGTCATTCCCCCGGGCTCGCGATGCGAAATCCCTGGCGCAAACGCTGGATCGAGCACGTCCATGTCGAAGGAAATGTACACCGGTCCCTTGGTTTTGAGCCGCTCGTAGGCCGGCAGCGACCGCATCTCGATCACCTCCACGCCAAACTTCTCTGCCCGCTCCCGCTGATGCCCAACCATGGTGCGAATCCCAACCTGCACCAGCCTCTTCGCCAGTCGCTCCTCCATGATCCGGGCAAACGGGCACGCATGCGACACCCGGCTGCCCTCGAACTCGTCATATAAATCCGGATGGGCGTCAAAATGGATGATCGTTAGCTCGGGATAGTGTCGCGCAAAAGCCCTTATGACCGGATAGGTGACCGAGTGATCGCCGCCTAACGATACCGGACGCCCTCCTTTTTCCAGCAACCCGCCGATCGCACGTTCAATCTCTGCGAAGTCATCGGCAACTTTTTCCCGCGAATTGCTCAACTGCAAATCGCCCGCGTCCGCAAAAGCACCCGCAGCTCCTACATCCACGCCTAACTCCGACCATTGATTCGAAGCATCGCAGCGCCATGCTTCGCGGATCTTTCCCGGCGCACCCGCCGCCCCGCGCAGATAAGAAGAGTTAACATCCAGCGGTATTCCCAGGAGAGTTGGCATCTGCTCGCGGCCCCCGCGCCGACGGATTCATGCAGTCTACAGGGTCCAACACTCCAAAACCTCCTACGGGAAGCACTGTAGAAAGTTTGGCAACCTGTGGAAAGTTATTAACCTGCCATTTACATTTGAGCCTCTTGCTCGAGATTTGATCCCCATTCTTACGAGATTCCTCGTTTAACCATGATGTGCTTGTGAATTTCTTTTCATTTGGAATTCACATCTACTTTCTCGCGTCCCAGCTAGTTTCACTCTAATGTTCCCTGCAACAAACTCCAGGAGGAAATTCCATGTCGTCATCCAGTCTTCTGGCGCAAGCCAGACAACACCTCGCGGTTGGCACCAGCCTGTTTGCCCTGCTTGTCAACCTGGGAGCGCCCGCTCCAGTTTCCGCTCAGAGCGCCCCCACCACTTCACCCATCACACATGTGATCGTTATTATCGGTGAGAACCGCACTTTCGATCACCTATTCGCGACCTATCAACCGGTGGCAGGAGAAACCGTCGACAATCTCCTCTCCAAGGGCATCGTCAACCCGGACGGAACCCCTGGGCTCAACTTCTCCCAGGCGCTACAGTATTCCGCTGTTGACAAACATAGCGATGCCTATCAAATCAGTCCTTCCGACAAGACTCCTTACTCCACACTTCCTGCGCCCCTGACCGATTCTGTGACCCCGAACCCCTGTACGGTGGATCCCGGCGGAGTCAGTCCAGGCATTTGTACCCTCGCCCAGGCACACGCCTCGGAGAACGGTCTGTCCAGCGCTTACTACAAGTACCTCTTGACCGGTGGCACGGGACAGGCGTCCGCGGTCCCCGATGCGCGCATCGCGAACGTTAACAATCTTCCGCCCGGCCCCTTCCAACTTACTTCCAACACAATGCCCTACGACGCTTACGTGACCAGTCCAGTTCACCGTTTCTATCAGATGTGGCAACAGACGGACTGCAACATTCTGTTCGCCAGCAGTTCGAACCCTAGTGGATGCCGGAACGACCTCTTCCCCTGGGTGGAAGTGACCATCGGCGCTGGCAGCAACGGGAAGCCTCAGCCTGCAAACTTCAGCACCGAATATTCTCCCACCGCCAAAACCACCGGCGAAGGCTCAACCTCAATGGGCTTCTACAACGTTCAACAGGGCGATGTTCCTTACCTGAAGTTCCTGGCTGACAACTACGCGATGAGCGACAACTACCATCAGGCGGTCATGGGTGGAACCGGTGCGAACCACATCATGATGGGAACTGGAGACGCCATCTGGTTCAGCGATGGTAACGGAAACCCAGCGGTGCCACCCCACAAGCAGACCGTTTTTGCAGGCACTCCCGATGCAGGCATCGTCGATGAAATCGCCAACCCAAACGCCGCCCCGGGCACGAACAACTGGTATACAGAGGATGGCTATGGTGGCGGCGGTTTCGGCAGCCCGGTTTACGGCGGTGGTTCCTATACGAACTGCTCGGACTCCACCGCGCCTGGCGCTCCTGCGGTTCTGAATTACCTCAGCAATCTGCCGAAGTTGATTGATCCGCGCTGCCAACCCGGACACTACTATCTGCTGAACAACTACAATCCCGGCTACTTCGGTGACGGTTCCAACGCCTACACCGACAACAATGTGGCAAACACGCCGTTCACCATCCCGCCTTCGAGCGTTCGCAACATCGGCGATGCGCTGCTGGAAAAGAATGTCTCGTTTGCCTACTTCGGGGACCAGTTCAACGCTTATCTCAAAGACAAGTATGAGCTGAACTTTGGCGCGGTCGGTTCCACCAGCGATCAGTACTGCAACATCTGCAATTTCTTCCAATACTCAACCTCGATCATGACCAATGCGGCGGTCCGTACCGCGCATTTGAAGGACACGATCGATCTATATAAAGAAATCAAGAACGGAACCCTGCCGGCGGTTTCCTTCGTCAAGCCCAGCGGATGGGTTGATGGTCATCCGGCGTCATCGAAGGTCGATCTCTTCGAAGGTTTCGTAAAAAAGATCGTCGATGATGTTCAGGCCAATCCGGCCCTGTGGGCGAGCACGGCGATCTTTATCACCTTCGACGAAGGTGGCGGCTACTATGACTCCGGCTACATTCAGCCCCTCGACTACTTTGGCGATGGCACGCGCATTCCGCTGCTCGTAGTTTCGCCGTTCACCAAAGCGGGTCACATTTCTCACAGCTACGCGGACCACGTTTCTATTCTCAAGTTCATCGAACGGAACTGGGGAATCGCACCGTTGACCGGCCGTAGTCGTGACAATTTCCCCAACCCGAAGACGTCGAAGAGCAATCCCTACGTGCCAACGAACAGTCCGGCACTGGGCGACTTGTTCGACCTCTTCAGCTTCTAGGGCAACCAGCTAGTCCTGGAAGTTGGCGCAGTTTTTGCACACCGCAAGCGGATGTCTCGTCTGGGGCATCCGCTTTGCTCTTTCCTCTCTACCGCGTCGTTTGTTTTCTCGCCCTCGAATCTCCCGCACCCCGTCCCGCATCCGTTATTCTAGTAACGAACTCATTATGCCTACCCCGAAATCCAAGCCTTCCAACGGCGGCGCGAGAGCCGCCGTCCTTGACCCGTCATCGAACTCGGAGCGCGAGCGCGTCTTCAGCGCCTTCCGCCAGTGGGGATACCTCGAGGGCGATCTCGATCCTCTCGGCTTTCTCCGTCCGCGCATCGCTCCCGAACTGCAAATCGACAGTGAATATACCCGCGAAGCTCGCGCCATCTATTCCTCGACAATTGGCGTCGAAATCAATCACATCTACGCTCCCGAGCGCCGTCGCTGGATTTACGAGCGCATGGAGTCCGAACCGCAAGAAGAGGATCAAGCTCGCATTCTCGATCTTCTCATCCGCGCCGACGTCTTCGAGCAGGTCATGCAGCAGCGCTATCTCGGCAGCAAGCGCTTTTCCCTCGAAGGCGTGACCGCGCTCATCCCTCTGGTCGATGAAGTTCTCGATACCGGCTCTCGCCTCGGCGCCGCCGAACTGGTCATGGGCATGAGTCATCGTGGACGCCTCAACGTGATCGCACATGTTGCTAGGCGCCCGCCCGAAGAGATCTTCGCCGGCTTTGAAGACGTCGATCCGCGCAGCGTTCTCGGCTCCGGCGACGTGAAATACCACATGGGCGCGACCGGCGAGTACATCACGCGCAGCGGCGGCAAAGTTCACATCCATCTGGTTTCCAATCCCAGCCATCTCGAAGCCGTCGATCCCGTCACCGTCGGGCGCACTCGCGCCAAGCAAGACCGCACCGGCGAAGGCGGTCGCGAAAAATATCTACCACTCCTGGTCCACGGCGACGCCGCTTTCGCTGGACAAGGTATCCTCGCCGAAACCATGAATTACGCCGACCTTCCCGGCTACACCGTCGGTGGCACCATTCACGTGGTCGTCAACAATCTTCTCGGCTTCACCACCAGCTATCTCGAAGAACACTCCACCCGCTTCGCCGCCTGCATCGCGCGCCGCCAGTCGATTCCCATCTTCCACGTCAACGGCGAAGATGTGGATGCCGTCGTCCGCGTCGCACGCCTCGCCACCGAGTATCGCTATCAGTTCGGCACTGACGTCGTGATCGACCTCATCGGCTACCGCCGTCACGGTCACAGCGAAGTCGACGACCCCACCGTCACCCAGCCGCTGCTCTACAAAAAGATCAAAGAGCATCCGCCGCTCTGGGAAATTTACGCCGACGATATCGGTGTGACCGATGCCACCGTGCAAGCCGCCGCCATCAAGGCCGAATTCGAATCCGCTCAGAAAGATGCCGGCAAGATCACCAAGAAACCCACGCTGCGCGACTTACCCAGCTATTGGGATCAATACTATGGTGGCCGCCACAAGCCCGAGTTTGAAGTCGAAACCGGCCTCGCGCAAGAAGAGCTATCCGAACTCAGCGCTCATCTCACCACGTATCCGGATGGTTTCCACATTCATCCCAAGGTGAAAAAACTTCTGGAACAGCGCGCCGAAATGGCTGCAGGCAAGCGCCCGGTCGACTACGGCATAGCCGAAGCTCTCGCCTTTGCCAGTCTCGTAAAAGCCGGAATCCCCGTTCGCCTCTCCGGCCAGGACTCTCGCCGCGGCACCTTCAACCAGCGCCACTCTGTGCTCATCGATATCGAAAACGAGAACGAATACGTTCCTCTCGAAAACATCGCCGCCGATCAGGCCGCCTGCGGGATTCACAATTCAACTCTTTCCGAGCCCGGCGTGCTTGGCTTCGAATACGGATACAGCCGTGACTATCCCGAAGCGCTCGTCCTCTGGGAAGCCCAGTTCGGCGATTTCGTCAACGTCGCGCAAGCCATCATCGATCAATTCATCTCCGCCGGCGAAGCCAAGTGGAGCCTGCTCTCCGGCCTCGTCCTGCTTCTTCCCCACGGCTACGAAGGCCAGGGACCGGAACACTCCAGCGCCCGCATCGAGCGCTTCCTGCAACTCGCCGCCAAGCACAACATCCAAATCGCGCAGCCTTCGAACGCCGCGCAATATTTTCATCTTCTCCGCCGCCAGGCCCTCCGCCACTGGCGCAAACCGCTCGTCGTCTTCACTCCCAAGAGCATGCTGCGCCATCCTGACGCATCCTCGCCCATCGAAGATTTCACCCACAAGAATTTCCAGAACGTGCTGCCCGATCTCGAAATCGGAGAAGCCGACCGCATCCTGGTCTGCACCGGCAAGATCGGCCACGAACTTCAGGCCGAGCGCAAGAAGAGAAAAGACACCAGCACCGCCATCGTCTTTCTCGAACAGCTCTATCCCTTCCCCGAAAAAGAGCTCGTCGCCGAATTCGCCCGCCACGGCGACTCTGGCGACATCGTCTGGGTGCAGGAAGAGCCCGCCAACATGGGCGCACTCTTCAACATGCTCCCGCGGCTCGAACGCATCGCCGGCTCTCGCCATGTGATGTCGGTAAAACGCAGCTCCAGCGCCAGCCCCGCCACCGGCAGCGCCAAAGCCCACGAGGTCGAACAGAAAACACTGCTAACGCTCGCCTTCACCACCAAGGGCTAAGCACAAAGGGATAAGCACAGGCGCGATTCCTTAGATGATCATTGTCATTCCGAACCGCGCAGCGATGAGGAACCTGCTGTCCCCGTCGCCACCACAACCCATGTAGGGACAGCCGCCCTCACCTGTCCAGCGAGCGCAGCGAGCTCCTGCGTCGGCGCGTCGCAATCGAGTGCCTTTGGGTGGCGCAGCGCTTCCAGCGCTGCGATCAGAGCCTCACGACAGATGAGGGCTTTAGCCCCTGAGGTTCCGGCTTTGCGAGACGTGGGTTAGAGCCGCAAAGTGTTACCCTGATTTTCCGAATTCAATCCATGCCCCCGCGTCCCCAACCTCTCCGCGTCGCCATCGACACCGGTGGTACCTTCACCGACTGTGTCTGGATAGATAAAGCCCACGGCCATCTGCGCCTGTTGAAAGTCTTCTCCACGCCCGCCGATCCCTCCCAAGCCATCGTCGAAGCCCTCCGCAAAATCAATCACCAAGGTGAACTCATCCTCCTGCACGGTACCACCGTCGGCACCAACACCCTGCTCGAACGCAAAGGCGCCCGCACCGCGCTGGTCACAACCGCCGGCTTCGAAGATGCCATCGAGATCGGACGCCAGGCCCGCCCCAAGCTCTACGATTTCTTCTTCGACCGCGTCGAACCGCTGGTCCCCGCCGATCTCCGCTTCGGCCTCGAAGAGCGCACCGCCAGCGACGGCGAAATCCTAACCTCGCCCACGCTCGCAAGTCTGAAATCGCTAGCCGCCCGGGTCGCGGGGAAGCATCCCGAATCCATCGCCATCTCGCTGCTCTTCTCGTTCGCGAATCCAACAAACGAACTGGCAATCGCAGAAGCCCTCAAGCCCTTGGGCGTTCCGCTTTCCATCTCCCACCAAATCCTCCCCGAATTCCGCGAATACGAGCGCACCTCCACCGTCGTCATCAACGCCTATCTGCAACCCGTGATGCAGCGCTACCTGGAAAAACTGGCGCAGCGCGCCGCTGCCCTTGACCTTGCACGTGTGGAGCGGACACTCTTGTCCGCTGCCTTTGACGTAGATGTTGCCTCTGATGTTGACCTGATCGCGAATGCCTGCACCACCGTGGAAGAACGGCGCTTCAGCGCCGTCCTGGCGCCCGATTCAGTCGCGAAGCGACGGCATTCATTAGCCCAGCACGTAAGTGCTGGGAAAGCCTTACACCAAGACAGAGTCCCTTCAGGGACGGCACCTGTTTGCGAAAAGGATTCCGCCCGCCGCGCGAATCCACCACGCATTTTCGTCATGCAATCCAGCGGCGGCATCACGTCCCTCGCCTCCGCCGCCCGCGAGCCCGTCCGCACCGTTCTCTCCGGCCCCGCCGGAGGCGTCGTCGGTGCTGCCGCCAGCGCCCTCCGCAGCGGCTTCGACCGCATCATCGCCTTCGACATGGGGGGCACTTCCACCGACGTCTCCCTCGTCGAGGGCACGCCAACCACAGCCAATGATGCTCAAGTAGCGGGACTTCCCATTAGCGTCCCTATGCTCGATATCCACACCGTCGGCGCCGGCGGAGGCTCCCTCGCCCGCTTCGACGCTGCCGGAGTTCTTCGCGTCGGTCCCGAATCCGCCGGCGCCGATCCCGGCCCCATCTGCTACGGCCGCGGAACGCAACCCACCGTCACCGATGCCAACCTCTTACTCGGCCGCCTGCAGCCCACTCGCTTTCTCGGCGGCGATTTCACCCTCGATCTCGACCGCACCCGCCGCGTCACTCGCGAATGGTTGAAGCAGCAGGGAAGTCTTCTCACCCTTGAGAAATTCGCCGCCGGCGTCGTCCGCGTGGTGAACGCCACCATGGAGAAAGCCATCCGCGTCGTCTCCATCGAGCGCGGCCGCGACCCGCGCGACTTTGCCCTCGTCGCCTTTGGTGGCGCTGGAGGCCTTCATGCTTGCGCCTTAGCCGACGCCCTCAGCATTCCCCATGTCATCGTCCCCGCGTTTCCCGGTGCGCTCTCCGCTCTCGGCATTCTCGCGAGCGATGTGGTCAAGGATTATTCCCGCACCGTCCTCTGGCGCGTTGCCGGGAAAATTCCGCAAGCGCGTCTCGCGCAAGAGTTCGCCGCATTGCAAAAACAAGCCGCGAAGGATTTTAGGCAAGAAGCCTGGCAGGGAAGAGTTCACTATCAGCGTAGCGTCGACCTTCGCTACCGCGGCCAGGGATACGAACTCAACCTTCCGTTCACAAAAAATCTGCTCGCAGATTTTCACCAGGAACACCAGCGCCGCTACGGCTACTCCCACCCCACACGCGAATTAGAGTTAGTGACCCTCCGCCTCCGCGCGACCCTGAAGTCCGCCAGTGCTCGTGGGGGGAAGGGCACTCTTGCGAGCTTGTCCCGAGCGAAGCCGAGGGATCCAAGCCGAGCGCAGCTCGGCTCGCCTTCCGCGCCCAAAGCCCCGGTACTATTCGATAGCAAGAAACTTGCAACAACAATCCACTCCCGCGAAGAACTAACACCCGGCAAGAAATACTCCGGCCCCGCCATCATCACCGAGTACAGCGCCACCACCGTCATCCCGCCGCACAAACACTTCTACCTCGACCACAATGGAAACTTGGACATCTCCGTTAGAAATCTCTCCAAAACACACGATCTTCGCCGTTTGTTTTCCTAGGCAATCAACTGAAAATTCTAGATATCCACAGTTTTTCCGCAGGCTTTGCGTTCCGCCATATTCCAAAAACCACGTATCCTTGCGACTATTGACGTTATTGCCCGCTTATGATGCAGACGAGTTCGGTTCACTGGCTACATAGATCGTGAGACGAACTCAGCGAGGAGTTACGCAAATGGCCGTCAAGAAGAAAAGCCCGACACAAATTAAGCCCGCGCCGCCCTGCCGGTGCGAGTGCAAAGCATGTGATGTCGGGATTCACTGCGGAAACAAAAAATCAGGCTGCGAACATCCGCCCTACCGAACTACGCCGAGAACGCATTAGACGTTTCGGCTCGCCGAGTTGCTGGTGCTTTCCGCCTCTGTTCCTTCTCCACCCACTCCACAAAGAGCGCCTGAAACTCCTCTTGCGTGTAGATGCCTTTATGAATCAGCAGAGTGTTCATCGCGTACACGGTAGCTTTGAATCCTTCGTCCCGCGAGGCCATCGCCAATGCTTCTTCGAATGACATGTCCCTTATTATCCTCCATCGTGGACGAAAAATCTTGCCGCCATCAAAACACTTCCGCGCTAGGCTCGTCAATCTTAACTCGGCAGTAATCACGCTTTCACCTCGATCCCGCTGCCAACCTTATTGTTACAATCCGATGAAAAGCCGCGTTCACTTTCACGAACTCGATACTCGGCACTAGGTACTCGCAACTCGGTTCGTTACAATAAGGCCGTGAAACCAAGCATCTTCGTCGTCGAAGACGATCCCGATATTTCCCGCCTCGTTCGCCATCACCTGGAGAACGAAGGTTTTTCTGTCCGCGTCTATCCCAACGGCTCTACCGTGATCGCCGACGCCGAGCGCCAGCGTCCCGCACTCTTTGTGCTCGACATCATGGTTCCCGGTAAAGATGGCCTCGAACTTTGCCGCAACGTCCGTCAAACTCAAGGCCTCGCCGCCGTGCCAGTCATTTTCCTGACTGCCAAGAGCAGCGAAGCCGATCGCGTCCTCGGCCTCGAGATCGGAGCCGACGATTACATCGCCAAGCCTTTCAGCCCGCGCGAACTCGTAGCCCGCGTCAAGGCCGTGCTGCGCCGTTTTGAGCGTCCACTTCCACCCAGCCCGCTCAAGGTCGGCGACATCGAAATCGATCCCTCCGCCATGGTCCTTACGGTCCGCGGACAGCCCGTTCCCACCACGGCCACCGAATTTCGCCTGCTCGATTACTTCGCACGCCATCTCGGCCGCGTCTTTTCCCGCGATCATCTCCTCGATTCCGTTTGGCGCGACACTTCCTACGTCACCCCGCGCTCGGTCGACGTTTATGTCCGACGCATTCGGGAAAAGATCGAGCCGGACCCGGAAAATCCCCGTTACCTTAAAACCGTGCGTGGCGCGGGTTACCGCTTCGAGGCCCCGAAGTGAGGAATGGGATTTTGTTTAAGTTGATGGCAGCCTTCTTGGTTGTCATCGCCGCCGCCGCCGTAATGTTCGATCTGATGCTCGGCGGTGCCTGGGAAGCTTCTCTGCGTTCTGAAATTGAACGCAACCTCATCCAGAAGACGCAACTCCTGGCTCACCGGGTCGAAAGCGATCGCAGCGGCCATCCCCTCGCCGATATCGCTGCCGAGGAAGGACAAGCCGCCGGGGCTCGCGTCACTATTATCGACGCCGCCGGCAATGTGCTGGCCGATTCGGAAGCCAGTCCCGCTAACATGCAGGGCGCCGCCAAGTCTCCGGAGTTCGTTGCAGCTCTTTCCGGCAAAGTCGGCAGCAATCAACGCCGCAGTGCTGCCCTCGGGGTTCCGTTTCTTTACATTGCCGAGCCCATCTCAGGCGGCGCTGTCCGCTTGGCTTATCCGCTTTCCGATGTCGACGCAGTCTCCCTGCAAGTCCGCCGCAGGTTGGAGCTCGCTTCCGGCTTGGCATTTCTCTTCGCGTTTTTCGTCGCCGCTGTCGCCGCCCAATGGACGGCCCACCGTCTGGAGCGCATCGTCGACGTTGCCGCTCGCATCGCCGATGGCGATCTTCAGGCGCGCATCCTAGAACATTCTCAAGACGAAATCGGCCGCGTCGCCGGAGCCATCGACAAAACCGCCCGCCGCGTTGAACACAGCTTCGCCGCCGTCGTCTCTAGCCAGCGCCAGCTCGAAACCCTGCTCAACAGCATGCAGGACGCCGTCATCGCCGTTAGCGACGATGGTCTCGTGCAGTGGGCCAATCGCCCCATGAATCGCCTGGTTCCGCAAGGTACCCGGCTGCAGCAGCCTGTCGTCGAAACCATCCGCGATCCTGATTTCCTCGCCAGCGTCAAGGAGGCCGCGACCACTCACGAAGTCAAGACTGCTCGCGCCACTTCCATCGTTCCCGGCCGCGCCTTCGACGTGACCGCCGCGCCCTTGCCCGGTGGAGGCGCCGTCGCCGTGCTTCGCGATCTCACTGAAACTGAGCGCGTCGAAAAAACTCGCCGCGATTTCATCGCCAACGTCTCCCACGAGCTGCGCACGCCTCTCACTTCCATCCAGGGCTATGCGGAAACCTTGCTCGACTCCACTCCCGAGAATGGCGCGCCCACTCGCGAGTTTCTGGAAATCATCCGCAAGAATTCCTCCCGCATGTCCCGCCTCACCGAAGATCTGCTTACTCTCGCCCGCGTAGAATCCGGCGAGACGCGTTTCGAAGTCGAGCCCGTTCCTCCCGCCGAACTTCTACACGATGCCGAAGAGAGCTTCCGCGAGATCGCCCGCACCCATGGCATCGAGTTGCAGATCCAGGATTCTCCCGCTCACCATTTACAGAGCCGGAACTTTCCCGGCCCCAATCCATTGCCGGAAAATCTTCCCGTGGTTCTCGCCGACCGCGAAGCCATTCATCAGGTTTTTTCCAACCTGATCGATAACGCGCTGAAGTACGGGGCTTCCGGCGGACGCATCATCCTCGGCGCGCGCTCAGTTCCCCATGCCGTCGAATTCTTCGTGCAGGATTTCGGCGCCGGCATCGCCTCCGAACATCTCCCGCGCCTTTTCGAGCGCTTCTATCGCGTCGATAAAGCCCGCTCCCGCGAATCCGGCGGCACCGGCCTTGGCCTCGCTATCGCGAAACACATCGTGCTCGCCCACGGCGGCTCCATCCGCGCCGAAAGCGAACTCGCCCACGGATCAACCTTTCTGTTCACCCTCCCCATTGCCTGAACCCGCGCCGCTCATGTAGAGACGGCCGCCTTCGGCCGTCCAAGCCTGGGCGAAGCCCGGCGCTACCTGCACAGACCACAGCTTCTCAACCCTTCAGTGTTAAGATCATTTAAAGATTTTTCCTTCGGAGAGGTGAATGAAACGAATCGCCGCTGTTATGCTGCTCGCCGCCGCGGTCGCATGGACGATGCCGGCGAATGCCCAGAAGGAAAACCGAAGCATCGGCGAAAATCAGCAAGAAGCCAAGAAGGCCGCCAAGCAGCAGCAAAAATATTCAAAGAAGAATGCCAAGCGGCAGCGCAAAGCCATGAAGAAATACCAGAAAGCCCAGCGCAAATCCGCCAAGCAGCAAAAGCGTCGCACCAAATAGCCCGCCGGATTTTGCTTTCCGCTCTACTCGACGAACGATTGCCTTCGTTGGTTTTGACAAAAAAACAACCAAGAATTCACAGCCCCTTAACCCACTCCTGGCAAATAAAGCCTATGCTTAGCCGTTGACCTTCTATCTATGGGTACGGCAAAATCAGAGATAATTGGTCTGCGCAGCTCCAGCATGCGCCAGAGGGATGCCCTCATGAGTACCGCCCGCGTTGAAAGCCTCACTCCCGAGCCGGCCCAGCATCACATTGTCCGTCGCACCATCGAAGCCTGTAGTCTCGCCAAGGAAGCCGCTGGAGCCGCTGCCGAGGGCATTGCCACGGGCTCCAACCTCCTGCTGAACTCCCTGCGCCAGCGCGAGCGCGAACTCGACACCCTCGATATGGAAATCGACAGCGCTGTCACCTCCATCATCACCGACGTCGAGCCCACCGAGGCCCGCCAACTCCTCGCCTGCATGAAGTTCATGATCAGCCTCGAGCGCATCGGCGATCTTCTTCTCAGCTTCGCCAACAGCGCTCAGGCCGCGGCCGGCCGCATTGACTCCGAGGACACTCGCGACCTCACCCACATGGCCACCATCCTCGAAAAAATGCTCACCGACGTTGGCGATGCCTTCTCCGCCCGCGACGTCGGCAAAGCCGTCGACGTTCTCCGCTCCGATTCCGAAATCGATCGCCTTCGCAACCTCATCTTCCTCCGCCACATCGAGAATCCCGAAAACATCGCTCGCCAGGCCAGCCTCCAGATCATCTTCATGACCCAGTCTCTCGAGCGCGCCGGCGATCACGCCAAAAATCTCGCCGAAGAAGTCTGCCACTTCGTCAGTGGCCACACCGTCCGCCACGTCCTCAAAACCTACGACAAGCCCGTCGAACAAATGTTCATCGACTACCTCCGCCGCCGCGAACAGCCCTAAATATGCTCGTGTGGGGCGGACACTCCTGTCCGCCTCTGTCCATGAGCAAGTAGTCGAAAATTCTGGGGGCTGGCCCAGCTTTGTATTTTTGTGCCGCACAACCACCAGCGAGGTGTAACACGGCACGCAAGCTCAGGTATGTGACGAATGAACGCGGGGCAAGGTCGGTGATGCCCAGCTTTGCAAAACCAGCAAAGCTGGGGCAGCCTCAGTTAGTATGGTGGCGACAAAGATGGGCCAGCACCCAGATATGCAACTACCAAGTGACCGCCTGCCTTTTCAGGGCAGACAAATCTCGCGGCGGAGGCAGTTGCAAATGCTCACAATAACTCGACGCATCAGTGGGGCTTTGCTCCTGTGTGCTGCACTGACTTTTGTCGCTCCGACGATAGCCTGTGGTTGGTTTCCTGAGTCAACGTTTGAACTAGCTAGTGAGTCGAGGTTGCCGAAATGGATTACCCTTCCCTCCGGGCTTACCCGCGCCGATGCTTCTCTTAGCATGAGCTACTACGTTTGGCCATGGGGCAGGAGGGCGACGTTCATCCTGCGAGATGCGAAAGGAAAAATATTAACAAAAATAAGTGGAAAGGTGAGGGGCCTAGGACTCAACCAACTGAAAGCATCTCGCCCCGGCTCCCCTCCCGGTTATCCTTCATATGAAGTGATCACTGTGAACGGCATGACAGAAATTATCGAACACAGAAAGATGGAGCCGAGATTTTACGTGTCGGATGATCCCGCCGTCCGGAAAGAGCTTGGCGTTTGGCAAGATTAGCATTAGACGCAAACGGCAATACCCTCACAGATCCCTCCGGCAAATCTTACTCCTGGGACTTCGAGAACCGCCTGACCCGCCACCATCGGCCATCTGGGAGGTACTCAACCTAGGTCTTCCCCTCCCAATCATTTACCATCCCTCTGCAGAGAGATCGAAGCACATGGATGTTTACTTAATTGACGGAACCTATGAACTGTTCCGCCACTTTTATGCCCTGCCCTCCGCCGTCGATGCAAGTGGTCAGGAAATCGCCGCCCTCCGCGGTGTCCTGACGTCAGTTCTATCCATGATCGAGCGCGGCGCCACTCACCTCGGGGTGGCCACCGACCACGTCGTCGAGTCGTTTCGCAACAACCTCTATCCCGGATATAAAACCAGCGAAGGTGTCGCTCCCGAGTTGCTCTCGCAGTTCCCCATTCTCGAAGAGGCTCTCGATGCCATGGGCGTGGTCGTGTGGCCCATGGTCTACTTCGAGGCGGATGACGCCCTCGCCTCCGCCGCCCACCAGTCAGCCAAAGACGACGCAGTAAATCAGGTGTTGATTTGCACACCCGACAAAGATCTCAGCCAGTGTGTCGTGGGTACTCGCGTCGTGCAACTCGACCGCCGCCGCGACATTCTGCGCGACGAGGCTGGCGTGGTTGCCAAGTTCGGAGTGAAGCCGCAATCGATTCCCGACTACCTCGCCGTGGTCGGCGACAGCGCCGATGGTTTTCCCGGTGTGCCCGGCTGGGGCGCAAAAGCCGCGGCTGGAACTCTATCGCACTATCCCCATCTCGAAGACATTCCCAAGGATTGGCGCGAATGGCATCCCTCCATCGGGAGGGCCCGCGCTCTCTCCGCATCGCTGTTCAGCGCGTGGAACGACGCTCTTCTATTTCGCACCCTCGCCACTCTGCGCCTGGATGTCCCCGTCTTCGCCACGGTCGCCGAGCTTCGCTGGAATGAGCCGCATCAGAATTTTGAGGAATTCTGTCGGCGCATGAAATCTCCCGACCTGCTCCGTCGTGCCACATCCGCGAGACCAGGAAACTGACAACTCTCGTGTGGGGCGGACACTCCTGTCCGCCTCTATCCAGGATCAATCTGGTCAAGCCTTGCACGTCTCAGGCCAGGGACTGGACCGTTACCGCTTCTCCATATACTTTCCCACCACCCCGGCGCACGCCTCGACAAACTCCTTTTCCGCGTCCGTAAACGTGCTCGTGAAATAGCTCTCGATGTCGAGCTCCCCCACCAGTTGACCTCTCACGAAGATCGGCACCACAATTTCGCCCTTCACCAGCGGCGACCCAGCCAGATAGCGCGGGTCTTTCGAAACGTCATGCACCACCACCGTCTCTCCGCTGCTAGCAGCCGCCCCGCAGAGCCCGGTACCGAGCGGAATGCGCGCATTCGGCGTGAAACTGCCGGCGAACGGCCCGACCACGAGCACACCCGGGTCCGCCGCGTCCACCAGATAAAATCCCACCCAGTTGTAGCGCGTCATCTTCTCATGCAGACGCTGCGAGATGTGTTCCATGGCCGCCTTGGCCGTCGGTGCTGTCTTAGCAAACTCCTGAAATTCCCGTAGAAGCTCTTCGTGCACTTGCATTTTTCTTTCGCCCCTCGTTGGGAAGCATAGCAAGAATACCCATGTGCAAGATGTTGGTATACGAATAAGCCCGTGTGGGGCGGACACTCCTGTCCGGCTTCGCCGCAACTTTCCGAGCCCCTGTCATTCTGAGCGGAGGTCGTGCTTCGCGAATGCGAAGCGGGACCGCAGTCGAAGGAACCTGCAGCGCCCCAACCTTCGCAAGACCTTCTTTCACCCCATGCTCTTTCCGCTAGCTGGCGGCCCACAGAATAGGCCAAGAAAAAGGGCGAGCCCCAAAGCTCGCCCAATGAGTTGAGGCGCTAACCACTGACCACTGCCCACTGACGCCGGGCGCCTAGCCCGGTCCGTTGACCCCGGTGAGAAATCCACCGAGATGTCCCGTCAACGCAACCAGGCCGGCGCCCAGCAACTCAAGGAGGATTCGATAACTCGGCGCAGCGTTTTCACGCCCTCGCGCGCGGTAGTGAATCCACCACACCAGCCATATCATGACGCTCGAAACGCAGCCGAGCACCAGGTGCATCAGCAGAATCCCCTTCAGCTGTTGCCCTTCGAGCTGCCACTGCCACGCCAGCAGTCCCGAGGCAACCACCGGTAGCGTCGCGAACGCCGCAATCAGAAAGTTGAAGTACGCCGCATCCGCCAGGCCCGTCCGCTTCAGCCGCTGCGCGCACAAGTCGAAAGCCACTCCGCTCAGGAACAGCGCAATCGGAAAGTGGATCAGCACCACGTGTTGCGCGTGCTTTGCCAGCAAAGCGGCCTTAGGGTCAAACGGATGCATGCCTTCCTCTGGATTCACTGGGCATTCTGCATCCGTCTAACGCACTACGATCTGCCCCGTCATCTTCGGGTGCAGCGAGCAGAAGTAGGAATAAGTCCCTGCCTTGGAAAATGTGTAGGTAAACTTCTCGTCCGTGTCGAGAGCCTTCGACTTGAACACTGAATCGGCACTCACTACCGTGTGCGGAATATCATCCCGGTTAATCCAGGTCACCGTTGTTCCAGCTGCCACGGTGATGCTTGCCGGCCCAAAGCTGAAGTTGTCGATCTTCACCTCGGGCGTTCCCGCCTGCTGCGCATCGACGCTCTGCCCAACCCCTGCCAGCAGAACCAGCCCGATCATCACCGATCCTGCGAAAACCAACGCGCGCAAATGTCCTCTCATCTTCCTTCTCCTTATTTTTTTGTCGTGATTCTTGATTGAATAACGGCTTACGCCAAGGTCGAATCCACCACCGCCAAAGAATGTTTCCCCTTGACGAAGTTCACATCCGTAATGCCCAGTACGCTTTTCAATTGCTCGGCGGGAACTTTCATCGGCCCCGGCGATGCTGCCTTGCCCGGCTCAGGTTGCGGGAATGCAGTAGACCTTGCGGTATGAAAAGTCACGCTGCCTTCCACCTTCTGCATGATCTGGTGAATGTGTCCGTTCAGCACCGTGACCGAACCAAACTTCTTCAGATAGCCCAATGCCTGCGCGCTGTCGTCCGTGCCCCAGCCCCATTCCGGATACACCGACCACAGCGGAATGTGCGCGAACACCACGATCGGCATGCTGTGCTTGAGGTGTTCGACGTCATCTTCCATCCACTCCAGCTGTTCCTGGCCCAGCGAGCCCAGCCCTCCCGCCTTCAAATTCACCACGTTAACCAGCCCAATAAAATGCACGCCCTTCTTGTCGAAGCTGTACCAGCCCGCGCCCTTCGCACTCTTCCCGTAGCGTTCGAGATAAGCTTTTCCATTGCCATCGTCGAGCATGTCGTGTTCACCGGGCACGTAGAAAACTTCCTTGGCGTTCGCACTCTTCAGGATCTGGTCGACGTTGTCGAACTCTTCCGGTTTGGAGAGATGGCTGATATCGCCCGTATGCAGCAGAAATTCCGGCTGTGTGCCGAGGCCATTGATCTGGTCGATCGCAGTCTTCAGCGTCCCGATGACATCCGTGTTCGCGGGTTTATTGAATCCCATGTGGCTGTCGCTGATCTGAACGAAAGTCAGGTCCGTAGATTTGTTTTGTTTTCCCACACTCTTGGCGAAAGCCCGCGAAACCGGGACGCCACCGCTCATGGTCCATACCAGTCCCGTTCCCGCCCATGCCATGCATTTGAGAAAGCCGCGACGGTCCACGCCATCGTCGTGCAGATCCGCTAACTTCTTGTCTTCCTGCTCCATGTGCCCTCCTGAGTTTGTGGTGCTCGCTGCCTATAACTCAGGAAAGAGGTTTTTATTCCCTGCAAAAAGTGAAAATTCTCCGGCAGATTCCCCGGGCGGCCAAAGGTGACGCAGATCACAGTGGTCGGTTGACTGGAGGCCTAGAATGGGTTCGCGTCGAGCCCCGCCGCTCGATGCGGAGGTGTATTCATGAAAGCTCCCCTTATCGCTGGAGCCCTGGTCGTTTTTCTGGCGAGTTTCTTCCTTATCTCCTGCAGTTCGACTCCGCCCACAC
The DNA here is from genome assembly GCA_963773675.1 of uncultured Acidobacteriaceae bacterium. Classification (GTDB taxonomy): domain Bacteria; phylum Acidobacteriota; class Terriglobia; order Terriglobales; family Acidobacteriaceae; genus Sulfotelmatobacter. The sequence continues at coordinate 513,774 of CAVZCG010000013.1, forward strand.
CGTCCCCAACCGCGTCGCCCGCAGCCGAGAAAAAAGAACCGGTGCTCTACACCGGCAAGAACTGCTTCTCGCAGATGACCAGTTCAGCGATACGTTGGCAACCCGACGCCATGCCCGTCCACCTGGAATCCGATGTCAACTCCGAAAGCACCGGCCAGGATGGAAAATCCACGGTCTGGCGCGCCATGTTCGCCTCTCCCAGTCGCGGCACTTGGCGATCCTTTACCTGCTCCGGCAGCCGGCTTAACGATTCACCGGCGCTCGGCGTAACCGGCAGCCCCGAGAGCCCTTCCTCCCCGGAAATGTCGCAGGCAATGTTCCAGTCGCTTCTCCTGATCGTCGATTCTGACAAGGCCTTCACTACCGCGCAGGAAAACGGCGGGGCTGGCATTCTCAAGAAGAACCCGCAGCAACCGGTCCTCTATTCGGTGGATTGGGACGCCCGGAACAAGCAACTCGTATGGGCGGTCATGTACGGTACTTCCCACGCCGACTCCAAAGGCGTCGGCATCATCGATGCTACTTCGGGCAAGTTCCTGCGCGCCGCTAAATAAGAGTGGCCGTCGCCGTGCACTTTCTGTTGCGGGGGCTTGCTACGCTCATTTGAAGCAAGCCACCTGAAAGATACTTTCAGTTAGTCGGCAGTGCCTTTACGCGCATTCCTGCGACGCCTTGATTTCCTCTACCGCCGGAACTGCCTCCGGAGCTTTCACACTCACCGTCCGCTCCCCTCGTCGGATCAGCACAATCGCTCCGAGAATCGCCACTGACGCCAGCACCACCCGCATCGTCAATGGCTCATGCGCCAGAAACCATCCCAACAGCACCGCGACAATTGGATTCGCATACGTATGCGTCGCCACCAGCGTTGGCGGTACCCGCTGCAACAGCCATGTGTAGGCCGTAAACGCCACCACCGACCCGAACGTGATCAGATATCCCAGCCCGAAGAACGACCGCATCGAGATGCTCGCCCAGTGCGTCTGCTGAAACTCGCCCGCAATCCCGGCCGCGGCCAGCAACATCACCGCGCCGCAGATCGTCGGCAGTGCCGTCCGCCCCAGCGCGTCCGAAGGCAGCTTTAGCCGCGGGGAAATCACCACTCCCAGGGACCACGACAAACTTCCCAGCAGCACCGCCAGCAATCCCAGCAGGCTCGACCCCTTCACGGTCAACTCCGCTCCCGTCAGCATCGCCACTCCAACCACGCCCACTCCTAATCCCAGCGCGCTCACCCGGCTGATCCTCTGCTGTCCCATCATCCAAGCCAGCACCAGAATGAACATCGGCTCCGTCGCGATCAGCAGTGCCGCCAGTCCCGACCCCACGTATTGCTCCGCCCAGAAGAGCGACCCGTGTCCGATCAGGAAGAAGAATGTTCCCAACACAAATCCCGCCGCCCACTGTTGCCGCGTCGGTCGGAAGCCGCGTGCCCACGCCCACGCCAGCATGATCGCGCCCGCAATACCCTGCCGCACTCCTACCGTCACCAGCGGCGGAATCGTCTCCACTGCATACCGGATCGCCAGATACGTCGATCCCCATATGACATAGATCGCCACAAAGGCCAGCGCCAGCTTGACGCCGAGTCCTCGGTCGCGCGTGCTCACGGGTTTGCGTGGATTCGACACCATCACCGGCCTACCTCCTATGTTTATCATCTTGCCGCTGCGCAGGAGAGCCATGATTTGCGCTGATTGATTGAGGGCCATAACCTAACCTCCAAAATGATATACAAAGGTTACAATCACCTGAATAACCTGTCAAGACAATTTTAGTGGTTATGTGATATAGATACAGATAGGCGACGAGTTTTGGGGGCCGTTTGAAAGGAGTCGTAGTGGAACCGTTTCGGATTCATGTCACAGACGAGGTTCTCGACGATCTGCGGGCACGGCTTCGCCATACCAGATGGCCCGATCAGGTGCCCGGAATTGGCTGGAAACAAGGCACAGCCTTGGATTGGCTGCAACACATCGTTTCTTACTGGGCCAATGAGTTTGACTGGTGTGCGTGGGAGCGGAGGATCAACGCTCTCGACCAGTTCACCTGGGAAGGCATCCACTTCGCATACCAGCGGGCAGCTTCTGGCAGCGGGATTCCGCTTATCCTCACACACGGCTGGCCAGGTACCTTCCTCGATTATCTGGACATGCTGCCGATGCTCGATGATTTCGACCTGGTCATCCCGTCGTTGCCCGGATATGGATTCTCGCCGCGTCCATCCCAGCCTGGTATCAACTATCGATATGTTTCGGAACGGTGGCACCAGCTCATGTCTAAGCTCGGCTACTCTCGCTATGGGGCGGGCGGCTATGACTTCGGGGCCGGGGTGACGACGATCCTCGCGCTTGACCACCCAGAGTCACTGATCGGGATTCATCTCACCACTTTGGAGTCGGATCTCGCCCCGTTGGTAGACGATGCGGACCTTTCCGATGTCGAGCGTTCCTACCTTGCGGTGAACCGAGAGTGGGACGCCACGGAGCGCGGCTACGGCGCGATCCAGTCCACCAAGCCGCAGACCGTCGGCTACGGACTCAACGACTCGCCTGCGGGACTGGCTGCATATATTGGCGAGAAGTGGTACTCGTGGAGTGATGTCGCGCCGCCCGATGACTTCCTCTGTGCCACGCTAACCCTCTACTGGGTCACGCAGACCATCACATCGTCGATGCGTGACTACTGGGACAATCGCTGGTTTCCGGTAGATCGCGCCTACGTCGGCACGCCCACGGCATTTGGTGTCTTCGCTCATCAAACCGTCCCTGAGGGAGAGCCACCGCGCCCGTATTTGGAACGCGCGTATAACATTCAGCGATGGACAGCCTTTCCCCATGGAGGGCACTTTGCACCAGCCGAGCAACCGGCCGCGGTAGCAGGAGACCTGCTCACTTTCTTCCGTGACCTACGTTGAGTCTCATGGACTGGAACAGAAAAGAACGGCGTTAATGCAAACCAGCGACAACAAGAGACTTTCCAGTCGGCGCCCGCCGCGCTTCGATCTGATCGCCGGCAACGTGCCGCTGGATTTCGTCAACACGCTCGATGACCGTCATACTCAACCCAAAGAATTGCTCGAGCACTACAGCGATCTGGCCCGCTTCGGCGAAGACACCGGCCTGCTCGATCCCATCCAGGCCGACCGCCTCGTCAAGCGCAGCTCCAAGTCTCCCGATCTCGCGGAGGAAGCCCTCCACCGCGCGAAACAATTGCGCGAAGCCATCCACGATGTTTTCTGGGCTCTCATCAACCATCGCGCCGTGCCTGCTGCAGCTCTCGCCACACTCAATGCTGACGCCCGCATCGCGGCCGAACACCTGCGCCTGGTCCCGATCAATGGAGCTTTCGAGTGGCGCTTTGACGACCTCGACGACTTCGATATTCTTCTTTGGCAGATCGCTCGCTCCGCCGCCGATCTTCTTGCCTCCGATCAACTGCCTTTTGTCCGCGCCTGCTCCTCTAAAGAGTGTGAGTGGTTCTTTCTCGATACCAGCAAAAACCACCACCGCCGCTGGTGCGACATGAAGCGCTGCGGTAACCGCGCCAAAGTGCGGAAGTTCTACGCGAAGAATCGGACTGACTCCGAGAGTTAGGATCGAACCCAACCCCCTAGAAGCCTCGAAGTGGGCGTGTAAAGGACTACCGCCGGGACAAGGTTATCGCGATAGAATGAAATGTGCCTATCGCGCGACTAAACCGAGATACACTGCGAGCGCTGGCAGGCGGCAGGCTTGAAGAAGGCCGCGTACTTCTGGAAAATCGGCTGTGGACCGGTGCTTACTACATGACAGGACTATCCGTCGAATGCGCGTTGAAGTCCTGTTTGGCGAGTGCGGTGAAGGAGCACGATTTTCCCGACAAAGAGTTCGTAAACGCGATGTATGTACATAATTTGGAAAAGCTCTTCAAGTTGAACGGAGCGCTCTGGGTTGCGTTGCAAGCCGACATGAAGGCGGACGCTAAGCTAAACGTGAATTGGAGTACGGTCAAGGACTGGGATGACAGCAAGCGATACGACACAGTCGAAGAGCTGCAAGCCCGCGCGTTGCACGAAGCGACAGCGGGACCTGGTTCCGGCGTGATGGACTGGATTCGAGGAAGGTGGTAATGGCATTTGAAACTTTAACGGAAACAGACATGGACTTCGGAAAAGTCCTCTGGCATGCCTTGCGCCGAAACAAGAAATTCCCGGCCAATGGCGCCCTTTGGCTCTTTCAGCCCGAGTCAGCTGAATGGCACTTCTTGATTGCAACCCCCCGAGTTGATGAGGTGGGGCCGAGGAAGGCTTACGAAGAACTATCAGACATCACACGCCATATGCCCGCAGATTCTTCAAAGCTCCTGAAGATCGAGCTCATCAGTCCGAAACAGCCCTTTTATGAAGCCTTGCGTTCTGTGTTCGGTAAGACCGCCTCGGTTGAGGGAGCACGGTTGGGCAATACGCAGATCGGCGGTAGATACATCAACGACGCCTATCTCTACGAGATTCGCTAGAACACTGCATCTGTCTGACCGGAACTTCCCGGGAGGCTCCTTGTGATCGCTCGTCTTCTTGCTCTCGCGCTACTGGCCGGCTCACTCTTCGCGCAAAACACCGTCCACTACACCGCCACCAACGCCAACGTAAAATATCTCTTCGCCACCGCCGAGCCAGTTGCACACGTAAAGTCCGGCGACATCCTCGATACCAACACGCTCGATTGTTTCGGCAACGTCCTCCGCAAGCCCGGCGACACCCTCAGCATGGTCAAAGGCGATAATCCCCTGACCGGCCCATTCTTCGTCGAAGGCGCGGAGCCCGGCGACACTCTCGCCGTCAAGATTCTCTCGCTCGATGTCGATGGCGACACCGGCGTCGGCGCGTTCGCTCCCGGCTTCGGCGCGCTCAATGAAACCAATTACACGCCCATGCTGCATCCGCCGTTGCCCGAGCGCATCTGGTACTACCACATCGATCACGCCGCCAACACCGCCACCTTCCAGGCGCATGACACCGATTTCTCCGTCAAGATTCCCCTGCATCCTTTCTTCGGCTGCATCGGCGTCGCGCCTGCCGAGGGCGAAGCTCGCAGCTCAGTCGTCCCCGCCGAATTCGGCGGCAACATGGATTCCCCCGAAGCCAGCGTCGGCAACACGGTTTATTTTCCCGTGAACGTAAAAGGAGGTCTTTTCTACATCGGCGACGGCCACGCCGCCATGGGCGATGGGGAAATCGCCGGAACGGCCATCGAGGTTCCCCTGAAAGCCCGCGTGCAGTTAAGCGTGATCAAAGGCCGCACCATCGCCTGGCCCCAGTTCGAAAACGACGACGCCATCATGACCGTCGGCGCCTATCGCCCGCTCGACGACGCTCTCCGCATCGCCTTCACCGAACTCGTCCACTGGATCCACAAAGACTACGGTTTGTCCGAACTCGACGCCTACGAGCTGCTCTCGAAAGTCGCAAAGATTCATCTCAACGAAATGGTTGACCCGAACTACGTGGTCGTGGCCTCGATTGAAAAGAAGTACTTGCCGCCGAAGAAAAACTGACGCCCACAAGCCCTGTCATCCTGAGCGAAACATGCGGATTCGTCTGCGAATCCGCACGTGCAGTCGAAAGCCTGCCCTGAGCGAAGCCGAAGGGGATCCCTGCAACCCGTCCGATACCTGGTCGCCTTAGCATTCTTCCGTCATCCCCGGAAAACGATCGGGAAGGGCACGAGTTTACTCGTGCCGTCAGTCCTCAAGAATGTCCCGCGCTTTAGCGCCTGAGGGGACGCCTTCCGCAAATTGTCTAGCCGCCGAAACCGCTCGTCCAGTGTTACCATTTCCTGATTCAACCCCGAGATCCCCCATGCCCGCACACGCTTATCCCACACAGCACGCTCCCTGGCCCGAACTCCCGCTCGCAGCCTGGCAGGATACCTACGCCACTCTCCACATGTGGACCCAGATCGTCGGCAAAGTACGCCTCGCCCTAAACCCGCGCGTCAATCACTGGTGGGAAGTTGCGCTCTACGTCAATGCTCGCGGCCTTACCACTTCAGCCATTCCTTACGGCGACGGAATTTTCGAAGTGCAATTTGACTTCATCGATCACCAGCTGACCATTCAGACAAGCTGGAATTCATCGGCCAGCATCGCTCTAAAGCCCCAATCGGTCGCTGTCTTCTATTTCGAATTCATGGGCGCCCTCAAGTCCTTGGGCATCGAAGTGAAAATCTGGCCCATGCCCGTCGAAGTCCCGAACCCCGTTTCCTTCGAGACCGATACCCAGCACGCTTCCTACGATTCCGAATATGCCCACCGCTTCTGGCAGATCTTGATTTTGTGCGACACCGTCTTCAAGGAATTCCGCGCCGGCTTCATCGGCAAAGATAGTCCAGTGCATTTTTTCTGGGGAAGCTTCGACCTGGCGGTCACGCGCTTCTCCGGCCGCCGCGCTCCTCCAAGACCGGAAGCCGATCCCATCACCCGCGAAGCCTACTCCCACGAGGTCATCAGCGCCGGATTCTGGCCCGGCGGCGGCGAAATCAAGGGACCAGCCTTCTACGCCTATGCCGCTCCGGAGCCGCCCGGCCTTGCGCAACAACCAGTGCAGCCCCAGGCCGCGTTTTATCATCCACAACTACGCGAGTTTCTGCTGATGTATGACGACGTTCGTCACTCCGCTTCTCCGCGCGACACTCTGCTCAGCTTTCTGCAGAGCACCTATGAAGCCGCAGCGAATCTCGCGCACTGGGACCGCAAGGAATTGGAAAGAGCTTGAACTGAGTTTGAACAACGACCTGTGGGAGACAAACTGGGAGAGGAACAATGTCAGCCAAATGCAAGCATCTCGATCAAATTAAGATCACCACGACCAACACGCACGTCTGCGAAGAATGCGTAAAGCTCGGCGACGCCTGGGTTCACCTGCGCCTGTGCATGTCCTGCGGCAACGTCGGTTGCTGCGATTCCTCCAAGAACAAACATGCCACCAAACATTATCGCCACGTCCACCATCCCGTTATGCGCTCCATCGAGCCCGGAGAAAAATGGATCTGGTGCTACATCGATGAAATGATTGCCGGTGAGGTGGACGCCTGAAGGGGTGTGTGCGAAAAAGCTCTCAGGAGTAGAGAAACAGCGAAACCGCCGAACTCCAGCCCCGCCAAGGGGCGGAATGCGATAGCCCCGCACGTCAGTGCGGGGTAGGTTCAGGAACAGAAAACCAGTCCCACCAGGGACTGGCACGGGTTCCTACTTGCATCCTTGACTCAGGGGGTTTTTGCTGAGGAAAAACGGCGGGAAAAATTGAAAGGGCCGTGACATTGGTTATGCTCTAGCCGCCGCCTCCTGCGAGGGAGCCAACAGCGTGGACGCATGTACCGTCACAGCCCCTTGATGCGATCACTGCTTTCACAGTCCCAAACCCCAACTGCCCCTCGCAGAGCCGTCGGTTTTTTCAGGTTTGGCTGCCCCGCGGGTTGCCCCGCTCGGCTGATCACCCAGTCTACTTCGGGTCAGCAAGGTTTATTTCGCTGTCCCTTTCAACCGTCGACGGAAGCAACCTTAACAGAGCATTCATAAATGTCAACGCAAACAATTGGTGCATCGCCGCAGTGCGACCCTGTGCATAACGAAAGATGCAACTCGTTCTATTTTCATCATTTATTAATTTGCATTTTCAATTCGGACCGATTTTTCACAAAAACTTGCACAACTCCCGGGCACTCACAAAATTGCACAGGCTGAACCAAAGATTCATCTTGACTGTGCAACCGTCTCGGCGCATCTTGCTGAGAGTGGGCCAGCAGTGATGGCAGAACTCGTAGCCTATGTGGACGGCGGTTCCCAGGGAAACCCGGGGCCCTCCGGCATTGGAGTCGTCATCGATGGCTGCGACAGCGGCCCCATCCGCATCGCCAAGTGGATTGGCCACCAGGATAACAACGTCGCCGAATACGTCGCCCTCATGGAAGCCCTGCAGTGCGCCGTCTCCCTGAAAGCCAAGGCCCTGCACGTCTATTCCGACTCCGAAGTCGTCGTCCGCCAGATGCGCGGCGAGTACATCTGTCGCAGCTCCCGCCTCTATTCCTTGCACTGGACGTGCCGCAAGCTGGCTCGCGCCCTTCGCTTCTCCATCTCCCACGTCCCGCGCGAGAACAACGCCGAGGCCAATCGCCTGGCCAACTCCGCCGTGCGCGAGCGGCCAGTTTAGAGAATCTACCTGCCATTTAGACTCCTGACGCAAGGTCTTAGGTCGTGGGTCTTAGGCATCGTGACTGTTGCCTCGGTTCCTCAGCCGACAACCTAGACCCAAGACCTGAGACCTAAGACCCGAGCTGAGACCCGAGCCCAAGATCCCCGTTGTTGACTAGGTACTTTCGTGTTACCCCGATTCTTGACACCATGCTTTCTCGGAGCGAGACTCCAATTATTGCTTCCTGAAATTTGAAATAAGTGATTTGGCGGGCTGGATCGCGCCTTCGGCTTACTCGACTCATCGCTAGACGCGCGTCATGGATCATTACTCGATTCTCGACCACAGTTCCTCATCGCTTGCGATGGAAGGAGACCTGCCAGCCGCGGCAAGTGGGTCCGCACCCGGCAGCATTTCCGCCGGCATCGCGGCGGCTAACGCCCTCCTGCCGAAGCTTTCCGAAACCGGCCCACGCTTTCCCGGCGAGGATGGCGGCCGCTCCCTGGCTGAGATGGCTCACTCCGACCTCGACGCCGCGCTGCAACTGCTCGCCGAGCGTGCCCAATACATCACCGAAGCCACCGGGGTGGCGATCGCCCTGCGCCGCGATGCCCATAATCACATGTTGTGCCGGGCCAGCACTGGCTCCAATGCCCCTGAACTCGGCGCACTCCTCTCCACCGAATATGGACTCTCCGGCGAGAGCGTTCGCACCCGCCAGCTTCTACGTTGCGATGATGCCGAGCGCGATCCGCGCGTGAACCACGACGTTTGCCGCGACTTGGGAATCGCTTCCGTCGTAGTAATGCCTATCGTCGGCGAAGACCGGGTTCTCGGAGTCTTCGAGCTTCTTTCCGGCAAGCCTCGCGCTTTTGATGAGCGCGATCTTTCCGCCCTCTCGCGACTGGCTGAAATGGTGGAAACCGCAGTGCTGCATGCTCAATTCACGCCCGCGATTCCCGAACTCGTCGTTTCGGAAAGCACGGCTCCGCAAAGCGCTATTCCCCAAGTCCAAAGTCAGATCCGGGTGAATGCTATTTCCGTTAGAACTGCGCCTTCGGAATCTGAATCGAAACCCCGCGAGACCGTCACCGCCCCGGCAGCTCCCTCGCCCTCGCAAAACATTCTGCCTCCCAAACAACCAGAGGCCGCGTCCGCTCCGCCCTCTTCAAAGAAGCCGCTGTTCTGGTCGGCCGCCATGCGCGCTCAGAGCGCCGAAAAGCCGAAAGAGAAAGAAGAGACCCCAGCCATCGCCGTGCCCGCAGGTTTAAGAAATCTGCAGAAGTGCCAGGCCTGCGGCTTTCCCGTATCCCAGGGCCGCGCCTTCTGTGTGGAGTGCGAAGAGCGACAGTGGCGTGGCCAGCGCCTTCCCCATCCCGAAGTAAAGTCGCCGAAAGATAGAGAAAAAGATAAAGACAAAGAAAAGGTTCAAGATAAAAGTAGAGATCAAGCCAAAGATCAGGCTGCGTCTCCCGCTCCGAGAGGGCCCGCCCTGATCGCAAAGGCAAAGACTGAGACGCACGGCACTTTCATTGAGGATTTTCTCCCCAATCATGCTCCGTTCCAGACCCCGCCACCAACCGGCGCCAGACTCACAATCTCAGCCCCTTCACCTCAGGGCGCTAGCCCCTCTCAGGATTTGATCCTTCAGCCGATCGCACCGGCAGCGCTCGAACCAGCCGTCGCACCGCAACCTTCGCTCGCATCGTCTCCAGACTCCACCTCGGACGCGCCTTTTCCCGATTCCTCCACTTTGTTTTTAAGCTCCGCGCAATCCGAATCCTGGTTCGCCTCCAATAAATACATCCTGGGCGCTCTCGTGGTCGTCGCCATCATCATCGCCGCCATCGTCTACCTCCGCTGACCCAGTTGCAAATGTGTGGAACAGACACTCCTGTCCGTTGCTCTTGCTCTTGATGTTGCTGTTGCTCTTGATCTTGCCGCCAATCGTGATCCAGACGTCCACACAATCTGCCTGCACAACCGTGGAAGAGCGGAGCCTCAGTAGTTCGGATTTTGGGTGGCGCAGCGCTCTAAGCGCTGCGATAAAGGCCCTGAAAAAAAGTCTAGGCTTTAGCCCCTGGGCGACCGTCGGCGCTTTTTGTGCGGATTCTCCTGCCCCGAACCAATTACAATCCCTCACTGAAACTCAACTGATACCGGAGCACCCATGCCAATACCGCCAAACAAGAGCGCTCCAAAGCGAGTTTTCTTCCTTCTAGTTCTCCTGACCTCATTCGCCGCCGCCCAGACCGCCGAGCAGCGCACCGCCCATTACCTCGACTCCATCCGTAAACAACCAGGTCTACTCCTCGCCTTCCTGCGCGACCTGCCCAAAGGCGGCGACCTCCACAACCATCTCGACGGCGCAATCTACGCCGAAGATCTCATCGATTTCGCCGCTTCCGGCAACCTGTGCGTCGACCGCACATCTTCCCACTTGCTCGCTCCGCCCTGTGACTCCTGCGAAACCTACACCGCCAAACCCGCCGCCAGCTGCGCCTACCTCGATCACGTGCTTTACGGCCAGATGGTCGATGCCTGGTCGATGCGCAACTGGCGCCCCGGCGACGAATCCGGTCACGATCATTTCTTCGCCTCCTTCGACAAGTTCGGCCTCGCCTCCCATACCCACGTCGCCGAAGCCATTGCTGCCGCTACCAATCGCGCCGGCATGGACCATCTCCAGTACGTAGAGTTCATGCACACCGCCGATTCCGGTGGCGCGGCGCTACTCGCCGGAAAGGTCGACTGGAATCCCGATTACGCCAAGATGCGCGACGCCCTCCTGGCTGCCGGCATGAAAGATGTCGTCTCCGAAACCAGCAAACGTGTCGCCGCCGACGATGCCCGCGCCAAGGAAATTCTCAAATGCGGCACCCCCGACGCCGCGCCCGGATGTACCGTGACCGTCCGCTATCTTTATCAAGTCCTGCGCGGCCTACGCCCCGAAATTGTCTTCGCGCAAATTCTTCTCGGATTCGAACTCGCCTCCTCCGACTCGCGATTCGTCGGCCTCAATCTCGTCATGCCCGAGGACTGGTACGTTCCCATCCACGACTTCAACCAGCACATGGCCATGCTCGATTATTTGCACACCGCTTATCCCAAGGCGCACATCGCGCTGCACGCCGGCGAACTCGCCATGGGCCTCGTTCCTCCCGAGGATCTCGCGTTCCACATCCGCGCTTCGATTGACAAAGGCCACGCCGAGCGCATCGGTCACGGCGTCTCCGTGATGAACGAAACCGATCCCATCGCCCTCCTTCACGAAATGGCCGAGCGCAACATTCTCGTCGAAATCGCCCTCACTTCCAACGATATGATCCTCAACGTCAGCGGCGACGATCATCCGCTCCCCATCTACATGAAGTACGGCGTCCCCGTCGCCCTCGCCACCGACGATGAAGGCGTCTCCCGCTCCGACATGACGCACGAATACCTGCGCGCCGTCGAAACCTATCGTCTCTCCTACGCCGACCTGAAACGCATGGCCCGCCAAAGCCTTGAGCACAGTTTCCTCCCCGGCCAAAGCCTGTGGGCGGATACAAAATTAGTATTTCGTCTAGTCCCTGCTTGCGCCGGAAATGTCGGAGGCTCCGAGAAACCCTCCGCCGCATGCGAAGACTTCCTCAGCAAGAACGACCATGCCCGCGCAGAATGGACCCTGGAGTCCGAATTCGCCAAGTTCGAGAAAAAATATTGACGGGCGGAGGCCCGAAATTTGGCGGACGTGTAATTCGGAAGGCAATTATTTTCGACGCGAGAGATCTGAAAGCCCTTCTCTATCTGAAAGGCTTCGAGCCTTTGGGTAGGCGCAGCGCTTCCAGCGCTGCGATAAACGCGCCAAGATGAATGGGCTTTAGCCCCCGAGGTGCCTTCGATTCGCAAATCTGATATACCGCCTGCAGCACCGTGGGAGAGCGGCGCTTGAGCGCCGCGATAAGTGCTCAGAAAGAAATGGGGCTTTAGCCCCTGGGTACCTCATATGAACGACCAATTCCCGCTCGCCGAAACCGCCGCCCAATCCATCCTGCAACAAACCTCGCTGCGCCCCCGCATCGGCCTCGTTCTCGGCTCCGGCCTCGGCGGCTTCGCCGATTCGCTCACCGACGCCACAAAAATCCCGTATTCCGAAATCCCCGCCTTCCCCCGCTCCACCGCCATCGGACACGCCGGACAAATGGTCATCGGCAACTCGGGCGCCGTCCCCGTCGCCGCGATGCAAGGCCGCGTCCATCTTTACGAAGGCTATTCTGCCCACCAGGTCGCCTTCCCCCTGCGCGTCTTCGGACGCATGGGCATCCGCTCCGTCATCCTCACCAACGCCGCCGGCGGAATCAATCTCAACTACCAGCAAGGCGCGCTCGTCCTGATCCGCGACCACATCAACCTGCAGGGAACCAATCCCCTGGTCGGCCCCAACGACGACCGCTTCGGCGTCCGCTTCCCCGATATGACCCACGCCTACGCCAAGGACTACCGCGCAATCGCCCGCGACGAAGCCGCCAAACTCGGAATGACTCTGCACGAAGGCGTCTACGCCGCCCTGCTCGGCCCCAGCTACGAAACCCCCGCCGAGATCAACTATCTCCGCATCATCGGCGCCGACCTGGTCGGCATGTCCACCGCCTTCGAAGTCATCGCCGCCCGCCACATGGGAATCAAAGTTCTCGCCATCTCCTGCGTCACCAACATGGCCGCCGGCATCGTCGATCAGCCGCTCACTCACCAGGAAGTCATGGAAACCGGCGAGCGCGTCAAGTCGAGCTTCGAATCCCTCCTGCGCGCCGTCCTGCCACGGATTGCAAGCGATCCGGAGATGTCGCCCAAGAAATAACCTTGTCATTCCGAGCGCAGCGAGGAATCTGCTGTTCGCCTGCAGCGCAAATTGATTGCACCAGCAAAACGTTGTCATTCCGAGCGCCGCCCTTTGGCGCGAGGAATCCCTATCATCGCCACAACCCTCTTCAAACTCTCACTTCGCCCTTGGAATCCGCAACTCCACCGGCGGCTTCACCCCATACACCGCCGCAAAACTCCCCTGATTCACCGCGATCGCAAACCGTCCCCGCGAGTCGATATACAAAAGCGGCTGCCCCACCGGCACATCGCTAAACGTCCGCACAAACTTGATCTTCATCTCCTTGTCACCAACCCTGACCGGAACCTCCTGCCCCCGCTGATACCCGAGCTTCAGAAAATTCTCCGCGTCCACATTCGTCACCAGATTCCCAAACGGACCATCCGTTGCAATCACCTCCGCCGAAATTCCTCGATCGTCCACCCGTGCCGCCTTCAACTCCAACCGCACCAGCGCCGCCACAGGAACCTCCGGACCAGCCTTCGTCCAATCGTCTCCCCGCGCCACGTGTGCCCCAGCCGGAGAAAAAATGTCACGCCCATGAAATGTCGACGACATCTTCGTCCCAATCATCCAATCCGGATTCGTCACCTCGTGCACGCCCTCGATCCCGTCCCGCTGCTCCACCAGCGTGAGCAGCCCATTATCCGGCAGCACAAAATATTGTCCGCGCTTCGACTTGGCCACAATCGCCTTTCGCGTACTCCCCACCGTCGGATCAATCACCACCACAAACACGGTCCCCGCCGGAAAATAAGGCGTCGCGCCGTACAAGAACCGCGCTCCATCCAGAATCGAAAACGGCGTCACCTGGTGCGTCAGATCGACAATCCGCACCTCCGGCATGATCGAATACATCACGCCCTTGCACAGCGCCACCGAATCATCCACCACCCCAAAGTCCGTCATAAACACAATCGTCTGCGGATATTTCCCCGTCTGCGCCCCAGCCAGCGCCGCCAGCGCAACTACGAACGCCAGCAAGATCAAAAGGAACCTGCGGCCTTTGCGTATTCCGTGAGAGCGGGGGCCTGCAGCTCCCTGAAAGCGCGCGTAATCACGATTGTTTGCAGCACCGTGGAAGCGCGGCGCTTCAACGCCGTACTTCGATGAATCCGACTTGGGGTGGCGCAGCGCTTCAGCGCTGCGTAAAGCTTCCAAAATGATTCTGGGCTTTAGCCCCTGAGGGATCTCCTCTACCCCGCACGTGACACTCATTCGCACACTCCTCTCGTTCGGCAATCATGGTCAGCCAGAATACTCACAATCGCCACCCCATCGCAAATCCGCCACCCAAACTGAATGGAAGCCGACCCAGCCGACTCTCAAATCCCCCGATCCGCAATCACAAAATTCTTCCTCCTCACTTCGATCTATAATGTGCTGTCCATATCACCGCACCATCGCAAGGAGATCCTCATGCCGGATTCTATCCCCGAAAAGTATCGCGATCTTTTCCAGAAGCGCGCCTTCGCCAGCCTCGCCACGCTCATGCCCGACGGTCGCCCGCAAGTCACCCCCGTCTGGTGCGACTTCGACGGCCAACACGTCATCTTCAACTCCGCCAAGGGCCGCCAGAAAGACAAGAATGTCCGCCGCGATCCGCGCGTCTCTCTCGCCGTCATCGATCCCGAAAATCCCTACCGCTATCTCGAGATTCGCGGCCGCGTCGTCGAGATCACCGAAGAGGGCGCCAGCGCCCACATCGATAAGATGGCCAAGAAATATCTCGGTGTCGACAAATATCCCTACGGCCAGCCCGGCGAAGTCCGCGTGATCTACAAAATCAAGCCCGAGCACACCCAGGTCATGGGCTAATTCTTTATTGCAAGCTCGATTCTGGACGACGTCGTTCCTGAACAGCGATTCTGGGTAACGTAGCGTTTTTGGGTGGCGCAGCGCTTCAGCGCTGCGATTAGCGGCCTGTCTCTAGAACCGGCTTTAGCCGCTGCGGTGGCCGCGGCATCTTGCATCGGCGCCCGGAATACCGTGGAACAGCGGCGCTTCAGTAGCCTGCCCTAAGCGAAGTCGGACGGGCCGCGTCAGCCTCGCAAATTGATCAGGGCTTCAGCCGCGCCGTGCGGTCTGGTTTTGGGTGGCGCAGCGCTTCAGCGCTGCGATAAACGACTACTACTCTGTGGGGCTTTAGCCCCTGAGGGACCTACATTCACACCTACAACCTCTGCTTCCTCGGCTTCGGCAACGTCAACCGCACCCTCGTCGAACTCCTGCGCGACCGCGAACCCGAACTCCGCGCCCGCCACGGAATCTCCTTCCGCATCACCGGCATCGCCTCCCGCCGCCTAGGCTGGCTCGCTGACCCCAACGGTCTGGATCCAGCGGGTGTGGGTCGGACACTCCTGTCCGACAAAAGCCGGCAATCTGTTACGACGCCATCCACCGTCGAAACCTGGCTCTCCGCGGCACATTGTGACGTCCTCTTCGAAGCCACTTCCCTCAACGTCCAAACCGGCCAGCCCGCCATCGATCACATCCGCGCCGCACTCACTCACGGAGCCCACGCCATCACCGCCAACAAGGGACCCATCGTCCACGCCTACCGCCAGCTCCGCGATCTCGCCGCCGCCGGCGGCAAGCGTTTCCTCTTCGAATCCACCGTCATGGACGGCGTCCCCATCTTCTCTTTTTTCGACCAGCTCCCCGCCATCCACCTGCAAGGATTTCACGGCATCCTGAATTCCACCACCAACGTGATCCTCACCGAAATGGAAAATGGCTTAATCTTCGACGAAGCACTGAAAAAAGCCCAATCCCTTGGCATCGCCGAAACCGACGCTACCCACGACATCGACGCCTGGGACGCCGCCGTAAAAACCGCCGCCCTCATCACTGTATTAATGGATGTTCCAATCCACTTAGAAGAAATTCGGCGAGAAGGAATCCGCAACCTGAGCGCAGGAGCCGTCCAGGCCGCAAAAAAAGCTGGCCGCCCCTATAAACTAATCTGCCGCGCAAAAAAAACAGAGAAGGGAATTGAAGCCACCGTCCGCCCCGAACAAATCCTGCCCTCCGACCCCATGTCGCAAATCACCGGCACCTCCTCCTACATCTATTTCGAAACCGACATCTTCCCCGGCCTCGCCCTCACCGAAGAAAATCCCGGCCTCTACGCCACCGCCTACGGCATGCTCGCGGATTTGGTCGGAGCGGTTTCGTAATTCTCTTCAAGTACTTCAAGTTAGCTGATGCACTTCTGCGATGCGAATATGGTTCTGCCCAGGGCCCATTCTGGGAAGAGTTTGCGTCCGAAGGACGCTTGACAGTAGCCCGGCGTTTCAACGCCGGGTAATCTGAACTACAGCCGAACCCGTCCCGTAGGGACGGCTGAACCCTCTCGGAGTCCCCATGGCGCACACCTACGTTTCAGAACTAATCCACTGCGTGTTCTCCACCAAACAACGCCGCAATCTAATCTCGGCGGAGGTACAACAGCAGCTTTGGGAATTTCTTGGCGGCATAGCGCGCAAAAATGGCTTCAAAGCTCTCATCGTGGGCGGAACGGAAAACCATGTGCACATGCTCTTGTCTCTGCCCGCAACGATGCCGCTCGCTAAAGCGATGCAATCGCTGAAAGGAGCGTCGTCCCATTGGATGAACGAGAAATTTAAGGCAGACTTCGCGTGGCAGGAGGGATACGGAGCGTTTACCGTCGGCGTATCGCAGAAAAGCGACACGATTGCATACATTCAAAGACAAGCGGAGCATCATCGCAAGCGTAATTTCGAGGAAGAGTTTCTGGCGTTTTTGAAAAAGAACGGTATCGATTTCGATCCGCAACATGTGTGGGGATAAATTTTGAGGGTTCAAGCGTCTCTACGGGACGTTAGGGATTTTGTCAGAGCAGTCTTCCGATTCATGTCGGATCGACGCTTGCGCTTGCGTCCGCAGGACGCCTGACAATAGCCCGGCGGTTCACCGCCGGGTATCCCAAACACAAAATGAAACCGCATCCCGTAGGGATGCCTGAATTCGCCAACAAACGATTCCGAAATCTAATGAGTGATGTTTCAGCCGTCCCTACGGGACGGAGTTCGCATCGGTTTTCGTGCTACCCGGCGTTGAAACGCCGGGCTATTATCAGGCGTCCTCCGGACGCTCGCGTGTCGCGATCCCATGTCCCGAATCACCGGTACCTCCTCCTACATCCACTTCGAAACCGACATCTTCCCCGGCCTGGCCATCACCGAAGAAAATCCCGACCTCTACGCCACCGCCTACGGCATGCTCGCAGACATTGTGAGAGCGGCCACAACCTAAGACTGACATACGGCTACTTGCCGCCAGCCAGATCGATTTTGGGTGGCGCAGCGCTTCAGCGCTGCGATAAGGCTTTATAAATCTAACTCGCCTTTAGGCCCCGCGACTCCGGCGTCATCCTGAACCCAGCCGTACTTCCGGCGAAGTGAATGATCTTTTCCTGAAACCTGCTACAGACAGTGGCCGATTCTTTTCAGGGAAATCGAACCCAATAGGTCCGCGGGCGACGGATCGCTCCCCGGTCGTGCCTGACCGAACTCAAGGGATAGGTACACCCCCCAACGATCACAGGGAAAGACGTCCGGCTCATCACCGAGGTTCACTGTGATCTCCCCTCGATTTTCGGCGAACGTTACGTTCCTCGATTCCAGATACTTTCTAACCTCTGAGCGTGGCATTGCGATTGGAAGGACGCGCTGATACTGCGCCAACTCTGCTTGGAACGTCACCTCCCTATCCGCCCGGACGCGCTCCGCAGCGGCACTTTGCACCTTCAGGTCCCAATAAGCATATGCGACGCGGAGGACCACCGCGAGTAAAAGAACGCCAACAAGGACGCCAACGACGATGAGAAAAATTTTCGCAAACCGAGGCACGCGGGCATGATGCCACGCGTCCACGAAATCCACAAGGACGAGACTCATGATAGAAATTAGTCACCACCATGCCGACCACCGAAACCCTCGCCCCCGCCCTCGACCTCACCTATATCCGCTCCCAATTCCCCTCGCTCGCCCAAACCGTCAACGGACATCCCGCCACATTCCTCGACGGCCCCGGCGGCACGCAAGTTCCGCAACGCGTCATCGACGCCATCTCCAACTACCTGCGCCGCGACAACGCGAACACCTGCGGCGCCTACTCCACCAGTCGCCACACCGACGCCATGCTCGCCGACGCCCGCGCCGCCATGGCCGACTTCCTCCACTGTGCCGCCGCCGAAATCGTCTTCGGCCCCAACATGACCACGCTCACCTACGCCATGTCCCGCGCCATCGGCCGCGACCTCAGCCCCGGCGACGAAATCCTCGTCACCCGCCTCGACCACGACGCTAACGTCTCCCCCTGGCTCGCCCTCGAAGAAAAAGGTGTCACCATCCGCTGGGCCGATATTCACCGCGATGATTGCACTCTTGATGTCGAGGACTTGGCCGCGAAGCTCAATAAGAAAACGAAACTCGTCGCCATCGGCTACGCCTCCAACGCCGTCGGCACCATCAATCCTGTCAAAGAAATCGTCCGCCTCGCCCACGCCGCCGGAGCCCTCGCCTACGTCGACGCCGTCCACTACGGCCCGCACGGCCTCATCGACGTCGCCGCCCTCGATTGCGATTTTCTCGTCTGCTCCACCTACAAATTTTTTGGCCCGCACATGGGTGTTCTCTTCGGCAAGCGCGAGCATCTCGCGCGTCTCCGCCCCTACAAAGTTCGCCCTCTCACCGACGCCGTCCCCAACCGCTGGGAGTGGGGCACGCTCAACCACGAATGCATCGCCGGCATCGCCGCCTGCGTCGATTATCTCACTGACCTCGGCCGTCGCTATTATCCTCAAGCAACTGACCGCCGCGCCGCCATCGTCGCCGCTTTCGAAGCCATTCACCGCCACGAGCGCGGCCTGATGGAGCGCATAATCACCGGCCTGCAGCGTATCCCAAGAATAAAAATCTACGGCATCACCGATCCTTCGTGCTTCGATTGGCGCTGCCCCACGCTCGCCGTCCGCGTCGTCGATCAGAACGAAAACCAAACTCCACTGGCGCTCGCCACCAAGCTCGGCGACCGCGGCTTCTTTACCTGGGACGGAAACTACTACGCTCTAAACCTCACCGAGCAACTCGACGTGGAAAAATCCGGCGGCTTCCTCCGCATCGGCCTCGTTCACTACAACACCGCCGAAGAAGTCGATCGCCTGCTCGCCGCGCTCCGAGAAATTGTGGAAGGTTAGAACTGGCTGGGGAATGAGATGGGGTGCCCCATGTCTCGTCTTTTGCGAGACATGGGATTCCGCAGGCCCTTCTATCTGGGATGTGGAAAAGAAACCGCGGCGTGCGCGACCGTGGAAGAGCGGCGCTTCAGCGCCGCGTCAAGGTCAAATAAGGATGCGGGCTTTAGCCCCTGAGGAGTTCTCCCTCCCAAACACAAAAGCCCGGGAGCAATCCCAGGCTGAGAAGATCACCGCTCCACCGTGCCGAACCTACGCGTCGAGAGGAGCAATCAATTTTCGCGAGCAGTTTATGGCCAGCGCTTCGCCGTATCGTCCCAACCCGCGGCCCGCACCGGCTGCGCCGCCACCACGGGCGCCGATGGAATGCGAATGGGAGCCTGTGGTCCGTTCACCGCCTGAGCCATCGGCTTCACCATGTCGGAGTTGATTTCCTTTTCTTCGGAGAGCAATGGAGCCACCAGCCGCAACGCTTCCACTTCCTTTTCCAGCCGGGTCAACTCCATTTCCTTCTGCCTCAGAACCTCATAAACATTCTTCATAAGCTTGGGCACCTGCGAGTCGTCGTTTATGCAGCTTTTCTCGCACTTTAGCAGACTTACCCGCATTGTCAAGCCATTAAACGCGCGCCCTGTTGCCTCCCGAGCGCCAGTCTTCTTCCCTGCAAACCCTTGAAATCCCTTGTCCGGCGCGGCTTTCGCCCGATATTCACAACCTCCACTCGACCGCAAGAAGCTGCAGTTCCCATCCTGCGTCACCCTATGTCGCCAAACCCGCCCAGTCCCCCAAATCGCGCAAATCTATTGTCGGGGTTGCACAAAATCCTGTCACCCGCCTGTGGACGACCTGCACTCGATTGAAAATAAGCCACATAAAGTCGCGCTCTTTTCGTTGACTCAAAATTTAAAAGGAGTACAACAAGATCGTTCTTTGACAGTTTCTTAAGTTTTTCCGGTTGGTGCGGCGTCCGGGGCTCAAGCTCAGTCACTCTCCACATTGCAAAATGCGGAGGGAAGGCAAGTAAGGGTCTATAGCAAAGCGCTGGTCGAGGAGAACGAGAAGCCCAGTCGAAGGCAGGATAGAGTTCCGAGGCGTTGAGTAGGTTTATCCGGTTGGCGGTGAGCCCGGAGCCCGAGCAACGATCGCGTGCAGAGCACCCGCAAGGGAAGCGGCACAGCAGGTCAAGCAAGGGTCTAACGCGAGCTACTGGCCGAGACGAATGGACTCAACACCACCTCGGAGCTCTTAATTTTTTTGAAGTCGGTTCTCAGTTTCTGAATTCCCTGCTCGTCCCTTGGCATTCTCAGGCGTCTCCCCGTTCGCAAACTCCCAGAAAACTCAAGCAACCCGAATCCGATAATGGCCGTCGCTCTAACTGAGAACTGAGAACTGAGAACTGAGAACTGAGAACTGAGAACTGAGAACTGAGAACTGAGAACTGAGAACTGAGAACTGAGAACTGAGAACTGAGAACTGAGAACTGAGACTTACTTCTTCCTCGCCACGATCACCCACACCGTCCCGCGCCCGTCGCAAAACCGGCAACTTTCCTGCCCTAACGATTTTCCTGTTCCCCGGCACTCCAGGCAGTTCGCCACAATATGCAGCTCCTGCAGCGACGTCTCCGGCAGCTTCGCCGGATCCTTGAACAACTCGGCGCGATGATGATCGCGCAGCCAGAAGACCAGCTTGCCTTCGAGGCTCTCGCGATCTTTTGCGCTGAGTTGCGCACACTGCTGCGGCCACCATTCGGGAATGCACCCGTAGCAAATCAGTTCGCCGGCATCAAACAGCGCCCCCGGATCGGTTCTGCGAAGAAACTTCTTGCACCACGAACAGTCACTGACCCCCAGCAAGCCGAAGGCGTCCTTCAGTCTGGCGATCTCGAGCGCTTGCCGCGCCAGCACCTCTTCTACATTGGTCTCGAGTTTGTCGGGCATCGGTTTGTTCCTGAAGCAAACATTGCTTGTTCAGGATATACCGTTGGCGCGCGTGTTTGGAGTCACACATCTCGACGAACCAAATCGTTTATCGGGGAACTGGGAACCAGAAACTAGAAACTGGCAACTGGCAACTGAGAACTGAGAACTGAGAACCAGAAACTGGCAACTGACCACTGGCCACTGCCTCCTAATCCACGTGCTCGCCCAGTTCGAATGATTCTTCCGCCATCGGCAGCACATCCCGCTCGCCCGCGACCCACACATAAATCGTCGGCAGCAAAAAGACGCTCATGACCAGTGCTGCGATCAGTCCTCCCACGATCACGATCGCGAACGGCCGCTGCGAGTCTGACCCAATCGCATGTGACAGAGCCGCGGGCAACAGTCCCAGAGTCGCCACCAGCATCGTCATCATGATCGGCCGCAGTCGCAATACCGCACCCTCCACCGCCGCGTCCTCCACTGTGAATCGCCGCGCCCGCAACTGGTTGATGTATTCCAGCATGATCACTCCCGTCTGCACCGACACGCCAAACAGCGCCAGGAATCCCACGCCAGACGAAACGCTAAAATTCGTGCCCGTGAACCACAGTGCCAGCAACCCTCCAATGGGTGCGATCGCAACATTCACCATGATCAGCAGCGCCCATTTGAAGGACTTGAACATCGTATAAAGAAGAATGAAGATGATGAGAATCGTGATCGGCAACACGATCAGCAGCCGCGCGTTCGCTCGTTTCTGGCTGGCGTATTCGCCCTCCCATTTCAGGCTGTAGCCGATCGGCAGTTTCACCTGGTCGTTGACCTTCTTGATCGCCTCTTCCACCGTGCTCCCCAGGTCGCGCCCACGAACGCTGTACTTGATGGCGATATAGCGCTGGTTGCCCTCGCGATAGATTTCCGAGCCGCCGTCCGCTTCCGTGATCTTGCACAGTTGCGCCAGCGACACGCGCTCTCCACTTGGCGAAAGCAATCGAATGTTCTCGATCGCCTCCTGCGTATTCCGATATTGCGGCAGATACCGCAACGTGAGGTCATATCGCGCCTCGCCCTTCAGCACCTGTGTCAGCGCGTTCCCGCCCACCGCCGTCTGCACCGCATCCTGCACATCGGCCACATTGATCTGATAACGCGCCGCCGCCGCCCGGTCCACTGTCACATTCAAATTCGGCTGCCCCAGCACGCGAAACACTCCCAGATCCTCAATGCCGTTGATCTTCGACAAGACAGTTACGATCTCCTCGCTCTTCTGCTCCAGTACCTTCAAATCGTCGCCAAAAATCTTCGTCGCCAGCGCGCCCTTCACGCCGCTTACCGCCTCTTCCATGTTGTCTTCAATCGGCTGCGAAAATCCCCACGTAACACCAGGGATTCTGTCCAGTTCACGTTGCATGGCAGCAACTAATTCGTCTTTGTCCTCGTGAAATACCGGACGCCATTTTTCTTTCGGCTTCAGATCGACGAAGTACTCGGTGTTAAAGAAGCCGGTATTGTCCGTTCCATCGTCTGGGCGCCCCACCTGGCTGGTGCACCGCGGAACCTCGGGAAACGAACACAGTATGATCCGCGCCTCATTCGCGACTCGGATGCCCTCGTCTGGCCCTGTGCTCGGTGCTAGCGTTCCCCGCACCCAAAGAGCGCCCTCATCCAAATGAGGCAGAAATTCGGAACCGATCGCCCCGCCGAAAGCCAGATAATTCCCCACGATGACCAGAACCGCGCACACGCCTATCGTGACCGCGCGGTGGCGAATCGCCCACCGAACCGCGAGTCGGTAGCGCTCGATCACGAACTGCATCACCGGGTTGCGCCATTCACTGGCTCCCTTTTGAAACGCGAAACTCGCCATCACGGGTGCGACCACGATCGAAAAAAGCAACGCCCCCAATAGCGCAAAAGCAACAGTCCAAGCCATCGGATGAAATAGCCTGCCCTCTACCCGCTGCAGCGTAAAAATCGGCAAGAAGGAGGTAATCGTGATCAAGATTGCATAAAACACTGGCCGCTGTACTTCATGGGAGGCAAAACTAATGGTTTCGTTCGAAGATCTGCTCCCGTCGGAATGGCTCAAATTCCGGACAATGTTTTCGATCAACACAATTGCGCCTTCCACGATCACCCCGAAGTCAAGCGCTCCAAGGGATAGCAGGTTGGCGGGGATGTGCATCAACTCCAAACAAATTGCGGCAAACAGAAGCGCAAATGGAATGGTTACCGCGACAATAAGTGCGCCTCGAAAGTTTCCCAGAAACAAAAGCAGAACGATCGATACCAGAATCATGCCTTCCGTCAGATTGTGCAGTACCGTGTGACTCGTGAAGTGAACCAGATCGCTGCGGTCAAGAAATGGAACGATCTTCACGCCCGGAGGCAGAATATGGTCGTTCAATTCCTGCACTTTCTGATGGATTCCCTGCAGCGCCGTTTCCGCCGCCGCGCCTTTTCGCAACAACACGATGCCTGACACCACATCGTCGTTATCGATAATCTTTCCATCTTCCCGGTGAATGGCTTTCGCAAACTGCCCCAGCCGGATCTTCGGACCCTGTGAAACCACCGCAATATCCTTGATCCTAAGGGGCGTCCCGTTTTTCGTGAGGATGACCGTCTCCGCGATATCCTGCGACCGGTCGACCAATCCCACCGCGCGCACATTAATCTGCTGTAGTCCCTCCTGTATAAAGCTTCCGCCTGCATTGGTATTGTTGTTGGTGAGTTGCTGCTCGACCTGCGCCAGGCTCAAGCCATAAGCAATGAGTTTGTTAGGATCAACCCGCACCTGGTATTCGCGCGTCGGTCCGCCGAAGCTGGCCACGTCGACAATATCCGGTATCGCTTTAAAATTCTTTTCGATCACCCAGTCTTCCAGAGACTTCAACTCCATCGGGTCATACGCCGGATTCGTGCTGCGCAGCGTGAAAAAATAAATCTGCCCGACCGGGCTCCAGTCCGTGCCCATCTGGGGCACAACATTCGGCGGCAACGTCACCTGGCTCAGTCGCTCCAAAACCCGCTCCCGGTTCCAGTTGTCATCCGATCCATCATCGAAGATCAGCTTCAGATCGGAAAGTCCGAACAGCGAAAACGACCGGAGATGCACCACTTGCGGAATGCCGTTCATCGCCACTTCCAGCGGAATCGTAACTTGCTGCTCGATTTGCTCCGCCGAAATTCCCGGCCACTGCGTGATCACCTCCACATAGTTGTCCGCCACGTCGGGGTAAGCCTCGATCGGAAGATCACGGAACGCGACAATACCTCCGGCAAAAAGGATCAGCGCAAACGCCAGCACCAGCAATCGGTTGTTCAGAGCAAAATCAACGACTCTGCGAATCATCTATTGCTCCACCGTGTTTTGCAGTTGCAGAGCGTTCGAAACCACCTGATCTCCCGGCTTCATCCCGGAAACTACTGCTTGCATGTTGTTCGGAAGCGGCTTCCCCGTGACCACTTCGCGCCGTTTGAAGTGTCCCGCGCCCAGCGGCGCATACACCCACTCCCGGTCGTGCAAGTGCAGAATCGCGGCCGCTGGAATCGCGGCATACGTCTCCGTCCACTTGCCATAAAAAGTCGCCGTCACAAACATTCCCACGCGCATGATTCCCGGATTCGCTACCTCCAGCCGCACCTTCGCCGTTCGTAGATTGGGATCGAGCACCGGCAGGATGTTATCGATCCGCCCTTTGAATACTTGATTCGGATAGGCGTTCAAGTGAAGATCGGCGTACTCGCCCACGTGAACGGCATCCAGATCGTTCTCATAAACGTCGCAGATGATCCACACATAAGAAAGATCGGAAATCGTAAAAGGATTCGGTGAGCCCAGTCCCTGCACGCCCGCCGCATTCGTAACCTGCTGGTCAGTAATGATTCCCGAGATCGGCGCAACAATATCGACAATCGCCGAAGGATTGTCTTTGTTAATACCCAGTGTACGCAGTTGCTCTTTCGAGGCGTCCAAATCCGCCAGCGCATTTTTCGCGACGGCTTCCGCCTGCTCCACAGCGCTCTTGGCGACCGCACCTTTTTCGTAAAGGGTCTTCTGTCGCTCCAGTTGCAAGCGCGCCAAAAGTTCGTCGTTCGCCGCTTTGCGATACGTCTGGTAAGCGCCGGAAACATCATTGCTCTGCACTCGCAGCAGCAATTGTCCCTTGGTTACGATGTCCCCGAGCCTCGCTTTGATCTCCACTACTCGTCCTGCGGCCAGCGAAATCACCGGCACGGCGCGCGCAATATCCGGCTGCACTACGCCAGTCACGTTCAGAGCCGGCGCCGCCTTGTATTCCACCGCGGTCGCCAACGGAAACAGTTCCGGATGATCGACCTTGAAATTGTTTGCGTCTAGATCGGCCTGCACGTTAGCCGGAGGCGGTGCCTCGGCCTTCGGATCCGCCTTGCCCTCATTGCACCCGGTAAGCACGACTGCAAAAACCAGACACAGCAGAGCTCCAATACATTTCGCGTTCTGCGAAAAACCCCGGCTTTGCTCTCGCCTTTGGGTGGCGCAGCGGTTCACCGCTGCGATCTCGGACACATTTTGAACTTCGGCTTTAGCCGCCGAGGCAGGTTGAACCCCATCCGCGGACTTCTCAAAATTCCTGGCCCAGGCCAGCCCATTCAAATATCGCTTCTTTTTCATTGCACAACCTCTTTGCCCACGGCCTGGTTCAACTGCGCCGCAGCCGTCAAATACGATCCCACCAGATTCACGTAATTCAGTTCCACACTGCGGTAATCGCTCTCCGCATTGAGAAAATCCAGCAGCGAAGCTCCGCCGTGCTGGTAAGAAAACAAAATCGTATCCCGCACCCGTACCGCCTGAGCCAGATACTTCTGCTTGTAAGGCCGCAGCAAAATCACATTGCTGTTCAACGTTGCATACGCCGAATCCACATCGCTGAATACCTGTGCCTCCGCCGCGTCGCGTAATTTTTCATTGCGTGCAATGTCCAGTTTGGTATGTAGCTTGTTTCCCTGGTTACGATCGAAAATGCGCAGCGGAATACTCACGTCCACGCCAAAATAAAGATCAATAGGAGGATTCCGCCCCATGTCAAAGCTGAACGTCGGATCCGTCGATCCGTTCGCCACCGCCAGCTTGTAGTCTGTCTGCGCCTTGTCTACGGCCTGCACGGCTTCCTTCAAGTCCGGACGGTTATCCAGCGCGATCTGCCGGTACGCCTCCAGCGGATCGATCTGATCGTTGAAATCAAACGCGCCCACCAGATCGAACTGCTCCACCGGCGTGCGGTCGTTCAACAGCATCAGCATCTGAATCTTCGCCGTCCGCAAATTTACGATCGCCGTCTGCACGTCCGATTCGTACTGCACCCTCTGCAACTCCAGCCGGTCCAGATCGATCTGCGCAATGTCTCCCGCCTGGAATCGATCGCTGCTGATCTTCAGCAGGTGGTCGTAATATTCCAGATTGTCTTTCGAAACCTGCAGCACAGCCTTGGCCTGCAGCGTCTGCACGAACGCGCTGCGCAGGCTGAACAACAGCCCTCGTTCTAGATCGTTCTGTTGAGAAACCGCAATGGCCGTCCCTTTCTTCGCGCTCTCCGTCCGCAACTCCCGCTTGTGCGCCCGCTCGTGCAAATAGCTCACAGTCGCCGAAGGCAGCCAGTAGGCAAACGGTCCATGCGATGGCCCGCCCGGAAACGGATCGATCTGATCCGCCAGCAGCGTCAAATTCGGATTCGGCCGCAGGTGCGCCGTGATTTCGTCCGCCTGGAATTCGCTGATATTCAACTTCCCCGCCAGCAACGTCGGATTGTTTAACTCCAGCCGGTCTTTTACCTGTTCCCACGTCCACGCCTGTGGCGGAGCCTGCGGCGGCGGCGCAGCCTGCGCCCCGGCCAAAACTGAGGCACAACCGAGCACCATCAGCACGCCACAACTCCTCCGCAATCTTCTTCGCATCAATGACTCCACCAGTCTCGACTCCACAAATGTCTCCGAACTCTTAAAGCCGCGGCGGAGATGTAACGCAATGCGTCCTTCAGCAAAGCGTCGCTCCACAAACACGCCCGGAAATGAGGATCTAGGCTCGCTCCGTAAGGATTCTCTAAAGATCAGAATCCTCGCTGCGGATTTATTGCTGCATCCGATCAACGATTCAACCAGCGATGAATTAACAATGATGAGTTAACTGGGACTCGGCAAGCTACCCAAGGAGGGAACTAGGAGGAGCACGCCCTGCATGCAAAACACAAGGCCTCGCCGGTGGTGCCGAATACGAAACACAAACTTCAAGCAGTCCCTCTTCCAGCTCAGGGACCTGCGCCGCACTCGCCGCCAGCGCCGGAGATCCCTGCAGCCGGTTTACCCACGCTGAGTGCCTTTCGCTCGCGGCCTGTAAGACCGTGCGCTTGCTCGAGGCCGACTCTTCCATTTCGGCCCGCATCGCGTGCAGATCATCCGTGGCTGAGATCACCGGGAACAGCAGCACCACCACGCATCCCAGCGCCAACAAACACTGCAACGCCGTCACCCTGCGCGCCACTCGCGCTCCCGCGCCCCGCTGCCACAACCAACAGGCCGGCAACACCAGCAACAGCCACACGAGATTGAGCAGCAACTCCATACGCAAGGAACGATCTACAATCCAGTAGCTAGTCTTTCAAAAATCTCAAATCCAAGTCAATATGACCATCGTACCAGCATCATAATTAGTCACTGGATCACCAGAACTGGTCTCATAAATGGTTCTGGGTAGGGCACGGCTTCAGCCGTGCCGTTCAGGGCCGAACAAAAAACGCGGGCTTCAGCCCCTGAGGACGGACTGTCCGCTCGGAGAACTATTTGTGAGACCAGTTCTATTTGTCCAGTGACCAGTTAAGACCAATTCTCCGCCGCTCTCGCTAAACTGCGCACTGACCACCGATCACTGACCACTTTCCTACGGTCCCACCACCACCTGCAACGGCGCGGGTGTCTGCAGCCGCTCATGATAAATCGCGTTCCGTCGCGCCACTTCTCCGCTCACGTTGACATAGATCACATACGCTCCATGCGGCAGCGTCTCGCCAAACGGCAACGCCATGCGTTCCGTTCCACGCTTCAGCGGAAAGCGCTGGTATCCAATCTCCGTCGCCCGCCCATTCTCCGCCACCGCCTTCACGTCAAATGTCAGATCAATGTCGTCCGCCGTGGTGTTCGAAACTTCTACGCTACCCTCAATCCGGTTCACGTTCACCCGCGGAGGATTTTTCCACGCCAGCGTGATCGCTTCCACCACCTTGATGACGAATCCCCTCTGCACCGCCTGTTGCGGTTGTCCGCCATCCTTCACCGAAACCACAAACTGAAATTCTCCCGCCCGCTCCGCCGCTCCGTGCAACACTCCGTTATCTTCCAGCCGGATCCCGGGCGGCAACGCGCCACTCTGCACCCGCCAATGCAGCACCGGCACATAATTACCCCGCCCGTGAAAATTCACCTGATACTGTCCCTGCGGATACGTCGTCGGCAACTCGGTCGGCTCAATCACCAGCCCCTCATCCGCACTCTTCCCCGGTGCGGAGGAGTCCGTCGCCGCCGGCGCCTGCCCGAATCCCGCCCCGCTCATCGCAACCGCGACCACGCACACGAAAACTCGCTGTCCGAACTTCATCATCCTGAAATCCCCCAAACCTGTCATCCCCAAGCTGTGCCGGTATCCCCAAGCTCTAACATCATCCCAAACTTTGTCATCCTGAGCGGAGCGAAGGACCTATGCAACTTCCTTGCGCCGCCACTGCCCCCGCGTTCTGCCTATGTCGCCGGGAATCTCCCGCTCACGCCCCCACTCTACCGGAACCCTCCCCACTCCCGCACACTTCCCCACTGCCAGCCTCGCGTTCGTTCCCCCTAGGATGCCGAAACCTCCACCCTCAGCCCTCCAAAACCAGCCATCTCTCCCAGAATGTAAAGTTCTGTATATATTGCACTTGCAAAATATTTTTCTTCCGCTCGCGCTACTTATTTTCGTGGTTCGGGTTCAAGGCAACTGAAACGACTTGTGCTAACCTCAGAGTCAATAGTGACCCGATCCGCGCTCGATTCAACCCAGGGGGAAGTTATGTCAGCACGCAACGCCATCGTCCTGCTCCTCGCACTCTCCACACTCCTATTTCTTGCCGGCTGCGGCAGCAGTTCCAATAAATCTACGCCGCCTCCCACAGGCGGTTTTACCGCTTCAAATTTTAATGGCACCTACGTCTTTTCGTTTTCAGGTACTGACATCAGCGTCGCGTCGAGCGCGAGCTTTTTTGCAATCGTCGGTACGCTTAGCGCTAATGGTAGTGGCGGCCTCACCGCAACCATGGATATCAACGATCCCGAGCTGGCTGCGGCGGTGAACTCGACTACCACGAACGTCTTCACCGGCGTGACTGGCACCGGAAATTACAAAGTCACCTCGGATGGTCGCGGCACCGGCACGGTCACTGTATCGGTGAACGGCACCAGTGTGCCCCTTGGCATCGATTTCGTTCTGTCCTCCAATTCCGGCGGATTGATCACCCGATTCGATCAGTTCGGAACCGGAAGCGGCAGCTTCGATCTGCAAGCCTCCGGCATCACTCAGGCCAACCTTGTGGGCTCCTATTCCTTCGGCCTTACCGGGACAGATTCAGCCTTCAATCCGCTCGGAGCCGTGGGTTCGATCACCCTGGACGCCTCCGGCAACGCCACCGGTACGGAAGATCTCAACGACAATGGCAGTTCATCAGGCCTGGCAGGTCTTACGCTGGCCAGCCCCAGTGCGCTCACCGTCGGCTCACCGTCTGGGGTGCTTAACCTTACCGCCTCCGCTGGTTTGCTTGGTAATTTGAACTTCGATGTATGGGCGATCGATGCGACACACCTGAAGCTCATTGAAACGGACCTCGACACGACGGCGGTCCTTGTCGGGGATGCCTTCGTCTCTACCGGCCAAACGTCATTTCCGTCCGGCCCGCTCGCTTTCACAATGTCTGGCGGCAACGGCACGACCGGGCCCTTCGTGACTGGTGGCTTGCTCACTTCTGATGGCACGGGCCTCATTAGCAGCGGCCTTGAGGACGTTAACGCAGGCGGCAGTGTTGCCAACGCACCCAGCGTGACCGGCGCCTTCACATCGGCGAATGGACGTACGGAGCTCACTCTGACCGGCATCTACAACCTCGTGGGCACCGCTGTAGTTACCGGCACATTCGGCTTTGCCGCGTATCCCTATAACGGCGGTGTCGAACTTCTGGAAAACGACAGCGCCGGGGCTCTCGATGGGACCTTGGGCGGGGCGGCTTATCCCCAAACCTCTACTTCGCTTGCCGCGTCCCAAGGCTATGGCCTGAACCTCTCGGGCGCTGATTTGGGTTCCGGCAGCGAGTCCGAGGTCGACATGATTGCCGAGTTCTCCACTGACTCCAGCGGCGGATTGAGTGGTCTCTATGACGCCAACAACGAGGGCCTCCTCGTTTCCGATAAAAGCCTCGGCAGCGGCGCTACCTACGCGAACAACTCCAACGGGCGGGGTTCGATTGCGTTTCCTAACTTGCAAACCAACAGCAACAGCCTGATTGGATCGATCGGTCTCACCTTCTACGCGGTGAACAGCTCAACGTTAGTCTTCATCGAAACGGATTCTAACGGCCAGGTCGCGAGCGGGATACTGGAACAGCAGAGCTCCGCAGGCAGTTCGTCGGCAGCCAGTCCGCACATCGCCGTTGCCCGGCCCCTGTTCCATGCTCACGTCGCTCGTCAGAAGAAAAACTAGCTAACCCACACATCACTCAAACCATCGGGCGCGGCTCACCAGCCGCGCCCCACTTCCCGCCCCCGGTCCATCCGCCCGTCTTCTTCGTGACCTTAGTTACCTTTAATGAATGACCCCTCATCAAGCACAATCTCTCCAGACTTACGTCCAGATCGCGGGAGAACCTGAGTGCTCTGCCAACGCTTTCTTCGTGTCTTTATATTCGTGCTCCTCGCGGCCTCGCTGGCCGCCGCACGCGATCTCGCCTTGGTCTCCAATAAATCGAATGCCGTGGGTGCCATCACCGTGGCCGATCTGGTCAAGGTTTGCAAGGCTCAGACCAATCGCTGGCCTGACGGCAAACCTGTCACCTTTGTGATGCGCTCGCCCTCCGCGCCCGAGATGAAGGTCGTTCTCGAAAAGCTCTACAGCATGTCGGAGAGCGAACTCAGCAGTCTCATCGTTTCGTCCAATCACGCCCGCGCCAATCATCCGGCAATCCTGGTCGCCACTTCCGACGAAGAACTCGTGAACGATGTGGCCTCGATTCCCGGAGCCGTGGGCGTGGTGGATGTGTACTCCATCAACAGCAGCGTCGCGGTCGTCAAGGTCGGAGGCAAACTTCCCCTCGAACCCGGCTACCTGCTGCACGGCAACTAGAAAGGATCAGTGATCAGCGGTCAGTGGTCAGAAGAAATCAGGATTTGTTGCTGACCACCGACCACTAGCCACTGACCACTGAAACATGGCAGCTCCCGGCAAAAAAACCGCGCCCGTGCCCGCATCGGCTTATGTGCGCCGTTACCCCCGCTTCGCCATCGACGTTCGCCTGCAAGTCCGCATGTTTCAGTCCGGCGAATTCCGCAGTTGCTGGGGACGCTCCACCGAACTTGGGCAGGATGGCATCGGAGCCACTCTCACCGGAGAACTTGAAACCGGCGAAATCGTTTCTCTCGATATCCCTCTGCCTCTCAGTCCCTATCCGTTGAAAGTTCGTGCCATCGTCCGCTATCGCCAGGGTCTGCGCTACGGCTTCGAATTTCTTACCCTCGGCGAACCTCAGCGCGAGACCATCCGCCGCGTCTGCGAAATGCTCGCCACCAAATCCTGATCCGCAATTGAGCGATCGGGTATCGGGTGATTGAGCGATCGAAAACCGGCGCCACTTGTGTTTTTCAATCGCCGATCGCCCCATCGCACAATGACAAAATTCTTATTACCTCAGTAACTTTCGAGTAAACCTCTCGCGTTTTACTATCCAGTCTGCTGGGCTTCAGAGGGGGAGCCATCAATGGGTGGTCGTGTCACCCGGTCAGCGCAGTCCCGTGAGCTTCTGCGCGCCAAGTCGTTGCACCAGGCGCTCGAGTGCGGAGCGTCGCCCTCATTTATTCCCACCGGCGGCCCCACCGCTGCGCAGCCATCGTCTCTCTCCTGGAATCCGGCCGAATCGAATCCAAGCGTCACCACAGAGCAGGATCCTCTCGATCTTCGCCGCCAATATCTCGAACAGCTCTTTCAGAACTCTCCCGACTCTCTGATCGTGGTTGACTCTTCTTTTCACGCGCAGGCCGTCAATCGTGAGTTTCAGCGCGTTTTTGGCTACTCTGAAGCGCAAATTCTGTCGCAGCCCATCGATTCCCTGATCCTTCCCCCGGATCGCGCCGCCGAAGCGCAATGGATCGCGCAGTGTCTGCAGCGTGGCGAACAGCTTACCCTCGAAACCCAGCGCCGCCACCGCGACGGAACTCTGCTCGATGTCTCTCTTTCCACCGCCCCCTTGATCGTCAATGGCCGCAGCGCCGCCTACTATTTCGTCTATCGCGATATTTCCGATCGCAAGCGCGCCGAAACTTTGAATTCCGCTCTCTTTAACGTCGCCGAAAAAGCCTGCGATACCCAGGACCTGCAGCAGTTCTTCGCCGCCGTCCACGGCATCGTCGATGAACTCATGCCCGCGCGCAATTTCTCCATCGCCATTCACGATCCCGAATCGCAGCTGCTCAGCTTCCCTTATTTTGTCGATGAGCAGGAACCCGCTCCCGCCCCCGCTCGCGCCGCGCGCGGCCCGGTCGAGTATGTTCTTCGCACCGGGGAGCCGCTGCTCTGTACTCCTGAACTCTTGCGGCAAATGCAGCAGCGCCGCGAAATCGAACTTGCCGGCCCGTCTCCCCTGTTCTGGCTGGGCGTTCCGCTCCGCGCCAATCATCACGTCTTCGGCGCGCTCGTTCTCAAAAGCTACTCCGAAAAAACTCCTCTTCGCGAGCGCGACAAGGAAGTGCTCACTTTAATCTCGCGCCAGTTGGCCGCCACCATCGAGCACAAACGCAACGAGCAGGCTGTGCGTCGCTCCGAAGTTCGCTATCGCTCTCTCGTCCAGACCGCCGTCTACGGAATCTATCGCTCGCGCCTCGAAGGCCAGTTTCTCGACGTCAATCCAGCTCTCATCGGAATGCTGGGCTACAACTCTGCCCTCGAAGTCTTGGCCCTCGATCCGCAAAAAGATGTTTTCCTCAACCCCGGTGAGTACACGCGCCTGGTCGACGAATTCCGTCGCACCGGCCGCATGGATGGCTTCGAAGCCCGCTGGAAGCGCAAGGATGGATCTGCCATCACCGTCCGCATTAGCGGCCGCGCCGTCGCCACCGAAGACGAGCCCGCCGATGTTCTCGAAGCCATCGCCGAGGACATCACCGAGCGCCGTGTCCTCGAAGATCAGTTCCGCCAATCCCAGAAAATGGAAGCCGTCGGCCGTCTCGCCGGAGGCATCGCTCACGACTTCAACAACCTGCTCATGGTCGTCAGCGGCTACACCGAAGTTCTCCTCGATCAGCTCACTCCCGAAAATGCTCTGCATGCCAAGGCCGAAGCCATTCAGCAAGCCTCCGATCGCGCCACCACCCTCACCCGTCAGCTGCTCGCCTTCAGCCGCAAGCAGCTTCTCGAACTCAAAGTCATCGACGTCAACGCCATCGTCTCCGATATGGAGCGCCTGCTGCGCCCGCTCATCGGCGAAGATATCGAACTCACCACCAATCTCGCTCCTGCCGTTGGCTGCACTCGCGCCGACGCCGGCCAGCTCGAGCAAGTCATCATGAATCTCGTCGTCAACGCCAAAGACGCCATGCCCAACGGCGGCAAAATCTGCATTCGCACCACCAGCGTTACCCTCGACGAGACCTACCGTCCGGAAAATACTTTCATCAAACACGGCCCCTACGTCATGATTTCCGTCAGCGACTCGGGCCAGGGCATGGACCGCGAAACCCAAGCCCGTATCTTCGAGCCTTTCTTCACCACCAAAGAAAAAGGCAAAGGCACCGGCCTTGGACTTTCCACCGTCTACGGCATCATCAAGCAAAGCGGAGGCTACGTCTTCGTTCAGAGCGAGCCCGGCCGCGGCACCGTCTTCACCATTTATTTCCCGCGCGTCGACGAGCCCTCCGAAGCTCTTGCCGCTCCCACTTCACTCGCCGCTGTCGGCGGAACTGAAACCATTCTCCTCGTCGAAGACGAAGAGTCCGTCCGCCAGCTCGTCCGCGAGACGCTCGAGTCCCGCGGCTATCACGTTCTCGAAGCCGCCAACGGCAACGCCGCTCTCGCCCTCGCCGCCGCTCACTCCGAGACCATCCACCTCGTCATCACCGACGTCGTCATGCCCGGCCTCAGCGGCCACGAACTCGTCGAGCAACTTCTCCCCGCGCGCCCCGGCACCAAGGTCCTCTATCTTTCCGGCTACGCCGAAGACGCCTTCGCCAGCCCGCTTCCCGCCGACGGCAAAAAAACTTTCCTGCAAAAACCCTTCACCCTGCAAAGCCTCTCCCGCAAAGTCCGCGAAGTCCTCGGTCCGCCGGCCAACTAATTCCTCCGACCGTATTGTCATCCTGAGCGAAGCGAAAGCCTGCCCTGAGCGAAGTCGAAGGGGACCTCTGTACTTGCCGCCACTATCGATGATTCCGCACCGCGCCCGTGCCGCCTGCGGAACCGAGGAGAGCAGCCCTTTAGCGCCGAGTCACGATAGAGCGACGACCCGATTTTGGGTGGCGCAGCGCTTCAGCGCTGCGATCCAGCCCTGCCAAAGATGCCGGGCTTCAGCCCCTGCGCTCCTCGGTGTAGAATTCTCCTCGCAACCGCGACGCCGCTCCTCCTCATCCAACTCTTAGGAAGCCGCTTCGCCTGAATCCGTACCCTTGGCCTCGTCATCAGTACAATAAGAACTCTGGAGGAAAAATCATGGCTCATGAATTACCGCCCCTGCCCTACGATTACGCGGCGCTCGAACCCACCATCGACAAGCAGACGATGACCCTGCACCACGACATGCATCACGGTGCCTACGTCAAGAATCTCAACGCAGCCGTCGAAAAACATCCCGAGCTGTCCAAGAAAACTGCGGAAGAATTAATCCGCGATCTGAACGCCATCCCCGAGGACATTCGCGCCGCGGTCCGCAACAACGGCGGCGGCCACGTCAACCACACCATGTTCTGGAAGATCATGAAGCCCAAAGGCGGCGGCGATCCCACCGGCCCCATCGCCCAGGTCATCACCAAGACCTTCGGAAACTTCAAAGATTTCCAGGCCAAGTTCAACGACGCCGGTGTCAAGCAATTCGGCTCCGGATGGGTCTGGCTCGCTGGCAAGCCCGGCGGCGAAGTCCACATCATGAGCACGCCCAACCAGGACAACCCGATCACCCAAGGCCATTTCCCCATCTTCGGCAACGATGTCTGGGAGCACGCCTACTACCTGAAATACAACAACCGCCGTCCCGAATATCTCGCCGCCTGGTGGAACGTCATCAACTGGGACGAAGTCAACGCCCGTTACGAAGCCTTCAAATCCGGCAAGCACGTTCACGAGCCGGCCATGGCTCACTAACGGCCTGTGTGGGGCGGACACTCTTGTCCGCCGCTTTTGATTGTGCTTTTCAGTCATGGATAATAAGGGGCCCCAATTGCTCGGGGCTCTTTTTCATTTCTCGACCGCAATCGACCGCTCTTACGCCGCCATCCCAACATACTCATCCGACTGCGCCTCAAATATTTCCCGCAATTCTCCGAATAGAAAAATATTTCTTCCCACGCACAGCGTCTGCTCGGTTGGTTCTCCCCGCCCCCCGCAACCGCCGATACAAAACCAGGACCGAGAACTGAGAACCGAGAACTGAGAACTGAAATCTGAGAACTCCCTTTCTGCATTTCCTGTGCACCCCCTGTGGACAATCCACCCTCCCTCTTCCCAAAAAAGTTTTTCCCCACCGTTCGCATTCAATCGAATTCCCGCTCTCCACGCGCCCTGGCCAGCTATCTTCGCCCCATTCCTTGATCCCTTTGCTCCGCGAAAATCCCTCCCTAAGATTTTCCTCAACTGCACCAAAAATACTGAATTGACCAAGCAACCTTTCGCTCGTACATTCGTTCTCGCCCTCCGCAAAAATTCGAACCGCCTCAGCCGAGACTGTCACCGGTATGAGACAAAACGAAGCAGGCTGTCATCCTGAGCAAGCGCTCTTTGCGCAGCGAAGGATCTGGGCGAGCCGCGCGAAGTGTCGCGCTTCTTGCGACACAAGAATCGCGCGTTTGGCTCGCTCCTTACCATCAACCATCTTCATTCATCACCGAAAGACAAGAACTAGCACTCATGAAAGCAACCAATCCATGGATCACCTACCGCACCCGTTTCTTGGTCAAAGCAAAACAACTCACCACCAGCCTCACCTTCACCGACGTCCTCGGCCGTCAGCACTCCGGACGCAAGGGCGACTATCTGGTCGAATCCTCCGATGGTGTTCTCCGCATCGCCCCTCGCCAGATCTTCGAGGATATCTACGTCCCTTTGCTCGCCAGCGAAACTCCCGAGCCGCTTCAAACTCCACAACCGCAAGAAACTCTGCCACCGCAGGAAACACGGCAGCGCCAAACCGCGATCCACTTTCCGCTTCCGGTTCGCAAGTTTCCTCAACCCGACCGCGGATCTCGCACGCCCGCGCCAAACCTTCGCTCGCTCTACGATTAACCCAGGGCCGGGCCTTTGGGTGGCGCAGCGCTTTCAGCGCTGCGACAAATGCTTTGCTAGAGATGAGGGCTTTAGCCCCCGAGGTACTGAAGCCCTCAGAAACCAGCGCCGGCAAATTCACAACCGACTCCCCCACCGCCAACAGAATCCCGCAACGTAACCATCCCCAACGCCCGCACCACCGTGGAAGAGCGGCGCTTCAGCGCCGCGTACTCCGATCCAAATCAATCCGGGCTTTAGCCCGTGTCTCGAGCCATATCCATGCTCGTTTTGCATCAGGGCAGAGAAAAACCCCCAACACCATCCATCTATCGGGAAGGGCTCGACTTCAGTCGTGCCGCAAACACTCGCGAAGAAGTGCGGCTCTAGCCGCTGAGGTAAACCTCACTTCCTTTTGTGAACGCCCGATGAATCCTACTTGTGGAAAACCAATCCACCATCCCCGCATCAAGCCCGTCATTGCTGGAGATACAACCTGTAGTGTTTCCCTCTTGACAGGCACAATAAGCGGGAGTAACTTTGCAATCCCATAGCTTTGAAATTCGCCTCGCGGGAACGGGGCGGGTTTCAGCAGGTGAACTAGAGAGAGTAGTGAGGACGGGATGGCGCCAGGCCAGAGGTGACCCGGCGCCACCTCCGTAAAACGAACAAAACAAAGCCGAAACGGCTAGCCCGATTGGGGCGGGTCCGGGAGCCGGAAGCCCCAAACCGGTCATAGAAAAGTAAAAAGTAAAGTAAAAGCAAAGTGCGGTGGCCGTTCCCCGAGCCTCCCCCGGGTGAACGACTGGTAAAGGAATTAGCTCAGCTTCATGTTTCCACGACACGCTCGGGAAGGGCACGACTTCAGTCGTGCCATCCTAGGCAAAAAAATGTCGGGGCTTTAGCCCCTGTAGTACCTGAATTAGAGGAGCCCAGGATGGAAGCTTTAACTCGCCTCGTTACCGATTCGCTGGCCCGGCACGGCTTCGATCGTCCCATCGACCCACACCGCCTGCAATG
Organism: uncultured Acidobacteriaceae bacterium; assembly: GCA_963773675.1. Lineage (GTDB taxonomy): Bacteria > Acidobacteriota > Terriglobia > Terriglobales > Acidobacteriaceae > Sulfotelmatobacter. The sequence continues at coordinate 551,703 of CAVZCG010000013.1, forward strand.
GTCTCGCTGGTTCCGTTGCGATTCCCCTCACAGCCTCCTCGTCGTCCCCAGTAAACCCGGCATCTTCGCGATAGCCGAGGAAGTTGCGGCGTTTTGTGGGGCGTCAGAGCCCCGCAGCCGCAATCCTCAGCGGAGCGAAGGATCTCCCGCTACCAATTCCCACCTGGGGACCGCAGCTCCCAGCTGTCCAGCCGAGCAACGCTCGGCAACTGTGTTGCCTTTGGGTGGCGCAGCGCTTCAGCGCTGCGATTCGCCATCCAGCGCACAGACTCTCGCCGCACGCGCAGATCGGGAAGGGCACGACTTTAGTCGTGCCGTTATGCCAGCTGGAAATACGCCGGCTTTAGCCGCTGAGGGAACCGCCAAGCGCATGCTCGCTGTCCTCCAGTTCTCCGAAGACGATGACATGGCCTTCACCCTCGACCGCATGTTTACCCGCATCAATCCCATGCGCGCACGCCTTTCCTCTGGACGCTGCTTCCTCCGCTTCGTCGTCATCGCCGACCAGGACCAGCGCCGCAGCATTTGCAGCGCCCTCAATCAATGGATGCTCTCTTCCGCTGAAAAAGCCAGCGGCATCCCCGCCGGCTTTTCTTTGTCGCTGGAAGTAAATACCGCGGAAGAGTCGCTTGGCACACCCCGTGTGGGGCGGACACTCTTGTCCGCCAATCCCGACACCATTTCAACTCCGGCGGCAGAGCCTCCCCGAGGAGCGGATGTAAGCTCGCTCCCGCATCTCGACTCCGGAGCCAACAAAAATCTCCACTGTCCTCACCCGCTCCCCTCTGGGTTTTAACCGAATGGGATTGAGGAGCGCAGGACCCGTCCGGATTTTGGGCGGTGCAAGTTTGCATAGCGCGAAGGGTCGAGGGTTGCAACAGCTCGCATGGCGGGAAGGCTTTTGAACAGCGCTGGTTTTGCATAGCGCGAAGGCTTTTGGGTGGCGCAGCGCTTGAGCGCTGCGACTAGCGAGCGATTTTGAATTTGGGCTCTAGCCCCCGAGGTGACTCCCGGCTAGGGACGAAGAGATCGACCGAGGCAACGACGTCCAGCCGCCAAGGGCGGCGGCATACATTAGCCCCGGACGTAAGTCCGGGGTATGAATACGGAAACGAACCGAGTCCCGCAAGGGACGGCACCTTGAGCAAGCCCCACAGGGGCGACAGAAAGCTCTTTACAACACACGCTTCACCCCGAACAAATTCCCGTTCGGGAACGGCCCAATTCCCCCCGCCACCCCCATGGACGCCGAATCGGGCTACGCTGGATAGAATCTAATTATTAATGGAGAGATCAATGCCCGAGGTTAAAACCACACCCGTTGAAACCCCTGCGGTCAATTCCGCAGTCCCTGCACAGAAGAAGACCGCCCCCGGTCTCGCCTTCCGCCGCTTCTTCACCAAGCCCGGCGTCTCCCCCTACGACGAGCTCGAATGGGATCTCCGTCTCGCTCAGATCACCGACGCCCAAGGCAACGTGATCTTCGAGCAGAAAGACGTCGAAGTTCCCAAAGATTGGTCCATGACCGCGACCAACATCGTCGCCTCGAAATATCTGCACGGTAAGGTCGGCACGCCCGAGCGCGAAACTGGAGTCCGCGCGCTCGTCACCCGCGTCGCCGAAACTATCCGCAACTGGGGACTGGCCCAGGGCTACTTCAAGACCCCCGAAGACGGAGCCACGTTCCACGACGAGCTCGTCCACATCCTCGTTCGCCAGTACGCCGCCTTCAACTCGCCCGTGTGGTTCAACGTCGGCTGCGATCGCATCGAGCCCAACTCTGACGCTCGCAACTGGCACTGGAATCCCAAGACGCAGCAAGTCGAGTTCGGCGTCACCGGCTACAGCAATCCGCAATGCTCCGCCTGTTTCATCAACTCGGTCAAAGATTCGCTCGACTCGATTCTCACTCTCGCCAAGACCGAAGGCATGCTCTTCAAGTGGGGCAGCGGCACCGGAACCAATCTCTCTCCGCTGCGCTCTTCCACCGAAGGCCTCAGCGGCGGAGGCACCGCCAGCGGCCCGCTCAGCTTCATGAAAGGTTTCGACGCCTTCGCCGGAGTCATCAAGTCAGGAGGCAAAACTCGCCGCGCCGCCAAGATGGTCATCCTCAACGTCGACCATCCCGACATCGTCGACTTCATCGAGTGCAAACAGAAAGAAGAAGCCAAAGCTCACGCGCTCGTCGCCCAGGGATACGACGGCTCGCATCCCGATTCCGACGCCTACTCTTCCATCTTTTTCCAGAACGCCAACAACTCCGTCCGCGTCACTGACGATTTCATGTACGCCGTTCTCCGCGACACCGATTTCTCCACCAAAAAAGTGCAGGACGGCAACGTGATGACAACCTACAAAGCCAAGGACCTCCTCAAGAAAATTTCCGAGGCCACCTGGCACTGCGGCGATCCCGGCATGCAGTACGACTCCACCACCAATCGCTGGCACACTTCGAAGAACACCGACCGCATCAACGCTTCGAACCCCTGCAGCGAGTACATGTTCCTCGACGATTCTGCCTGCAACCTCGCCAGCTTGAATCTTCTGAAGTTCGCGCCCAACGGTACCTTCGACGTCGAAGCCTATCGTCACGCCGTCGATGTCCTCATCACCGCGCAGGAAATTCTCGTCGATAACGCCGGCTATCCCACCGAGATGATCATGCGCAACTCGCACGACTATCGCCCGCTCGGACTCGGCTACGCAAATCTCGGTGCACTCCTGATGGCCGCCGGTCTGCCCTACGACTCCGACGCTGGCCGCGACTACGCCGCCTGCGTCACCGCCATCATGTGTGGCGAAGCCTATCTGCAATCCAGCCGCATCGCCGAACAATGCGCCCCGCTCACTCCCGCAACCGAAACCGTCTCCACTCGTCTCGGCATGGCTCGTGTGGGGACGGACGCATTCGTCCGTCCAGCGAGCGAAGCGAGCGCCCCGGCAGAGACCATGCCGGGTGGCGCCTGCCCCGGCTGGTACATCAATCGCGAACCATTCCTCGACGTGATCCGCATGCACCGCGCCTCCGTCAACAACATCAACAAAAACAACGTCCCCACCGCACTCTACGAATCAAGTAAAGCCTGCTGGGACGAAGCCCTCGCCCACGGCGAGAAACACGGCTATAGAAACTCCCAAGTAACCGTTCTGGCCCCGACGGGAACCATCGGCTTCATGATGGACTGCGACACTACTGGCGTCGAGCCCGATCTCGCGCTGGTGAAGTACAAAAAGCTGGTTGGCGGAGGGATGATTAAGATTGTTAATCAGACGGTGCCGACGGCGTTGTTCAAGCTTGGCTACGACCACGATCAGGCGAATGCCATCGTCAGCTACATCGACGCCACCGGAACCATCGAAGGCGCGCCGCATGTCAAGGACGATCATCTCGCCGTCTTCGATTGCTCCTTCAAGCCGGCCAAGGGAACGCGCTCGATCGCGTACATGGGACACTTGCGCATGATGGCGGCGGCGCAGCCGTTTATCTCCGGAGCTATATCGAAGACCGTCAATCTTCCCGAGAACGCCTCGGTCGAAGACATCATGGACGCCTATCTGCAGGCGTGGAAGCTCGGGCTGAAAGCGGTCGCGGTGTATCGCGACGGCTGCAAAAAAGCGCAGCCACTTTCCGCGGCGGGAACGAAGACGGCGAACTCCACCAAAGATGATGCGCGCAACGCTCTCTCTGCGGCGTCGCAACGCGAAGAGCCGGAGGATATGAATGCGCCTCCGCGCGCGGTGCGGCACAAGCTGCAGGAAGAGCGCGCCTCGATCACGCACAAGTTCAACATCGGCGGACACGAGGGCTACATCACCGTCGGACTTTATCCCAACGGCGAGCCCGGCGAACTGTTCATCACCATGGCCAAAGAAGGATCGACGGTCAGCGGATTGATGGACAGCTTTGCGCTGGCCGTCTCCATCTCGCTGCAGCACGGCGTGCCGCTGAAATTGTTCTGCGAAAAATTCGCCCACACCCGTTTCGAGCCCAGCGGCTGGACCAGCAATCCCGACATCGGCTTCGCCAAGTCGATCATGGATTACATCTTCCGCTGGCTGCAGCTGCGTTTCACCGGACAGCAGCAGTTGCTCTTCGAAAATCTGCGGCCGAAATCAGGGGTCAGTTCTCAGCCGTCAGTAGCAGGCGAGCCTGCCAGTTCCACGGATTCACTGAGAACTGAGAACCGGGAACTGAGAACTGGTTCCTCCATTCACGCCGCCGACGCACTGGCCAACATCATCGACCTGGGCGACGCTCCCACCTGCAGCTTCTGCGGCAGCATCATGACCCGCAACGGCAGTTGCTATCGATGTGGAAGTTGCGGGAGTACGAGCGGGTGCAGCTAGGTTCTTAGAGAGTTTTGTCATTCCGACCGAGCGCGTCTTTTGCGCGACCGAGGAATCTGTTCTTGATTTCGAAAGGCTATGGCCAGGCCTATGTTCTCGGCTCTTAGCGGTGACGGATGCACTTCAGGATTGTCGGTCCGATTACCGACGTGGAGATCATCGCAACCGGCGCCGCGATTCACGAGCGAAGGCGCCTGTGGAAGAATTATGGCAAGGCGCGCTGGCGGAAGTTAAAAGGCATCGCGAAGCTCGAATTCGCTGATGGTACGATGTGCGAGGCAGAGATTCACTGGTACGAAGCTCATGGGATTGGCGCGAAAGAATACAAAATCAAGCGGATCATCGAGTGATCGCGATACGGGCGTAGCGCGCTTCGTGCTCTGCGTGCGAAATCGCGATTACCCCGCGTCTCTGGAAGTGCGCAAGGTGTATCGGTTGCTGAAGGATGAGCAGGCATCGAAGCATGGTCAGGTGCGGGTGATCGATGAATCCGGCGAGGATTATCTGTATCCGGAAAAGTATTTCGTTCCGATCAAGTTGCCGCAGGCCGCGGAGCGAGCGGTGCTGAAGGCTATCTGAGCTTCTGCAGCACCAGCGGATGCGGCTGAGCAGCCTTTAGATTTTGTCATTCCGAACGAGCGCGTTCTTTGCGCGACCGAGGAATCCGCTGTTGACTTTGGGAAGGGCACGGCTTCAGCCGTGCCAAGGACCGAACCAATCTCGACGGCTTTAGCCGCTGAGGTCGAACTTAAAATTAGTGCAAACGTACTGTGAGGGGGACACGGCACGCCGTGTCCCTTTTTATCTTCAGCAAAAGGGGTGGATATGGACTCAAATGACGATGCCCGACCAGAGCAACACGAGTACTTTATGGGAATTGCGATGGCCGTGCGGAAGCGGGCCAACTGCCTGGGAAGTCGGATCGGAGCTCTCATAGTAATGAAAGGCCGAATCGTTTCCACCGGGTATAACGGTACGCCCGAGAACATGCCGAACTGTCTCGACGGTGGTTGCCATCGCTGCGCTAATCGTGACAAGTATCAATCTGGTACGGGCTATGATCTCTGCATCTGCGTGCATGCTGAACAGAATGCGATCATCTCCGCCGCCCGATTTGGAATAGCGATCGAAGGAAGCACAGTTTACTCCACGATGCGACCTTGTTTTGGCTGCACGAAGGAGATGCTCCAAGCAAAAGTGGCGGCAGTCTACTATCTGCATGACTGGAGCCATCCAAACCCTGCCCATAAAGCGGAATATGAGCGTTTGCAAGCGGGCTTTCCGCGGGGCATCCGAAAGGTTGATCTAGATGACGCTGATGTCGCATGGGCGATTGGTAAACGTCCTGCGGAGGTTCAACCTGCCTCGCAGGTACCGGGCAACGATCAGCACGGCACGCAGGATCAATGACGAGTCGTCTCAAAGGACCTGCAGGGCGCATTAGAAAGACGGCGGCACACGAGCTAGTCGCTGGCGAAAGCGAGTTGTGACGCTGGGCTCAGTGCGGCAAGGGCGGTCTCGATTTCTTCATTGATCTCTGACTCCTCAACGCGGCTTTCCAGAATGATTGGGGCCTCTGTCGGGAGCAGGTGCGAAACCTTCTGAAAAGCGAGAACGGATTCCAAGCTGATGGGATCGTGTTTGCTTTGGGTGTTTACTTCGCTGACATGAAGTTGTTTGATCTTGTCGCGAAACTTTCGCAAAATTGCCCACGCTTCGCTCATGGTGGGATCGACTTGTCGGGCATGACCGATATCGAAGCATAGAGACGAATTCGGTAGCAGCTCGAATAATTTGATGAGGTCTGTCGCGGTTTGTCCAATCGGCTTGCGCTTGTCCATGTTTTCGATACACAAATATTGTCCGAGGCTGGCCCACTCCGAGGGCGTGTGCATGGCATCGGGATGCACAACTATCGGCCACTTTCGGGCGGCGACTTGCTTGAGAAGCTCTAGAGCGGTTGGCTCGTAGGATGGTTCCATGGCGCTCGGGGCGTGGAAGGAGATGTATTGGAAGCGGCTGAGGTCCAGTTGTCCTAGCTGCTGCACCAACGGAGCAAGTTCGTCCTGCCGTAGAGCAGACAACTCCACCGCGTTAGCCTTCTTATCGGACAGCATCTGGAGGGCCAGGCGGAAATCGCCTCTCGCCAGCGCGCCGGTGGAGAACCCAATACGTTTCATTTAGAAAACTCCGTACTCTCTTGTGAGTCGCGCTATCTGTCTATTCTCGAAAAAGATGTAATCTAGGGCGCCCTTGAAGGCCTCGCTGATTTCCCTTATCTGCTTGAACGTCGGATCTGATCGCGAGTCTTCCGATCGAAGCACATCGAGGGCTTTGCGAGAGGTCTCGTCATTGAGAACTTTCAGAAACTTCGTGTATGAGCCGAACAGCTCTTTAGCGACCGAATCCGGAATATCGTGGCGTTTGATGAACCTTTCCAAGACTTCGAGAGGTGTCAGCTGCACGTAGTCCCTTATGTGATTTCCAAGCTGGAACCTTACATCATTTCTATCGGTGGAAATCTTATTTTGTAAGTCTGGATCGAGGCTTGAGCTGAAGCAGACTAGCAATCCGGAAGCGAAAATCAATTTCCGGGACATCCGGAGCTTGGCATTGCGCAATCCCCATCCTCTGCCTGCTCGGTCCCGTTGCTTGGTGGCAAAGTCGACCGCCATGGTTCTCCAGAAGCGAACAATGTCGTTCAAAAGGAATCTAGGGAACCTCTGAAGAACTCTGCGATCCACAGGGGAAGCGGGTAAGGTGTAAGTCGAGGTGAAAAGGCGGATGCGACAGCAAACGTTGGCGGCGCAGACAGGGTTCGAGAAGTACGGGCGGAAGACGAAGCGGGAGCGGTTTCTCGAAGAGATGGAACAGGTGGTGCCCTGGGCGGAGTTACAGGCGTTGGTGGAACCGTACTATCCGAAGGGAGAGAACGGACGGCCACCGATGGGGCTGAGCATCATGTTGCGGGTGTACTTTCTGCAGCAGTGGTTCAATCTGAGCGATCCGGGGGCGGAGGATGCGCTGTATGAATCGCCAGTGCTGCGGCACTTTGTGGGCATCGATCTGGGGCGCGCGCCGGTGCCGGACGAGAGCACCATCCTGGGGTTCCGTCACCTGCTGGAGAAACACGAACTGGGCGGGGCGATGCTGAACGCGGTGAACCAGTATCTGGAGAGCCGGGGCATCCGCATCACCACGGGGACGATTGTGGACGCGACCATTATTCATGCGCCCTCGTCGACCAAGAACCGGAGCGGAGAGCGCGACCCGGAGATGCATCAGACGCGCAAGGGGAAGCAGTGGTACTTCGGGCTGAAGGCACACATCGGAGTGGACTCCAAGCAAGGCCATGTGCATTCGGTGTGTACGTCGGCGGCTTCAGTGGCGGACCAGCACATGCTGCCGGATCTGTTGCACGGCGAGGAGCGCAAGGTGTGGGGCGACGGTGGATATCAGGGACAGGGAGAAGCCATCCGGCAGGCGGCTCCGCGAGCGCAAGATATGACCAGCCGGAGAGCGCGATACAAGAACTTCGTGGACGAGTTACAAAAAGGCAAGAACCGGGTGAAGGCCAGAGTGAGAGCGAAGGTGGAACATCCGTTCCGGATTCTGAAGCGCATCTTCGGCTTCGAGAAGGTGCGATACCGAGGGATTCAGAAGAACCATCATCGACTGTGCGCCAGCTTCGCCCTGGTGAACCTGTACCTGCACCGCAGACGGCTGGCGGTGGCAAGGGCGTAGTGTCTCTGAACCCCGCGTGAACAGCGAGTTCCGGTAAGGTGGCAAGCCATACGGGGGAATTCGTGACCCCGTCCAGGTCTGGAATTCCCAGGCCGCCTCACAATCGATGGTTGCTCAGAGGTTCCCTAGGTACTCTGTAACTCTTTGAGTCGCGAGTCAGCAGATGAGTGTCTTCTTCGAGGTAGCGGTCAATCACCGCCCGCATCACACGCTCGTACGCTTCTGTTCTTTCCCCGATGGGGGTCGATTCGAGCAGAAGCAAGATGCGCTGGGTCGTGTTCTTGTTTGTGTCGTACTGTCCACCGATCTGGTGGATGATGTCGTGGCTGAATGCCATATTCCCGAATGTCCCAGTTGGCCCGGGCTCCGCCAAACCTTCTTCCTTCAATACTTTTTGGATGTCTTGGGTAATCTGGAGGTGGGCCGACTTGGCCCCTCCGTCAATAAGGTAGGTCCAGTCGAGGTCGCTGCCAGATGTCCATTCTCCTCGAGCGAGCGAACCGAATACGACAAGACTCGTGTCTGGGGAGGCATACTTTCCGACCTTTCTTGAGAGAATCTCGTCCAAGTGCTGCCGCATCGCTAGGGATTTTTCACGAGCGGTTCGGAGCGTATCGGAGTCAAAGAGTCCTGGTGACACCGCGGGAGTAGTTTTCGCGTCGGACATCGAGCATATTCTAGCAACGTTTGGTCATTTCTCGATCGATGGGCACCTCCTGCGACACTGCGTATTCTCTTTGCGGGTGCTGGTTTAGGAGCGGCGCCGAATCGACTCACGGCACGACTGGAATCCTGCCTTTCCCGGAAATCCTTGCCGGACGAGGAGATTTTCCTGTCAAGGGGGTGACACGATACAAAACGGGGTCATCGTGATGAAAGGAAAGGGGAAATAGTTTGGGCTAACATGTCCCAATTAGGGTATGCGGAGGGCTATAATTGAATTATAGGGTAGAAAATTAATTTTCCGACGAATCGCGGCTCACGGGCCGCGATTCTTATTTGCGGCAGAAAGAGGTTAAATCGATGAGGCGGAAAGCCGATCGACTGGCCGGCGGCAAGCTGACCGACCCCAAAGCTCGTGGAGAGTGGGCGGAACTCTACTTCATGATGCTGGCCGCCGGACTCGGAATGAAAGTCTCAAGACCCTTTGGCGTGGCAAGGTACGACGTGGGAATTGACCACCCCACTCGCCCGCTCCGCGTGCAAGTGAAGTCCACCATTCACTGGCGCACCGGCCATGGTTATAGCTTGAAGCTCGTCGGATCGAGACGCAAAAAGTATGAGCCCGGTACCGTGGATTTTTTCGCCGTCCTGCTCATCCCCATCGACGAGTGGTACATCATCCCTTTCGACGTAATCGGCGAAATGCATTGCAGTCTTCACTTTTCCCCACGCAACCAGCGCCAAAAATATGGGAAGTATCGCGAAGCGTGGAAGTCACTGGGCAGCGACACGAGGCTCACGCTTCAGGCTTGTTGGGATGAGACAGGGGAAGCAGATTCCTCGCTGCGCTCGGAATGGCAAGAATACTTTCAAGTCACAAGGAAGAGGGTGCCCCACTTTTCGCCTTCTTTGCGAAAAGTGGGACTCCACTGTTCTAACCGGCGAGCGGGAGGTTGGTGCTCCAGCTATCGGCGACGATGAGCCAGGCGCCGAGACGGCGCCAGACTTTCACGTACTTGCCGCGATCGCCCTGGATGGTGCCATCCGGATTGCGAAGAGCGACAGTGTAGCGCCCGACTTCCATGGCCATGTCGCCGGAGGATTCGACGCGGACGGTTTCGAGGCGAAGATCCTGATATCCGGCGTCGCCGAGCAGGTTGAGAAGGTGCTCGACGGCCTTGGGACCGTAGGCCGGATCGTGATGCGGAGCGAGGAATGCGCCGTCCGGGGCGAAGAGAGCGGCGGCTTGATCGTAGTTGCCAGTGTTGAAGGCGGTGACGAAGTCTTGCGCAAGATTGCGGATCAGGGACTGGACATCCAAGGACGGACGGGAGTCCGCCAAGGAACTGGAATAAGAGCGATACATCTACTACCTCCTGGGGGAAGGCAAAGAGCGGTGCCGGGGCAATCGGTCGCTCGCGAGTGCAATGGCATTCTAGCGCAAGTCGCTGTGGAAAGCGCAAAATTTTGCTGCGCCTCGGGCGGATACGGTAGATGGCGGGGGGAGAGGACGGCAGCATCCAGCGAGCGGAGGCGCGGCATCTGATGGAAGCCCGAAATTGGAGGCAAACCAGAAGCTTGCGTGAAGGAGATCTATGAGACTTCAAGACGTGAGATTGAAAAGCCTGAGTGCGGGATTGATGGGAACGGGATTGCTGGGACTGTTGTTGAGCGTGGGTGGAACGGCCAGAGCGCAGGATGCGCGCGACGATGCGCGGCCTCCGCAACAGGAAGAGCCGAAGCAGGATGAGGCGAAGCCTCCGAAGCAGGATGAGGCCAAGCCTCCGAAAGAACAGGCGCCCGCGAAGGCGGAGGATGCGAAGCCGGCGAAGAACGAGAAACAGAACGACGAAATGAAGAACGACGAAATGAAGAACAATGAAATGAAGCAGAACGATCAGATGAAGGCGGGGAAGGAAGAAAATCGCCTGCAGGATAATGACAATAAGGGTGGGGATCATGCGACGCGGGCCGGGGCGCAGCATGGGCAGAGAATTCCGGACGATAAATTCCGGTCGCACTTTGGACGGCAGCACACGTTTCACGTACAGAAAACGGTGATTGTCGAAGGGCAGCCGCGGTTTCAGTACGGCGGATACTGGTTCGCGCTGGCGAATCCCTGGCCGGGAGACTGGGCTTATACGGACGATTGCTACATCGACTACATCGATGGAGAGTACGTGCTGATCGATCTGCTGCATCCGGGAGTGCAGATTCCTGTGATTGTGGTGATCGCTTAGGGGTTGGGTTTGAACCGGGGTGATGAATGGCCTTCCGGGCTGGAGATCGATCTCCGGCTCGGAAGGCTTTTTCGTTGTGGCGTGCGGACTTTATTCGAGTTGCTCGGATTTTTATTAAGGGCGGGCGGCGTTTTCGGTTTCACCGCGAACGGGTCGCGTGCGGCCCTGACAGGAAAAACAGTCTCCGTCTACAATGTTCAGGTACTTTATTTCCTGATCATGATAAGGAGAACGAGATGGAACGCAAGGCAAGCGCAGTTTGGAAAGGTGGGTTGAAGGACGGCAAAGGATCGATTTCGGCTCCGGGCGGAGTGCTGAAGGATACGCAATATTCGTTTACCTCGCGGTTTGAGAATGGGCCGGGGACGAATCCGGAGGAGTTGATTGCGGCAGCGCACGCGGCGTGCTTTTCGATGGCGTTGTCGGCGCAGTTAGGCGGAGCGAATCTGACGCCGGAGAGCATCAGCACGAACGTGACTTTGACGATGGAAAAACAGGATTCGGGGTGGACAATTACATCGAGCCACCTAGATGTCGTGGGCAAAGTTCCGGGAGCAGACGCGGCGACGTTTCAGAAATATGCGGAGGCCGCCGAGAAAGGCTGTCCGGTATCGAAAGTCCTGAACGCGAAAATCACCATGACGGCGAAGCTCGGATAGCGGATGCTGCTCCGTAGTGAAGTGGTTTGACAGTCTGTGACATGCCTGTAAAATAGAAGTGTTGATCTTCCTGACACGGCGGCCTTCGGGCCGCCGCTGCATTGCAAATCAGATTGCCATCGTGGCGGAATTGGCAGACGCGCATGGTTCAGGTCCATGTACCGGCAACGGTGTGGGGGTTCGAGTCCCTTCGATGGCACCAAAGAAAGTAGTGTTTCGTGGCGGAGGGTCCCTCGCAGCGCTCGGGATTTCGGCGCGCGGCTCAGACGCCGCGCAAGCGCCTCCAGTTCGAGTCCTTTCGATGGCACCAAGAAATCTTCTTCTCCTGATTCTTCGCGGCACTCTGCCGGCCTTTCCAGAAACTATCTTCTCGCTACAGCGCTGGTGAAGTAAACTCGGCAGATGAACGATTTACTTCGTACTCTCTGCCGGAAGTCTGCGCGGTTTTCTGTTTGCCTCTCTGCTTGCGCTGTCCTCTTTGTACTGTGCGGGCTCTGCTCGGCGCAGAAGCTGGCCATCACGTTTGACGATTTGCCGCGGAACGGCGAGTTGCCGCCGGGAGTGACGCAGGCGGAGACGGCCAGGAATGTTGTGGAGATATTGAAGAAGCGGCATGTGCCTCCGGTGTATGGATTTATCAATGCGAAGAAGCTGGAAGGAAGTCCTGACGGTGCGGAGGGGCTGAAGGTGTGGGCGGCGGCGGAGCCGGTGGGAAATCACACCTATGCGCACATGGATCTGGAACAGAACACGGCGGAGGCGTTCGAACGCGAGATTGAGGAGGATGAGCCAACTCTGGAGTTGCTGGAGAGCAAAGATACGTGGCATTGGTTGCGGTATCCGTATCTGCATGAGGGCGACACGGTGGAGAAGCGGCGCGCGGTGCGGGCCTACTTGAAGGCACACGGGTATCGCATTGCGCAGGTATCGCTCGATTGGGAAGACTACTTATGGAATTTTGCGTATGCGAAGTGCGTAGCGAAGAATGATACGAAGTCGATGGAGTGGCTGCGGTCGAGTTATTTGAGCACGGCTTCGGCGTTTTTGGATCTGGGACGGGAGCAGGCAAAACTGATCTATGGACACGAGATCAATTACGTTTTGCTCATGCATTTGGGAGCCTACAGCAGCACGATTCTGCCGGATGCGCTGGATTTGTTGAAGAAAAAAGGATTCAAGCTGGTGACGCTGGAAGAAGCAGAGAGTGATCCGGCATATGACGGCGATCCGGACGTGGGGTTGCATGATGCGGGGACGATGCTGGACCAGTGGATGCAGGTGAAGGGAATCAAAGATCCCCCGCATGCGGAAAAGCCTTATAAGGAGCTGGAGAGCATTTGCCAGTGAGCTGAAATTCTGCTTCACCACGGAGACACGGAGCCGGAAGGATCCTTGCGTGGTTGAGTCTCTAAGAGAAGTCCTTCCGGACTGCGGGAGGCGTTGAGTTGATAGAGATCCTTCGACTGCGTTGTGCTTCGCCTACGCGAAGCACAATCTTCGCTCAGGATGACAGTGCTCTGACAATGTAATAAGGTGTGCCTGCTGATTCTCGAGTCTTTCCTTCCCGTATAATTCAGGCACTGTGATGCCGGTTTCCCTTGATCAGATCGTCCGCTCTACGCGTAAGAAAGTCGCGGAAGCTAAGCGAACGGCCGATTTGCGGGAGTTGGAGCGGCGGGCGGAAAGGCATGTACCGCGCGGGTTTCGGCGGGCGCTGGTGGACAAGAGCCGAAACGGTGCGGCGGTGATTGCGGAGTTGAAGAAGGCTTCGCCCTCGAAGGGATTGATCCGGGCGGAATTTTGTGTGGAGGAGTTGGCGCCGCAGTTGGAAGCGGCGGGAGCGGCCGCGCTTTCGGTGTTGACGGACGAGGAATTCTTTCAAGGGTCGCTGGGGAATTTGCGAAAGGCTTCGGCGACGGTGAAGGTGCCGTGTCTGCGGAAAGACTTTATTGTGGACGAATTTCAGTTGCTGGAGGCGCGGGCGAATTCGGCGGATGCGGTGTTGCTGATTGTGGCGGCGTTGACGCAGGAGGAATTGACGGGGCTGGCGCGGGGCGCGCGATCGCGTGGGTTAGATGTTTTGTGCGAAGTGCATGATGAGGAAGAGTTGGGGCGGGCGTTGGATGCGGGATGCGATTTGATTGGAGTGAACACGCGCGATTTGCGAACTTTCAAGGTGGATGCGGAGACGGCGTTCCGGCTGGTGGAGCGGATTCCGGAAAATGTGGTGAAGGTGGCGGAGAGCGGGATTCGGTCGGGCGAGGATATTCGGCGGCTGCGGGCGGCGGGGTATCAGGCATTTCTGATTGGAGAGACGCTGATGCGGGCGGAGCGGCCGGGGGAAGCTTTGCGGGAGTTGGTTGCGAGTGCCGAGTCGCGGGTGTCGAGCAGTCGGTAAGAGGTTGGTGGCTTGCTCGTAGAGAGAAACAGCAGGTTCCTCACCGGCTGAAGCCGGTTCGGAATGACAAGTATCTGTGGTGGGGCATGGTTCGGCCTTACAACTGATTAGTTCTTATGACGTGGATCAAGATTTGCGGGATGACGAATTTGGAGGATGCGCTGACGGCGGTGGACGCGGGGGCGGATGCGGTGGGGTTTGTGTTTTATGAGAAGAGTCCGCGGAATATCAGTGTGGAGGCGGCGCGGGAGATTGTGGAGAAGTTGCCGGAGAGTGTAGAGAAGGTGGGAGTGTTTGTGAACGCTGGCGGGGTTGAACCGGGCGAGAGCATTCTTCACGCTGGACTGACCGGATGGCAAATGTACATCTCCACTCCCGGCAGCACGGGAGTCGGCAGGAATATGGGGGTCGACCTGGGCCTCCTCCCGAAGCTGACTAGAATTCTTCTGTCACTGCCGATGAATTGCTTTGCTGAGAGCGAGGAGCAGATTCGAGGTTTGGTTTCGAGTTTCGCGGCATGGAAGAAGCCGCCGAAGGGTTTCCCGGGGCCCGACGGATTGTTGAACACGATTGCGCTGGACTCGGGGGATCTGCGAATGCCGGGTGGAACGGGGAAAACGTTTGATTGGAAGAAGGCGGTTCCGATGGCAGAAGCGATGCGAGACGGCGGCGTGAAGATGGTGGTTGCTGGCGGCTTGACCGCGGAGAATGTTGGCGAGGCGATGGAAATTCTGAAGCCTTGGGGAGTGGATGTGGTTTCTGGAGTGGAGGTGAGTCCGGGGAAGAAAGATCCTGGGAAGGTGCGGGAGTTTGTGCGGGCGGTGCGCGACGTGGATCGGAAGACGAGTTAGATCATGGCTACAGTTCCGACCACCTCGAAGGTCAAAATCCCCACCCTGCGCAAAAAACGCGCAAGGATGGGGCACCCGGCACGAGTTCATCGACGGCTACGCTGATTCGAAATGACAGGGTTCGTGAAGAATATGGCTACAGTTGCTCGAACTACGAAAGTCAAAATCCCCGCCCTCTCGCAAAAGGCGCGAGAAGGACGGGGCACCCTGCGCATCGTGAGTGAGCCGGGGCGGTTTGGGGTTTATGGCGGGCGTTATGTGCCGGAAACTTTGATGGCGGCGCTGGATGAGTTGGAGCGCGCGTACGAGAAGGCGAAGCGGGATCCGAAATTTCAGCGGCGGCTGGAGGAGTTGTTGCGGACGTATGCGGGGCGTCCGACGGCGCTTTCGTTCGCGCGGCGGCTCACGCAGAAGTTGGGTGGAGCGAAGATTTATTTGAAGCGGGAGGATTTGCTGCACACCGGGGCGCACAAGATCAACAACTGTTTGGGACAGGCGCTGCTGGTGGAGCGCATCGGCAAGCGGCGGGTGATTGCGGAGACGGGCGCGGGGCAGCATGGAGTGGCGACGGCGACGGTTTGTGCGCTGCTGGGATTTGAGTGCGTGGTGTACATGGGGACCGAGGACATGCGGCGGCAGGAGTTGAATGTGTTCCGCATGCGGTTGCTGGGGGCGGAGGTGCGCGGGGTGGAATCGGGCTCGCGAACGTTGAAGGATGCGATCAACGAAGCGATGCGCGACTGGGTCACCAATGTGCGGACTACACATTATTTGTTGGGGAGCGTGCTGGGGGCGCATCCGTATCCGACGATGGTGAGGGATTTTCATCGCGTGATTGGGCGGGAGGCGCGGGCGCAGATTCTGAAGGCCGAGGGAAAACTGCCGGCAGCGGTGATTGCGTGTGTGGGCGGGGGATCGAATGCGATTGGAATTTTCTTCGAGTTTATAAAAGATAAAAAAGTTCGGTTGATTGGCGTGGAGGCGGGTGGGCGCGGCGATAGGCTGGGTGAGCATGCGGCGCGGTTTCGCGGAGGGTCACCGGGAGTTTTGCAGGGGACTTATTCTTACGTGCTGCAGGATTTGACGGGGCAGATTGCGCCCACGCATTCGGTTTCGGCTGGGCTGGATTATCCCTCGATTGGGCCGGAGCATGCGGCGTTGCGGGATGCGGGGCGGGCGGAGTATGTTCCGGCGTCGGATGCGGAGGCTTTAGAAGCAACTACGCTTTTGGCGCGGACGGAGGGAATTATTCCGGCGCTGGAGTCGGCGCATGCCGTGGCGGAGGTGGTGAAGCGTGCGCCGAGGATGAAGAAATCGGATGTTGTGATTGTGAATGTTTCGGGGCGCGGGGACAAGGATATTGGGATTATGCGGGAGAATTTGAAGTTGGATTGATGATGGAGTTCGGAGGAGACAACAGATTCCTCGCTACGCTCGGAATGACAAAGGGTTTTCGGAAGTGACTCACCCTGTGCTCAGAATGACAAAATGCCGTTGACCTTTTACAAGAAGCCGGGGCTGGTGGTGTATGTGACGTGCGGGGATCCAGACCTGGCGACGACGCGGGCGGTGGTGCTGGCGGCCATTGAGGCGGGCGCGGATGTGATTGAGCTGGGCGTGCCGTTCAGCGATCCGGTGGCGGATGGGCCAGTGATCCAGCGGGCAAGCGAGCGGGCGCTGAAGCACGGGACCTGCCTGGCGCAGGTGCTGACTTTGGCGGCGGATGTGCGGCAGCATGCACAGTCGACGGGGCTGGTGGTGTTTTCGTATTTGAATCCGATCTTGCGGATGGGGATGGAGAAGTTCTGCATGATTGCGCGGCATGCGGGAGTGGACGGCGTGCTGGTGACGGATTTGCCGGTGGAAGAGGCGGGGGAATATTTGCGGGCGATGAGAGCGCATGATCTGGCGCCGGTATTTCTGGCGGCGCCGACGAGCCCGGACGAGCGATTACAGAAGATCGCAAAGGCGTCGCGAGGATTTGTGTATGCTGTGTCGCGGACGGGAGTAACGGGGGCGCGGCAGCAGTTGGCGGGGGATGCGCAGAAGTTGGTGAGGCGTTTGCGGCGGGTGACCGGGTTGCCGGTTGCGGTGGGGTTTGGGATCTCGAATGCGGAGCAGTTTGCGGAGGTCGGGGAATTTGCGGATGCGGTGGTGGTGGGCAGCGCGATCGTGGAGACGATTGAGAAGAATCGGGGAAGGGAAGCGGAGGCGGTGGGGGAGTTTGTGAGGGGGTTGGTTGGATAGGAATTCAAAATCCCCACCCTGCGCAAAAGGCGCGCAAGGGTGGGGCACCCGGGTCTTTCATGGATATTGCGGATTGGCGTAAGAAAATTGATGAAGTCGACCGGCGGCTGGTGCAGTTGCTGAGCGAGCGGGCGCGGGCGGCGGTGGAGATTGGGCGGCTGAAGCGGGATACGTCTTTGCCGATTTATGAGCCGGAGCGGGAGCGGATTGTGTTTGAGAACGTGCGGGAGATGAATCGAGGTCCGCTGCCGGGGCAGGATCTGGTGAGGATTTTTGAACGGATCATGGACGTGATGCGCAATATTCAGAAGGAAGGGATTGGGAGCGTGGCGGAAGCGGCGAAGGGTGAGACGGAGTTGGATTCGGACGTGAATGATTGAGGCGGGGGTGGTGGTTGTGGACGCGAACAGCGGGTTCCCTTCGACTTCGCTCAGGGCAGGCTCTCGCTGCGCTCGGAATGACAAGCGGTAAATTTGAATGACAAGTTCAAAGAAGTAGCTAAAAGCTAAAAGCTAAAAGCTAAAAGCTAAAAAGCAGAGACCTCTTATGATTGTGGCGATGCAGGATGTGGCGGATGAGGGGCAGATTCAGCAGGTGATTGAGCACCTGGTGAAGATGGGGTTTGAAGTGCACCGGTCGTCGGGAGCGCGGCAGACGGTGCTGGGCGCGGTGGGATCGGGAATTGATTTTGATATACGCATCCTGGAGTTGCTGCCGGGGGTGCAGGAAGTCCATCGCATCAGTTCGCCGTACAAGCTGGCGGGGAAAAGTTTTCGTCCCGAAGGGACGATCGTGAAGCTGGCGAATGGAATTCAGGTCGGCGGAAATCAAGTGGTGGTGATGGCGGGGCCGTGCACCGTGGAATCAAGAGAACAACTTTTCACGACGGCGGAAGCGGTGGCGAAGGCAGGGGCGCGGGTGTTGCGGGGCGGAGCGTTCAAGCCGCGAAGTTCTCCTTATTCTTTTCAGGGGCATGGGGAAGATGCGCTGAAGTTGCTGCGCGAGGCGGGAGAGAAATTCAAGCTGCTGGTGATCAGCGAGGTGATGGAGATCTCGCAGATTCCGATGATGCTGCCGTATGTTGACATCCTGCAGGTGGGCGCGCGCAATATGCAGAACTTCAATCTGCTGCGCGAGTTGGGGAAGGTGCGGAAGCCGGTGCTGCTGAAGCGCGGGATTGCGGCGACTCTGGAAGAGCTGCTGCTGTCGGCCGAATACATTATGGCGGGCGGGAATTATGAAGTGATTTTATGCGAGCGCGGGATTCGGACTTTCGAGACGTACACGCGGAACACGATGGATATATCGGCGATCCCGATCATTCATAAATTGTCGCATCTGCCGATGACGGCGGATCCGTCGCACGGCACGGGACGGCGGGATAAGGTTGCTCCGATGGCGAGGGCGTCGGTGGCGGCGGGAGCGGATGCGCTGCTGATTGAAGTGCATTGCGATCCGAACCAGGCATGGTCGGATGGAGCGCAGTCGCTGTTTCCGGAGCAATTCGCAAAGTTGATGGATGAGTTGCGGATGATTGCGCCGGCAGTGGGACGGAAGATCGCGTAGAGTTCTTCACCGCCGAGAACGCGAAGCGCGCCGAGATTTCTCAGGCGAATTTTCGTTGATGTTGGCAGATCGAACTGTGCACATCGACCTTAATCTTCTTTGATCCAAAATTCCTTTCTTCGCGATCTCGGCGCGCTCGGCGGTTGAGTCTTTATGTCGATTCGGCAAATCACGATTGTTGGGACGGGGCTGATCGGCGGGTCGTTTGCACTGGCGCTGCGGAGGCATCGGTTTGCGGGGAAGATTATTGGGTGCGACCGGCAATCGGCGCTCAAGCGGGCGAAGATGTGCGGGGTGATCGACAGCGGATTCCCCGAGCCGGCCGATGCGGTGCGAGGCAGCCAATTGGTAGTGCTGGCGACGCCGGTGCTGGCGATTGTCGATTTGATTGGACGGCTGGGGCCGGCGCTGCCGGCGAGTACCTTGCTGACCGACGTGGGAAGCACGAAGGCGGCGGTGGCTGAACAGGCGCTGAAGGTGTTTGGAAAGAATGCGCGGCATCGATTTCTGGCGGGGCATCCGATGGCGGGGAAAGAGAACAGCGGCGTGGATTTTGCGGACCCTGAATTGTTCCGGAACGCAGTTTGGTTCTTGACCCCGCTGCCAGGGCAGAATTTGCAGGAACCTTTGTTCGCGGAATTTGTGGGATGGATCGATCAGATCGGGGCGCGAGTGGCCATTCTGCCGCCGGAAGATCATGACCAGCTGTGTGCCTGGATCAGCCACGTGCCGCAGATGATTTCCACGGCGCTCGCGGCGGCGCTGGTGGAGGAGTTTGGCGAAGAGGCGCCGTTGCTGCCAGCCGGGGGACGGGCTCTGCGGGAGATGACGCGGATTTCGGCGAGTCCGTATTCGATGTGGCGGGATATTGCGATCACGAACAAGAAAAATCTGGAGGATGCGCTGTGGAAGGTGGAGCAGCGGCTGGCGCATATCCGGGAGAATCTGGGGACGCGGCAATTGGCGGAGGAGTTTGAAGTGGCGCATGGGCTGAGGAAGAGTCCAGGGAAGAAGGAATAGTGCAGTGGTCAGTGACCAGTGACCAGTTATCGACCGACACTGATCACCGACCACTAGCCACTGACTACTGACTTCATTAGAATTCTCACGCTATGAATAAGGTTGTGGCGAGTGCGGATGAGGCGATTCGCGATGTGGGCGATGGCGCCAGCATCATGATTGGCGGGTTTGGGCTGTGCGGGATTCCGGAAAATCTGATTCGGGCGCTGGTGCGGAAGGGATCGAAGAACCTGACGACCATCAGCAATAACGTCGGCGTGGACGGGCTGGGGAACGGGCTGTTGCTGGCGGCGGGGCAGATTGTGCATCACATTGGGACCTACGTTGGCGAGAACAAGCTGCTGGAAGAGATGGTGCTGACGGGGAAGATTCATCTGGATCTGGTGCCGCAAGGAACATTTTCTGAGCGCATTCGGGCGGGGGGCGCGGGGATTCCGGCATTTTTTACGCCGACGGGCGTCGGGACGATTGTGGCGGATGGCAAGGAGACGCGCGAGTTCGAGGGGCGGACTTACGTGATGGAACACGGGTTGAAGGCCGACTTTGCGTTTGTGAAGGCATGGAAGGGCGACCGAATGGGGAATCTGGTTTATCGGAAGACGGCGCGGAATTTTAATCCGATCATGGCGACGGCGGCGAAGGTGACGATTGCGGAGGTTGAGCATCTGGTGGAAGTGGGAGAACTGGATGGGGATTCGATTCATACGCCTTCGGTGTACGTGAAGAGAATTTTTCAGGGGGAGTTGTACGAGCGGAGGATTGAGAGACGGACGGTGAGGAAGGCGGAATAGTGCTCGTTAGGCGTAGGGCGTTGGCACGAGTGCCGGGTTCGAGACGGTGGATGCGAAAGCAGGTTCCTCGCTTTGCTCGGAATGACAAATACCCACTCGGAATGGCAAAGGATTCATAGCGGCTGATCTTGGAGGGTGGCGGCGGTGTTGAGCTGTTAGGGATCCCCTTCGGCTTCGCTCAGGGCGGGCTTTCGACTGCGGTTGTGCTTCGCTGGCGCGAAGCACAATCCTCGCTCAGGATGACAAGGTAGGTCAGGATGACAGAGTCGCTCAGGATGGCAGGACGATGAATAAGCCCGGGAAGGATATCGAGAAGCGCGAGCGGATTGTGAATCGGATTGCGCGAGAGTTGCGGGATGGGTTCTATGTGAACCTGGGGATTGGGATGCCGACGCTGATTGCGAATCACGTGCCGGCGGGGATGGAAGTGGTGTTGCAATCGGAGAATGGGATGCTGGGGATTGGGCCGTATCCGGTGGAGGGGCAGGAGGATGCGGACCTGATCAATGCGGGCAAGGAGACGGTGAGCGAGATGGCGGGGACGTCGTATTTTTCGAGCGCCGATTCGTTTGCCATGATTCGCGGGGCGCATATTGATTTAAGCGTGCTGGGAGCGATGGAGGTGGATGAGTCGGGGAGCCTGGCGAATTGGATGATTCCAGGGAAAATGGTGAAGGGGATGGGCGGAGCAATGGACCTGGTGGCCGGGGCGCGGCGCGTGGTGGTGGCGATGGAGCACACGACGAAAGACGGTGCGCCGAAAATTTTGAAGAAGTGCACGCTGCCGCTGACCGGGGTAAGGGTGGTGGATACGATTGTGACGGAGATGGCGTACATACGGGTGACGGGGTGGGGGCTGGTGCTGGAGGAAGTGGCTCCGGGGCTGACGGCGGAGGATGTGCAACGGGCGACGGAGGCGAGTTTGGTGGTGAGTGAGGGGTTGAAGGTGATGGAGGGGTAGGTTCGGCTTCAGGCGAACCGCAGGGGCTAAAGCCCATTCATTTTAGCGGCATTCTATCGCAGCGCATAAAGCGCTGCGCCACCCAAAATCCAAATCTTCCTCCAAAATCCAAATCTTCCGCGGACTTAAATTCTGAAGGGCGCGGCCAGCAGGCGGAACGGGAGTGTGATCGCGAGGAAAACGATCTCAAGCACTCCCTTTACGGCGATCCCGACGATGCGGAACGGGAGCAGTAGCAGCCAGATGAACGGGTAGGCGATCAGCGCCAACAGGGCCAGAGGCCAGCAGACTACGAAGAGGATGCACCACAGGAGGAAAGTGAACATGGGAGACCTCCTTCTTTTTCTTTCCATTTAATTGTACGGCGGGGAGGCGGGGAAAGTTCCGTGTGAGAATTCCTTGCGGCGCCGGTGGCTGTGGTGGCGGATAGGGATTCTTCGACTCGCGCGCGCTTTCGCTCGCGCTTCGCTCAGAATGACATTGCTTTGGGAAACCGTTGACTATTCGTAGCGGAGGGCTTCGGCGGGGAGGGTGCGGCCGGCGGACCAGGAGGGGTAGAGGGTGGCGATGAAGGAGACGCCGATGGCGACGAGGGCGACGAGGACGCCGTCCATGGGGCGCGGGGCGAAGGGGACGTAGTCGATGGAGTAGACCTCGGGCGAGAGGGAAATGATGTGATAGTGGCCTCCGGCGTAGGAGATGGCGTAGCCGACGAGCAGACCGATGGCGGTGCCGATCACGCCGATGAGAACGCCCTGGGCGATGAAGATGTTGCGGACTTGCGATTTGCGTGTGCCCATCGAGATGAGGACGGCGATGTCTTTAGTTTTTTCCATGACCATCATGATCAGAGAAATCAGGATGTTCAGGGCGGCGACGAAGACTATGAGGCCGATGGTGATGAAGGTGACGAGGCGCTCGAGTCGGAGGGCGTGGAAGAGAGCCTGATTTTGCTCCATCCAGTTGGTGGTCATGAAGCCTTTGCCGGCGGCCTGTTCGAGTTGGCGCGAAACCTGGTCGGCTTGGTAGATGTCGTCGACCTTGAACTCGATGACGGAGATGAGGTCGCCGAGACCGAAAAGGCTTTGAGCAGCGGAGAGGCGGGTGAAGGCCCAGGACGAATCGTAATCGTAGAAGCCGGAGCTGAAGATTCCGACTACGCGGAAGCGGCTGTATTTCGGGACCATGCCGAAGGGAGTGAGTTCGCCTTGCGGGCTGGTGACGAGGACGACGGAGCCGACGGTCGCGCCGAGGTTATCGGCCATGTCTTTGCCCAGAATGATGGGGGGCATGGCAGCGATGCGGGCGTGGACGCCGGCGAGGGAATCGGGGGAAGCGTCTGCGGGCGCTGAAGCGCCCTCGGCTTCGCTCAAGGCAGGCGAGGCGGCTGTCCCCACATGAGCATTCTCTGGAGCCGGCGTTTCATCGAGAGCGTCTGCTGATCCCTCCTTTATTGTGTTGAGCAGGTCGCCGATTTTGCGCTCGTCGGCGGGGATCATGCCTTTGAGGACGGCGCCGCGGGCGCGCGGGCCGCGGGAGATGAGGACTTGCTCGAAAATTGCGGGTGCGGCAGCGACCACGTGCGGCTGTTTGGAAAGGCGTTCGAGGAGAGGAGGCCAGTCTCTGATGCCGTCATCGGCGACGCGGAGGAGGCTGATGTGCGAGGTGGATCCGATGAGGCGCTCCTGCAGGTCCTGGCGAAATCCGTTGTTGATGGCGAGGGCGACGATGAGCGAGGCGACGCCGGCGGCGACTCCGAGGATGGAGATGCCAGTGATGATGCCGATGAAAGCCTGACGGCGTTTTGCGCGCAGGTAGCGGGTTGCGATGAAGAGTTCGAAGCGCATGGGGCTTTCAGCCGTCAGCCAAGTCGGATTATAACGACTAAAACCAAATCTCACCGCAGAGGGCGCAGAGGGCGCCGAGTTGGAACTGGGTTGGATGGATCTGCTCACTGTTCATTATCTTAGCTTGGGGATAACGGCGGGCACTGTTGATCGGTATTGGCGATAACCGTCGCCGAAGCGGGTTTCCAGTTCTTTGTCTTCCATCCTCATCATTACTGCTCCGGTTACGATCGCGAATGCTGTCAGAGCCCAGCAGACGGCCAGACCTGTGCCTACGCTCCAGGCGAGCATTTCGCAAAGATGGCCGAGGTAGACGGGATGGCGCACTTGAGCGCGAATGCCGGTGGTGGCGAGGCGTTGCTCGCGATCTCCGGGGAGGATCTCGGACAATCCACCGAGTTGCGCCAGGGTGAAGTGGTGGTGAGATAGTTTGTAGAGCACGAGGCCGGCGCAGGACAATAAGGTTGCGGGAATCCAGGTCCAGTTATTTTTGTAGAGGACGACACTGCGCCACGGGGCGGTGATCGCGGCCATGGCTGCCCACATTCCGATCCAGATGGGCAGAAGGGTTTTGTAGGGCGACCGAGGGCGTGAGCGCCAGAATTCTACGCGGGGATGAATCAGCAACCAGAAGGCGGGGATCGTGGAGTAGATGACGCAGGCGATCCAGCCGAGGGTTCGCAGCAAGTGCATGGATAGATTTTAGCTGCTTGGTTTCTCCCGTCATGCAAGTGGGCTGTTTCTATGGCACATTAGAAGATCAATGCCAACGCCCGCCGACGCCAGAGTTGGACGTATTGCGTTTACCCACCCTGACTTCGTGCTGTTCCAGATTGCGCGATTTCTGATTGTGGCTGCGGTGGAGATGCAGGCGGTCGCGGTGGGATGGCAGGTGTACGACATCACGAAACGCGCGCTGGATCTCGGGTTGGTGGGGCTGGCGCAGTTTTTGCCGGGCATCTTGCTGTTTCTGGTTTCGGGGCATACGTCCGACAGATTCGAGCGGCGCAAGGTGCTGGGCACATGCTATGCCGGCTTTGCGGTGTGTTCCGGGCTTCTGCTGGTGCTGGCGCAGAGGGGAACGCACGCGGTGCGTCCCATTTATGTGGTGCTGATTTTGCTGGGCGTGGTGCGATCGTTTAACGGGACGGCCAGCCGTTCGATCCTGCCGCAACTGGTTCCGGAAGAGCATTTCCCGAATGCCGTGGCGTGGAATGCGACGACGTTTCAGGCGGCCACGATTCTGGGGCCGTCTCTTGGTGGGATTCTTTATGCGGCGTTTCATGGTCCATCGGCGGTGTATGCGGCGGCGATGCTGACCGCGGTGGGGGCTCTGGTCTCGACGTTCCGCATCAAGGCGCGGCAGCAGGCGCGAAAGCGCGAACCGATGACGATGAGGACGGTTTTCGCGGGATTGCATTTCATATGGCGGAAGAGATTGATCCTGGGGGCGATTTCTCTGGATCTGTTTGCGGTATTGCTGGGCGGAGCGGTGGCGCTGCTTCCGGTTTACGCGCGTGACATTCTGCACACTGGGCCGTGGGGGTTGGGTTTGCTGCGGACGGCTCCGGGAGTGGGGGCGGCGATCATGGCGGTCGCGTTGGCTCACCGGCCGCTGCGCGGGCGCGCGGGGCCGACGCTGTTGTGGTCGGTGGCGGGGTTTGGAGTGCTGACCATTTTATTTGGGGTATCGCACAGCATTGTGCTGTCGCTGGTGGCGCTGGTGCTGCTCGGAGCGACGGACATGGTCAGCGTAATTATTCGCGCGACGCTGGTGCAGCTGCGCACGCCGGATCAAATGCGCGGGCGCGTGATGGCGGTCGACATGGTTTTTATTGGGACCTCGAATGAACTGGGGCAGTTCGAATCTGGGTTGACGGCGCAGTGGTTTGGGACCGTACCGGCGGTGGTGCTGGGAGGGGTGGGAACGCTATTAGTGATTGCGCTGTGGTCGTGGATGTTTCCGGAGTTGCGGCGCACGGGGGAACTTGGCGGCATTAAGGGTGTGGCGGAGGACGCGGCAAAAGCGGCGGAGCTGGGGCAGTAGGGATCCTTCGACTCCGCCGAGGGCTCGCTTCGCGACCCATCAGCTGCGCTCAGGATGACAACTCTACGGACGGTTACGGTGCCGAAGCGCGGCTCGTCCACGGTACTGCATGCATCCCGAGCGCGTGAAAAAACTATTTCTGCAGGATCAAAGTTTTTGCGGCGCCCATGTTGTCGTAACGGTCGTAGACACGAACCACGACTACGTGCTCGGAAGAAGCTGCGCCATCTTTCGCGGCTTCGGGAGTGGCTTTGAAATCGTAGGTCTCGGTTTTTGCGTCGGAGAGCTGGCCGACGGGTTCGACATACTTCCAATCGCCGGCATCGACGGAATATTCGGCGCGTTTCACGGGAGAGAAACCATCGACCGCGCGGAAGGTGACGTGAATCTGGCCGCCGTCAAGAGTGGCGGAGAGATTTTCGATGCGCGGGGGGGTGGTGTCGACCTCGAAGCGGCGGCTCTCCTTCGATGCGGTCAAGGCCTCGCCCGGAGAGTGCGAGGGCGCGTCGGAGGCGATCACTTTTACGGTGTAGCCGCCGTCGGGGAGCAGGCTGGCGTCGAAGGAATAGGCTTTATCGGTGATGTCGTCCTTAAGAAGAAGCCAGCGCTTCTGGCCATCGCCGCGATAGTAGATGGAATAGACGAGCTGATCGTCGTTGTCGTCGTGCGCGCTCCACTTCACGCCGATGGAATCGCGATCATGCGAGCTGGATGGAGGAGCTTCGAAATGGGTTGTTGAAGATAGGGTCGACGAGTCCGTGCCCAAGCTGAGGCCGGTATTTTTCGGCTGCGGCTGATACTTTACGCCGACTTGTACGGTGACATCGTCGATCTCGGGAGCGACGTTCTTGGGCAGGTAGTTGAGGGCAACGCTGTCGACATTTGGAGCGGGAGATCCCGCGTGCAGCATGGCTTTCCACTGGGCATAACGGGCGGGAGGAACGCCGGTTTCGTCATCTTTGCCCAGGTCGACCTTCTTCCAGGGACTCCAGTTGCGGTCGGGATTATCGACGTTGCCGCTGCGGGCGTAGAGATCGACGTTGCCGATGCCGCGGAATTCGACGCGTCCCCAGCGGGAGAAAATCTTGGCGTCGAAGACGTCGCTTTCGTAGGTCCCCTGAGCCTCGGGACCGGGGCCAAGCACGAAAACTTTTCCCAGATTGCTGGTGGCCGCGTAGACGGCGCCGCCGGGCGCTTTGGCGAAGGCCGTGACCTGTGAGGCAGCCGCTTTCAGTAGGTCGGAGAAATCGTCGAGGCCGGTTATGGCGAAGATGTGGCCACGATTTCCGGTCCCGGCGAGCAGGCGTCCCTGCGAATCAAAGGCGAGGGCGTAGACGATGTCTTCGTGAGAGGTCCACAGGCGGATCGGGGAACCGTCGGGAGCGATGCGATATACATCGGAACCGCTGCTGGCGCCGCCGCCGGGAAAGGGAAAGGGGCCGGAGATCGCTGGGCCAGCGGGGTTGGCAGTCATCGTCATGCCGGGAACCTGCGGCACGCCACCTACCGGGACGTTGGCGCCCATGGTCAACAGAGCTGCGTTGAAGGCTGAGGAGGTCGAAGCGCTTCCAGGCTTTTTCTCGCCGACGGCGGCCGCATAGATGTTGCCGGAGCGATCGAGCGCCAGCGCCGTGATTTCTTTCTTGGGCGCGCTGTAGAGCACGAAACCGTCGCCGGCGGGAGAGATGCGGTAGATGAGGCCGCTGCCATCGGAGCCGGCGATCAGGTTGTCCTGCGCATCGAAGGCCAGGACGCGAATGTGAGTTTCGTCGCTCTTGAAAAAGACCGAGTGCTCGCCTTTGGGGGTGACGCGGAAAATCTCGCCGTGATCGCCGGTGGCGACGTAGAGGTTGCCAGATTTGTCGAGGGCGAGATCCCAGATATATTTCGTGCCGGGCTCGAAGTAGACAGAGGAACTCCAGGAGGGATCGGCGGCGGGAGATGAGTCGGCTTTGGCGGGCTGCGATTTGCCGCCGGTGTTGTGTTCGATTTTGTACACCTTGCCATCGGGGGCGGTGGCCGCATAGATGACGCCGCCGGGGCCGATCTGCAGAGCTTGCACCTGAAGTTCTTTGGGCTCGAAAATGATGGTGGCCTTGCCGTCGTGCGTGATGCGGTAGACACGGGCCGGCGCGCCGGCTGCGACGTACACGTTTCCTGCATCGTCGGCGGCGATGGACCAGATGTAGGTGGAGGGGGTCGCGTAGAGACTCTTGAAGGTGGGGGCGAGTTCGAGGCCGCCGGCGCTGCGAATGGCTACTCCGGTGGCCGTGCCCTTGGTGAGGTCTTCAAACTTTGACTGCTCCCAGGAACGGGTGCCTTCGGCGAATGCTGTCGAGATCAATCCGGAACCGCAGATGTATGTAATAAGAAGCGTAACAAGGAAGAAGAAGAAAAGCTTTCGCGCACTGTGCAATTTCATACCTCGGGGTATCGTTGTGGGGAAACTTTAAGGTTATCACGGCAAGGAGATTGGAGGCCGCTAGCCTGGATGCGGCAGTCGTGCGGTTCAATCAATAAGGAAGCGAGCCAGACGCGCGATTGATGTGTCGCAAAACCGCGACACGTCGCGCGGCTCGCCCAGATCCCCTTCGACAAGCTCAGGGCAGGCTTTCACTGCGCAAAGGACACTTGTTCAGGATGACAACCAAACTCATGGGCTGATTTCCCGTGGTATTGTTGAATTTCATGAATTCATCGCGCCAGGAATTGCTGCAGTTGCTCGCACACAAGTCGTTCCGGCTGGGCGAGTTCAAACTGTCTTCCGGCGGCACCAGCGACTACTACATAGATTGCCGGACGACCACGCTGGATGCCAAGGGCGCGCGGCTTACCGGGCAGGTTTTTTACGACGAAATCAAGCAGCGAGGGTGGAAGGCGCAGGCCATTGGTGGGCTCACCATGGGAGCGGACCCGATTGTGGTAGCGGTTTCGGTGGTGAGCGCGGAACTGAACGGGTTTCTGGTGCGCAAGGCGGAAAAAACGCACGGGACGGGGCAGCGCATTGAAGGCTTTCGCGAGAAGGGCGCGCGAGTGGTGATCGTGGACGACGTGTGTACCACCGGAGCTTCGACGGTGCAGGCGATTGAGACGGCGCGCGAGTTTGGCTTCCACGTGGTGGGAGCGATGTGCCTGGTGGAGCGCGAGGAGGCAAAGGGAAGGCCGAACGTAGAAAAGGCTGCGGCTCCGGCGCCGTTTGTGTCGATCTTTGCGGCGAGCGAAGTGCGAGCGCAGCACATTCTGCAGACGGACGATACGCAGCCTGCGATCTTTGCTGTGGCGGCGGTTTGCGAAATTTGTGGACGACCGGCGGCGACGAACAATCCGCGGAACTTGTGCGAGGCGCATCGGGTGTAGGGCGGGGCGGAGGTCTCCGACAATGCGAGCCGCAGAGTGCCAACGGAAATGCCTGCGGAGCCGTTTGTCGTTACAGGTTTGCAGGGATCCTTCGACTGCGGTTGTGCTTCGCTAGCGCGAAGCGCAATCCTCGCTCAGGATGACAAGTCGGGGATGGCAGTCTCGCTCAGGATGACAATAAGAACAATGATTCAAACACTCGAATGGACGGAACAGGGCGTGCGCTTCATCGATCAGACGAAGCTGCCGACGGAAGAAACTTATGTGACCTGCAAGGCGTACGAGCAGGTTGCCGATGCCATACGGACGATGGTGGTGCGGGGAGCGCCCGCGATTGGCGTAGCCGCGGCGATGGGGATTGCGCTGGGAGTGCAGAGCTCGAAGGCGGAGACGGTCGGGGAGCTCAAGCGGGATCTGGATAAGATCTGCGACGTCATCGGCAAAACGCGGCCGACGGCGGTGAATCTTTTCTGGGCGATCCGGCGGATGCAGGAAAAGTTTGAGCGGCTACGGATTCGTCCTATTGCGCAAATCAAACGGGATCTGGTGGAAGAAGCGCAGCGCATGCATGCGGAAGATATTGCCGCGAACCAGGCTATGGGACGCCACGGCGCGACACTGATGCCGAGCGAAGGTGGAGTGCTGACGCACTGCAATGCCGGCGCGCTGGCTACGGCGGGGTATGGAACGGCGCTGGGAGTGATTCGCGCGGCGGTGGAGCAGGGGAAAAAGATTCATGTCTATGCGGACGAGACGCGGCCGTTCCTGCAAGGCTCGCGACTGACGGCATGGGAGCTAATGAAAGATGGCATCCCGACCACGGTGATTTCCGACAACATGGCGGGCGCCATGATGAAGCAGGGCAAGATTGGGGCGATTGTGGTGGGCGCGGACCGGATCGCGGCCAACGGCGATGTGGCCAACAAGATTGGAACGTATACGGTTGCTGTTCTGGCTAAGGAAAACGGGATCCCGTTCTATGTGGCAGCGCCGATTTCGACGGTGGACTTGGCTTGCCCGGACGGCGACCGGATTCCGATCGAGCAGCGTAATCCGAAGGAAGTAACTCATATTGCGGGGAAGCAGATGACGCCGGATGGCGTGTCGATTGAGAATCCGGCATTCGATGTGACTCCGGCAAAGTATGTGGCCGCCATTATTACGGAGCGCGGCGTTGCGCGCGAGCCTTACCGGGAGTCTTTGGAACGCCTGGCGGGCGCGGAATCGAAGGTCGAGGTGTAGAAAGCAGTGGGCAGTGGGCAGTGTCCAGTGGTCAGAAAAGGACTGGCGGCTGACCACTGGACACTGATCAGGGCCACTGTTCTTGGCATCTTTCATCGTGATGCAGGTCACATCGCGGTTGCTGGACAATGAGTACAGTTTTCCGTAGGCGGCTTTCTAATGATCGGCGGCGCTACCGCGACCGGATCTTCCATATGGTGCAAAGGTGCCATGTGGAGTACAGGGCTAGTGTGAGAAGATGTCCGCTTCTACTGTTCCCGCCTGTGGCAGCCTAGGGCCGGGACAGGATGGACCGAAGCGGGGACAAAGTGCATCTAAGGGAACAGGTGGCGAAACATGACACTTTGCTTCGGGTTGAAGGGTTAAAGAAAGTTTTTCGATCCGGCGAATCGGATCTGGTGCTCTTTGAGAATTTATCGTTCGAGGTGAAGCGAGGCGAGATGCTCGCGATCGTCGGCGAGTCGGGAGCGGGGAAGAGTACCTTGTTGCACATCCTCAGCGCTCTTGATCACGCTTCCGCGGGTGACGTATACTGCGCGGAATTGAAGCTGAATACGTTGTCGGCGGATGAAGCATCGAAGTTTCGCAATCGCGAGACGGGCTTTGTCTGGCAGCTTCACTATCTGCTGCCGGAATTTACGGCTGCGGAAAATGTGGCGATGCCTCTGCTGTTGCGGGGGCATAGCTGGGCGGAGGCCGCGCCGGAAGCGTCGCGGTGGTTACGCGAGGTCGGGCTGGAGAAACGCGCGCATCACCGATCGGGAGAGCTTTCGGGCGGTGAGCAGCAGCGAGTGGCTTTGGCGAGGGCGCTCATTACCGGCCCGAAGCTGTTGCTGGCGGATGAGCCTACCGGGGACCTTGACGGGCCGAACGCGGAAGCGGTTTTCGAATTGATTGCGCGATTACATCGCGAGCACCAACTCACCTCCCTCATTGCAACACATAACTATTCGTTCGCGAGGCGTTGCCATCGGGTGTTGCGTCTGGAGCGAGGGCGCGTGGAAGAGGTTAGTCCGGAGTCGTTGCCGGTTTAAGGAATTGGGCACGGCCAGTGAAAGATTAGTTAGACAAAGTGCAAGAAATTGGAATTGCAGGAAGCCGAAGGAGATTTCAACAGGTTCCTTCGGTAACATTGCGGTAACGTTTCGGTACTTGGGTTTGGTGGCCGTTTGATTGCATAATGAGCGGGTGACACGAATCAGGATGCTGGACGTGCACGAAATCGGGCGGGGATTCAGGTAGGTCGAGCGAGCTAGCGCCTTCTCGACCAGAAGGGTTCAGGGGGAAGCGCATTATGTTTGAACGTTATACGGAGAAAGCCAGGCGCGTAATCTTTTTTGCGCGCTACGAAGCAAGCCAGTTCGGGTCTCCTTATATAGAGACCGAGCACCTGCTGCTGGGGCTCCTGCGCGAAGACAAAGCCCTGACCAATCGATTCCTGCGCTCACACGCCTCGGTTGAGTCGATCCGCAAGCAGATTGAGGGTCACACCACGATTCGGGAAAAAGTCTCGACTTCGGTGGACCTGCCCTTGAGCAACGAGTGCAAGCGAGTGCTGGCCTATGCCGCGGAAGAAGCGGAAAGGCTCTCGCACCGGCACATTGGAACCGAGCATTTGTTGTTGGGATTGCTGCGGGAAGAGAAGTGCTTTGCCGCGGAAATTCTGCACGAGCGCGGGCTGCGGCTCTCGACCATTCGGGAAGAACTGGCGCGTACCAGCCAGGAAAAAGCGCAGCCGCAGCGGCAGCGCGAGTCTTCACTCTTGAGCGAGTTTTCGCGCGATCTGACGCAGGCAGCGATGGACAGCCAGCTGGATCCGCTGGTTGGCCGCGATAGTGAGTTGGAGCGTGTGGTGCAGATTTTGTGCCGGCGCACCAAGAACAATCCAGTGCTGATCGGCGAGCCGGGCGTGGGCAAGACAGCCATCGTCGAAGGATTGGCGCAGCGGATTGCCGACGGCGAGGTTCCATCCTTCCTGGCCGATAAGAGAATTTTGGCGCTTGACCTTTCCTTGATCGTTGCGGGAACGAAATATCGTGGACAGTTTGAAGAGCGGCTGAAGACCATCATGAAAGAGCTGATGGAGTCACAGAACTCCATCATCTTTATTGATGAGCTGCACACGCTGGTGGGGGCTGGGTCGGCGGAAGGATCGCTGGACGCGGCGAACATTCTCAAGCCGGCGCTATCGCGCGGCGAGATTCAATGCATCGGCGCAACCACGCCGGGCGAGTATCGCAAATCGATCGAGAAAGACCGATCACTGGAGCGGCGCTTCCAGGCAGTGAAAGTTCCGCCGCCGAACGAGGCGGACGCGGTGAAGGTGCTGTTCGGGATCAAGGATCGGTATGAGAAATTTCACGCCGTTACTTACACCGACGACGCCATCAACTTCGCGGTCTCGCACTCGAACCGCTATATTCCGGACCGGTTCTTGCCGGATAAAGCGATCGACCTGGTGGATGAAGCTGGCGCGCGGGTGAAGCTGCGGCAGACTTCGCAGCCGGAAGAGATCACGGAAGTCCAGAAGCGGATCAAGTTCATCGTGCATCGCATGGAGAACGCGATCGCGAACCACGAGTTCGAGAAGGCGCGCTTCTATTCGGATGAAGAACGCAAAGAGCGCGAGAACCTGCGCGCGCTGCGCGAGAAATATCATCTGGATGAATCTTCGACCGGAGTAGTGGGCCGCGAGGACATCGAAGATGTGGTTTCGCGCTGGACCGGCGTTCCCATCACTTCGATCAAAGAGGAAGAGACGCAGAAGCTGCTGCGCATCGAAGAAGAGCTGCACAAGCGGATTATTTCGCAGGACAAATCGATCAGCGCGCTGGCCCGGGCGATCCGGCGTTCGCGCGCGGGGTTGAAGAGTCCGAACCGGCCGATTGGGTCGTTCCTGTTCCTGGGGCCGACGGGCGTTGGCAAAACGGAAGTGGCGCGGACGCTGGCGCAGTTCATGTTCGGTACGGAAAAAGCTTTGGTTCGCTTCGATATGTCGGAATTCATGGAGAAGCATTCGGTTTCGAAGCTGATCGGCTCGCCTCCGGGATACGTGGGCTATGAAGAGGGTGGACAGCTTACCGAGCGGGTGAAGCGTGCTCCGTATTCGGTGGTGCTGCTGGATGAGATCGAGAAGGCGCATCCGGATGTGTTCAATATCCTGCTGCAGGTTTTTGAAGACGGGCAGTTGACCGATGGGTTGGGCAATACGGTCGATTTCAAGAACACGATCCTGATCATGACCTCGAACATTGGGGCGCGGCACCTGCAGAAGCGCGAGGGATTTGGCTTCCAATCAACTGCGGAAGATCAGGTTTCGGGCAAGGTTGAGGAACTGGTGAAGGGCGAGGTGAAACGCACCTTCAATCCGGAATTTCTGAACCGGCTGGACGAAATCATTCTGTTCCTGGCTTTGAGCGAGAGCGATCTGATTCAGATTCTGGAACTCATGGTCACGCAGCTCAACGCGAACCTGGCGCAGAAGGCGATTACGGTTACGGTGGCGGATGAGGCGAAAAAGTGGATCCTCAACCAGACGCTGACGGATCGCTCCTATGGCGCCCGGCCGCTGCGCAGGGCGTTGCAGAAATACATTGAAGACCCGCTGTCGGAGGCGCTGATTCAGGGAACGATCACAACGCGTCCGGCATTCATCGAGGTCTTCCTGGAAGACAACAAGCTGTTCTACCGTCCGGTGGACGCGGAAAAGACCGAGGGTGTGCTGCTCTACGAGAACAGTTAGGAAGACGTCAGCTATCAACTTTAAGCCGTCAGCGCAGCTGGCGGCTTTTTCTGCTGTAGCACGTACCCGACCGCGCCAGATCTGATCGATTCAAGTAGAACCTCGCTTGCGTATCGGGATGGTAGAATGCGAATCCGTGAACCCTCCTCGCGAATTCAGGCTCTTACCCGCCGGACTCAAAGAGGCGCAGCGAACCGCTGTGATGCGCTACTTGGCGCCGCAAATAGGCATAGCTGCGGCTATTATCATCATTTCCTTCTTCTTGGCCTTGCGGAAAGCGACGCTAGGTACAATCGTTGGTTTCGGGATAGCCACAGCGTTATTGCTCGTCTACATGTTTTTCGTCAGTCCGCTGCGTGTGCGTCGCCAGCAGGTTAAGTGTTGGAATAGCTACGTACTCACGATCGGGCCTGACTATTTGCTTCGCCAGCAGGCAGACACCCCGGATGTCAGGCTCTCCTTTACAGCGGTAACAAGGACCGAACATCTGCCAGGCCGCTACCTGCGCGTCATTGGGAGCGCCAAGTATCAGACGATCGGAATTCCTGAGAGCATCGAGAATTTTGAGGAGATCCGCAAGGCCGTTATGGAGATCGTACCTGAAACGATCCGACGGAAGGACAGCAGTCAAAAAAATGCCCTCCTCATGGGGGCCGGATTCACCGCCTATATGATCATGCTGTGGTCCCGCTCTCCTCAGATTGTGCTACCGCTAGCGGCTTGTGTGACTGCGCTCCTGGTTTGGCTGTTCATCTATATGCAGAGGAGCCCCAACATCACGCGCCGAAGCAAAAGGTTCTCTTGGGCATATCTTTTGTCCGCGGGCCTTTGTCTTCTCAGAGTCGCCGACGCGGTCAGCAAGATGCGTGCACGCTGAATCAAGGTCACTTTATTAGTTGTTCAGGACTAGACGCCTTTTCCGTGCGATTCGCAGCAGAACTCGCGTGTACTCCCGAATCGTCTCGGGCCGCGATTTGAGATAGACGAACTGCCCCTGACGGCGAGTCTCGATCAGATTGGCGTCCGCCAGAATCTTCAGATGGTGCGAGATGGTGCCCGGGGTCAGCCCATATTTCTCGACGACCTGCCCGCAAAACATTTCCTTGCGGGAGGAAATCCCTTCATAGATCTGCAGGCGAGTGGGATCGCTCAGAGCCTTCGAAATTTCCGCTAATTCTTTTCTTTCCATGGAGTCAGGTCCCAATGTAGCATGCCGCTTCGAAGAAATTGAAACCACCATAGTTTGATGATCATCAAAGTGTGAAAGTAGCGAAGCCTGCGGCGCTGTGCCTGATCAGCCCGCTCATTCAAAAAGGAGAAATCATATGGCGAAAAGGTTTGAAGGAAAGACAGTCGTAGTTACCGGCGGCAATAGTGGGATTGGGTTGGCGACCGCCAAGCTGTTTCATGACGAGGGAGCAAAGGTTGCGATCTCGGGACGCGACCAGAAGACGCTGGATGAAGCGGTGAAAACCATCGGCAACGGCACGCTGGCGGTGAAGGCGGATGTATCCAAGCTGGCGGACATCGACCGGCTGTACTCGCAAGTGGCGGGAAAGTTCGGCAAGATTGATGCGATTTTTGCCAACGCGGGCATTGCGAAGTTTGCTCCGGCGAGCGAAAGCAACGAGCAACTGTTCGACGAAATCTTCGATATCAACGTGAAAGGGTTGTATTTCACGGTACAGAAGGCGCTGCCCCATCTTAATAACAATGCCGGAATCGTCCTGAATTCCTCCGTGGTAAATGCAAAGGGTAGTCCCACAACCAGCGTTTATGCGGCCAGCAAGGCTGCGGTGCGCTCGCTGGCGCGCACGTTCGCGGGAGAGGTGGTGGACCGCGGAATTCGGGTGAACGTGGTTAGTCCGGGACCGATCGAAACTCCGATCTTCGGAAGAACCGGATTGCCCCAGGCAGCGGTCGACGAGTTCGCGAACTATATCAAGACGGCCAACCCCATGAAGCGTTTTGGCACGCCTGAGGAAGTGGGCCATGCGGTGCTTTTCCTGGCCAGCAGCGAGGCGTCCTATATTACAGGGGTTGACCTGGGTGTGGACGGCGGGGCCGGGCAGATTTAACAGGGCGTGGTAATTCGAAGAGGAGACGGGAATCAAAGTCCCCGCCCTGTCCCTCCAAAAGGACGGAGGGACAAGGACGGGGCACCCGGATTTTGCGACCAATTCGGTTTCCAGCGAATCTGTAGAATGCGGTCACAGTCAGCAGGGGGAGCGCTTCATGGCCAAGGTGAACATTGCCGATAAATTCGCAAAGATTTCGGAATACTGGAAGCCCTACATTGCGGCCGAGTTGAACGGCCAGCATGTGAAGCTCGACAAACTGAAGGGCGAGTTCGTGTTTCATCATCACGAGAATGAAGACGAGATGTTCCTGGTGGTGAAGGGACGCTTCCGCATGGAATTTCGCGACCGGCACGAGTGGATCGAGGAAGGCGAGTTTATTGTGGTGCCGCGCGGAGTGGAGCATCGACCGGTGGCGGACGAGGAATGCTGGCTTATCCTGTTCGAGCCGGCTTCCACGCTGAACACGGGGAACGTGGTCAATGAACGTACGGTGAGGCAACTGGAACACGTGTAGGATACGATCGGGAAGCGTGGCAAGTTAGTCCGCGCGACGGATTGTCTGAAAGATCACTATCCAGATCTATGGAACTAACTGTTTACTCTTCTGCCTGGTGCCCGGATTGCCGCGAGGCCAAGCGTTTTCTGGCCAAACACAACATTCCCTATAAAGATATCGACGTGGAGAGCACGCCGGGCGCGGCAGAGGAGATCGTCAAACATACGGGCAAGCGGGCCGTGCCTCAATTCGTGATCGATGGCGAATGGGTGCAACCGTATAAGCCGGGCAAAGGCTTCCTTTACGACGAAATGGCCAGGCGGCTGGGGGTCGGAAAGCCTTAGCCTGCATACATTTGGCAGGCCGCTGCTGCCTGCCATTCTCACCGCTCCATTGGTATCCCCTGTACATCATCTTCCGTACCGTGGAAAAGCCTTGCCAGACAAGGCAAGATGACGACTCGCCTGCTCTCGGCGCCGGGCGCGCGTTTTCCCCTCGCGCAGGAACTGGAAGAGCAGCGGCATCCACATCCATGGCCGAACCGGAAGTTCCACAGGAATCAAACGAAGTTACCGAGAGCTGGCAGCAGGCTGTGCAAGCCGTGCTGGCGATCGTGTTGCTGGTCGGCGCCGTGGCGATGTTCCATTACTATGCGCCCGGGATGGCGCAGGGGCCACCGCCAGAGGATCTGCAGAAGCAGGTGCATGCGCTGACGCAGCAGGTGGCGCAGCTGGAAAAAGAGCAGGCCATGCCGGCACTGGTGCTGAACCGGTACCGGAATTCTATTGGCTACATCTACGGCGTGTATCAGGTTGGATTTGCCAACCAACCGGCGGCGATTCGGGCGCGAGTCTCAGGTACCGGATTTCTGGTGGGTGATGGATTGCTTGCTACCAACCGGCATGTGGCCGAACCCTGGTATGGAGATAGTGAAGCGGAAGGGTTGATGCACAAGGGAGCGGCGGCGATGCTGGAGAGTCTGGTCGTGTTCTTTCCCGGATCGGCGACGCCGGTCAGCTTGACGCCCGGGTCGGTTTCTTCAACAGGCGATCTGGCGGTGCTGAAGATTGTGAATAAGGACGCGGTGCGCGGACTTGCGGTGCTGCCGCTGGCGCACGGGACGGCGCTGCCGGGAGAACTGGTGACGGTGATCGGTTATCCGATGGGGATTGCGGGGATGGTGGCGAAGTCGCCGAGCGGGATTTACCAGCGGCTGGCATACCGGCACAACGACATTACGGCGGCGAGTGAACTGGCGGCGTTGTCGCTGATTCGTCCTTCGACCACGTGCGGGCATCTGGGCGACGTGGTGGGAGACAAGCTGATCTACGATGCACCCACGGCCCATGGGGGAAGTGGGGGGCCGGTGTTCAACTCCAATGCGGAAGTGATCGGAATCAATTCCGCCTACATCGATGGATTTTCCGGGGGCACGCTGGGATTTTCGGTGGACGCGCTGCGGCCGCTGATTATGGAGGCGGAGAAGCGACCATAGAGTTCAGCGAAGAGTGTGAAATCGAAGCAAGAAAAGAGCCGGGAAGCAATGCTTCCCGGCTCATTGCTTTTGGCTGCGATCAGAATTGCCAACGCAGCGAGAACTGGATCAGGCGCGGAGTTCCCGTAGTACTGACGATCTCGCCAAATGGGTCCGGACTGGTCTTGGGGCCGGAGGACCAGGCCAGATATTGTTCGTAGTCGGTGATCAGCGGAGTGCCGAAATTCGGGTGATTCCACAGGTTGAAGAAATCGGCGGCGAAGCGGAGATCCTGCCGCTCCGTAAGTTTGAAATGCTTGATCAGAGAGAAATCCCAGTTCTGCTGGAATGGGCCGCGATAGATATTGCGGCCAAGGCTGCCGAATCCGGTAGTGCAGAAGTTCGGATCCGTCGCACATTGGGTGGGATAGAGCAGCGGCGCGGTCGTAAAGGCACCCGGATTTAACCATCCGCTGAGGCGCTGCGAGACGCTGCCGGAGCTCATGCCGCTGCCAATGGTGGCGCCGGAAGCCAGGCTTGCGGCCACGGGCGAAGTTCCGGCTCCCAGAAAGGCATTGCCGCCGTTGGAATCCAAAACTGAAAATGGCAGGGAATTTTGGAAGCTGGTTACGCCGCTCACCGACCATCCGCCGAGCGCGGTGCGTCTGAATCCGGCGGCGCGTGCGAAGAATGGCAGTTCATAGACGTAGCTGAGCTTCAGCACGTTCGGACGGTTGAAGTCGGAGATTCCACGGGAGGCGTTGATGGTGCTCTCGTCGTTGAAGGCGGTGTTGTTGGCGGTGTTGCCGGTTGAGGTTGCATCAATGTTCTTGGAATAGGTGTAGGCGGCCTGAATGTAGCCGCGGTCCCAGCGCCGCGAGACGGTGGCCTGCAGGGAGTGGTAAATCGAATAGGCGTCGTTGGCGAAAATTTGATATCCGGAATAGCCGTTCAATCCGGGGGTGGGCGTGCGGGCAATGGCGTTGGCGAACGTATTCGAGGTGATCTGATAAGTGTGGCCGCTGGTGTCGGTCACAGGGAAAGGGTTGGCGAGAGTGGCGTTAACTGACTGGATGGCATCGCGCGTTTCGCGCAGATGCGTGCCCTTGGTACCCACGTAGCCAACCTCCAGCACCCACTTGCGGCCCAAATCGCGTTGGACAGTGAGGTTCCATTGCTGCGTATTGGGTACGACGAAGTGCCGAGGGACTTCCAGTACAAACAGGTTCTGCGTGGGATTGACACCGGGGCCGGTGCAGGCAGGTGCGCCCGACGGGAGGTTGTAGTTACCGGCCAGCGTAGGATCGTTATTCGCGAATCCCGTGAGCTGGGAAAGGCAGGGAAGCCATGCGCCCGACAACTGGCCAGCAGCCGGCACCGCGTTGGAATTGGTGGCGGGAGTGCCGGTAAAGAAATCAGACATGGTGAAGCCAGCCGTCGAAGGGAAAAACACGATGGGGATAAACGGGGACTGGAAGCTGAGCTGGTCGACCGCTCCAACATCTTCGCGTACGTAGAAGATGCCGTAGCCGCCGCGGATGGTTGTGTTGTGATGGCCCATCACATCCCAGGCGAAGCCGATGCGCGGGCCGATTCCAGTGGAGACGCTGTTCTTGAAAGTTGATCCGGCAGCATTTCCGGTAAGGCCGGGAACGCCCAGCTTATTCACGCATCTCGGATAGATAAAGGGATACTGGCCGGACTTGGTGAGGTCTGATTCCATATTGCCGATGTGGCAGGCGTTGTCGCTCCAGGCGCCGAAAAATTCCGTGCGGAGGCCGAGATTCAAAGTGACGTTCTGCGTGGCCTTCCAGTCGTCCTGCACGAAGATGGCGGAATTTTTCTGGCGATAATTGTGGTTGTAAACTCCGCCGCCGCCGAAGCTAAATTCTGGAGCGCCATTGAGGAAATTGCCTACATCACTCACCTGACAGGGAGGATTCGGGGGAGCGCATCCCGGAAGCGTATTGTTTATTGAATCGCCAAAGTAAAGCTGGCCGTTGAAGACCTGCGGAAACTTCTTATTGAGGGCGACCGGCGTGAACTCGCCGCCGAACCGCCAGTTGTGTTTACCCTTTACCCAGCCCAGCGTGTCGATAAAATTAAAGTTGTTCTGCGCCTGGTACTGGTTGGCTTGCGGCGTGGGGCCGAATTGAAATCCCGAACTGACGAAAGTGAATTTGTAAATGTTGTCGGTGAGGTTGTTGGTGGGGCGGGTGATTCCGGCCTCGGCGGCGGTGACGGGCGGAACGTTGATATCGCTGTTGTTGATGCGAATAAAACCGAGGCGAAAATCATTGACCAGGGCAGGGGAGAAAACGTGCGTCTCGGTAAGCGAGAAGACTCGATCGTTTACCGGGAGCTGGTAGGGAAAGTTGAGGTCTCCGCTGCTGATGCTGCCACCGAGAGAGGCTTGCAGACCGCCCGCGCCGAAGGGAACGTCGGATTGGAAATTCTGGAAAAAGAAATTGATCGAGAGCTTGTCGTTGGAGTTGCGGAACTCGCGATCCCAGGTCGCGGTGAATTGGTCGTCGGTGTAGGAGCCGGGGATGCTGGTAGTGAACGGAACAACGTCGCCAGGTTTGGTTCCGGCGGCAACATTTGGCAAGGGGTAGAGATACCCATTGGCCGCCGCGCCAAACTGGTTGCTCTGAAACGCGATCAACGAGGCGGCAACGGGATCAATGCTGGCGACGTTAAAAGCACTGGCCAAAGCAGCCTGACCAGCGGGTCCACGGTCTGCCGCCGGAATATATGGAATCAGCGTGCTGATGATTGTCCCGGGAGAATCGCCGCTGCGCTGGCGAGTTCCCGAATAGTTGACGAAAAAGAAACCGAGCTTGCCGCCAGTACCGATGGGGCCGCCCAGATCTCCGCCGAAAATGTTCTGCTGGATTACTGGCCTGGGCTCGCCCGCGCCATTGAGGAAGTAGTCGTTGGCGTCGAGCACGGTGTTGCGGAAGAATTCGTAGGCTTCGCCGTGGAAGGCGTTGGTGCCCGTCTTGAGAATGGCGTTGATGTTGCCGCCTCCGTTGCGGCCCTGAGTGGCGTCATAGAGCGAGGTCTGTACTTTGAATTCCTGAATGACGGCGGGATTCGGCAATGGAGTCGTCGTCAGTTCAGCAACGTTGTAGTCGGTAGCGCTGATGCCTTCGATCTGATAGTTGTTGTTGTCTTCGCGCTGGCCATTTACTTCGATGCGAACGTTGCCACGTCCGAGCTGCGAGGCGGCATTCAACTCGCCTTGCGCGCCACTCGAGAGCGTGAGCAACTGCTGAAAGTTTTGCGTGGCGAGCGGCAGGTTCTTGATGGTGCTCGATTCGATGGCCTGCCCGGTCGTGGCGTCGGTGGTGTCGACCTGCTGGACTTCGGCTTGCACTTCCACTTGCTGCTGCACCGCCTGGGTCTTGAGCTTGGCAATCAAGCGTGTGGTTTCGGTGACGCGGACGACGATGTCACGAAACGTAGATTCGGAGAAGCCGGGTGCATGGACGCTCACCGTGTATTGGCCTACCGGCAGAAGCGGAGCGGTGAAAGAACCATCGCCGCCGGATGTGACGCTGCGCTCGAGCACGCCGGTTTCCTGGTTGGTGATGCGCACCTCGGCGTTGGCAACTACCGCGCCGCTGGGATCCTGAATTGTGC
Organism: uncultured Acidobacteriaceae bacterium; assembly: GCA_963773675.1. Taxonomy (GTDB): domain Bacteria; phylum Acidobacteriota; class Terriglobia; order Terriglobales; family Acidobacteriaceae; genus Sulfotelmatobacter. The sequence continues at coordinate 593,121 of CAVZCG010000013.1, forward strand.
CGGTGATCGCGCCCGTCGCGCCGCCCTGGGCGAAGGCCTGTGCGAGGAACGCCACCGCGAGAAAACTAATCCAGATCAACCTACCTTGTAGCTTCAGCATTGCTTCTCCCTGAGTTCGGACTTGAAATTGTCGGTTATTGCTGAGTCGGACTTATGGCGAGCGGACAAGCGGATCGACAACAGAAGAATGGGCGCAGCCGGTGTTGCACGCTTAAACCCTGGAGTGGGCTGCGCAGATGAGGACGTGATCGCTTGAGGTCAGCCATCGCCATCGGATACACGCTTCCCTGCAGAGTGCGGACTCTGGGGATTGCGGAAGAATACTGAAAGACGGCGACGGTTGGCAATAGAAATTTATGGTGCGGACATGAGGAATCGCGAACATCCGCGGCGAGTAACCCTGGGACAGAAATTCCGGAAAGCTTATTTTCACACGCCGGAGTCTGGATACTCCCTGACCTTTTCGCCTTCGTGGAGACGCTGGTCGCCTGAGGCTGAGGCATCGCCGGAGACTGCGTAGGCCACGGCAGCTCCGATGAGGGCAGGAACGATGAAAGCATGACCGCCGGTCGCTTCCGCAACAAAAACAACTGCAGCGAGTGGTGTTTTATATCCAGCGGCCAGAAATGACGCCATACCGACGGCGGCGTAAAGATCGAGGCTGGGGCTGTGGACGATGGACTGGGCGAAAGCGGTGCCGATGCTCCCTCCAGTAAGAAATAGTGGAACGAACATAGCGCTCACTCCACCCGCAGCGAGGGTAAACAGAGTTGCGGCGAGCTTGAGCACGCTAAAGACAATTAACAGCGAGGTGCTGTGCGACTTGGACAGGATTTCTCCGACCGCCTCATAGTTAGGGCCGATAGGTACGAGATTGCCGGGGTAGATGTGCAAGAAAAGAAGGCCGCAGAGGCCGGTGAGCAAGCCGCCGATTGCGAGCTTGAGCCAATGGGGCAGCGACCACTTCACAAAAAAACCGCGGGCGCGGCGGAAAGTTATCACAAAGACCATGGCGAGCAGTCCTACGATCAAGCCAAGCAGCGCGCTCCAGTAAAGATCGCGGCGGGCAAATCCGGTAGAGCCGACGAAGTTGAAGAGCGGGGCTGCGCCGAGAAAAGAACTGAGAGTGACGAAAGAGACGACCGAGGCGATTAGGGAGGGCACCAGAGCTTCGTGCGCAAGATCGTCGCGGTAGGGCATCTCAAGGGCGAAGACGATGCCGGTGAGCGGCGCGCGAAAAACCGCCGACATGCCTGCGGCAGCGCCGCAGATCAACATGATGCGCCGGTCGCGGTCTTCGAGGCGAAGGCGGAGACGCAAGTGCCGGAGCTTGGTCCAAAGCCACGAACCGATCGCCGCGCCCCCATAAATGCTGGGACCTTCGAGCGCGGCACTGCCGCCAAAGCCCACGGTGGTGATGGCAGCGAGCAGCTTGGGGACGAAGGAGCGCATATCGACTTCGCCTTCGTGCTCGTGGTAGGAGCGGATGATTTCTTCGGTGGAATGTTCGTTGGGATCCGGAGTAAGAAACTGCATCAGGAGTCCGGTGGCAAGGAAACCCAGAACCAATCCTGGCACGATGGCCCAGTGATGGTGCAAATAGTATGCGAGCACGGGAGGCCACAACTTCCCGAGAATGATCACTACGACTCCAGTGATCACCAAGCCAGTAGTTAAGCCAATTACAGGCGCGATGATGAGCCACTTGCGCAGATCGCGGGCATAGACCGCAGTGAGGTCTTCACGAACGAGCGAAGCATATTTGTGAAGCAAGCGATGCTTCAGGAGGCGGTTGGATTTCAGGTTCATGAATGCTTGGCGGTCTTTCCTCTTTCGGACGGCCCTTTTTCGGGCGGGAGGGGGAAATGCTGGGAATCGGCGTCATCGCCCGCGCGCATGATGCGGCGAAGAGCAGAGACCAGTTCGGGTCCGGCGCTGCGGAGTTCGTCGTGATGATGGAGCGCCAGCTCGGCGAGGACCTTCTCTCCCTTGGGCGTAAGCGCAAGCAAAACTTCGCGGCGGTCGTCCTGGGCTCGGGTGCGATGAACGAAACCTCCGGCTTCCAGGCGATTCACCAATTCCACGGCGCTATGATGGCGGATTTCCATGCGTCCGGCTAATTCGCGGATTCGCGGACGTACGCCAGCCGGCATACCCTTGATGGCCAGCATCAGCTGGTACTGACCCCGCTCCAGGCCAGCCTTTTTGACCGCTTGCTCGCTGAAATGGAGGAAGCGGCGGATCTGGTAACGGAACTCGGCCAAGGCCTGGTAATCCGACAAGGTGAGCCTCTTCATGCCGCTGATTGTATCGTGCCGCGATCCACTTCCTACATAGTGTATCGTAAGACGATACATAAGGAAATGGGCACAAATCTGGACATGGCCCGGCGCTGGCCTCTTTTTCCTGCTCCAGTTAGAATCCTCTGTCCTACTTGCATCGGCATCGAGAGGAGGGGTTCGAGTTGATCCCGCGCTACACCCGCCCGGAAATGGGCCGCATCTGGAATGATGAAAACCGCTTCCGCACCTGGCTGGCGGTGGAAGTGGCCGCGACGGAAACTCTTGCCGAGGCAGGAATGGTTCCCAAGGCGGCGGCCAAATCCATTCGCGAACGCGCAGACTTCAACGTGGAGCGCATCCACGAGATTGAAGCCGAAGTGCGTCACGATGTGATTGCCTTCACGACGGCGGTAGCTGAGATCGTCGGCCCCGACGCGCGCTGGTTTCACTACGGGCTCACTTCCAATGATGTGGTCGATACGGCGCAGGCTTTGTTGATCAAGCAGGCTTCGGCGCTGATTGCGCAGGATCTGGAACGGCTGGCCGAGGTGCTCGAGCGACGGGCGTGGGAATTTAAAGACACGCCGATGGTGGGTCGGACCCACGGGATTCACGCCGAGCCGATTACGTTTGGCTTCAAGCTGGCGAACTGGTATTCGGAAACGCAGCGCAACATCGTTCGCTTCAAGGCGGCGGCTGAGGATTTGCGAGTTGGAAAATTCTCAGGAGCGGTTGGGATCTTCGCGCATCTCACGCCGGAGATTGAGGAAAAGATTTGCGCGCGGCTGGGCCTGAAGGCGGCGGCCGTGTCGTCGCAGGTGATCCAACGCGACCGTCATGCACAATATCTCGCGACGCTGGCTGTGATTGCGTCTACGCTGGACAAGATCGCCACGGAGATACGGCACCTGCAGCGCACGGAGGTTCGCGAAGCTGAAGAGTTGTTCAGTGAAAAGCAAAAAGGATCTTCGGCGATGCCGCACAAGCGAAATCCAGTGACCAGCGAGCAGATCAGCGGCTTGGCGCGAGTGGTACGCGGCAATGCTCAAGCCGGATTTGAAAATGTTGCGTTGTGGCACGAGCGTGACATATCGCACTCCTCGGCCGAGCGCGTGATTCTGCCCGACTCCACTACGCTGATCGATTACTTATTGAACAAGACGGCCAGTCTGATCGAAACCATGTTTGTGTATCCCAAGCGAATGCTGGCTAACCTGGAGAGTACGCATGGACTTATCTTCAGCGGCCAACTGTTGCTCGATCTGGTGGAGCATGGGGTTTCCCGAGAGGATTCTTATCGTCTGGTGCAGGAGCACGCGATGCGCGCGTGGAAAGAAGGGCTGAACTTTCATGATCTCGTACTTGCGGACAAAGAGATCACAGGAAAAGTTCCGCGTAAGCAAATCGAATATGCGTTCGATTTGCAGCGGCAACTGAAAAACGTGGACAAGATTTTTGCCCGCGTGTTCAAGACAGAAGAGGCGAGCCGCGCGAAATCCAGCACTGCCACCCGCCCCCCGCGGGCGCGGACCCGTCGCTAACCTCGCCTCCCACGTTTGTATCTAACCCGACAAACCTGAAGAAGTTGCGGACAGCATTTGCCTGTGGCTGCGTCTACCACCAAATGCATCTCCGGCCCACCGACCAGCATCGAAGGAATTAACCAAGTGGTTAGTTCGTAAAGTTTCGTCAAAATTGGGTCGGAGGTGACCTATGACAGTGGTGATGAAGAAGAAAGCAGGCTTGCAGAAAATTGTGGGTGCGCTGCTGGCGGTGGGGCTCATGAGCGGGATGCTCCTGGCCGAACCGGTGGCGGCGACCCGCTACGACAATCAAATTCAAATAACGGTGGCGCAGAAATTGGCGGCGAAGAATCAGTTCCGCGATGTGCAATCGAGCACACAAGATGGCATCGTTACCCTGACGGGTACGGTCGATCTCTACCAGCGCAAGCTGGACGCGGCCAAGCTGGCTCGAAAAGCTTCGAACGTGCAGGGCGTGCGTAACCTGATCACGGTTGTGGGGCCGAATGTATCCGATGCGCAATTGGAGCAGCAACTGGCGAAGAAGCTGCGCTACGTGCGTGCCGGCTACGACATCACCTTCGACTACTTCGCGCTGGGCGTAAAGGATGGCGTGGTCACAGTGGAGGGACAGGATCGAACTGGAGTGGGGCGCGACGAGGCTCTGGCCGACATACAGAATATGCCGGGAGTGAAGGATGTGATCTCGAACATCTCACTGGAGCCGGTTTCCCTGTTCGATGATGGCTTGCGTTTGCGCGCGGCTCGGGTGATCTATCGCGACTCGGTGTTGAGCAAATACGCCATCGATCCCGCGCGACCGATTCGCATCATTGTCGACAATGGCCACATCACGCTGTACGGTTCGGTGGATACCGCCATGGATAAGAATGTCGCGGGCATTCGCGCTAACCAAATCTTTGGTGCTTTCAGCGTAGAGAACAAACTGGTCGTGGAAAAAGATTCGCGCCAGGCGAGCCAGTCCAGCCTGTCTGGGGTCTGATTGTTGGGGGTGAGCCTTGGGCGCGGCGAAAGTCGCGCCCGTTTTTCTTTACAGCCGGTTAATCAGCGACGCGACGTATCCCGCGCCGAATCCGTTATCGATATTCACTACGCTCACATTCGACGCGCAGGAATTGAGCATGCCGAGGAGAGCGGTCAGTCCCTTGAAGGATGCGCCGTAGCCGACGCTGGTGGGCACAGCGATCACTGGCACGCCGACGAGGCCTCCGACCACGCTGGGCAGTGCGCCTTCCATGCCGGCGCAGACAATCACCACGCGAGCCTTGGTGAGCGCTTCGCGATTGGCTAGCAGACGATGGATGCCCGCAACGCCAACGTCGTAGAAATGCTCCACAGAATTACCCATTAGTTCTGCGGTGACGAGGGCTTCTTCCGCGACCGGGATATCGCTGGTTCCCGCGGATACCACGGCGATGGTGCCTTTGCCGTAGGTATGCGGGTCGCGCTGCAGAACAATTGCGCGCGCCAGTTCACGATATTCGGCGGCACGCACTTTTTTCTTGACCGCGGCAAACTGCTTCTTGTCGGCGCGGGTGGCGAGAACGTTGCCGCCGTGCTTGGCCAATCGCGCAAAGATCTGCGCGGTGTGTGCCGGCGTTTTTCGCTCTCCGAAAATCACCTCCGGCATGCCGGCGCGGAGGCTGCGATGATGATCGACCTTGGCGAAATCAAGATCTTCAAAGGGTAGGTGACGCAGGCGCTCCGCCGCGTCGTCGGGCGTGATTTCGCCGTGGCGCACTTGCACGAACAGTTTGTGGATGGATTCGGCGTTCACGGTGGTGCTCAGCAGTCGACTGCACGAAATCTTAGATGCGAAAACTTAAGATGCAGAATCAAGATGCGAAATCTAGATTAGCATCTGAGCCGAGTTCTGAGGGTTAGGAGTGCGCGTTGGAGGAAGAGCGCACTCGCGCAATTACGGCAGTGCAGACTTTGCGGGCCAATCCGGGTTCGTCGAGGTGGGTCAAGAAAAGGCGGCGAAGGCCGCTGGGCTTCACTTTGCCAGCGAGATACGATTCGTAGATCTGGTTTCCGAGACGGTACCCCCATTCCTGTGCGGTCGATTCAAATCTGGCCGCATCGGCGCGGATGACCGCCTGGGCGGCTTTTTCAACGGTTGTGCGCGACAACGCGGGCGCTTCGTCTTCGGGTGCGGGCCGCGAAGGATAAAGCACGCGCGAGCCGAAATAAGCGACGGCGTTTTCAATCACTCGCGTGTAGAAAGCGTCGATCGCGGCGACTGCGCTGCTATTTCCGCGTGCGCCGTTGCCGTTCGTGTCGTGTCCATTCAAACGCTGGGGCAGGCCGCGGCAGGCGTGATGAAGAAATCGAGCAGCGTCCTCAGCCGCATGAACCAGTTGAAATTCGCGAATGTGGAATGCATTGACTTCTGGAAAATAGGCACAGCCGCGCTCTTCCACACTAGCCAGCATGGTTTGGAGTTGTGGCTCGCTGATGGCTTTGCGCGAGAGCAGGCGGCGCAGCGTCGCGTCGGACGAATTGCCGTGAACCTCGGGCAGCAGGTCGACCAGAAACTTTGGCTGCGTGCCATTGTGCGGCGAATAGCGATTGATCTCGAGAAAGCTGGCCAGGCTGTCGATCAGGTTGTAGATGGTGGGTGCGAAGTCGGGGCCGGTCTCGCAGCGGCTCCATTGATCGAGGAAAAGGCGGTAGCTTTCGTACTTCTCGAGCGGGGTGGCGTTGAAGACGCAGAGGACGTCATCTTTGACACGGACGGCGTCGACCTTGTCGACCGGCTCGCCCGCCGCGCGCCAATATAGCGCGTCGATGTTCTGCAACACGGTGAGAGATTTGGCGCCGGGCATGGCCTTCTGCAGCAGGCGCGGCAGATGTCCGGGAGCGAGGTGGGATTCGCCGAAGAGAACGAAGATCACTGCCTCGGGATGGCGCTGGCGAATTTCAGCGATTTTCGCGGCGGCATGACGATCGCGGGCGCCAATTTTGCGCAAACTTTCGCGCGGCATGCAATCGAGGCCATAGATCGACTCGCCGTGGTCGCGCGCTGCGACCAGCAGTTCGTAAAACGGAGTCCAATCGTATCCCCAGTCGAGATCGAAGCGGATGCGCTGGCGAAGTTCCGCTTCATCGATTTCGCGGCGCCACCATTCTTCGAGAATGTGCTGGTCGCGGGCGAAGATGGTTTCAACACCGAGGACCACCGGCCGGTCTCCAGCCAGAGCGCGCTGCTCAAACAAAGATGCAGCGTAGCGTTGGGCGGCGGGCAGGGCGTGATAGTCGCCCACGAGAACGACGTCGGCTGCATGCAGAGCGTTGTGAAACTGTTCGCTATCTAAAAGAGAATCGTACTGACTGAAGGCCTGGGTGAACTCGCGCAGATATTTACGGCGGCCGTTCGAATCCTGGGCGCGAATTTCGCGCTCGACTCCGGCCAGCGCGTGGCGTTCCGCTGCGCTGCGGCGAGATCGTAAATTGGCTGTCGATGCCATAAAAAACAGCTTCTAGCTCCTAGCTCCTGGCTCCTAACTACTTAGCTTTCGCCCTTCACCTTGACTTCCGCTTCGGCGACTCCCTATGCTCCAAGGTCGGGGTTGCGCTCTTGGCCTCGACGGAGAAGCCTTGTCGAATCATCCGCCACAAAATCTGACGATCGCGACCACCGGCGCCAGCGGATCCGTGTTTCTCCGGCAATTCCTGATCGCCGTCGAACGCGATGCGCGTGTACAAACCGTGAACTTCATCGCGTCGGACTCTGCCCTGCGCGTGCTTGCCGAGGAACTGGGCATTCGAGGCCGGGCGAATGTTGTCCGCCAAATTCTGGCCAACGAAAGCACCGCGTCTAAAGTCAAAGAACAAAGAATCAAGATCGAAGAGCAATCGAACGCCGATATCGGCGCCAACGTGGCCAGCGGTTCCTATCCCGCCGATGCCATGGTCGTTCTCCCCTGCAGCGTGGGCACTCTGGCCCGGATTTCGAACGGGGTCGCGTCCCACCTGATCGAGCGCGCCGCCGATGTCAGCCTGAAAGAGAAGCGTCCGCTGGTGCTTTGCGTGCGCGAAACGCCGCTCAACAAAATCCACATCCGCAACATGTACCGGGCCGCCGATGCCGGGGCGACCGTGTTTCCGCTCATCCCGGCCTTCTATTACCGGCCTGCTACTTTAGATGACATGGCCCGCGAGTTTGCCTATCGCGTGCTGGCTCACCTGGGTCTTCCTCAACCTGCAGCCTTCCAATGGAAAGGCTGAATTATCAGCAACTTACAGGCCTACAGATAAAAACTCCTCGCCTTACCAGATGATCGGCTTTCAGGTCGGGGAATCTTAAGTGTAGAGAGCCTTCGGTTCCGGTCCCAGATACCCAGCGGTCATGTACGGCGGGGGGCGCGCCGAAACGGTCCGTGAGTTGGGGCCCGGTTTTCCAGAGCGACGATCGCGATGGCATAGCGTAGAATTCGGCAAATTCCCTGACGGTGAACTCATGCCTTTGGCCCGTACGCGAAGTGAGCGAATCACGGCGAAATTAGCGGCTTTGGTTGTTCAACGGCGCCGGCTTGTCCTGGCGGCGATCTGCGGAGTTCTGCTGATGGCCGCGACTGCGGCTGGCGCGGCGGACGATCACAATCCGTATGCGGGTGATCCCAGGGCTGCGAAGGCGGGAGAGTATGAATTCCGTATTAACTGCGCGCTTTGCCATGGACTGGGAGCGCGCGGCGGCGGGCGCGGCCCTGACCTGACCCGGGCGCAGAAAAAGCATGCGCACTCCGACGCGGAGTTGTTTCAGGTGATCAGCAACGGCATTCCGGGGACGGTCATGCCGGCGAACGGGACTAACGGCCAGGGCGTAGGCATGACCGACGAAGAGATCTGGCAGATCATCACTTATATCCGCAGCGTCGAGGTAAAGGCCGCAGCCAATTCCACGGGCAATGCGGCGCACGGCAAGGAGCTTTTTTATGGCGAGGCGAATTGCTCGCTCTGCCACATGGTGGAGGGCAAAGGCGGTCGCGTGGGGCCGGAGCTCACTGGGGTGGGAGGATCGCGGACGCGGGCCGCGATTGTCGATTCGGTGCGGAATCCCAGCAGGAGGCTGGCCTGGGGATTGACCGAGGCGACGAAAGAATTTCCCCAGGAGTACGAGACGATTACCGTGGTGACGGCCGACGGAAAGGAAATCAAAGGCGTGGCTCTGAACGAAGACAACTTCAGCGTGCAGATGATGGACGCAAGCGAACAGATTTATCTGCTGGACAAAGAGAAGCTGCGGTCATTTCAGAAGAGCCGCGAATCGATGATGCCGACGTATACTCCGGAACTTTTGAGCGACAAGGATCTTGACGATATTGTGGCTTACCTGGTCGGCGTGGGGGCGAAATGAGGGCTAGAAAAAGTTTCGCCGTGTGGGTCACGTTTTTCTTCTTCTCCGGCTTTTCTACATTGCCGGCGCTGGCGCAGGTGACGTTCGAACGGCTGCTGAATTCTGAAAAAGAGCCGCAGAACTGGATGACGTATTCCGGCGATTATTCGGGGAAGCGCTTCAGTTCGCTGGATCAGATCAATACCACTACTGCGCACACGATGGTGGCGAAGTGGGTGTTCCAGACGGGGGCTACGGGCAAGCTCGAAACGACGCCGCTGGTGGTGGATGGAATTCTCTACGCCACGGCGCAGGATGACCGTGCGTTCGCGCTGGATGCGCGCACGGGCCGGCCGATCTGGCTGTACCAGCATCAACTGCCGGGAGATATTCGTCCGTGCTGCGGGCGGGTGAACCGCGGGCTGGCGATTCTGGGAGATAAAGTTTTTTTGGGAACGCTCGATTCGCATGTGATTGCGCTCGACACGAAAACCGGCAACGTGGTGTGGGATGTTGTCGCTGCTGATTATCAGAAGGGATATAGCTTCACGGTTGCGCCGCTCGCGGTGAAGAATCTTGTGGTGATTGGTGTTTCGGGTGGCGAGTACGGTGTGCGCGGATTTATCGATGCATACGATGCGGTGACCGGTGAGAGAAAGTGGCGCTTTTACACTGTGCCGGGGCCGGGTGAGCCGGGACATGAAACGTGGGAGGGCGATTCCTGGAAGATCGGCGGCGCACCGGCGTGGAACACGGGAACCTACGACGCGGTGACCAACCAGATTTTCTGGCCCACGGGAAATCCTTCGCCCTCGAATCGCGGCGAGGGACGAGCGGGAGACAATCTCTACAGCAATACGCTGCTGGCGCTGAATGCGGACACCGGAAAGATGAACTGGTATTTCCAGTTCACCAAGCACGACGAGCACGACTGGGATGCGACGCAGGTTCCGGTGATCATTGACGGCGGCGGCAAACATTTGATCGCGCAGGCCAACCGAAACGGATTTTTCTACGTGATCGATCGCACCACCGGGAAACTGATTTCGGCCAACGCTTACGGCAAGATCACGTGGAGCGACAGTAAAGATGCCGAGGGACGACCTGTGGCGAAGAAGGAAGCTTCGCCAACGCTCGAAGGGCATACGGTATGCCCGGGGGCGCTGGGAACGACCAACTTCATGGCGCCGGCGTTCGATCCGCAGACTTCTTTGTTCTATGTGACGGCGCGCGATCAGTGCGACATTTTCTCGACCGCGCCGCAGCCTTATGAAGCCGGCCACGCCTATTACGGCAGCGCATATTTTCCATCGGAAGAAGCCGAGCCGTATCGCGGATTTCTGAAGGCGATCGATCCCGCGACAGGCGAGATCAAATGGAAATTCGAGCACACGTCGCCGACGTGGTCGGGCGTGTTATCGACGACTGGAGGCCTGGTATTTACCGGCGATGCCGAAGGAAACTTCATTGCGCTCGATGCCGCCACGGGCAAGGCGCTGTGGCATTTCCAGATGGGCGGCGCCGTCTATGCAGCGCCGATAGCCTTTGCTGTGGATGGAAAAGAGTATGTGGCGATCGCGGCGGGCAGCGCCGTGTACGCATTCGGGCTGCCGTAGAAAACAGCGTCAGAAGCGCAGCGAAAGTCCCGTCGAAATTCGAGCGTTGTTCTGGTAAAGACCGAGGTTGTAAAACACTCCGGAATTGAAGGCGCCGTCGTAGAGTTTATCTAAATTGTGATAGGTGCGGAGATCGTCCACCTGAACGAGACGAAGAGCAAACCGGCGGAACAAACGGTAATCGAGTCCGCCGCCAAAGGCGACCGTTGCGTCAGTGTCAGTCGTGGCCGTCGTGGACAGGGGACTCGGCAGCCCGGAGATGTTGGTTGCATTCAGGCTGGTTCGATCAAATCCGAAGAGCACGTGGACGAACGGCGTCAGCTTGGACTTGCTGCGGAATGAAAGCACGGGTCCAACCAGGAATGAATAGGCAGTGGATTTGGGGAGTCCGGTGAGGGTGGCGAACCTTGACGAGATGATGGGCGTGCCGTAGCGGCCGCTCACGTCGGCGACGATTCCGATCACGCGGGTGAAGTTGTACTGCGCCTCCGCATTCCAGCCATTAAAATTGGAACCGATCGCGAACGGGTTGTTCGGATAGTGCAGAGCGGCATAGATCGTATCGGGCGACAGGCCACCGTTATCCACGTACACGAAGGAGTAGCCGCCAAATACCTGCACTTTCGGTGCGGATTCCTGCGCAAAGGAGCATGCGCTTATCAGGGCGATCAAGGCAATCGTTGCAACGAGCAAGCGAATCATTTCGAGGTTTTTTCCTTTCAACAACTGCGCATACGGGAAATCCACATCGCAAAGAAGTTGGAGCACGGTTCTGCCCATCGCGTCACACCGTGTCATTGCCGAAACTAAGTAAGAACGCGAAACCGCGCAAGCGGGTTGCAAGTGGACACGTAAATGTGGGTAATTTTGTAAGTCCCTAATTATAACGTGGGACGAATCTGAGTTGGGCGGCCATGCCGGCGGCGCGAATGGCATGAGCACCGCTCCTGCGGCACAATGGGCCAGACATCGAATTAAAATTCGCCCAATCGACCTGCAGCACTTGAATCCCGCGAGATTTCGCAGAGACAAATCCTCCTAGAAAATACAAAGCTTTGACTTTCACGCGACATGGGGCCACACGAGCGCACGCTAATCTCCGTTTACACCGTGACCGAAGCAAGCAGTGGGATGCGGTGAAAGAGAGGAAATCATGAAGCAATTCACGGAATTTCTGGAACGCTCCGCAAACCGGCGCGCGTTCCTCAAGAACAGCATGGTCGCTGGAGCAGTGGCGACCGTTGGAGCTGGCATCCTGGGTGGCGGGCTACCTGCCTTCGCCCAGAGCAGCAGTACAACCATTACCAAGGGAGATATTGCGATCCTTCGATTCCTCGCGGCCGCTGAACTGATCGAGTCAGACCTGTGGACGCAGTATGCGGAGCTCGGCGGTATCGGCAATAACCCGCCCATTGAAGTGGACCCGAACCAGGCGCTGAACCCTTACCAAGTGGCTTTGTCGAATCTCGATTCCGATGGCCCGCAATATATCGCCAGCAACACGCTGGATGAAGTGAGCCACGCGACCTTCCTCAACGCCTTTCTGGAGTCCATAAGCGCCGAACCGGTGGACTTCCAGGAGTTCGTAACGCTGCCGGGAAGCACGGCGCAGGGATCGACGGGGAGCTCGCGGCTTACAAACCTGATGAACCTGAATGTTGACACCAGCTGGTTCGTTCGCTACCGCAGCACAGCCAATCCCGACCTCGGGGCGACCTTCCCGCAGGCAGTCACTCTCAACGGAGTTACCGCCATTCCGAGGAGCGATGCCGATTATGAAGGTAAGTCGAACCCCAATTTTCCGGGCAACGATCACATTCAGGCGATCGCGAATGTGGCGGCCTTCCACTTCGGAGCAATCGAGCAAGGCGGCACCAGTCTTTATGCGGCGATGAGTCAAAAGGTGGCGAGTCCGGAAGTGCTCATGATTACCCTAGGCATTGGTGGAGACGAGATTGCTCACTTCCTGGAGTGGGTTGATTTTTCGGGCAATGCAGTGCAGGCCCCGATCGCGCCGTTTAAGGACTCCATCTCCGGTCTGAAATTCGCTAATTTTTTCAGTCCACTCAATCCGCTGATTCAGCCCAGCCTGATTTTCCCGGTGCCGTTTGAATTCAGCCCCAACCTGCCTCGTGTTTCGATGATTCGTCCGATAACCGATCAATTTGCCGGCGCCATGGCTGCCGTCCAGGGCCTTACCGCTAGCGGGCTGTTCATCGGCCAATCGCCGCAGTTCTTCAGCACTTTGAGCGCTCTGGCCGCCGCTGCCGATGCAGCGAAACGCGGGGCCTAAAAGTTCGCGAAATCGCGTGAGAGCTTTCGGGGGATGGCTGGTCACGCGGATCGCGCTGGCGGGCGCTGTGGACTGAATTCATCGAGTCGCAGCGCCCATTTTTGGCTGAAGCGTTACTACGTTGTTTATTCGACTGGAGGAATACCGATGTTTGAAGGCTTGTTTCAACCCATGCATTTGTTGATTATCGCTGGAATCGCTCTGCTCATCTTTGGCCCGAAGAAGCTGCCCGAACTAGGAAAAGGCATGGGCGAAGGCATTCGCGGATTCAAGGCCGCGATGCAAGGAAAAGAGGAGGCTTCGGTACTCGTGCCGACGCCGAAAACGACGGAGGAAAAACTATGAGCTTGTCGGAAATGTTGTTTCTGGGATTGCTGGGCCTGGTTATTTTTGGGCCCAAGAAACTGGCCGAGGTTGCGCAACAGGCCGGGAAACTGCTGGCCCGGTTGAAAAATGTCAGCCGCGAATTCCAATCGCAACTGGCAGCGGAGATCTCCGCAACTGCGAATGATCTGAAGATGGAACACGCGCTGGCTGAGGCAGGGCTGGTTGAAACCGACCTGATGCAGAACATAATGGAAACAGCCCGGCAGTGACGTCTTCGATACCCACTTTTGTGCCGGTTGACGCTGCACAGGATTTCGTACTAGTCTGCAGTTACACCGGGAAGGAGGTGGTCGAATGACAAGTTCTGATTGTAGTGGTAAACGTTGTGGGAGTCTAAGACCAGGTGAGGTGGCCGAGACTTAGAGCTGGTTGCTCTAAGCGGGGCTCTGGGCGCGTGATTTGACGAGCGCCGGGAGCTACAGCCCGCACACTAGCCGGTGAGTACGGATGGCGGCATCGCGTCGGTCGCGCGAAGGCTTTCGTCCTTAGGCTTCGGCCTGACCCGGGAGTTGCCGTGAGAGGCCACGTAGAGTGACCACCTCTTGGTCAATCCCAAACAGTCCACCGGACGGCCCGCAAGCTTGAAAGAGCTTGCGGGCCGTTTGCTGTTTGCGCCCCAGATTCAGCTGGCGCTTCGCGCCCATGGTTGCATCCAAGCTTTTGCGGTTCATCTCAACGAGGTCCAAGGTGAAAATTCCCTGCAGTGTCGTTGTCATCTGGTTGCTGCTCTTAGCCCAGGCGTCAGTTTTCGGCCAAGAATCGGCGTCGAATGCCACGTTGACAACCAACCCAGTCTTCGAGAAAAACTGCGCGAAGTGTCACGGCAAAACTGCTCAGGGCCGTCATTTCGCCGGACCGTCACTGGTCTCGGGAAAGGTGAATGCGGCGTCCGCCGACGACTTGCGCAGCGTAATCGCGAATGGCAAGGGCCGGATGCCGAAGTTCGCCAGCAAGCTGACGCCCGAAGAAATCGACGGGCTAGTGCGGCAGATCAAATCCTTGAAACAGAAATGAAGCTTAAGTATCCGTTTGAAGGCTTGGCAGTTGGCCCTTGGCGGGAGTTTGCTGAATGAAGCTGCTCGAAGTATCCTTGGCGAGTGTCCCATCTGGACGAGTCCTTTCTTGACGCGCAACGCGAGCGACGGCGGCTGGCGGAGAATTATGCCGGCATGACGGACGGCGAATTGCAGCGACTGGCGCGAAATGCGGAGTCGCTTACCGAGTTGGCGTGGGATGCGCTCGAAGATGAGATGGACCGGCGGCATCTGGAAGTTTCCGACGATGGGCCAAGCGAGCCGCGGCAAGAAATGGAAGTGCGCGAACTTGTGACTATTCGGCAGTTTCGCGACCTGCCGGAGGCGCTGCTGGCGAAGGGCAGTCTGGAATCTTCCGGCATTGAATGTTTTCTGGCGGATGAAAACCTGGTCCGGCTGGACTGGTTCATTTCAAACTTCATCGGCGGCATCAAACTCAAGGTGCGCGGGCCGGATGTAATCAATGCCCAGAAAATTCTCGACGAGCCCATTCTCGAAGGGCTCTACGTGCACGGCATCGGACTCTACGAGCAGCCGCGCTGTCCCAAGTGCCGATCGCTGGATGTGAACTTCCAGGAGTTGGACCGTCCCATCGCTTATATGAGCGCGTTTCTGCGCGTGCCGATGCCCGTGCAGCGAACGGGCTGGCATTGCCATTCCTGCGATGCGGAGTGGGAAGGCGATGATGGGGCGGAGTCACATATCTAGAGCGCGGTTTATACTTCCACGCACCTAACTCTTAAGGAGAAGCATGTCCATTCCTCCGGATGATCCCAAACGAAATCTCATCCTCGCTCGATCGGACGACCCGAACCTGCCTCACATCGGATTGGTCGGCGACACCTATACAACTCTTTTGAATGGCAAGGACACAGCGGGACGGTTTTGCCTGGTCGATATGCATATCCCGCCGGGTGGCGGGCCGCCGCCACACCGGCATGACTTTGAGGAGTCCTTTATCGTTGTGGAGGGCGAGATCGAGGCTACCTTTCGCGGAGTGAAGTCCGTTGCAGCCGCGGGCCAGACTCTTCACATTCCTGCCAACGCACCTCACCAGTTTCATAATAGGAGCGACCGGTCGGCGCGTCTGTTATGCATCTGCTCGCCGGCGGGGCAGGAAGAGTTCTTTGCAAAGGTCGGCGTGCCAGTTGCAAGCCGGACAACTGCACCGCCGAAACTCGATGAAAAAGCTGAGGCTGAATTCCGAGGAAAGGCGCAAGCCCTCGCTCCGCAGTATAGGACGGAGCTGCTCCGGCCGGCCTGAGACCTTGCTCCGCCTGACTTAGTCAAAGTTGGTTGACCTGGCTGACGATTATCACCCGCTGCGAAAACAGCGCCGCCCTTGCCGCTTGCCTTTATCATGACCACCATGTCCAACAAAATCCGCTGGGGAGTTCTCAGCACCGCTAACATCGGCCTCAAGAAAGTTATCCCCGCCATGCAACTGGGGGAGTACACCACCGTCGCGGCCATTGCATCCCGCAATCTCACGAAGGCGCAGGAGGCAGCGCAGGCCCTCAACATTCCCACGGCCTATGGTTCCTACGAAGAACTTCTTGCCGATCCCAATATCGACGCGATCTACAATCCTCTGCCCAATCAGCTGCATGTCCCGTGGACGGCCAAGGCCGCCGAAGCGGGCAAGCATGTGCTCTGCGAGAAGCCTCTCAGCCTCACGGTGGCGGAAGCGAAGTCACTGCTAGCGGTCCGCGAGCGTACCGGAGTCAAGATCGGCGAAGCTTTTATGATCCGCAGTTTTCCGCAATGGCTGCGCTTGCGCGAACTGCTCAGTCAGGGCCGCATCGGCGAACTCCGCTCCGTCGCGGGATTTTTCAGCTACTTCAATGTGGATCCCGCCAACATCCGCAATCAGATTGACTGCGGCGGTGGCGCTCTCATGGATATCGGCTGCTATCTCATTCACGCATCGCGCTACGGGTTCGCCCAGGAACCTAAGCGCGTGGTGGCTACGATCGACCGCGATCCTAAGATGAAGACCGACCGCCTCACTTCCGCGATTCTCGATTTTCCCGGCGGCCACGCCATCTTTTCTTGCAGCACGCAGTTGGTGCCCTACCAGCGGGTTCATTTTCTCGGCACGCGTGGACGCATCGAGATCGAAATCCCCTTCAACGCACCCATCGACCACCCCACCCGCATCTTCATCGACGAGGGTGGTGATCTCTCGGGCAAGAACATCACCACGGAAATCTTTCCAACTGCCAATCAATACACCATGCAGGGTGATGCCTTCTCTAAGGCGATTCTGGAAAAGAAGGAGGTCCCCGTGCCGCTCGAAGATGCCATCAAGAACATGGCAGTGATCGAAGCCATCTTTAAGTCGGCCGAGTCAGGGGAATGGGAAAGACCGTAGCATGAGTGGCGGGAGGCCGGTGCTATGGATTGGTCGCCAGGTTGGCGAAGCCCTTCAGGATTACGTCCAGGGTATCTTTCGCCGGATTCAGTGCCGGCAATTCTTCTCGCGTAAACCACCGAACCTCGGCGGCGTCGCTGGCAGCGGCGAGATCGCCCGCAACCCGGCGGCATAGAAAATCAATCAAAACGTAGTGATATTGCACGCGCCGCTGGGGATCGCGCAGGACGCGATCGAAGACGCCGAGGAGTTCGCCGGGTTCGACGGTGAGTCCGGTTTCCTCGCGCGCCTCGCGGATGGCGGCCTCGCGCACCAGTTCGCCTATTTCGAGCACGCCTCCGGGGATGGACCACTCGGCCTGCAGCGGCGGATGCGCGCGCTTCACGAGAACGACGCGAGCGTCTTCGATGATAATGGCGCCGACGCCGACCAGCGGAACTTCGGGGAATTCGCGTTTCATGTGTCACAGGATTCTAAAGCATGAAACGGGGAGATCCTTCGCTCCGCCCGAAGAACGGCTGCGCTCAGGATGACATCGTGGTTGGAGAAGACTGGGTTTCGGGATGACGCCTCTTTAATGTGTGAGTCCGTGCTCTGTGGTTAAATAGTTCCGCTATGGCACTGGAAGAATACAAAAGGAAGCGGAAGTTCGATCAGACGCCCGAGCCTCCGGCAAAGGTCGAGAGCAAAGCCGGGCACCGGTTCGTAGTGCAAAAGCATGATGCCACGCGGCTGCACTATGATTTTCGGCTGGAGATGGAGGGCGTGCTGAAATCGTGGGCGGTGCCCAAGGGTCCGTCGCTCGATCCCGCTGACAAGCGACTTGCGATGCAGGTGGAGGATCATCCAGTTTCGTACTTCGATTTCGAAGGCATCATCCCGGAAGACAATTACGGCGCAGGCACGGTGATGGTGTGGGATGTGGGTACGTGGCAGCCGCTTTCTCCGGTTGCGGTGGATGGAAAATATGTGCCTGGTACGGAGGCCGAAGCCGTTTCCATGCTGGCCAAGGGCGATTTGAAGTTTCGGTTGGACGGGAAGAAACTCAAGGGCGATTTTGCGCTGGTGAAAATGAAGGGGCGCCGTCCGGGAAGCAAGGGCAACGAATGGCTGCTGATCAAAAAGCATGATGAGCATGTGGTCGAGGGATACGACATCGATGCCTATGATGAATCGGTGCTGAGCAAGCGTAGCCTGGCGGAAATTGCCGGAGACGCGGGATCGGCGGAATGGAGAAGCCGCCCGTCGGGCCGCGGCAAATTAAAGGCGGCCTGGCTGGCGGATGCCGTGGCGAAACTCGATCAAAAGAAAGCGGCAGCGAGTAAAAAAAAACGAAAGAATTGAACACCGCCGAGGCCGCGAAAGACGCCAAGGGAGATAATAGAAAAGCCGAAGTGTCTGCTGGCAACAACATATTGCCGATTTCCAAATCCCAGCAGAGCCAAGCGAACAGATCAAGATCCTCAGCGCTCTCTGCGTCCTCGGCGGTAGTGGGCCCGGTGTCTTCCGCGCCGGTCAAGCGTCCTATGCCGACCGCGATTCATCCCATGCTGGCCACGTCGATTGACAAGCCGTTTGACGGATCGGAGTGGCTCTTCGAAATCAAGTGGGATGGATACCGGGCGGTGGCATTTATCGAGAATGGAGAAGTCCGGCTGGTCTCGCGGAATCAGAACGAACTGACCGAGCGCTATCCTGAACTGAAAGATCTGCCGCAGTTCGTCAGGGTGAAGGACGCGATTCTGGATGGCGAAGTGGTTGCGCTCGATGAGCAGGGAAGAGCGTCGTTCAGCCTGATGCAGCAGCGAACCGGATTTCGTCCTGGTGGCCGACGCGGTGCTACCAATGCGGATGTGCTGGTGGTCTACTACGCCTTCGATCTGCTTTATCTCGACGGCTACGATTGGCGGCGGGTGCCGCTGGAGGAGCGCAAGAAGAAATTAGCATCTCTGCTGATCGCAGGCGATGGGCTTCGCTATTCCGATCATTACGAGCAGCAGGGAAAGGCGCTGTTTGAAATCGCCCAGAAGAAGGGGCTGGAAGGAATCCTCGCGAAGAAACGCGACAGCATTTATCAGGAGCGCCGCAGCAGCGAATGGCTGAAGATCAAGATCACGCACCGGCTGGAATGCGTGATTGGCGGATACACTGAGCCGGAGGGCAGTCGCGCCCACTTCGGCTCGATCGTGCTCGGGCTTTATGACAAGCAGGGGCGGCTGATTCACGTGGGACAGGCTGGCAGCGGCTTTAATCAGAAGTCGCTGGAGGAAGTTTGGAAGCTGCTGAAAAAGCGTGAAACCAAGAAGAACCCGTTCTATGGCGAAGTCGAAGCGCTGCGAAAAGTGTACTGGGTAAAGCCGGAACTGGTCGCCGAGATTGAATACGCCGAGTGGACCGAAGGAACCATGAGTGGTGCAGGTCCGAAGTTGCGAGCGCCGGTATTTCTCGGTCTACGCGACGACAAAGATCCACAAGAATGCACGCTGGACCAGCAGGGAGGCGCGCGAGCGCGGAACTGAGAACTAGGAACTGAGAACTGCCTTCCGCTACTTGATATCTTTCATCGCAAGCAGCGTGCCGTAATCGTGACCGCTTGGGTCCACGCCGCGCGCCACGACCCCCGTGAACGCATCGCGCAGCTCCGGGTATTTCGCCAGCAGCGCTTTCATCACCGCGATGTTGCTTTGATACGCGAGACTCGTATTGGAAACGTCGGCTGCCTGATACTTCGCAATTAAGTCCAGATCACTGCCCACGACCTCAGGAAAAAGGTCGACGAGCTTGTAGGTCGTGGTTCCGGCGGGAAGGTCTACCGTTTTGCCGTCCGCGGGCCAATCGGCCGGCTGCGCTTTCTGCGATTCGTCATAAAGCTTGTCGGTCGCGGCCGTGCTCATGAATGGCAGAGGCGAGATCAGCGAGCGCGCTTCCAGATAATAAAGCCACGCATCGTGGGCCTGTCCCTTGGCTTTGAATTCGCGGGCACGGGTGAGGAACCAGTCGCTGTTGTGACCGCCGGTCTGCGCAGCCTTGATGTAAAGGCCTCCCAGCTTCCAGTCAGAAGCGATCTGCTGCAAGATGAGAGAGACGGTGTACGCGCCCTTGGAGGAAGGCGCATCGAAAATGACCGCTGCATACTTGCCGGGGGGAAGATTATTCAGATAGAAAGCTGCGCTGTCGGTGGTCTGGCCGTTCCGGCCAAAAACTCCGCAGTAAAATTCCGCGCGAGGGATGGGCGCCGTGCCATCGGCCTCCAGCAAGAATGGCGGACGAGCCGTTCCTTTCGATCCGGCTAATGCGGACTGGTTATCCTTGACCGTGGCTTCGATCCCGGAAAAATCCGAGGCCAGGCCCGGGATGGCATTTTGCCGGAGCGATGACGCGTCGTTCCTGGCGATAAAGTCGAAATAGCGCTGGCCGGCGGAGAGCAGGGCCGTGCGCGTGGCGGCGTCCATGTCGCTCGCGGTCACGCAATTTTCTGCGAACAAGTTCGCGGCACTGCAAGTGATTATGGCGAGTATGCTACATCCGAGGAGCCAGCGTCTCGGAAACTGGCGTGCACAGAAGCTCTTCATTCCGCCCCCACGAGAAATTGTACGCTCCGGCGAAAATTCCAAGGAGCGCAAAACATTGCATATCCAACGGCGTCCCATGCATAAAAGGTCGCCTCGCAAGAGCGTAAAGTCAATACGTTCTATCGGGTAAAGAAGCGGTGGAGCGGCCACGGCGATCCAGTCGGAGTGGAAAGCGGTGCTAGAATTGCTCTTAACATAGCCACCGTCTCCCCAAGAATAAGGATCAAAAGTGGAGGGGTTCTCATGAGTACGGGATTGAAGCTTACTGGGTTAGTGGTGGCCGGCGTTTTGTGTCTGCCCGCAGTGGGGCGGGCGGATACGCAGAATGCGCCGACGACTCATCGTGTACACAAGAAGAAGGCCGTCGTGCCGCCCCCGTTGCCATCAGGAACGCGAGGCCCCGTTCCCCAGGTTCCACTCGATGCTATTCCCGCAGTTGCTCCGGACGTAAGTTACCAGGATGGACTGCTCACCATTGTGGCGCCGAACTCTACACTGGGAGACATCCTGCGTGGCGTTCGCAAGCATACCTCCGCAGACATTGATATTCCCGCCACGGCGACGGAACGTGTGGTGACCCGCTTGGGTCCCGCGCCGGCCCGGGAGGTGATGGCCGAACTGCTGAATGGATCACGCTTCAACTACATTCTTCTAGGATCGCCAGCAGACGCCAACGCTCTGGTGCGGGTGGTATTGGTGGCAAAGACGCCGGACACTCCAACCCCTGCGGAAGCGGCTGCGGCCGCCAACGGAGGTCCGCCTCCGGCCGCCAACCCGGCCGACGCTGCTGCCGCCGAAGCCGAAGCGGATGATAGTGCAACCGATGAAAGCGCTGACCAGAGCGCGGCTGAGGCGGAACAGACCCAGCCCGGGGACCAGCCGGGCGTAAAGACTCCTCAGCAATTGTTGCAGGAAATGCAGCAGCGCCAACTCCAGATGCAGCAGCAGCAACAGGCAGGTCAACCGGGAGTTCCAACTCCTCCCCCCGCGCCAGCTCCGCACCAGCCTCAACCTGCTCCGGACCAGCAGTAGAGGATACTGGAGTCGGCAGGCTGGATTGTGAGCGGAGGATCGCTGGGATCTTAATCGGCCAGGAAGGAACAACAGATCAGGGCCGGTTGCCGGTGGGAGCCCAGCGTAACAGCGAGCCGGCTTGCAACGGTCTCGCATCCCGTGCGGCGAGTTGATTTTCGGGAGCGTTCACAGCCTTTTGCAGCAGCGTCCAGTCGTGCTCAACGTCGTTTACTGAGACCTTGGGAATTCCGCGGCGCAACTCCTCCTGCAGCCGGGCTTCCAGAAGCTGTTGTGCGAGTCGCCCGGAAGATGCCGCGGCGAAGATGTTGCCTTCCGCGACGCCCAGGTTTACCTCTTCGTCGCCAATGCGCATCCGCAGCACGGGACGTCCCTCGGAATCAAAGCCAGGTGCGCCAGTGTTCATCATGCGCGCCAGGGTCTTCTCCACGTGAGTGGTGCTCGTTTTCATTGCCTCCGACGCCACCAGATGGTTCAGTTCGAGTTCATAGGATCGGCGATCTTCCGGCCCGATCGGCGGTTCCAGGCTGCGATCCGCGCTGTAAACCAGCGCTTTCTTGGCTGGGTCGAAGCGGCCTGCTTCGGTACCGACGTACACAGCCGCCACGCAACCGGCAAATACCGGGCTCGCCACTGCGCTGGGAACGATGTATTTCTTGGATTTGAAGAACGACTCCACCACTCCGTGAACTGCCGTGCTGCGCGCGGCGCTACCCGGCACTTGCGGGATGACATAACGCGATAGAGTCAGCTCGGGATGGCGCGAGCTGAACTTCACGATGGTCTTTGCCATCTGCTTGGGAGTTGCAATCCCGGCGTCGGCAACGAAGCTGCGATGCAGCGCCTTCGGGTAGTAAAAATTGATCACGCCCTTGGCAAAATCGGCGCAGTTGCGAGAGACCGTACGGAAGTGCGAACGGTTGGGCGCTTCGTTGTACGCCTTGATGAAAGCCTCGTCCTGAGCGGCGGTGGTTTCGATTTCAAAGGCGTAGGATGCCCGGTCGTACGCCGAGCCCACCAGCTCATACCAATTTCCGCCTGGAGTTTGTCCCGCGCTTAGATCGGGTGCGACCTCTTGCAGATATTTGCGCCGGTATTGGTCGCGGAGAAAGTTGACCAGCTTTGGATCCACAAAAAGCGGAATATCTTCCGGCTTCTCGACCGCGTAGAGGTATGGAATCAGCGGGATCGCCACCCAGTCGTAGCCGCCGACTCCGTCATAGCGGCTGATCACCGAGCCCAGTTCACCCGGAGCGCAGGCGCGCAACACCAGCGGCGTCTCGGCGCATACGCCGGATAAATACACGGCCGCGTGGCCCGTAGCAGTGAAGAATCCGAGTTTGCCGTAAGGCTCTTCGAGCAGCAGCGTGGCCGAGGCATCGGCCAATGAGGACGAGGCGAACATCACCGCCAGCACCGAGACAGTGCTTAGCGCGCGCCGTAATCTCCCCAGACATGGCATACCCATTCCCACGCGGAACTGCTGAATAAAAACCCCGTGTCCAAAGATTAGTTGCCAGGAGTGCGGGTTGCGAGTTACCGAAGTCAGTAAGTCAACCGTGAATTGATGGAGGGGGTGTGTATGTTATAGAAAAATCGGCAGATATGGATTCGTGACAGTGCGATGAAAAGTTTGAATCAGGCGGATTTCACGCCCGGCGCAGCTTTTCGACGGCCCAGGCGGCACTTTCGGAAATTGCGTGGTCGTCATCGCTTTTCATTCGCTCGAGCAGCGGGATAAATTTTTCGTCTCCGCTATTGCCCATGGCGATGACTGCGTTGCGCCGGAGGCCGGTGCGTTTGGTCCGGTTCAGCGGCGAGCCCCGAAATGTTGTGCGGAATTCTTCTGCGCTGATCTCGGTCAGCCAGTCGAGCGCCGGATTCACCAACTCCGGACGCGGCTGAAATTCTTTCGCGTCTGTCGCCGGGGCTTTCCGGTTCCAGGGACAAACATCCTGACAAATATCGCAGCCGAAAATATGCCGGCCCATCCCGGAGCGAAGGTCTTCCGCAATCGAGCCGCGTTTTTCAATGGTGAGATAAGCGATGCATTGGTTGGAATCGAGTTGGTAGGGCGCGATAAGCGCATCCGTGGGGCAAGCATCGATGCAGCGAGTGCAAGTGCCACAGCGATCCGGTGCGGGCAATCCGGCTTGGAGCTCGAGCGAAGTAAGAATGACGCCGAGGAAGAGCCACGATCCCAGCTTTTGGTTAATGAGGCACGTGTTCTTGCCGATCCAGCCGATGCCCGCATACTTCGCGACCACGCGCTCCACAATCGGTCCGGTGTCTACATAGGAGCGGGTCACTACGTCATTGGCGGCGGCTGCTTTTCTCACGGCGCTCTCAACCCGGCGAAGCCGCTCGAGCACCGAGTCGTGATAATCGTGCCCGCTCCACGCATAACGTGAAACCCAGCCTCGGCCTTGCGCGGATTCGTCCGCAACCTGCGTGGAATAAGGTTGCGAGGTGTTGTAGTTGATGGCACAAACCACCACGCTGCGCGCCCAAGGAGCGACGTGTGCCAGAGACGCGCGCTTCAATCGGCCTTGCTCATCGCGCCCCTCGAGATATTTCATCTCACCAGCGCGGCCCTCGGCAATCCACTTAGGGAAGTATTCCAGCTCCGGCGAAGCGTCCACCGGCGCGATGCCCGCGAGATCGAAGCCGGCGTCCTTCGCGGCTTGCATGACGGTCGCCGTGATTTCAGTGGATCGGAGCATCGTAGTTGAAAATAGAAAAATGAGCTTTAACGAGGACTGAAGTCGCGCACTTTCAGTTCCAATTTGGAACTCCAGCGCAATTTTAAATTGCAAAACTGCTCGCCCGCGCATGATCAGCGTATAAGCTTTTCACCACAGAGTCACGCAGCTTAAAGCTGCGCGTTCTCCGAATCAGTTTTCTAGGAGATAAGCTATATGCCGCAAACCACCCACACCCAAACGCCCACCATACAGATCTCAGTCATCAACGAGAGCACCGTGCTGGCCGACGCGGATGTTACGGCGGCCGTAGCCGCCCTCCAAAAACAAGTCACCAACGACTTTCGCCCGGTTTGGGCCACCGACGCCGAGCTCATCATCACTCCCAAAGGCACGCAGCCCACAACCGGGAGTTGGTGGCTAGTGCTGCTCGACGATTCCGATCAGGCGAACGCGCTTGGGTACCACGATCTCACGACCGAAGGGCTGCCGATTGGAAAGGTGTTCGCCGCCAGCGATCTAAAAGCCGGAACTTCGTGGACGGTTACCGCCAGCCACGAATTACTCGAGATGCTGGGCGATCCCAACATCAATCTCACCGTCTTCGTGCAGAACAACAATACGGCTGGAATTCTTTACGCCTACGAGGTTTGCGACGCCTGCGAGGACGACAGCTTCGGCTATTCCATCGACAACATTCTGGTTTCAGACTTCGTCTACCCCGCCTGGTTTGAAAGCTTCCACACCGAAAGTTCGACCCAATTCGATCGCTTGAACAAGATTCAAAATCCGTTGCAATTGCTGGCGGGAGGTTACATCGGGACCTTCAACGTGGCCTCGGGCAATGGCTGGCAGCAGACTACGGCAGAGAAGCACCCCACCAATCTCCGCAACCGGGGCACGGTTGGTACTCGCCGCGAACGCCGCAACATTGCGCGCGACTTGTGGGTGAACAGCCTGGCGCAGCGCAAGATCGTGGGTAACGCGCAGAAGTATCGCCAGCACCTGGAAACCATTCAGCAGCGGCGGGAAGCCGCATAAACTTTTGCTGGGTCCTCCTGCCCCCTGGCCTCGCGCTCCATGCGCGGGGCCTTTTTTCAAGACCGCAGATTATCCTGTCGTTCTCAACGATAACGTGTATACTTGCGCCGCCTCAGCACCCCACACAACCTAATTGTTTTCTGGCTGTCGAGAGGTGCGAATCGCTTTCCCGAGGCCAGGAGCCTACCTATGAAAAAACCGTTTCTGCTTCACCGATGTTTGCTGATTGCGATGGCGTTGACAGCCTTCTGCATACCAGCTTGGGGACAAGGCAACATCCGCACGGTTTTGTTCGTTAAAGTGAAAATGGGCCAGGAGGATAACTGGAAAGCTGCCGTAAAAGATTATGCCGCGACGGTGAAAAAAGCGGGGTCGGAACAGGGATTCACCGTCTGGGAGTCGTCTGCGAGTGGACCAGCGGAACATGCGGTGGTCTGGTACTCAGCGAAGTGGAAGGAGATCGATGAGCAGGATCCGAAGCTGAAGCCGGTAGAAGCCGACATGGCCAGGCTCTTTGAACGCCTGGACTCGGTGACCGAGAGCCTTGAGACCTGGGTCGACGAAATGCAGCCCGAGATGATGATTCGCTCGAAGCAGATTCCCGCGATGGTGCGGGTTGCCAGGACGAAAGTCATCTCCGGCAAAATGGAAGAAATGAAGGCCGTCTTCCGCGAGCAGATTGTTCCGGCGATGAAGAAGTCCGGCGCCACCGACTACGGGGTTGCCGTGGCACGGTTTGGAACGCCTTCGAATGAATTTCACAGCTACCTTGGTCTGAACGGTTGGGCGGACCTGGATGGACCGGTTGGCACCGAAAAAGGGATGAGCGCCGCGGAATATAAGGCTTTTCTGGCCAAGGTATCGTCGCTGATCGAGAGCACCGAATGGAGTATGTGGAAGTTCGAACCTGAACTAAGCTACGTCGTCGCGCCTAAGTAAACGCGGCAGAGGAGTAGCGGAAACAGCAGGCCCCGCGCGAAATGCGCGGGGTCTTTCTTGTGGAACCGTGTCGGCTGCAGCCGGCGGCGAGCGCCACTCCGATCACCAAGCCCTGGGATTATCCATCTGTACGCGCTGAAGGCGATTCTGCTCCACGGACAACTGAATGGCCGCGTTCAGCCTGCGTTCGTCGTCATCGTAGAGTTTGACGAACTTGAACGGCTGAGTACCCCAGGAGATCGGACTCAGCATTTCCGCGGCGCCAAGCACGGATCCTTTTCGGGTTAGAAACATGACCTTGACCTGGGAACCTTGATCCAGTGGCTGAGGCAGGCAGAGCAAGCCGCCAGAAAGAGAAATGACCTGCAATTTGCCAGGTACGCGACGACCATCCTTGCAGCGCAGGACGACGGGAGTAGTTTCGGCGAAACTGGTGCGCGGGGCGCGCCGGATGGCGCGCGGCTGGGGAAGGTACGGCATGGAGGCTCATCTGAGTATGGGATCGATGCCCGGAAAATGGGAGGTTACGGAAGAACCGGTCCGGTTTACGCGTGGCGTACATCCGCCACTAGTAACCGATCGGTGCGGCGCATCATTCTCCAGTCATATTCGTAGGCCGTTCCACACAGCAGACATATTTGATAGTGGCGGCCATGGTTATCGATGCGCGGCCAGGTAAACCGATGCGAGCAACCTCGTCCGAGAAACATCTTCAATAGGTTCATTGCTTTACTCCTTGATTCCGGCTTCTCCACGTATCGAGCCAATGGCTGAAAAAGGTTTTGGGTCGGGTGTTCAGTAGATCCTGGAGAGTTGACAAGAGCATCGTCGGCGGTTGGGATTTAGACAGGAAGGTATCCACGGCCTCGAGTTTGCTCTTGGGCAATGGTCCATAGGCGGAGAGCAGCATGATCGGGACATGTGACTTGACGCGCTTCATCTTCTTGGCAACCACGTCCCCGTTCATCCCGGGCATCTGGTAGTCGAGAACCACTGCGTCGACCGAGTGCGAGGCGAACAACTTCAGGCCCTCGTCCCCGCCGGTCGCTTCCAGGACTTCGTAGCCGTTGTTTTCGAGCAACATCTTTCGGCCGATGAGTCCGTTCAGGTGGTCGTCAATGCAGAGAATAGTTGCTCTGAGCCCGGACATGACTGCTCCCACTTCTTCCAGTTGGCCAGAGTTGAGGTTTCGCGGAGGCGTGCTTCTGTCCGGGATGGACCAAAGTTGCCTACTATGAAGTGGCGGGCAAACTGATTTCACTACGGCGGGAACAGGCTTGCAAATTACGAACGTCCACTCGGGTGTAAGTTACCCAGCCAGAGTCGCGCTTGGCGCGACTACATGCCGAGCTTTTTCACTTCCTCGTTGTAGTATTTGCGGTAAAGAATGTCCCACTCCTGCGAGCCTTCGAGGATGGTTCGCTTCTGGCTTTCGATCTTCAGCCGGGCGGCCTGATCGATTCTTGCTTCCTGATTGAGAAGGTCTTCGAGAATCTTGCGGGTTTCCTGCCGGATGGTGTTCGGGTCTTCGATGAAATCCACTTCGTCCATCGTCTTCAGGGCGTCGGCGACGGCCCGAGCCAGCACGTTCACCTTATCGCGGCTCAGTCTCACAGCACCGCCTTATACTTGCGCACCAGTTCGCTCTTTACCTTGCGGAACATCTCCTGGTAGTTGGCGCCGGTCTTGTTCATTTCTTCCGAGTAGGCTTCGAGGATGACCCGCACTTCATCGTTGATGCGGTCCTCCAGCGTGAGCTCCTCGAGCAGCGCCGCGTGTACGCGCTCCGTCACCTTGGGCACGGCGGTGGTTTCGATCGCCTTGCCGGCGATCAATTTCTTGGTGACTTCGCGGGCCAGATAGCCCACATATTCCTTGGAAAGAAGCATGTGCGGGTAGAATGTCCTGTGTCAGCAGGGGTTTGTTTGTGAACCATAGAGTGTAACACGGGATTCGGGATCGCTGAGCTCGGGCAAGGAGGAACGGTATGAGTAAACAAAAAGTGTTGTTCCTCGTAGCCATTGTCGGTATTTCGACAGCTTACGATTTCTATTGTGGCTATCGCCAAACTCGCTCAATCATCGATGGCATTATTTACGTTTTTTTGGGTGTGATTATCTTGGCATTCCTCTGGTGGCTATTTTCCACGAGCCAGAGCTCAGATTGACGCCATCCCTGAGACCTCGCCGCTGGCACCTTCGCCTCCGACAGCTTACAATGCAATCGTAAGCAGAATCCGCCATGTCACCCACCCCAGAAGATTTAACCATTATTAAAGACGACATGATTGCCTTCATCGAAGGCCACGGCATGAGCCGCTTCCACGGCTACGTGGACTACGAGGAAGTGCAATGCGTCATGTGGGAGACCGGGGACAATCCCGACGCCTGGAAGGATTTCGTGGAACTGGCCAAGAGCGCGGGCGCTCCGTTCCTGACCATGCACTCCTGGAAGCTGGAGCGCGAGGAACTGGACGAGCTGGTGCAGAGGCTCTCGCACTCGGAATTTTCTGACGGCGACGATGTGGAAGACGCGCGCTGGCTGCGCGCCCACACTGGGAAGATCGGATTCTTACAGCTCGGCTGGGCCTATCAGGGATCGATGTTTCTTTGCGAAGTGAGCACCGAGTGGTACGAGCGCTATCAGCGCCTGCTGGAAATGTCGGAGGATTTCGGCGGCATCCCCATCGACGAACCGGACCAGGACGACGAGACCTAACTGTGCGAGGAAACGCCCGCTGGGAACTGGCTGCGGCAGATCCAGCGCAGGTGCAGACTCTCGCCGCCGCCCTCTGCGATCTACCTCAACTTCCGTTTAACCGCAGCGCTCGAAATGCCTCACAACGTGATGCCGCTTCACGAACTCTGGCGCGCCTGCTGATCCGCCGTGGATTGACCGACGCCGAGTCCGCTGCGAGTTTTCTCACGCCTTCGGTTGATCATCTTCATGCGCCCGGGCAAATGACAGGCTTGCGATGCGCTGTCGATCGCCTCGATGCCGCCATCGAACGCAAAGACCCGATCCTGATCTACGGCGATTACGACGTCGACGGCACGATGGCCGTCATCATCTTGAAGACGGCGATTGAACTCTGCGGCGGCACGGCAGACTTCCACGTTCCGCATCGAATTCGCGAAGGCTATGACATGCGCGATGATGTCATCGAGCGCGCAGCGGCCGCTGGCATTCGTCTCATCATTAGCGTCGACATGGGCATTCGAGCTTTTGCTCCCGCGGAAACTGCGCATCGCCTCGGCGTCGATTTGATCGTCACCGACCATCACCTGCCTGGACCCGACGGCGTACCGAAGGCGCATGCGGTCGTCAATCCAAATCAGGCGGGATGCGAATATCCCTACAAGCAACTCTGCGGCGCGGGCGTTGCCTTCAAAGTCGCCCAAGGATTGATGCAGCGACGGCTGCCGGAAAAAGATCAGACGCGCCTGCTGCTGTCGTTCATGAAAGTGGTTGCCATCGCGACCATCGCCGATGCGGTCCCACTGACCGGCGAGAATCGTGTCTTCGCCAGCCTCGGCCTCGATGCTCTGCGCCGGGCTGTAAATCCGGGCCTGAAAGCGCTGCTCGAGGTCGCGCAGATTTCCACCAAGCGTCCGCCCAACTCCACCGAAGTTGCGTTCCGCATCGCGCCGCGCATCAATGCCGCCGGACGCATGGATGTTGCCCGCGATGTGATTGAGCTATTCAGCGTGAAAGATGCAGATCGCGCCCGGCTGCTGGCCGGGAAACTTGATCGCTTGAATGCCGAACGCCAGGAGGAAGAACGACGTATTCTGCTCTCGATCGATGAGCGCATCGCCAGCGATCCCGCGCTCTGCGAGGCCTATTGCATTGTGGTGGAGGGCGAAGGCTGGCATCGCGGTGTCATCGGCATTGCCGCCACGCGCATCGTCGAACGCTACCACCGGCCGGCGATTGTCATCTCGAGTGATGGCGAAGAGGCCTTCGGCTCCGGCCGATCGATTCGCCCTTTTCATCTGCTCGAAGCCATCGAATCATCGCACAATCTTTTCACCCGCTACGGCGGACACTCCCACGCCTGCGGCTTCGCCATGCCTTCGGCCAATGTTGCGCAACTGCGAGCTGAACTCGATGCCTTCGCTCGCACACGCCTGACCGCGGCCGATTTCGATCCCGTGCTCGATGTCGAAGCGGAACTGGATCTCAGCGACGTCACACCCGCGCTTTTCCAGATGCTGACTCTGCTCGAACCTTATGGAACCGGAAATCACGAGCCGGCATTTGCCGCCCGCAACGTCCAGTTAATCGCTCCGCCAAAAATCCTGAAAGACAAACACATCAAGTTGAAACTGAAAGCCGGAGAAAGAGAATCTGCTCAGCCAGAGCTTTCTGCGGTCGCGATCCTGACTACGCCAAGCTGCCATCCCGACGGCGCGGCAATTCGCCGCAGCGAAAAAGCCGAGGCGGTTCAGGAACTGAGACCTGAGAAACGGCAACTAAGACCTGTTTTCGACGCCCTCGGCTGGAACATGGCCGATCGCCTGCAGCAATCCCCGCTGCTCGCCGGCGACGCCATCGACATCGCCTTCACCATCGGCCACAACGACCACCCCGATTTCGGCGGACTGGAACTTACACTGCGCGATTTTAAGAGTGAAAAGAAAGCCTCGGAAGAAACTAAGAAGAATCTGACTTACGCCAGCCCTGCGGCGGGTTAGAAAACTCCGGCGCTCACCACATCTGGTAATAACCGTCGCGCCGCGCTATCTCCACTGGCGCTCCGAACATCTTCGCCAGACGCTCCGCCTGCAGAATTTCTTCTTTGGGTCCATCGGCCACGATATGTCCCCGGCTCATGAGCACTACGCGCTCGATTTCTGGAATGATGTCTCCGAGTTCATGGGTCACCAGGACAATTCCGATTCCCGAGTTCGCCAGCGCCCGCATGGTTTGCCGAACACTTTGCTGGGCCGCGAGATCGAGAGAGTTGCAGGGCTCATCGAATAACAATGCGCGGGGATTGTGCACCAGCGCTCGCGCGATGAGCACGCGCCGCGCTTCTCCGGAGGACATCTCACAAACCGGCCGCTCAGCCAGATAGGAAACTTTCAGCTGCGCCAACGCGGCGTCGGCCAACTCCCGATGCCTGGGATCGACCGTATGGTGAGGGAAGATTCTGATGCTGCTGAAAAATCCGGACAGCACGACATCACGTCCGCTCGCGTCTCCAGTACAGGAGAGCATCAGATCGTTCGAGACGACGCCAAGAAGTGTGCGCAGATCAAAGACGTCCCAGCGTTCCTGCCCCAGGATCGCCATCGACGAGTTTTCCTGCACCACTGGATAGCACTCGCGCGTAATTGTCTTGATTAGCGTGGACTTGCCGCAGCCGTTCGGTCCGAGAATCGCGATGTGCTCATCGGCACGGATGCGCAGGCTGAAGTCATCGAGCGCGATTTTCTGCCCGCGCATCACGCGGATGTGGCGCAGGTCGAGAAGTGGCGGCGTGTCCGGAGTCATCTTCTCACCAAGTGTAGATCACACCATGGGTGCCCCACTCTTGTCTCTGCATCTTTTGCAGAGACAGGGTGGGGATCTTGATCTTGCCTCACCACCTGCACACTGAACCCGATTTCGTTCTCGCGCAGTCTAGGGCACTCGATCTCTCTTTCCGAGGTGGGGAGTGGGGATCGGAAATCAAAACCCCCGTCCTTTCCCGCAAAGAACGCGGGACGAGGACGGGGCACCCGCTTTGATTCCTGCGGCTTGCATTAGACTGGACTTGCGATGCCGCTCCCGGTCTACCGATTACGACGCTGGCTGGCCGTCATCACCGTGCTGTTCATCGCGGTGGTTGCAGGCATGTATTTCTATGCCCGCTTGCGCCAGTTCAGCATCCTCAAAGGATTTCCTGGGAAGATTTCCTACGACATCAAGCAAACCGCCAGCGGCTTTCAGTTTTCAAAATCCGAGGCCGGACGCACGGTCTTTACTATCCGCGCTAAAAGCGTGAAGGAATTCAAGCTCAACGGCCGCGCCGATCTGCAGGATGTCACCATCATTCTCTACGGCCGCGACACGTCGCGCTTCGATCAGATTTACGGCGACAATTTCACTTTCGATCCGAAGTCCGGCAACGTTACTGCCCGCGGCGAAGTGCAGATCGATTTGCAGGCCAACCCCGCCGGCGTGAGCGCACCCGACCAGGCCGATCCGAAAGAACTCAAG
Source organism: uncultured Acidobacteriaceae bacterium (assembly GCA_963773675.1). Classification (GTDB taxonomy): domain Bacteria; phylum Acidobacteriota; class Terriglobia; order Terriglobales; family Acidobacteriaceae; genus Sulfotelmatobacter. The sequence goes on from CAVZCG010000013.1 coordinate 625,482, forward strand.
AATCCCATCCATCTCAAGACCAGCGACCTGGTCTTCAACCGCGATAGCGGCGACGCTTCTACCGAATCGCGCGTCGATTTCAGCACTCCGCAGGCCAAGGGGTGGGCCGTGGGCGTTCGCTATGCCGGCAAAATTGCGACGCTGACGCTCGCCTCGCAGATTCATGTGACCATCAGCGGAGAGAATGCCGCCACCATCGTTGCCGCCCACGGCACTATCACCCGCGAGCCACGGGAAATCGTGCTCGATCATCCGCTGATGAAGCGCGATACCGGAACGCTGCAATCGGAGGCAGCGACATTTTTTCTCGGCCCGGAGAATGAGGTACAGCGCGTCTTAGCAACGGGCAACGTGAATGCGGAGTCTACAGTGCCAGACGCCGATCCTATGCGCGCCCGCGCCGATCAAGTCGAACTCCAACTCACGGGAAAGGCAAACCTGTTACGCACGGCAACGCTGACCGGCGATGTGCATCTCGAGCGCGCCGGGTCTCAGCCCATGCAAGGTGACGCCGGACTCGTGATCCTCGATTTCCGCGGCCAACTGTTCCACGGCCAGAATGATCTTCAGAAGGTTCACGCCGCCGAGCGTGTGCATCTGGCGCAGCATTCTCCGCCCACGAACCCTCCCACAGCGGATGGCTCCGCGCCGCAGAACTTCGATCTCACCGCGCCGGTAATCGATTTCTTCGTCGCCGAGGGACGCCGCCTTGACTTTGCCCAAACCTCGGGGGCCGCTGAGATCACGATTTCGCCGGCGCAATCCGCAAGCGCCGCCGGTGCACAGGGTCAGCGTACCGTGATTACCGCTGGCCGATTCGAAGCAAAATTTGCCGCCACTCCCGACGGCAAGAGCAAGTTGACCTCGATGCACGGCGCGCCCGATGCGAAGATCGTCAACCTCGCGCCGGGCTTGCCTGACCGCGTCAGCACCAGCCAGACGCTCGACGCGGCATTTCTTCCCGAGGGAGGGATCGCATCGATCGTTCAGCAGGGAAGCGTTGCCTACACGGACGGCCAGCCGCCGGAAAAACGCACGCAGGCCTGGGCCGACAAAGCCCTCTACACTCCCGCGGACCGAATTCTGCTGCTCACCGGCAGTCCCCGGGTTTCCGATGGCGGCATGATGACGACGGCCAACACGATTCGCATCAATCGCGCCACGGATGACGCCATCGCCCAGGGAAATGTGAAAAGTACTTACAACGATCTCAAGGAGCAACCCAACGGCGCCCTACTCGCGTCTTCGTCGCCAATTCACGTGACCGCAGCCACCATGACGGCGCACAACTCTCCGTCGATTGCCCTGTATGAGGGCAACGCCCGCCTCTGGCAGGATGCCAACCTGATTGAAGCTCCCTCCATCCAGTTTGACGGCGATCATCGCTCCCTGGTCGCTCAAGGGACGGCTGCCCATCCGGTCTCGACGGTGCTTGTTCAGGAGAAACTGGCGGGGCCGGATAAGGGCGAGCAAGAATCCAGACCCAAGAAAGCCCAGCCCAAAGACGAACGCAAGGCGAATTCGAAATCTGCAGAAAACCTTGGCGAGGCCAGCCCCATCACCATTACTTCAGCTCGGCTCACCTACGCCGATGCTGACCGCCGGGCTCACTACGATGGAGGAGTCTCTGCCCGGGGCACTGATTTTCAAGCCATGGCCAACGAGATGGATGTTTATCTTGTGCCTCGAAGCCAAAGTTCGAGCCCTCAATCAGTTACTGGCCCGGGCCGACTGGATCGGATGGTCGCTCAGGGTCACGTCGTCATTCAACAACCCGGCCGCCACGCCGACGGACAAACCCTGATTTATACGTCCTCCGACGACAAGTTTGTCCTCACGGGCGGACCGCCTAGCATTTTTGATGCCGAACGTGGCAAGATTACCGGGGTTTCGTTGACTTTCTTTAGGGCCGATGATAGGGTGCTCGTAGAAGGCGAAGCAAGTACTCCTGTGGTAACTCAAACGCGAGTGGCCAAGTGAATGGCAAGCTAAATGCGTACCCTAGCCACCGATGAAATTGGCAAGTCGTACCGCGGCCGCCGCGTTGTAAACGGCGTCAGCCTGCGCGTGGAACAAGGCGAAGTTGTTGGTTTATTAGGCCCTAACGGCGCAGGGAAGACTACAACTTTTTACGCCATCGTTGGCCTGATCCCCCCTGATACTGGCCGGGTGTTATACGACGGTCAGGACATCACTGACGTTCCCATGTATCTGCGGGCGCGCCAGTACGGCATCAGCTATCTCCCGCAAGAAGCTTCGGTCTTTCGCAAACTCACGGTTGAGGAGAACATCCTCGCGGTGCTGGAGGCACAGCCTATGTCCTGGCATGAGCGCCGCGAGAAAATGGAGAAGTTTATCGATGAACTTGGCCTGGAGCACATACGGCAGAATCGGGGCTACGCACTTTCCGGCGGCGAGCGCCGGCGGGTGGAAATCGCCCGTTGCCTGTGCATCAATCCAACCTTCATCTTGCTCGATGAACCTTTTTCCGGGATCGATCCTATTGCCGTTCTCGATCTGCAGAAAATCATCAGCGGCCTGCGGGCCAGCGGCATCGGAGTACTCATCACCGATCACAATGTGCGCGAGACGCTTACAGTGACCGATCGCGCCTACATCATCGACGATGGCAGAATCTTCCGTCACGGCCAGCCTGAACAGTTGGCCAGCGATCCGGAAGTCCGCCGCGTGTATTTAGGAGAGAGTTTTTCGCTGGTGTGAGAAAGAGTGGTCAGTGCTCAGTGTCCAGTCGAAGGAGATAACTCGATCCATGACTGGCCACCGACCACTAGCCACTGACGACTGATAGTTATGGTCCTGTTGCAGCACAAACTGAGCGTCAAGCTATCCCAGCGCCAGATCCTTACCCCGGGCCTGGTGCAGATGGTTTCCGTCCTCGCGCTCAACAAGCTTGAGCTCAAGGACATGATCAACAGCGAGATGGTCGAGAATCCGGTCCTCGAAGAGCTCGAAGATTCCGTTCCGTTGATCGATGAGGTCGGCCGCAAGGAAGAAGACCTCGACCGCGCCACCACCAAGACTTCTACCGAAGAAAATCCCATCACGGCGGTCGAAAAGAAAGATCCGTTCGAAGAGATTGACTTCGGATCTTTTTTTCAGGATTATCTCGATCCCGGCTACCGAACCCGCGGCGAGATGGAGGAGATCGAACGCCCGTCGTTTGAAAACTTCCTCTCCAAGCCCACAACTCTGACCGACCACCTGGCCTGGCAAATCGGAGCCTTGAGCCTGCGGCCCGAAGTTCACGAGGCCGCTGAGCAGATCATCGGCAACCTCAACGAAGACGGCTATTTGATCGCCAGCGACGAGGAAATGCTCGGCGTGGCCCCGCCGGCTTCCCCGGAAGCCGACGCGGAAGCGGCCAGAAATATTGTTATTGAGGCGCAGGCTCTGGGTTTGGATGAAGCCGCGGTGGACGACGCCACCTCCGCCGACGCAACCTCGGCGGCCGAAAATAGCGACGCTCTGCACGGTGTAGTCGATCAGAACGAGTCCATGCTTTCGGACTTGAGCCCCGCGGATTTTTCCAGCGCCAATATCCGCGGCGAAAACCTTTCCTCTGCGGCCTATGAACTGCGCCCCACCGCTCGTCCGGAAAATTCGTTCATCTCCTCAAACGGAAACGGAGCCGCCGCTGTCGCGTCCGCACCGGCGGCTGTTACTCAGCCCACGCCGCGGCCGCTCCAGACCGCGAATTTCACGGTGGCCGATCTTCACGAGGCTCTGGAAGTGGTTCGCCAACTTGATCCTCCGGGCGTGGGCTGCCGCGATCTTCGCGAGTGCCTGCTGCGCCAGTTGCGCTACCACCAGCAACAGCTCACGCATCACAAAAATGGAGAGAAAAACGGCAACGGCACCGCGCAGGTTTTGCAGGATGCCATCGCCATCGTCGACCAGCATCTGCGCCAGGTGCAGAATAAGCAGCACAAGGAAATTACCAAAGCCATAGGACGCCCCGCCGAGGCCGTTCAGCAGGCGCTCGACTACATTCGTACGCTCGATCCACGGCCCGGCCTGCAATACAACAAGGTCACGGCGCGTCTCATTGAGCCCGACGTGGCTTTTGTGAAGCACGGCGACGAGTGGCTCGTCCTGATGAACGACGATGACCTGCCCCAGCTTCGCCTGAATCCCGCGTACAAGAAGCTGGTTACCCGCGACACTAACGACAAAAATACTCGCGACTACGTGAAGGAGCGGTACAAGAGCGCCATCCAGCTGATCAAGAATATCGAGCAGCGCAAGCAGACCATCACCAAGGTCTGTTATTGCATCGTCGCCCGCCAGCAGGATTTTCTGGAAAAAGGCATCGATCAACTGAAGCCGATGATGATCAAGGAAGTCGCCGAAGAAATAGGCGTGCATCCTTCTACCGTGAGCCGCGCCGTCGCCAGCAAGTATGCCCACACGCCTCAGGGTGTCTTCGAGCTGCGCTACTTCTTCAGCGAGAGCGTGCAGGGTCCCGAGGGCGGCAATACTTCGTTGCTCATCCTGAAACGCCGCGTCAAGAAGCTAATTGACGAAGAAGATCCGGCGCGTCCGCTGACCGATGAGCAACTCACCCGAATTTTGCAGTCGCAAGGCATTCAGGTCACGCGCCGCACCGTGGCTAAATATCGTGAAGACATGCGCATCCCGAGCACACACCAGCGCCGGGTGCGGGAAGGGAGATGATGAAGAGGGCAGAAGGGTGAAGTCAAAATGCAGAAGTAACCAGAAGTTCGCCGAACTTCAGATGACGGTACATTCAACTTAACTTCTACATTCTGACTTCTGACTTTTTACTTTTATTGCAGTGCCGATTTTCCTCGAGTAAGAATCTAAGGAGGGGCGCTCATGAATGTGGAATACACTGGAAGACACTACGAAGTAACTCCCGCCATCCGCACAGAAGTCGAAACCGGCCTCGGAAAAATCCGCAAAATCTTAGGCGACCGCTTCGAAGCCAAAGCCATCCTTGCCGTAGAAAAGCACCGTCATAAAGCTGAAATCACCATCAACCCGCGCAATGGCCCGCTGGTCGGCCTGGCCCAGGCCAAGGACATGAAGATCGCGGTAAGCGGAGCCCTCGACCACCTCGAAAAGCAGGCCGTGAAATACAAAACCAAGTGGCAATCGAAGAAGCGCTCCGCCCGCAAGAGTGAAGAAGTGAAGAAATGGAACGGCCATTCGACTCCCACGGATGGAGTCGACGGCCAGACTAAAGTCGGGCTAACCGAGAAGACGGCTGTCCCAGTCGCCGTGCATCGCTATCCTCCGGTGGCCAGAACCACCGAGGTTCACCTCGTTCGCTCCGACGAAGCCGTCTCCATGCGTCCCATGACTTTGGAAGAGGCCATCAAGGAAGCCCACTTCCGCGACCGCGATGTTTTTGTCTTCCGCGATCCCAAGGGCAAAGTCATGATCCTGCACCGCACGCGCGACGGCAAAATGGAGCTGATCGAAGCCCCATAGAGCAAGCTGCAAGCCTTGATGGCGTTATACGGAGAAGCGGCTGATTCTCGCTGGAGGTCAGCCGCGCTTCCCACAACCTGCCCAAGCGACGCCGAAGGCGATTCACCCCCTCCAAACTCAGCGCGTTTTCCTCGCCGCAAGCGTGTATGCGGGTGGGAGCGATTACAAGAGTAATGTAGACAGCAGCCAGCACCGGAAATGTAATAGTTTTCAATGAGGCCATTTCCATTGTCGACACGCAGCCGAAACGCAAAAATCACAATCGGAGCGGTCGCAGTAGTGCTCGCCTTTTTTGGCTACGCGCACTGGTCGAGCGCCGGATTGAGAGAAGTTGATCTCGCCATGCCGCTGGTCGCCGATGCGCAATCCTGGCACGTGACGCATACGATGGGAGCCGTTAAGGTTGAAGAGGATGTCGTCTGCCCGTTCGAGTACGATTCGACCACGACGATCGGAGAACTCAGCACGCGGGAAGTACACGTTGGCCATGTCTTTTACACGCGACTCTCCAACGGAGAATGGGGCACTCACGGCGGAAATGATTTCGGACACTGCAGCGATGGGCCGCGGATCAACAACCTGGGCCTGGCGGTCGCACTGCGCGAAATACGGGAGAATGCCCGCATCACCCGAGGCCCCGTGAAGGAAGTTGCCGGATATCCTTGCCGCGTTTGGAACTTGCTTGGCCCCTTGCCGACAAAGGGGACGCCCGACCGGGTTGCTAGTCTCTGCATTGATGACAAGCACTATCCGCTCGAACTAGCGAGCAGCCAGGAGACTTATCAGTTCACGCATTGGAATCAACTACCAGCGATTCAGCCGCCGCAGATCGATGCTGCCGCGCCTGCCCAGTAGGTGTTTGCCATCGAGCATAGGAGGAACAGATGCCAAACTGGCTAAAAATTTCGGCGTCCTGTCTGGTCGTAGCGGTTATAGGCTTCTTCTGGCTGAGCCAACGCGAGAAACGGATGATCAAGCAGGACGTGGAACAAACTCGGGATGCACTCCAGAAGGTGACCAGTTATCACTTCCACTATGACGGGCCGAATTATCTGGCGGGAGGGCCCCCTCTTACCAAAGATGTATGGGTACTGTGCCCGAACTATCGCTATGAAGTGACGCGCGTGCAGGGAGCGCCAGAAAAAGAAGAGATTCGTTTTGATGGATCTTACTATGCGAAGACTCCGGAGAAGTGGGTCAAGGTTCCGCAGGGGCCGCAGGCCGGGCGCATGCAGGGCTGCGACAACCTGACTAGCGAGTACGGGCTTGGAATTCCCGCTGGCTTTGACATGATGCTGCATTCCAGTGAGATCCACGTCGACAATCAGCCGCGGAACATCGGCGGCTATACCTGCTACGAATACACAGCGACTATTCCGACGGCCGACGTCGCCAAGCGAAAGATCGTGCAAAAGCTGTGTTTGAACTCTGACGACCACCTACCCCGCGAAGTCAGTTTCCGCGGGTGGGGCGCTGACCGGGCATCCGTGTACACCTACGATCAGTGGAACAAGGCGGATCAGCCAAATTTTCCTGATGGCTTCGATCCCGCGTTGTTCTAAACGAATGCCTCGCGCGTAATCGCAAAGACCGCGGTGCCTGATTTTGAGTTCTCATTGCGCAGCGTGTCTGAGCCGGACTCCTATTCATCCGGTTCAGGCGCGGGCGTGACATTCTCTGTGGCCTTCGTCTTCCCGGCAACAATCGCCTGCCAGTTCAGAATCGCATTCCACAGCAGCCGCTGATCTCCGCGGTTCAAATCGCGGTGCATCGGATTGAAGTTGAACGACACCACATGCCCCTTGTCGACCGGCATATCCAGAATCGCGGGCCGCCCAATCAGATTCTCTTCTCCCCAGGCCTGACCGCTCACAACGAACGGCTGCCCGTCGCTATCGCCCCACTCCATCACCACGCCGCTGCGGTCTTCGGGACCATCCAGGCACGTGGTGCAATATGCCATACGCATCCACCGCCGCGGCGTGTCGTAGAGAGGAAAATTCTGCCGGAAGACATAAGTGTGCGCCGGATATCCATACGCGATGGGATGATCGGGGCGGTCGAATGTAACCCGCACATGCGCTCCCGGTGTACGCGTCGCTGCGTGCTGCGAGGCGGCCGACGACGCCCCACCGCCTCCCGCCGTGCTCCGCGGCACGCCGCCTGACGATCGCCGCACAAAGCGCACCAGCCCGCCTTCCAGCGCCAGCATGCTTCCGCTGCCTAGCGTCACCATGAGCCCGCCATCGTCGATAAAACGCTGAATCTGCCCGAGCCCCTCGTAGCCGATCCCTCCCGTGATGTCATCCGACTCTGCGGGAGTTCCGAAGCTCGGCGTTTGCGCCGTCTTCTTGAAAGGCATGGGAGACCAGGTCTTCGGCAACCCCTGAATCTGCTCGGCCAGCTCAAGATCCACGTGCCCGTAAAGCAGCACGTCGATGTGCGATCGCAGATTGCCCGCGCGAATATCTTCATCGCGCAAATACGTGTAAGGAACCTTGCGCTGGTCGAGCGAGTAGCGAATCCATCCGATCGAATCGGTATCGGCCCACGGAACCCACACCCCAATGCGCGGAGCTTTGGCCACGTGATGTGCCACATCGGGCTGCGCAGAAACCCGAGTGAAGTCGAGTCCTAATTCTTGCGCGACAGGCGAAATCGCGTCGTGCAATCCGCCCTGATCGCTGAGAATCCAGGAGCCCGCCGGAAACTTCGCGCCACCCGCCTCGAACTCGCGCTCGGCAATTTCAATTTCAAAATTCGCCAGACGATAGCGTGCGGCAAGCAACGATTCCTGCCCCGTATCCTTCAGCAAATAAACCGGCCCGGAACCACTTACATGCCCGGCCACATGCGGCGCTTCGGTCAGCCGTGTCATTGCAACATCGTGGATCGACGCATCCGCGGTCGGCACCGCCTGCAAATGATAGTGCGCGGGAAGTTCCCACGAAACGTCATCGTATGGCGCCTCTCCGTCCTTCGGATAATGTTGCGGCGTCAGCAAATCCACCGCGTAATTCCGGTAAGGCTGATCCAGGCGCACTACGTACGTTCCGGCCGGAAAGCTTCCATCCTTCAACTGAATGGAATTCTGCGCCCGCGCCACTTCGATGTGCTGGCTCATCAGCCGCCCCACCATTTGCGCGACGCGCTCCGGATCTCCCTGATCTTGCGGAATCAGAAACGCATAAGGCGGCTGCGTCAGGCCTTTCTGCCACGAGTCCCATCCCTTTTTATAAAAGTTGTGCAGCATTTCCTTAGACTGGCTAGCAGTGTCATCCAGCGCCGCCAGCGCACCGGTTTCCTGATAGTTGAGATTGTCGCGCGCCGACCACGTCACCTCGCGCGGCGCGGGCAGAGGACGGTACCACTCCATGGTTGCCGCCGATTGCGAAACCGCTCGCTTCTCCGTCTCCGCACTGCCATTGCCGAAAGTTTCGTAGCCGCGCCCGATGCTGTTGTGATTCATGGCCACGGAATCGAGATAGAGATGTGCGAACGCCTCGCCAAAATTCCACGTCGAAACTCCCGGCATGCCCATCGCCGTCATGGCCTCGACTTCATGAAAGCTGAGCTCCAGAAATTCGGTATAAGTAATGGGATCGATGTTCGGGTTATAAGGTCCGGTGCCGTTCCACGTCATCATCAGCGGCGTACCTTCGTGAAGATCGTGCACCACCGTGGGATGCCACTCATGAAACATACGGTGCACGGCTTTCGTGGTCTCATGCGTCTGCTGGTGGGTATCGCGGTTGATGTCGACAAAAGTGTACTTCGACCAGTACGGAGGAGATTGACGAGGCAGGGTGTTGCGGTTGGTTTTGCCTTTGAGATATCGATAGAACCAGTCGACCATTTTGTCACGGCCGTCGGGGTTCGAAATCGGATTGATCAGCACCACCACGCGCTCGCGGATCCGCTGGATCATCGGCTGCTCCGAAACTGCCAGCCGGTACGCCAGTTCGAGCATCGCTTCGGTCGATCCGGTCTCATCCGAGTGAAGCGCGGCGTTGAAGTAATAAATAGGACGCGCGGTTGCGATCAATTTGTCCGCGGCCGCTGGGTCCGTCCGCCGGGGATCGGCCAAGGCAGCCGTGGCCTCTTTCAGGCGATCGAGGTCTCGGATGCCTGCCTCGTCGGCGACAGCGAGCATCAGAATCTCGCGGCCTTCTTCGCTGTGTCCGATGGTGAACATGCGCACCCGCGGACTGGCCGCAGCCAATGCGCGAGCATAGGCGTATGCCTTTTCCGTTCCCAGCAACTCTCCCGGAGCGCCCATGATCCGGCCTAGAAATTTCTCCGGCGACGGAACTGTGCTCGATTGGGGGATATACGCCACCCACGGCGAAACATAATGCGGATCGGTCGTGGCTGCCGCGATCGCCTCAACCGACCCCGGCCCTGGAATATCTGGCTCGGCAATATCGGGACTTTGCGCAGCTGCAGCCGCAATCAACAACGCAAGTAAAGCAATCCACACCAGCACCTGTCGGAACATGAAGCCCCCTGAGATCGATCGAGGCGAAAGTTTAGCACGCGTTGTGCGGCGCCGCCGGTAGCGGGCAGCTTGCGGCTTCCCAGGACTGGAGCTGCAAAACCCGGGATTCTCCCCCATGTGACGTGGCTCACTGACGGGCGAAAGTGGCGCCAATACAGTTAAAGCGGTATTACGTCATTTTCCGTCGAAGGGCTTAGCGCATGGCTACTATTGTCTCTCCAACTACGGCAAGAGTTCTGAATTCCGCTCTGGCGCAGAAGATCATGAGCGCTGAAGAAGCTGCGGCTCTGATCAAGTCTGGCGACCAGATCGGCATGAGCGGTTTCACCGGCTCTGGCTATCCCAAGGTCGTTCCCATCGAACTGGCGCACCGCATCGCGGACGCCCACTTTCACGGACAGAAGTTTCAGGTCAGCGTCTTCACCGGAGCTTCTACTGGTCCTGAACTCGATGGCGCCCTCGCCATGGCCGGAGGCATTCATCTGCGCCTCCCGTACCAGTCCGATCCTGAAACCCGCAAGCGCATCAACGCCGGCGAAATGGATTACATGGACATCCATCTCAGCCACGTCGCGCAATTTGTTGAATACGGATTCCTCGGCAAACTGAATGTTGCGCTGATCGAAGTCACCGCCGTGCTCGAGGACGGACGCCTGGTCCCGAGTTCCTCGATCGGCAACAACAAGACCTGGATCGATCAAGCGGAGCGCGTGATTCTTGAAGTCAACTCTTGGCAGCCAGCGGCACTCGAAGGCATGCACGATATTTATTATGGCCTTCAGCCGCCGCCCAATCGTGGTCCGATTCCACTGGTGAGTCCTGGCCAGCGCATCGGAACGCCATACCTCGAAGTTCCCGCGGAGAAGGTCGTTGCCATCGTGCTGACCGATTCTCCCGACCGCAACAGCGCCTTCAAACCGCCCGACGCCGCTTCCAAGCTTATCGCCGGACACATTCTTGAATTCTTGAATTGGGAGGTGCAGAAAGGCCGCATGCCGGCGAATCTGCTCCCGCTGCAATCGGGTGTCGGCAACATTGCCAATGCAGTTTTATTCGGACTCGAAGAAGGCCCCTTTGAGGGGCTCACTTCCTACACCGAAGTGATTCAAGACGGCATGATTCGTCTGCTGAAATCAGGCAAGGTGACTTCGGCCTCGGCCACGGCATTCTCGCTGAGCCCCGAGATGTTGACCGAAGTAAATGCTGATATGGCCAGCTACCGCGAGCGCATCGTTCTGCGTCCGCAGGAGATTTCCAATCATCCGGAAATTATTCGCCGGCTCGGCGTGATCGCCATGAACGGAATGATCGAGGCTGATATTTACGGCAATGTGAATTCCACGCATGTGATGGGATCGCGCATCCAGAACGGCATTGGCGGCTCCGGCGACTTCGCCCGCAACGGATACCTGTCCATCTTCATGGCTCCGTCGACTGCGCAGCATGGAACTATTTCGACCATCGTTCCCATGGTCTCGCACGTGGACCATACCGAGCACGATGTGCAGGTCATCGTCACTGAGCACGGATTGGCCGATCTGCGCGGGCTCTCGCCGCGCCAGCGGGCGCACCTCATCATCGAGAAATGCTCGAATCCCGATTACAAACCCCTGCTCCTTGACTATCTCAACCGCGCCGAGCGGCTATCGTACGGCAAACACACGCCGCACCTTCTGGGCGAGTCGCTGGGCTGGCACAACCGCTATCTACGCTGCGGAAAGATGAAGCCTCAGGAAGAGAACTAAGCGACGCCGGAATAATGCGACAAATCGACGAGCCAGGCCAAAGGCTGGACGCTTTCTCATTTCTGCGAGTGGGCGTATGATCCTCGCGCCGCAAATTCACCCTAAACAGGAGAGCCTATGAAGAAGTTCTACGGAGTCGTCGTGTTCGTGTTGTTGCTGGCGCCCGCATTGTTCGCGCAGGAGCACTACACCGAAGGTCCCGTATGGCGCGTAACATTGATCCGCGTGAAGCCCACGCACATGGATGCCTATCTCACGTCGCTGCAGAAAACCACCAAAGCGGCCTACGATGAGAGTAAGAAGCAGGGAACCATCGTCGACTACAAAGTGTTTCTCAAGGAGACCAAGAACAGTCCGGAAGATTGGGACATCTGCATTGCCGTTGAATATAAGAATCATGCCGCTATGGACGATCTGACGGCGAAGGGAGAGATGGTTCGCGATAAGATTCTGGGCGGGAAAGCTCCGGCGCAGGAGCTGGCCACGAAGCGTGAGGAGATTCGAGAAATCGTCAGCTCGCAACTGATGGAGGAAATTTTCCTGAAATAAGGGCGCAAGAGTTGTTAATCATCTGGGCCGGACGAAGCGTCCGGCCCATGCGTTGTTCAGCTATTGATACGTTTCAATAGAGGCATTCCGCGTGTTAAAATTCGCCGCCGGGGAGAATTTGCCGATGACGACTCGCACGAGCCTCACCATCTCTTCCATTCTGCTCACGATTCTGATTTCTTGCTGCGCAGCGTCGGCGCAAGCCGTAACGCCACCAGCCAAACTTTCCGTGCATTGGGAAGAACTCACCGCCGCTGATTTCCGCGAAGGCATTCACCGTTCACAGGGAACCTGCCTGCTTCCCTTCGGGATCCTGGAAAAGCATGGGCCGCATCTGCCGCTGGGCACCGATCTGCTGGACGTGCGTTATGCCGCGCTGCACGCCGCCGAGCGGGAATATGCTGTTGTCTTTCCGGAATATTATTTTGGACAGATTGCCGAAGCCCGCCACGAACCTGGAACCATGGCGTACAGCCGCGAGCTGCAACTCGCTCTTCTACAGGAAACCACCGACGAGATGGCCCGCAACGGCTGCAAGAAAGTGCTCATCGTCAACGGACACGGCGGCAACGAGCATCTACTCCCCTATTTCGCCCAAACGCAACTCGATAAGCCGCACGACTATGTGGTCTACGTTTTCGATGAGCGCACGCCGTCGTCGGGCGGACCGCAGAAGAAAACCACCGTTGATATGCACGCCGGCGAAAGTGAAACCTCGAAGATGATGATCGCTCGGCCCGATACCGTCCACATCGACCGCGCCCCGAGCGAATCCGGCGCCGACCAGCATCGGCAGAATCTTCCCGAAGATGTTTACACCGGCATCTGGTGGTACGCGCGCTTTCCCAACCATTATTCGGGAGATGGCGCTGCCGCAACGCAGGAGCTAGGACAGTTTCAAATGGATTGGTGGATCGATACGTTGGTGAAGACGATCCGTGCCGTCAAGGCCGATGACGAGAGCCTCAAGCTGCAGAATGAGTTCTACGGAAAGAGCCAGCACCTGCTCGATACGCGGCCGTGAGACAGGTCATCAGGTCATAGGTACTGGGAGTTAGGCCCAAGACCTATGACCTACTACCCAAGACCCGTCCCGTAATGGCTTATGAGTTCCCGATCAGCGCGCCGGTGATGAATACCAGCACTCCGCCCAAGCCGACCTGCAGCGCCGCAGAAATCCACGGGCTATCCATGTAGCGGTGACGAATCCAGGTGATAATTCCAAGTTCGACGAGCACCACGATACCCGCCGCCCACAGCGCGACGCGGAAGTCCTTCAGCAAAAATGGCAGCGTGTGTCCGATGCCACCGAGCGCAGTCATAGCGCCGCAGATTAAGCCACGTACCCATGGATGGCCGCGCCCGGTAAGACTCCCATCATCAGACAGTGCTTCGGCAAAACCCATACTGATGCCTGCGCCAGCGGATGCTGCGAGGCCTACGAGAAACGCGTCATTCGAGTTGTGCGTGGCGAACGCGGCTGCGAAAACCGGCGCCAGTGTGGAAACCGAACCATCCATCAATCCCGCAAGACCGGGCTGCACAATCTGCAGCACGAAGAGGCGGCGCTGCGCCCGCTCTTCATCTTCTTTCACGTTACCCGGCAGTTTCTCGGCATCGAGTTCCTGGGCACGATGTTCGTGGGTCCGTTCTTCGTTCGCAAGATCGTCGAGCAGTTGCCTTACGCTGGCGTCCTGCGTCAGAGCCGAGGCCTTTTCATAAAAGCGTCGCGTCTCCACTTCCATGGTGCTGGCTTCTTTGCGCACCGCGTCAATGCGCATCGGTCGGATCAACCACAACGCCGGACGTTCCACGAATCCACGCACGTCCTGGCGGCGAATCAAAGGAATATGTTCGCCGAACTTCTGACGGTAGAGCTCAATCAATCTTCGGCGATGTCCTGATTCTTCCTCACGCATGCCTTCGAACATGGCTGCCGACGCGGGATAATCCTGCCGCAGGCCTTCGGCAAAATCGGAGTACACCCGCTCGTCTTCTTCTTCCAGGGTAATGGCCAGGGCCAGCACTTCACGTTCGGTGAGCTCTTGAAATTTCTTCATGGCGACTTAGTAGCTTACATTTCTGTGCCGCCTTAGACAAATGTGACTTTCTCCCATGAATGCTGTCTTGGATGCTACTATCCTGTGCATGCCACCACGGAATTCGTCGATGCGCGCGAAGCGCGTGAAACCGCTACGCGCGGGGAAGAAAACGCCGAAGGCCATTGCGCGCGATGCCCCCCATGCTCCGGAACTGGTCATCATCACGGGGATGAGTGGTTCGGGAAAAGCTTCCGTGCTGAAGGCCTTCGAGGATCTGGGTTATTACTGCGTCGACAATCTTCCTGTCGAATTGATTCCGCGCTTCGCGGAGATGGCCCTGCAGTCGGCTGAGATCCGTCGCACCGCGCTGGTTGTGGATGTGCGGGAAGGCTCCAAGTTGGAGCGACTCCCTGGAATTCTGAAAGCGGTTCGGCGCACGATTCCAACCAAGGTCGCCTTCCTGGAAGCTTCCGATGCAGTGCTGCTGCGTCGCTTCAGCGAGACGCGCCGGCCACATCCGTTAGGCACGGACGCGCCGGTCAATACTTCGATCAAAGCTGAGCGGCGCCACCTGGCGGCCATTCGTGCCGTGGCAGACATTGTCATTGATACTTCGAAGTTCAATGTGCACGAGTTGCGCGCCCACGTTACCGAGACCTTCCGCGAGCAAGCGCCGGGAAAAGGTATTCTGGTCTCGTGCGTGAGCTTTGGCTTTCGCCACGGTGTGCCGGAAGAAGCGGATCTGGTATTTGACGTTCGCTTTCTCCCCAACCCTCATTTCGTGCCGGAATTCCGGCAGCTTACGGGACGTCATCCGAGCGTGGCCAAGTACATCCGGTCGTTTCCGCAGACGCAGGAATTTATTCTGCGCATCTCCGATCTGTTGATTTATCTTCTGCCCCACTACATTCACGAAGGCAAGAGCTACCTCACGATCAGCTTCGGGTGCACCGGCGGCCAGCATCGTTCCGTGATGATCGCCGAAGAAGTGGGCAAGCGCCTGCACAAAGCCGGATACCGCGTGAAGATTGTGCACCGCGACATGCCGAAGTAGGCTCGGGGCTTAAGCCGCCACTTGGGGATTCTAGAGGCGAGCAGTAAAATAAGCCCTTGCACCCATACCTATGCCAGCGCCAGTGAGCCACCGCGGCCTGCTCGGAGCCCCATGCGTCAACTAATGCGCCTGGTCCGCTACGCGCTTCCCTACTGGTGGCACATTCTGTGTTCTGTAGTGCTCATGGCTTTGGTGGGAGCGCTCGATGCGTTTAAATTCCTGCTCATTCGTCCAATCTTTGATCGGGTGTTGAATCCGTCCACCGGATCGAAAGACATTCAGCTGTTTGTCATTGCGCATCACCCGGTGTTCTTGCAGCAGCTCGTGCCCTCCCGTTTCACAAATGCCTGGACGATGGTTGCGGTTGCTCTGGTAGGCTCCACCGTCCTCAAGGGAGTTTGCGATTACACGGGCACGTATCTGGTGAACCACGCCGGCTTCGGCATGATCACCGACCTGCGCGACGATCTCTACAACGCAATCATGCGTCGCTCGGCCGCATTTTTTTCCAAACACACCACCGGAACGCTGCTCTCGGCCATCATCAACGATATCGAGCGAGTGCAGTATGCCATGTCCACCGTGCTGGCAGAATTTCTGCAGCAGTTTTTCACCTTTTTGTCGGTAGCGGCCGTGGTCGTGATTCTGGGCGGAAAGCTGGCTTGGGTCCTGTTGCTGTTCGTTCCCGTGATTGTTTACTCCTCGCGCAAGATAGGTTCCCGTGTGCGCACCACGACGCGGCAAGGTCAGGACAAACTGGCGGAAATCCAGAACATCCTGCACGAAACCATTACCGGCAACCGCATTGTGAAGGCGTTCAACAGCGAGAAATGGGAGATTACGCGTTTCCGCGGAGCGGCGCGCCGGCTTTTCCGTGCCAACTTGCGTTCCGTAGCCGCAACCGCAATCAGTTCACCGCTGATGGATATTTTTGGGGTGATCGGAATTGCTCTGCTGCTGAACCTCGGTCGCGAGCAGGTCAAGCATGGCGAAATGACGCCAGGCGTCTTCGTCGCTTTCATCACGGCCGTGTTCAGTCTCTACAATCCCGTCCGCAAGTTCGCCCAGTTCAATAATAATTTTCAACAGGCCCTGGGCGCTTCCAGCGAAATCTTCAAATTCATGGACATCGAAGATGATGTCCGCGAAAAGCCGCGTGCAGCGCGCTTGCCGTCATTCTCCAAGACCGTACAATTCGATCACGTCAGCTTCACCTACGGCGATGGCGCAGACGCCGCTGTACTGCACGACGTCAATCTCGAAGTTCGCCGCGGAGAGGTGGTCGCGATCGTCGGATCCAGTGGTTCGGGAAAGAGTACGCTGGTTCACCTCATTCCACGCTTCTTCGACGTTTCGCAAGGCCGGCTCCTGATCGACGGCAATGATGTGCGCGATGTAACTCTGACTTCATTACGCGAGCAAGTGGGAATCGTGACGCAGGAAACTGTCTTGTTCAACGACACGGTGCGCAACAACATTGCCTACGGCCAACCGCATGTGCCACCGAAAGAAGTGGAAGCTGCGGCCCGCGCGGCTTTGGCGCACGACTTCATCAAGGCCTTGCCTGCGGGCTACGATGAAGTGATCGGCGAGCGCGGTGTTCGCCTTTCCGGCGGCGAGCGGCAGCGCATCGCCATTGCCCGCGCCATCTTGAAGAACGCCCCCATCCTGATTCTGGATGAGGCCACTTCGGCCCTCGACAGTGAGTCGGAGGCCTTGGTGCAGGCGGCGTTGCATAATTTGATGAGCGGACGCACCGTGTTTGTGATCGCTCACCGGCTTTCGACGGTGCGCCGCGCCGATCGCATTGTCGTTATCGAGAACGGCGCCATCGCAGATATTGGCACCCATGAAGACTTGATGACAAAGCTCGGCACATACCGGCGTTTGTACGAATTGCAGTTTGCCGATCTCGATCAGAAACTGGAGCCGGCGCGCCCGAACTGACGCCTGTTCTCAGAATTGGAAATCACTTATGCCTCTCCGCTCCATGACGGGTTTTGCGCAGGTTAAAGGCGAACTGATAAGTCAGGGTGAAGGGAGTGCCGGTTCGCAGCTGTCGGGATCGACTGCCCAAAGCAACGGCCGACTTGCCTTCTCGCTTTCTCTGAAATCCGTGAACCACCGTTTCCTCGACCTGCATTTTCGCCTGCCCTCGGGCTCGGACGCGATTGAGATGCAGCTGCGCCGCTTGCTCAAGGAAAGGATTGCTCGCGGCCACGTGGAAGTGACGCTGAGCCTGGAGCGCGGTGGCGGCGAAACCCTGGCGCTAAACCGTCCGCTGGTGAGCGCTTACATCACGGCTTTTCGAACTGCGGCCAGCGAATTTTCTGTCCCAGCCCAGCCCGATCTCAACGTCATCCTGCGCATTCCCGGGGCGCTTGATTCCACCGGCAATGCCGTGGATGGAGCGCTGGAACCGGCAGTGATGGCGGCCGTTGGCGAGGTGCTCGATCGACTGAATCAGATGCGGGAGCAAGAAGGCCGTGGGATTGAAACTGAACTTCGTGAACGCATGAAGCATCTTCGCGAAGCCGTCAAGATTGTGCAGGAGCACCGGCGCTCGATGTTGCACAGTTACCTGGAACGGCTGCAGTCGCGGCTTCAGGAATTGCTGGGTGCCAGTCCGGACCGCGAGAGAGTGCTTCAGGAAGCAGCACTGCTGGTTGACCGCAGCGATATCCAGGAGGAAATCGTTCGTCTGGAAAATCATGTCCAGCATTTTCTGGGCTTGCTCGATGAACACGGCGAAGTGGGGAAAAAACTCGACTTCCTGCTGCAGGAGATGAATCGTGAGGCTAATACGCTGCTTTCGAAGACCTCCGGCCTTGCCGGAGAAGCCCTGAAAATCACCGAGGCTGGACTCAGCATGAAAGCGGAGATAGAAAAATCTCGCGAGCAGGTGCAGAACCTGGAATGAGTTCTCCTCACAAGCCGCTGATCTACATTATTTCGGCGCCGTCCGGTTCGGGAAAATCGACGCTGGTCAACGAACTGCTAAAGAAAGTGAGTGATCTGGAGTTTTCCATTTCCTATACCACGCGAGCTCCGCGCGGCAGTGAAGTCGATGGCCGGCAATACTATTTTGTGTCACGCGCTGCGTTCGAGAAGATGATTCAGGAAGATGCATTCCTCGAATACGCGGAAGTGTTTGGAAACTACTACGGCACCGCCCGCCGTTTTCTCCATGAGGCCGAGCAACATGGCCGTGACCTGCTGCTCGATATCGATGTGCAGGGTGCCAAGCAAATCCAGGACAAACTACCCGATGCCACCAGCATCTTCATTTTGCCTCCGGATCGCAAGATTTTGGAAGAACGTCTGCGCAAGCGCAGTGAAGATAGCGACGAAGTGATCCAGCACCGTCTGGACAAGGCGACCAGCGAAATCGAGAATTACCCACGATACAACTACATTCTGATCAACGATCAACTGGAAGATTCCATCAAGTTGTTGCGTGCGGTCGTGCGCGGGGAACGATTGCTGCGCGCCGGTCGGCCGCTCTCGGAAGAAGAAGCGAAAACCGTCGCCTTGGCGGATTGTTGTCGCCTGGCCAAAGTTCGTGGTCGCTTGCAGCCGATTCTCGATTCCTTCCGGCGCTCTGCCGATTTCGGCAGGGGTTAGTCCTCGGTAACCACCCCGGACGCCCGCTGGCCCCCGCAATATTGAATTTCGTGGGAAAATAGGAGGCGTAGTTCTTGGCTTCGCTGGCGAAGAACACAGCGTACAGACTTTCGGCAATCAAAATCTTGTTCCCCCAAAAAAGGGAGAGAGCCCATGAAATTGATCGAAGGCTTCGACAGCAACTATCGCTACATTCTGGTCGCCGCTCGCCGGGCCCGGCAACTGCAATCCGGAGCGCCGCCGGTGGTTCAAACCAATTCCCGCAAGCCGTGCCGCATCGCGCAAGACGAGATTCGTGCGGGTAAGGTGAAGTGGGAAATTCCTGAAACCCGCAGCGCCGCTGAGCAAGCGGCTGAAGTGCTGGATCAGGCCTTCGGGCACGATGCTTAACGCGTTGCCCGGTAGAGCGATGTTTCCACCGTTATGAAAATTGCTCTCGGAGTGACGGGTGGAATCGCGGCTTACAAGGCGGCTGAGATTGTGCGCCTCCTGCAAGACCGCGGGATTCGCGTGCAAGTGGTCATGACGCGCGCGGCGCAGGAATTTGTCCGCCCTTTGACCTTTGCTGCGCTCTCTGGTGAAAAAGTGATCACCGGAATGTTCTCGCCGGGCGAAGAGCACACAGCCAACATCGATTCCGCGATCGAGCACATCGCCGTCGCGCAATCGATTGACGCGTTGCTCGTGGCTCCCGCTACAGCCGACGTTCTGGCACATTTCGCGCAAGGCATCGCCAGCGACTTCCTTACCACGCTCTATCTCGCGACCACCGCTCCCGTCGTAGTCGCTCCGGCGATGAACGTCAACATGTGGAATCATCCGGCGACTCAGGCGAATCTCGAAATCCTGCGCCAGCGTGGTGTGAAGATCGTCGAACCCGGCTCGGGATATCTTGCCTGTGGCATGACCGGCGCCGGGCGGCTCGCCGAGAACGAGGCCATTGTTGCCGCGCTGCTCGAAGCGTTGGGCGCATCGCAGGATCTCGCAGGCGAAACCGTGCTGATCACTGCCGGACCCACGCGCGAGAAGATCGATCCCGCGCGCTACCTGACCAACCGTTCCAGCGGGCGCATGGGCTATGCCATGGCCGAAGCCGCTTTGCGCCGAGGCGCGCGTGTGCTGCTGGTGAGTGGACCAACCGCGCTGACGCCGCCGGAAGCGGCGGAGATCACGCGTGTGGAATCTGCCGAGCAGATGCGCGATGCCGTCTTGAATTTGTTGCCGCGAGCGACCGTCGTCATCAAGACTGCGGCTGTCTCGGACTATCGCGCGAAGTCGGCCTCTCCGCAGAAGATCAAACGCAAAGGGCCAATCACTCTGGAGCTCGAACCGACCCCCGACATTCTCAAGGATATTTCTCTCCGCAAGCAGGCACAGATTCTCGTCGGCTTCGCAGCGGAAACCGAGAACGTCCTCGAAAATGCCCGCCAGAAGCTCGCCGCCAAGCAGCTCGATGCCATCGTCGTGAATGACGTTTCCCGCGAAGGCGTCGGCTTCGACTCCGATCGCAACCAAGTGACCATCATTACCCACGACGAGGTCGTCGAGGTTCCCGAGACTACCAAGTGGGAAGTGGCGCAGCGCGTTCTCGACCAGGTTGTGCGCATTCGCCAACGCCGCAAGTCTCCCGTCCAAGCATGACCCGCGTCACTTTGAACTGGCGTACAATTCCGTCAAACATCTTAAGGAGCTTGTGATGACGCAGAAAGTGATCGAAGTGATTGGAACATCCAAGGACAGCTTTGCCAGAGCCGCCGAGGCTGCGGTGGCCGAGGCCGCAAAGACCGTGCGTGGAATCAAGTGGGCGCATGTCGACTCACTCGACATGCAACTCGAGGGAGCGAAGGTCGTGCTGTATCGTGCGACGACAAGAATTTATTTCGACGTGGAGCACTAAGTCAGTTTGTCCGCTGATCGCCAGAAAATAATGGCCCGTACACTGGATCCTCAATTGCGGCGCGCTCTCGCCGAGCGCGTCCGCTTCTGTCATGAGATGGGGATCTATGACTTTTACCAACGCGGTTTCGATCAACGCGATCTCGATCAGAGTGGGCCGCGGCTTTCTAAATCCGCGGAAACTGACTCCGTCTCCGAAATCGTAGTCTCAGCATCGACTTTGCCCCAGCTAGAACAGCGAGAGGAAATGTCCGCAAGAAAATCCGCCGTCGTTCCATCCATTGTCGAGAAAAATATTCTCGAAATCGTTTCTTCCAGAGCGGAATCCGGAGTGGCCGATCCTGTGGCCGCTCTCAAACTCATTCGGGAAGACCTCGGCGATTGCACTCGCTGCAAACTTCACCAGCAGGGCCGCAAGCAGATCGTCTTCGGCGTAGGCAATCCGCAGGCGGAATTGATGTTTGTTGGCGAAGGTCCGGGCGCCGACGAAGACGCGCAAGGCGAGCCCTTCGTTGGCCGCGCCGGACAACTGCTCAACAATATGATCAAGGCCATGGGCCTGCGCCGAGAAGATGTCTACATCGCGAACATCGTAAAGTGCCGCCCGCCGGGCAACCGCCAGCCCGAGCGCGACGAGTGTGACACCTGTTCTCCGTTTCTCATGCGGCAGATTGCCACCGTCAAGCCCAAGGCGATTGTTGCGCTGGGAGCGACCGCTGCGAAAAATCTACTGGCTATTAACGCGCCAATGACCGAACTGCGTGGCCGCTGGTACGATTTCAAACCCGCTGGAAGCGATCCCTCCTGGCCGGGCGCGCGCCTCGCCGTCACCTATCATCCTGCGTTTTTGCTGCGCGACCCGCGGCAAAAGGGCGAGGCGTGGAAGGATTTGCAGATGGTGATGAATTATTTGGGCATCGAGCCCCCGAAAAAAACGGCCGGGTAAAACGGCCCGAACCTCCGAATCCGCTCTGGGTTATTCTTCCAATCAATGCCCGAGTTCTGCGACGTCGCCCTGCCCGTGCCCCTCGACATGGTCTTCACTTACCGTGTCCCCGCTGACTTGACTCCGATAGTGGGCGGACGCGTGCTTGTTCCCTTTCGCCAGCAGCGCATGACCGGCATCGTCGTCGAATTGCACGACCGCAAGCCTACGGTCACCATCAAGAATATTCTCAGCGTGCTCGACGACGCGCCAGTACTGGACGATCAACTGCTGAGTCTCGGCCGCTGGATCGCCGACTATTATCTTGCCCCGCTCGGCGAAGTCTTCCGCACCATGTTGCCGCTGAATGCAGAGTTCAAACGCGGCGTCGCTTATCGCGTTACCGCGGAGGGCCAGATGGCGCTGCATTTGGCCGGGATGTCGGGATCGTCAGCCCGCTCGCGGCGCACTCCGGAGGAGCAAGCCGCCGAATTCCGCGTGCTGGATTATTTGGCCGCGCAAGAGCCCGCGCCCGGAGAGACCGTTCAGGTTCGCGAAGAAAGTCTGCGCTCTGCTACGCACGCCTCGAAGTTAGTCCTGAGCGGGATGGTGCGAAAAAAGTGGCTGGTGCGCGAAGATGTCTCGACGATCCGGGACGCGGCACGCACCGTCAAGATCGCCATTCTCAAATCCGCCGACGGAAAACTGAACGACAATCAGCGCAAGCTGATTGAAACCCTGGCCGCGTCGGGCGGCCAGGTTCCCGTCCAAACCCTGCAGGCACTCGAGATTCCGCGAACGACTCTGAGCACGCTCGTCGGGCGCGGCCTGATTGAGATTATCGAAAAGCCATCTGGATTCGCCGTCTCGCACAGCAAGCCACGGCCTACGCGCCTGGAATTCGATTTCAATCCAGCACAGCAATCCGCACTGAATCGCTTGCGCGAAGCGGTGGACGCGAGAAAATTCTCCGGAATCCTTTTGCATGGCGTTACGGGGTCGGGCAAGACCGCCGTCTATCTGGCAGGGATGCGTGCCGTGCTTGAGGCCGGACGCTCCGCCATTCTGCTCGTCCCGGAAATCGGACTCACGCCCGCAGTTGCCGCCGATCTCCATCACATTTTCGGCGATGAAGTCGCCATCCTGCACTCCGCGCTGTCGGACAAAGAACGCGCCCAGCAGTGGCATCGCATCAAGCACGGTGAAGCGCGCATGGTCGTGGGCACGCGATCGGCGGTCTTCGCGCCGGTCGCCGATCTCGCCCTCATCATCGTCGATGAAGAACACGATTCCTCCTACAAGCAAGAAGAGACGCCGCGCTACCATGCGCGCGACATTGCCGTGATGCGTGCCAAGATGGCGAATGCAGTTGTAGTCCTGGGTTCGGCCACGCCCTCGCTGGAATCCTATTTCAATGCGAAGAAAAATAAATATGCGCTGGTCGAGTTGCCCGACCGCGTGGAGCAGCGTCCTCTGCCGGAGGTCGAGATCATCGACATGCGCCAGGAATTCCAGGAAACTGGCCAGGAGCAAGTCATTTCGCGCAAGCTGGTGATGGAGATCAAGGAGCGCTTCGACCGCAAAGAGCAAGTCATGGTTCTGCTCAATCGGCGGGGATATTCTCCCGTGGTACTCTGCCGCACCTGCGGCAAAACGCTCGAATGCCAGAACTGCGCCATTGCGATGACTCATCACAAGCGCGAGCATAAGATGGTCTGCCACTACTGTGGCTACACGGCGCCGGTGCCCAAAGCCTGCATCCATTGCGGCAGCGAGTACGTGTATTTCCTTGGCACCGGTTCGGAAAAGCTGGAGGAACTGCTGCACGGCATGTTTCCGCAAGCGCGCATCGCCCGTCTCGATCGCGACACCGTGCGCGGGCATGAGGATTTCGAGCGCGTTTTGAACGCGCTCAGCGAGGGCGAACTGGACCTGGTCGTCGGAACGCAGATGATCGCGAAAGGTCACGACATTCACGGCGTCACGCTAGTCGGAGTGGTCGGCGCTGATAGCGCTCTGGGCATGCCTGATTTCCGGGCCGCTGAGCGCACCTTTCAGCTGCTTACCCAGGTCGCAGGACGCGCCGGCCGTGGTCAATCTCCCGGCAAAGTGATTCTGCAAACTTATTTTCAGGACCACTACGCCGTGCAGTATGCTGCCCACCATGACTTCGCCGGATTCTACGAAAAAGAACTGCGCTTCCGTAGCTGGATGCACTATCCGCCATACTCCGCCTTGGCCAACGTCCTTGTTCGCAGCAACAAACTGGACGAAGCATTACAGTGGTCGGGCACGTTGGGAAAATGGTTTGAGCAGACCCGGCACGAAGGAGTGCGCGTGCTTGGCCCGGCTTCTGCGCCGATCATGCGGTTGAAGCGCGATTACCGCTACCACTTCGTACTGAAATCCCCGAGTCGAGAAAAACTAAACACTACACTTCGTGCCATGCTGGCCTACTCCGCTAAACAGAAGATTCCGCGGACGCAGGTGATTGTCGATGTAGATGCACTTTGGCTGATGTGAAACTTCCTTCGGAGATATCGTGATGCCACCGAAAACCCATTTCTTCGCAACGCCATCGGCCTGGCGCGCGTGGCTTGAGGAGCATCACGCTGAGTCGGAGGAACTGTGGGTCGGCCTCTACAAACGAGATTCCGGGAAGCCGAGCATTACCTGGCCGGAGGCGGTCGATGGTGCGCTCTGCTTTGGCTGGATCGATGGTCTCCGCAAAAGCGTCGACACCATCAGTTACAAGATTCGGTTTACGCCACGGAAGCCGCGCAGCATCTGGAGCGCGATTAATGTGAAACGCGCCATGGAGCTTTCCAGCTTGGGGTTGATGCATCCCGCCGGCCTGGCGGCGTTTCAGAAGCGCGATGAAAAAAGATCGGCAATTTATGCTTATGAACAAAGGAAGGACGCCAAACTCCCGTCAGCTTATGAGAAGCAATTCCGCGCGAACAAGGCAGCCTGGAAATTCTTCCAGGCTCAGGCGCCCTGGTACCGCAGAACCGCCACCTACCAGGTCGTCAGCGCGAAAAAAGAAGAGACCAGACTGAAGCGTTTGGCCTCGCTCATCGAAGATTCCGCGCATCAACGAGCTATACCGGCTCTCACGCGCCCACCGATAACAAAGTGACAGCCGGATTGCGCGGCGAAACACAAGGCTCACTGTCCGGGGATTTTTCCTCGAATTACGACCACCGAGGCTGCCGGCAAATCGTACACAGCGTCCTTGGTCGCGTCTTGGGTTGTGTGCACGATCGGGCCGTCGGGATCCGCCCAGCCCTTGGTGGTGGGCACAATCGTGCGTTCGCCAGAGTTTTCCGCGTGCGCCATAAACCGTGTTTGCGCCGGATGCCACTGATATTGCGCGCTGCCAAAAGTGGAAACCTCAACTAGCCCGGAGAACGTGCTCGCCTTCTCCGCCGGTCCGTCAAATGCGATCCGAACCCGGTGCGCATTCTGTTGATCCCGGTTTACGGCCATCACAGCCCATTTTCCATCAGGACGTTTCACAGCGTACGCCGTCACCAAGTCATGGCCCGCGCCATCTTCGACGTCACTCTTCGCGGGAAACACCTCATGCTCCGCCGCCCCCGGCTGCACCCAATCCAGGTTGATCAACTGCGCCACGAAAAACTGCGCCAGTGGCTGCTGAATTTGATATGCGGCGTCGATGGTAAACATTCCAAATGTGCCGGGCGAGCTGTTGCATCCCGGCTCCATCTGCAGTGGCAAATAATGGAAGAAGTAAACGCCGTTCCCGCCGGAATTCAGAAACGACCCAATGTAGCCGGCCAGCCAGATTCCAGCAAAAATGTCTTGATAGGTTTCGCTCGCGCCCGACGAGAGATTTCCCTCGGTGATGAACATCGGCATGTCCGCGGGAATTCCGTCCTCATGCCAAACCTGCATAATGTGGCTCACCAACTCCGGCTCGTCATAGAGCATGCCCCACGGCGTTCGGCAGGGATCGTAGGGATAATGTTCGAACGAAAAGAAAGCCAGATCATTCATACGGCCGTGCTGCTTAAGGTAATCCACGAAACGTGCGGTCCACGAAACTTTGCCGTTTGCATCAGGCCACACTTCAATATCCTTATTGACCCCCTGAAACGACGGCCCGCCCAGCTTCAGCTTGGGGTCCACGCGATGAATCGCAGTTGCCCACTCGAGGTACAGCGCGGCGTAGTCTTCCGGAAGCATGTACTGCCCGTCGGCTTCTTCGCCCATCTCGACATACGAAATCGGATAGCCGCGCTTTTCGAGATAGGCAATCTCCGCCGCCGCGTTGTCGGGAGTGTCATACAGCATCGCGACCGGCATCATCGCCGGAAGTCCACGGGTCACGCCGCTGGTGTAGAAGAGATCGAATCCCACCTGCGCCTGCTTGGTCGATCCCAAATCCGACGGCTGATGCCACGGATCGACCGACGAACAATATGTTGCCGTCTGCTCTTGATCCGGTGTGTGGCGCAGAATGTCGTGAAAGGCGCCGTCTTCCGTGGTGGTGCCGAGATAGACTTCACGAATTGCATAGCCGACGCAATTCCGCGGATCACCCGGCCCATCGGAATCGCAAGTATTCGACGATTCCGTCATCCATATCCGCACGAAGCGCACCGGCGTCGGAGAGCTGTTCAAGCGAATGGTTGCGCTCCCGCCTTTTCCATCCGTGACCGTACCTCGGGGAAATGTCTGCCACACTCCTCGTGTCACGGCCTTGATCGGATCATCGCCCGTCCAATACTGCACCACATAGTGCCGGGCATAAGGGTCGCCCCACCCGATGCGGATACTGTCGATCAGCTGCACCTGCGCTAGATCCAGCACGACCCACTGCGGATGCAGCGCGTCGCTTTCGCCGGTGAAGCGCTGTGTGAGATAAGGATTGCTCTTCCAGAACGTATTCACATCTCCGTCGGTGAGTCGCGAGAAGCCGACGTTGTCGGTCCCGTCGTTGCGGGTGAATCCGCGGCGCGGCAGAGCGTAGCCGTAGGAGTAGCGAATAGTTTCTGTCGGCGTCGCCGAGCCGGTGAAATATCCCTTGCCGCTGCGAACGTCACTCCACGTCCCTTGCGGATTCCAATGCCACGCTTCGACGGCAAGTTCGGTGTTCTGGCGATAGGTGACCGGCTGCCATCCTGAAGCCATCGTTTTCTCCAGCGTCGGTTGCAGAAAGTCTTTGTCGATCGCCTCTACTGCAATGCGATCAACACCCGCGCCCAGCGTTTGATTCGGAACGAAATGGTTAGTGGGATGCGAGACATCCACGGTGATGGTTTGACTTTCAACAGGAAGAGCAAAACTAAAACAGACGACCAGGCAAACAAGAACAGCGGGCTGATTTTTCAAAGGAACCGCCTC
Source organism: uncultured Acidobacteriaceae bacterium (assembly GCA_963773675.1). Taxonomy (GTDB): domain Bacteria; phylum Acidobacteriota; class Terriglobia; order Terriglobales; family Acidobacteriaceae; genus Sulfotelmatobacter. Next base: position 652,660 of record CAVZCG010000013.1, read on the forward strand.
CATCGTTATATTAAAACGATTGAATAAAGGAGTATACGAGAGATGCGGTGGGAGTGGCGCAGTAATTTTTACAGTTTGAGATCGAGCCCGAGCAGGTCAGCGAGCGAACAAATGGAAAATCCTGCCGAGGGCCTGGTGCAGGATGTGACGTACCATTTCTGGCGGAAGAATCTCTCGCAAGGAAGAGTGCGCCGTCGGCGCCGGGATGATGGTGAGCATCAGCATCAGCAATGCGAATGCCGCCAGCCAGATTCGCACGCCGGAAACTCGTGGCCAATCCGCGACTTGCGGATGCCGAAGGCTGCTCAACCACAGCATCAGCGCCCACACGAGCCATCCTGTCCACAGGAAATACGCCATCGGCAAAAGAATCAGAATGGTCATGCGCGACACGAACTTGTGGGTACGAGGTGCGATCGAAAAAACAATGTGCCCACCGTCGAGTTGACCGCCGGGGAGCAAGTTGAGGGAAGTCGCCAGCATCCCTACCCAAGCCGCAATCGCGGTGGGGTGCAGCAGCACGCGATCGAGCGGAAGCGCCGCCGCCCCGTGGACCAAGCCCGTCGCCACGAGGAATTGATGTACGATGTGGAAAATCAGCGGATAACCGAGTTGATAATCTTCCGGGCCCAGTGCAAAACGCATCGGCCTCGACCACGCCAGCGAAACGATGAGTACGGCGAGAGCGACCACGAAGCCCGCGATTGGCCCTGCAATGCCAATATCGAACAGTGCGGTGCGAGAGCGAATCCGCGAGCGGATCAAGATCACCGCTCCCATGGTTCCAATCGGCGTCGGCACAGGAATGAAGAAGGGGAGCGTCGCGTAAACGCCGTAGTGGCGACAGTACAAGTAGTGGCCCATCTCGTGAGCCAGGAAAAACAGCATCAACGTGGCCATGAAAGGCAAGCCACCCAGCAGCCGCGCGGGATGCGAAAACGCCCAGTCTGCCGGGAAAAACGGCAGCGAATCGTCGTTGACCGAGAGGGCCGGCTGGCCGTGCTGGAAGTTGTATTCCATGCGCGCGCCCATCACCAGCGTGGTGAAGCAAGTCGCCAGCAGCAGCAGGAGATGCAGCCAGTAACGAGGTTTTGGAGGAGACGACGCCCGCTCCGGCAACGGCCGAACGTATTCAAGGGTGGAAGAGGTAGTTGGGGGAGTGGGTTCCGACATGCGATTTCTGGCCTGGCGATTTGATCGAGGCCCTTGGTTAGATGCTACTACGCCTGGGTCGACCAAGTCTGGGTCGACTAAGTCGGGGTCGACTGAACGTGGAGAGCATCCATCCGCTTCCCTTAACTGTGTAAGGAATTTCCGCAGATTTCCCCGACATTAGAAGCCAGTAAGCCCGAAGCCGCTGCCCTCAATCAATTGACTGCAGTTCTTTGCCCGGCTTGAAGCGGACGGCTTTCCCCGGCGGAATCGATACTTCGGCGCCGGTGCGCGGATTGCGCCCGATGCCGGTCTTGCGGGGACGCACGTTGAACACGCCAAATCCCCGCAGTTCAATGCGATGGCCGCGGGCCAGCGACTTCTTCATGCTCTCGAAGACGGTTTCCACCGCCAACTCGGCCTTGGTCTTGGTGATCCCGGTTTTGGCCACCACTTCGTTGATGATGTCGAGCTTAATCACGAACGGCTCCCGGATGCGCTGTGAGGATTATGCTTCAAGTGATTGATGCTATGGGAGATAAGAGAGATTGTCAACGGGAGCATCTGTACCGTAAACTGGCTGGTCTCCAAACACTAACTGAGTAATTGTGCAACCGGGTAATTGTGTGATTTCAGAACGAGCGGGTGAGGTATGCAGGTTTTCCATGGCCCGATTACAAAATTATCCAATTCCTCAATTTTCCAAGGAGTTCCATGCTGAAAAGTGACCGCTGGATTCGCAAAGTGGCCCGCGAACATGACATGATCAACCCTTTTTCCGAGAAGCAGGTGCGCGAAGGCGTGATTTCTTACGGCCTCTCGTCTTACGGATATGACCTGCGCGTGGCCGACGAATTCAAGATTTTTACCAACGTCAACAGCACCATCGTCGACCCCAAGAATTTTGACGAAAAGTCCTTCGTCACCGTGCGTACTGACATCTGCATCGTTCCGCCCAACTCGTTTGCGCTAGCCCGCTCGGTGGAATATTTCAAAATTCCTCGCGACATCTTGACCATCTGCGTGGGCAAGAGCACCTACGCCCGCTGCGGCATCATCGTCAATGTCACGCCGTTTGAGCCCGAGTGGGAGGGCTTCGTCACCCTGGAGATCTCGAACACCACCCCACTGCCGGCGCGCATTTACGCCAACGAAGGGCTATGCCAGATTCTGTTCTTCCAGTCTGACGAAGTCTGCGAAACCAGCTACGCCGACCGCAAAGGGAAGTACCAGTCACAGCAGGGAATTGTGCTGCCGAAGTTGTAGCGTGGCCGAACAACCAGCTTTCGGTGTCTAACCCTATGATCCGCGCCGAGAGCGTCCAGCGGAGAACTCGATGGAAGGTCATACTTCCCGCAATCACGATTCCGCTGACAGGCGCCTTGCTCTATCTTGATCGCCTTTGGATGAGAGGCGCCGGCAGATGGGACGACATGCCAGTCACCACCGCGTGGGGACTGATAGCGGTGCTGAACGGTCCTGGATTCTTTCTTACGCCCTGGCTGAAACTGCCTGCTGTTCATCTCTTTGGGGAAACCATCTACGCCTTGGGGAGGCTCGTTGGAGCGGGAAGCTATTGGCTTTTGGTTGGCTGGCTGATTGATAGAAAGCTCCGCAGAGATGTGGTTCCTGCGGTCCGGCCTAGATGGCTGTTGAACAGTCTTTACGCGGTCGGTTTTGGCGTGTCGACCCTTTTCCTATGCAGTGCCCTTTGGGAGATTCATCGGGATTACATCGTATGGGAACACATGGGTGAGTTACTGAGATCGCCAAGGTGGCGTTTAATCGGCCGGGAAATGTTATACATCGGGGGAGGAATATGGGGATCGATCTACGCGGTTTACTTCGGCTATAAGGTTCTCCGCGTTCAGAGATCATCAAGCCGGGCGTTGCGTTAGTTCCTCAGCAATGAACTACCGCCCGTTCTCTTCTTCCTTGAACATGTACTTGATGGCGGGCTTGTAAATCATCAGGTTCGGTCCGCCATCTTCGCGGACCACCTTGATGCAGCTCTTGTCATACCACTCGATGATGCCGTGCACTTCTTCGCCGTCACGCAGCACAATCACCATCGGCGTTCGCGACTGCATCTGCTTCTGATAATAAAAATTCTCCGCGTTGGTCTGCTCCGGTGGTGCGCTCTTTCGTCCGCCGCCCCCACCCCCGCCCATGGAACGATCAGCGCGATCGCCACGGTCGCCGCGGTCATAATTGCGCTCCGGCCCGCGCTCCATTCCGCGCTCCTGGCGCTCGTGCCGCTCCCGGCGCTCGGCCACCTGCATATGGCCGGGATTGTGGTTGGAGTTGTGATTGCCGTGATTGTGGTCCACGCGCGGCAGCGCGGGACGGATCAGCTTGCGGTTGGCAAAATTGTCCTGCTCGTCCGACGGCTTGACTGGGGTCGGATCCATTGTCTCTTTCATAGTGGCGCTACTCCTGCACACCCTCTCGCGCAAACCACAACGTCAAAGGAGCCCTTGAGAGTATTTACGAAGGCGTGAAATTTAACCTACCGTACCACAGGAGTCTTCCCAAAACAATCCTACTGTCGTGCCAGTATCGTGCCCTTTTCGGGCATCCGTAGGCCAAATCTTGCACACAGGGTTTGCTCACTTCAGCTCGTATTTGTCATGTCGGTGCCCTTTCGCTCCCTGCCGCTCCAGGTCACCAGCGCCACCAGCGTTGCGATCACTACCACGGTCCATGCCAGAACTGGCGGATACATGCCGCGATAGCGGTTTTCCGCCAGCTTCGCTTGGATCACAACGTTGCGTGAGGAAAGCAGATTCCCCAATTGGTACGCAAACCCGGGAAACGTGCCGCGCACCGCCGATGGAGAGAGTTCGTTCAAATGCGCGGGAATCACTCCCCATGCGCCCTGCACCATGAATTGCATTAAAAATCCGCCAAGTGCCAGCATCGGGACGGTGTGCGAGTACGCCCACAAGGGAATCACCGGAATCGCCAGCAGCGCGGCGATCACGATGGCGCGCCGCCGTCCGATCTTCTCCGACCAGGTACCAAACAAAATGCCGCCCAGCAGCGCGCCGATCATGCCCATCACCGTGATCAACATAACCGTTTGCGGTGAGAATTGATGTCCCTTGGTCAGAAATGTCGGATACAGATCCTGGGTTCCGTGGCTGAAAGAATTGAAGGCGAACATCAACAGCACCAACAGGAGGAAGGTTCCGAAGTAGGTCAGGATGTCGTTCCCCAGCCTGCTCTCAGCCTTTTTCGATACTTGCCCCTGCAACCACGCCGGGGACTCATCCACCTTGCTGCGAACGTAAATCACCAGAAATGCCGGCAGCGCTCCGATCACAAACATTCCCCGCCAGCCCACGAAGTGAAACGCCGTCCCGTAGACCAAGGCCGCCATCAAGTAGCCCACGGCGTAACCTTCCTGCAGTAAGCCGGAGAAAAATCCACGTCCTTCCGCCGGGAGCGTTTCGAATGCCAACGCCGCGCCCACGCCCCATTCGCCGCCCATCGCGATTCCAAATAAAGCCCGCGTGATCAGAAAAATTTTCAGTGAAGGAGCGAACGCCGACGCCAGCTCGAACACCGAATAGGCGATGATATCCACCATCAGCGTGACTCGCCGACCGTACTTGTCGGCCATCAGTCCAAAAAGAAATGCGCCCACCGGACGAAACGCCAGGGTGATGAAAATCGCTTCCGCCACCGCCGAAATTTTGGCTTGGAATTGCGTGGCGATCGCGCTCACGCAGAAGGTAAGAATGAAGAAATCAAATGCATCCAGAGACCAGCCCAGAAAACAGGCCGTGAATGTGTTCCTCTGCACCGGGGTCAGCCGGCGAAAGTGGCCGAGAAACTCCATCAGGATTCCTCCGCGTTTTTCCGAACGCACTGAAAAGTTCTGCGAATGCTAGCATATTGGGTTCGATCGATAATCAGGAATCAGCCATCAATCATTTCCCCATGCCCGACCTCGACTCTCCGCAACGCCAGGCGCCCGATTCGTTCATGCTCACCGGCTTCTGGTATCGGGCCCTGCCCGCGGATCGTGTTCACCGCAATCAACTGCATAGAGCCATGCTGCTGGAGATTCCGCTGGTTGTGGGACGCGATCGGGTAGGCCATCCCTTCGCCCTGCGCGATGCTTGTCCTCACCGCGGTATGCCGCTGAACGGCGGCCACTTCGATGGAGAAAATATCGAGTGCCCCTACCATGGCTGGACCTTCGACGCCCACAACGGCCAGTGCCAGCTGATCCCATCACTCACCGCCGACCAGAATTTAAAAGTCGATCGCATTTACGCCGGCAGCTATCCCTGCGAAGAGCAGGACGGTTTTATCTGGGTCTACATCCCCGACCCCGGTCCTCCGGGCGCGGGCTTTTCAGAACCGAAAGAAGCTCCCGAACCCGCGCCGATCATCGAAAAATTCGGCGTACCAGAAGAAGACAAATACAAGCTCGCCTACCTCACCGCCGATATGCCAGTCAGCATCGATCACGGCATCATCGGACTCATGGATCCGGCCCACGGCCCGTTCGTTCATCAAGCCTGGTGGTGGCGCAGCCGCCAGAGCATTCACGAAAAGAAGAAAAACTTTGAGCCGATTCCCAACGGCTTCCGCATGAGCGCACACACGCCCAGCTCAAACTCCGCGCCCTACAAGCTTTTGCGCCTCTACGCCGCCGCCGATTCCATTACGACAACCATCGACTTCACCCTTCCCAACCTGCGCAGCGAAACCATCCGGGCGGGGAAGTATTGGTTTTCCTCGCTCACCACGGTCACGCCCATCACGCGGAATCAGTGCCGCATTGACGTCGTCGCCGCCTGGAATCTTTTCCGCTGGCTGCCCTTCGGCCCCGAGTTGCTGAGATTCGTCTTCGCCAAGTTCGTTGAGCAGGACCGTCGCACCATGGAACTTCAGGCCGAAGGCCTGCAACACAATCCACATCTCATGCTGATCGATGACGCCGACCGCCCCGCCAAATGGTATTTCCAACTCAAGGCCGCGCACCTCGAAGCCAAGCGCACCGGTTGCGAGATGAAGCATCCCATGTCCGGCCCGGTCACGTTGAAATGGAGAAGCTGAGGAGACTTTCTGGGGGTGACCCTGAGCGAAGCCAGGGAAGCCGAACAAAAGCCCGCATCCGACTAGCGCGCTGGTCGCGGCGGATATTTACCAGATGATCTTCAGCCCTTTGTACAGACCGAATTTCTCATCCGGAGTGGCGATCGGGATCTTCTCAACCAGCGCCTGCGCGATGATCTGACGATCGAACGGATCGCGATGATGAAGGGGCAGCTCGAACAGATGGAATGCGTGTGCGGACGTGTAGGGAAGGATGCGAACGCCCAGCTCATCCACCGCTCTGCGAGCATCTTCCGCAGAAAGTCTCAGCTTGCCAAGCGCGCTCTTGATGGCAATCTCAACCAAAGAAATTGCGCTCAACTCAAGCGTGTTCTGTGGATTCTGCAATACGGCTTTCGCGCGGGTGCTGAGATTCTCTGGAGACTCTACCGCGAAAATGAGAGCCGCAGTGTCGAGAAGCAGGCGCACTTCAATCCCGCCCCGTGACGAAAGCCTCAACTTCCTCGTCCATCATCGGTTTCCACCAATTCTGGTCGAGTACCTGGATCTTTCCTCGTAGCGTCCCCAGCGTGCGCTTCTTGCCGGTAGGTTTCGTAGTGCGTACGATATCGACAACCGGCACGCCTCGGCGACAGATGGTCACAGCCTCGCCGTGCTCAGCCGCCTTGATCAGTTCCGGCAATTTATTCTTGGCGTCGGCTACGCTGACTTTCATAACAGCATTATAGCTATGTTGCATAGCTATGTAAAGATAACGCCCAAGTCCGCCCTCCCGGCCTGAATCAAGCCCCTCGCCGTCACCCTCCCGGCTCAGTTGCGCAACTCGTTTCCAGCCAGTGCAGATAGGTCTCCATCGCATGCCAAGTCACCAGGCTGTTCTTCGCGAAGGAAGAAGAACAAAACGGGTAAGCAGAATCGACGTGGTTGTAATCCAGCAGCAAAGGAATATAGGGCGGAAGCTTCGGCACCAAGTCGAGCGTATTCACGATCCGCCACGAATCGATGGGCAGTAGACTGAATTGCCGGGTAAATTCCTTGTTGCCCACCCGCGGCGAAGCAAACGTGCACAGAGTTGTGATATCGAACTTGTGCTTGGTCGCATTTTCCATGACGAATAGCGTGGTCAGTGCCCCGCCCAGGCTGTGGCCGGTAACTACCGTAGGTCGTTGCCTGCGTCCTTCCGCGGCCGCTCGTGCGACTCCGCGCGCGGCTTCCCGGCTGTTCGCCAGTTGCTCCAGCTGGTCAGCAAAAGATCCGCCAAAGGTTTCCGGGGCCGATGCAGCGCTTGTGGTCCTCGCAGCGAATTCCCGTTCTTCAGGCAGCACCCGTTTTACTAACTTCAGCGAACTGTAGATGGTGTCAAAGCCCGTTGCCACGCGTCCCGCGGCCGGAACTTGCCGGAAGGGAATCGGGATTGCCGCGGCGTCATCGATCCACTCCATCGCCCCTTCGGTACCCCGTATCGCAATGATCCGCGAATCCGGGTTCTCGACGTTGTGAACGACGATCCCGTAAAACTCCGGCTCCTTCAGATTGAGGACGAAATCCGACATGTGGATCCACGCCCCAAGCTCCCACCCCTCGGGAATGCCCGCAGGCTCAGGCCTTAGCGGATCTCCCCCCAGCGGATTTCTGAACATGGTGTACGCGGCCTGCACAAACTGGCCGTAGAAGAGCGCTTTTTTCGGATCGAGTGGTTGGCCCATAGGACGCCTCCTCGCTTTTCATCGCCGCGGCCACTGGTCGATGCGCTCCCGTTGCCGCTTCGCCGTGGCGGCTAACTGACATTCCCGAGGCGACGCCTCTTCGGCAGGTCCCCCAGAACGTGATCTTCTACCCGCAGCTCTTCGTCGCTCACCAGCCAGTCCATCGCCTTCTCGCGAGTCTCAAAGGCGGGCAGATCGCGCTGCGAGAAAGTCTTGATGTGTTCGTAAAACACATGGGGCAATTTATCGATGCCCACCCATGCCGAACGCTTCAGGTGCGGCCGGTCGAAGACGGCGCTCTCTTTCAGCCGGTCGATCGCGATTCGGTCAAATTCCGCTTCGGTGAAGTCGGCGAGCAACAGCACGGAACCTCGGGGCTCACTGGTCACATACGAGGGAACCAAAAGAACAATCTTTGCCACCTCTGCCGGAGTGCAGTGGGACATGTCCACCAGAAGGATCTGTTTTCCTTGGTGTTCAATGAAACCGATACGGTCTTCCATGGGCACCTGCTCGGGCGAATGCTAAGCCCCCAAAAGCGAGTCCACGATGGTATACGCCTCGTCGAGCGCGGAGTCCAGTGCGGCGGCGTCCTTTCCTCCCGCCTCCGCCAGGTCGGGACGGCCTCCGCCCTTGCCTCCGACCTTCTGCGCAACTAGCCCAATCACCTTGCCCGCCTGCACCCGGTCCGTAAGATCCTTAGTCACACCCACGATGAGCGACACATTTCCGTTCGAGGCCGATCCCAGCACCACCACGCCTGAGCCAATCTTGTCGCGCAGTTGATCGATCAGCGTCCGCATCTGCGCCCGCTCCAGATTGTCCACGCGATGCGCGAGAACTTTCACGCCCTTCACATCTTTCACTTTGTCGCCGATGTTCGCTGTACCGATCGAAGCCGACGCAGATTTCATCCTGACCTGATCCAATTCCCGCGCCAGCCGCTTGATCTCGGCATCCTTCTTTTCCAGTTCGGCCTTCAACGCGTCAGCGGGAGAAGCCTTCTCGGCGTGTGTCGATCCCTCATCGGCAGTGGGTGCCCCATTCTTGCGCGGTTTTTGCGCAAGAGTGGGAACCACGAACGCCGACACCACCCCTTCCAACTCATGATCCTTACGGAAGTGCGCCAGCGATCCCAAGCCTGTGATCGCCTCCACCCTCCGCACACCCGATGACACGCTGCCTTCCTTCAGAATCTTGATCAGCCCAATTTCGCCAGTCGCGCCCGTGTGCGTGCCTCCGCAAAGCTCGGTCGAAAAATCGCCAATGCGCACCACGCGCACCTTCTCGCCATACTTTTCCCCGAACAGTGCCATGGCGTGATACTGGTTGATCGCCTCTTCGATCGGCACATCGGTAATGGTCTCAACGATCTGGTTGCGCAACACTTCCTTGTTGATGATGTCTTCAATGTCCTGCAATTCTTCGTCTTCCACCGCCGTGAAGTGCGAAAAATCAAAGCGCAAATGATCCGGCGCCACGAGCGACCCCGCCTGCTTCACATGCTTCCCCAAAACTTCGCGCAGCCCGGCATGCAGCAGATGCGTAGCCGTGTGATTGCGCATGGTCGATTGACGGAGGTCGGAATCTACTACTGCCGCGACAATCTGCCCGACTTGTATCCCGATGCCAGGCCTGTCGCGGATTGTGAGTACCGATAAGCCCTTGACTGCGGTTTGACAGTCGACGACCTCGGCAAGGAGACGAGTGCCGTCCTCGCCGTAAAGCCATCCATGGTCCCCAACCTGTCCTCCAGAAGCGGCATAGAATGGGTTTTCCTCGATCACCACAAAGGACTTTCCTTCTGGCGCGATGACCAATGGATAAGGATTCAATTCTGAAAAAATCGCTATGACCCGAGTTCGCACCCGAAGCTTTTCGTAACCCACAAACCGCAATGTGAATGCCTGCTTCGCCCCCTGACCCACCCCTGTTTTGTCTGCGTAAGGGTTTATCCCCTCGGCTAATCGCCCGAGGTGAGGATTCGCCGTCTGTTTCGCGCCGCCTTTCCAAGAAGCGCGGGCGCGGGACTTCTGCTCCTCCATCGCGCGTTCGAACCCAGCGTAATCGAACGCAATTCCCTGATCACGCGCGGCATCCTGAATGAAATCGAGAGGCATACCAAAGGTATCGTAAAGCTTGAAACTCTCTTCTCCCGACAACACTGGCGGCCCCGTGCTGCCGTCTACTTCGTCAAAGTATTGGCGGTAAATTCCTACGTCCGTTGTGTTGTCCTGGTTTCGCAATGCCGCGGAATAAACCGGATCCGCCTTAGCACGATCGAGGGCGGTTGAGCCAGTTTCGGAAATGTGGGTGGATCTGACTTGGGCAATCCGAGCCTCGAGCTGCTTTAGGCCGAGCTCCAACGTGTGCGCAAACCGAGTCTCCTCGGCTAGCACTACTTTCGAGGCCCGCTCCGCCGTCTCATTCAGCTCCGGGTACGCATCGCTCATCAACTTCTGCACTTCAAACACCATCTGATACAGAAAGGGTTCCGTTTGTCCCAGCAGTCGCCCGTGAGTGATTGCCCTCCGGATAATCTTCCTTAGCACATAGCCGCGACCTTCGTTCGAAGGAACTACGCCATCCGAAACGAGAAACGTCGCGGCACGGGAATGATCTGCGATTACACGCAGGGAAGCCGCTGATTTTTGCAAACCTGGGGCCGAAGTCTGCCCGGCTGCGGGCAGCGGAGTCAACTCCGCCGCGCGCTTGATCAGCGGCGTAAACAAATCCGTCTCGTAATTCGAAATCACGCCCTGCAGCACCGCCGCCAGCCGTTCCAATCCCATCCCCGTATCAATCGAAGGCTTGGGCAGCGGATTCAACTTCCCGCTCAGATCGCGGTCGAACTGCATGAACACCAGATTCCATATCTCGACGTAGCGCCCACAATCGCACGGGAACCGGCAGTCCACATGCCCCTGCTCCGAAGCGATCGCGCCCATGTCGTAATGGATCTCGCTGCACGGCCCGCAGGGCCCGGTATCGCCCATCTGCCAGAAGTTATCTTTCAAGCCACCGTCGAAAATCCGTTCTTTGGCCACTCCTTGAGCGACCCACAGGTCGTACGCTTCAGTGTCGCGCGAGACCGGCATGGGCTCGCCCGAGCCTTCGAAAATCGTCACATACAACTTGTCTTTGTCGATCCCGAACCATTCCTTCGAGGTAATCAGCTCCCACGCGTACGCGATGGCATCCTTCTTGAAATAATCGCCAAAGGAAAAATTCCCCAGCATCTCAAAGAACGTGTGATGGCGATTGGTGAAGCCGACATTTTCCAGATCGTTATGCTTGCCGCCGGCACGCACGCACTTCTGCGACGTCGTGGCGCGCGAGTAGTCGCGCTTCTCCAGTCCCAGGAAAACGTCCTTGAACTGGTTCATCCCGGCATTCGTGAACAGCAAAGTAGGATCATTCGCCGGCACCAGCGACGACGAATGCACCTCCTTGTGCCCCTTCTGCACAAAGAAGTCGAGAAACCTCCGGCGGATTTCAGAGCCTGTAAGCATTTTGAAGAGTGCCAGCCAATTCTAAACGAAAAGCTAAACCAGACACAGCCGCATAGAGACCGCAGGCCATCGCGCGCCCACCGAAAAAAAAGCCACGCAGCGCTCGCCGCGTGGCCCAGAATGCGAATTTTGCGCGATTTCTACTTCACCGCGTCTTCGGTCTTTTCGCCGGCCTTCTTGATCCCGTGTCCGGTGTCCTCGACGCCTTTCTTCATAACGCTGCCGGTCTTCTTGGCGGCCTTGTCGGTGCCTTTCGCCGTGTCCTTGGCCACCACTTTCGTTTCGTGACCAGTCTTGTCCGCTACCTTCTCGGTATCCTTGCCAGCGGTCGTGGCGACTTTCTTGGTTTCGTGCCCAGTGGTCTTCGCGGCCTTGTCGGTGTCCTTCGCCGTGTCCTTGGCGACGACCTTCGTCTCGTGTCCAGTCTTGTCAGCCGCTTTCTTGGTATCGGTGGCTGCATCCTGAGCCAGGACGACAGGCACTGCACTTAGCAACACTACTGCGAGAATAGCTTTAAAGCTGCCTTTCATAGTTCCTCCTGAGAAACGATTAATTGGGGTTGGCATAGGAGTATGCATCATCAAGGTGCCCCTTGCCAAGTCAGTTTCAGACCGTTTCGCTTTCCAGAGTGGTCAAGGTTTCTTCATCCACATCCCAGTTCTTCAAGATGGCAAAAATCGTCTTCATGCCAAATCCCGCGCGCGCCAGCTGACGGAATATCCGCGCCGTTGCTTTCTGATCCTTCGGTTTCACCATGCGCTTCCGCCGCAAGTACTCGCGCGCCTGCTGTTCTTCGCTCACGCCTTTAAACGCCGCGTCCACGGCCTTTTCAATCACCTCACCGTGCACGCCTTTTATTTTCAGGTCGGTGACCACGCGCATGCGTCCAAATTTTTGATTGTCACGCCGTAGGGAAGAAAAATAGGCGGCGTACTGCGAGTCATTCAAGTACCCGCGATCTTTGAGCCGCCGGATCACTAACTCGATCAGCGTCTGCCCGTACTCCGATTCCGCCTCTTCCACCCGCGCCCGGAACAAACGCTTGAGCTCCGCGACCGTACGCATGCGCCGCGCCAGCGCGCCCACCGCATATTCATACAACTCATCTTCGGAGTACGACCGCTTCTTCGGTCGCGAGAACGCCATGCTCTAACGATAAACGAATTGACGACAGGAAGGGAAATATCACCGAAGGAGATCGCGGATGGCAGAGGTCTTAGGTCTTGGGTGTTAGGCTTTGCCTATGACCTATTGCCTAAGGCCCGAGACCTATCTCTATCGTCCGCCGAATCCAGCCGACTGCATGGACTGTCTCGAAATGTCGGCTGTCGACGCGATGCCTTGCATACGCAGCTTGAAGTCGTCGGCGTTCGATGCGTTCTCCAGCGCCGTTTCGTATGCGACCAAGCCCGCCTGGAACAGATCCCACAACGACTGGTCGAATGTCTGCATGCCGTATTGCGACGTGCCTGCCGCAATGGCATCGCGAATCGAGCGCGTCTTCTCCGGCACCAGTACGCATTCCCGGATGAACGCCGTGTTGATCATGACTTCGACCGCCGGCACGCGTCCTTCGGAATCACACCGCCGCACCAGCCGTTGGCTGACGATGGCGCGCAACACCGCGGCCAGCTGCAAACGAATCTGCTTCTGTTCCGGGGGTGGGAAAATAGAAATGATGCGGTTTACAGTTTCCACTGCGTCCAATGTGTGCAAGGTAGAGAACACCATGTGGCCGGTTTCCGCCGCGTGCAGCGCCGTCGAGATGGTTTCCAAATCTCGCATTTCGCCGACCAGAATCACGTCCGGATCCTGACGCAAAGATGCGCGCAACGCCGCGCTGAATGACGGCGTGTCCACGCCGATCTCGCGCTGGTTCACGTAGCCCTTTTTATCGCGATGCAGAAATTCGATCGGATCTTCAATTGTAATAATGTGTTCGGCGCGGCTGGAGTTTACGCGATCGACCATCGCCGCCAGCGTCGTCGACTTACCCGAACCGGTCACACCCGTCACCAGTACCAGTCCTCGCGGCATTTCGCAAATCTGTTCCACCACCTTGGGCAGAAACAGTTCGTCGAGCGCCCGAATCTTGGTGGGAATGACGCGCAGCACCAGTCCCACGTTGCCGCGCTGCTGGAAGATGTTCACACGGAAGCGTCCCAGCCCGGCTACACCGTAGGCCATGTCGATTTCCGTGGTCTCTTTGAATTTTTGTTTTTGCCGCGCCGACATCATGCTGAACGCCATGTTCAACATGTCTTCGGCGCTCACCCGTGGCTGATCGGTCAACGGCACCAGTTCGCCATCGATGCGCAGGTGAGGATAGTTTCCCACCTTCAAATGCAAGTCGGAGGATTTGCGCTCCGTCGCGATCCGCAGCAGATCATCAATATTCATTGAAGGATTTCCCTGGGAGGCGTCTGCCTCACAAGCTTTCCCTATCATGGACCGAATCGTCACCTTCCCCAAGATGACCTAGGTAATGGCCAGCCCCCGGCAGATGGCCAGCCCCTTACGTTCGACAGAAACCAAGGCTCGGGAAGGGGAAGACTGCCGAGCGCGCTAAAAACTCGAACGCAATCCTTGGTTTTGGGTGGCGCAGCGCTTCAGCGATGCGATAAGAGACCTGTTTTTCACAACCTGGCTTTGGCCGCTGAGGTTTGCCGCTGGGTAGCAACGAATTTTTCCGCGGCGTATACGTCCGTTCTACGCCTCCGCGCCCGCCGCCCTCGCGGCAATCCGTTGGCCAGCCGTCACCGTCTTGCCTTCGCGCTGCCATTTCCTCGACAACTCTTCGAGCTGATGCAGCACCTTTTGAATATCCTGCATGCGGTCGGTGATGCCGTAGGTGACGGCGGGAGGAATGGTCGGTTCGTAATGGCGGAAGATAAAGTTTGCGTCTTCCAGAGTACGCAGACGTTCCGTCAGCACCCGGGAGGAGATTCCATCGATCTGCCGGCGCAGCACGCCGAAGCGCATGGGGCCGTTATTGCTGAGCGCCCACAGAATATGCAGCGTCCAGGGCCGCGTCAGCAGCTCCAGCAACCCGCTAATGGCGCACGGGGACTGGATTTGTTTGGATCGACGAGGAGCCATATTGTTACTAGGTTACTATAAAGTGCCTACTATGTAAAATGCCAATAGTTATTTATTGTAACCACAGCGCGGCCTCTTCTATCCAATCATGCTGAAGTCAGGCACGCGATTCGGGCATACATTCATTAGTTCGCAATAAGGAGAACCAAATGTCAGCTATCAGTTCAAACCTTCCCCAACGCTCGTTAGCCGCATCTATTCCGTCCACGGGAGTAGGTGCCGTTGTTCTCTTGGGCCGCTTGCTATTCGCCGTGATCTTCATCATGTCAGGGCCGCGCCATTTCATGAGCCAGACCATTGCTTACGCCGCGTCGCAAGGCGTGCCCATGGCATCCATCGCTGTGCCATTTTCGGGCGTGCTCGCCTTTGTTGGAGGACTCTCCATCCTTCTCGGCTACCGCGCCAAGCTTGGGGCCTGGCTGATTGTCCTGTTTCTCGTCGGAGTGACTCCGATGATTCACAAGTTCTGGGCGGTTGCCGATCCCATGATGTATCAAATGCAGCTCGTCATGTTCATGAAGAATCTTTCCATGCTGGGTGGCGCGCTTCTCATCACCCAGCTGGGTTCCGGACCGTGGAGCCTGGACGCGCGCCGTAAGTGATCGCTGAATTGTTAATGCTGTCGCATTACCATCCCACAAAATACTAAGGAGAAAACAAATGTCAGATCCAACCGTTAAGGTTTTGCCCAAAGGCCCATACTTGGTTGAAGGGAAGATTACCCTGCTCGATGCGAGCGGCAAGAAGATTGAGGCGGGAGAAAAAATTGCGCTCTGCCGTTGCGGCGCTTCGACGAACAAGCCGTTCTGCGATGGAACCCACAGCAAGATCGGATTCGACGCGGCAGCTGCGGCAGTTCCAGGCAGCGCCGAGTAACACCGCCTGCTTCCTCCGAATCGGACGGTCGGCTAGCGCGTTGCGCCGACCGTCTGGGCCGGAATCGCCTTCGACCCGGGGCGCAGCCACCAGATCACTCCGCCGCCGATGACGAGTCCGATCGCGATCAACTGCGTGCCGGACATGGCTCCGCCGAATACCGATCCGCGGCCCGGATCGTCGCGCAGGAATTCCAAAAAGAATCGCGCCACTCCATAGATAAACAGGAACGCCCCGAAAATCTGTCCGTCAAATTTCCGGCGCTTCAGCAGCCACATCAGAAAGAAAAAATTCGCGAACTGTACTGCCGATTCGAACAACTGCGTTGGCTCCAGCGGCACGTTCAGCGGAGTGCCGGTAATTTGGTTCGCTAGCGGATTGTGAAACACCACGCCCCAGAAATGATGCGTCTCTTTTCCGTAGCAGCATCCCGCCGCAAAACATCCCAGCCGGCCAATGGCGTGGCCCATGGCCAGTCCCGGCGCAAATGCGTCGCAGGTTCCCAGCGGCGGCATGTGATGCTTGTGTACATACCACGCCGCTGCCGCAAATGCCGCAATCAATCCGCCGGAGAAAACTCCCCCGGCTTGTAGCGTAGTGACGCTAAAAATCTCCCCCGGATGCGCCGCGTAATAGCCCCACTCATTGATGACGTAGAGCACCTTCGCGCCCACGATCCCGCACAGAACCACCAGAATTCCCAGGTTCCATGCCTTTTCACCGTCAATTCCCAAGCGCTCAGAATTGCGCACGCTGATCCACAGACCAATTAGCACTCCCGTCGAAACCAGGAAGCCGTAGGTTGGAAGAAAGAACCGCCCGAAATGCACTAATTGTGGGTACACAGTTTGATTAGATGCGGAAAACTAAGGATTTGCTACGTAAACCAGTGTAGCAGGGAACGGGAAGGGCACGACTTCATGCGTGCCGTAAAGGCGAGAAGAAGACGTGGGCTTTAGCCCTTGGGGCTCTCAAAAATCAAGTCGACCCACTGTGCCGTGTGACGGGCCGAGAATGAACCGTCAGGTAGACGTTGGGAACCCGCCGAGACCCTTTAGGCATCTCCGCATGGCGGAGCGTGGCACACCGGATCCTAGTTCGAGTCGAGTCCCCGTTCATTCAGCATTGGTTCAAAAATCGGTTACCGTCATCACCAACCCCGCAGGCCGACTTTCACCTGTGATGCTAGGAGAACTCCCCGTGGATTAGCAATAGGGGAAGCGCAAATAGTTGGCAGATCACTTGCAACCAAAGTAATCCCGCTTTCACAATCCGCCCTTGCAATCGGCTTCGCAACTTTGTGCAAAAGAGGAACCGTATTGTTTTTGGAAATTCGCCGCCCGTGGCACAGCAGATGGAGTTTTTTCGTTCGACGCGGAATAACTCTTCGAAGGTTTAAGCCACTCAGCCTGCCTTGCGGTTCTCTGTCAACACTTCGTCCAGCGCGCTGGCCAGTTCATGCGCGCGCTTCTGATAATCCATTGATCCATTCTCCTGCTTCCGCTTCAGCAGGTGATACTCATCGGCGATGTTCAGCGCCGCCAGCACCGCCAACCTCACGGTGTCAATGGTGTTGGTCGCTTCGGCCACGGCTCGCATCTTGGAGTCCACATACTCCGCCAGCTTCAGAATGTATTCCGGATCAGACCCACGCAAGTTATAGGCCTGATCAAAAATCTCCACTCGCACGCTGCCGTTTTGCGCATCCTTCAAGGTTGAATCCTTAGCCGCCGTTGCCATAGATGCTACCTGTAAATCTTTGTCGTTCCATCGATGCTTGTCATTCCACCACTGCTCGTCACTCTACAAATACTTGTCATTCCGAGCGAAGCGAGGAACCTGCTTCCTGCGAGCAGCGCCCCGGACCCTAAAATCCACCTCAGGAGCAGGCCGCTCTAACTCGCCTCTGCAATTGTCTCGATCTGCTCCAGCATCTTCTCCACGCGCGCGCGAATCTCCTCCCGCTCTTTCCGCAACTGCACCGCCTCGCGTCTCAGCGTGACCAGTTGTTCTTCACGCTCCTCCAGTTGCTGCCGCGCGCGTTCGGCGTCGCGTTCCGCCGTGGCCTGTGCTTGTCGCGCCGCTTTGTACATCTCGATAGTGCGATAAATCTTCTCTTCCAGCGCTTGAAAATCGTCTGCCGGAACCTGTTCCGTCACCTGCTCCACCGCATTCAAAGCCATGAGTCCACGCTTCCCAGGAAAGATTTAAAACTTTCCCGAAGTATACTCCACCCTCCTGTGGATCGAGCATGGCTCCTTGGTGCCAACATGGCGCGACTTTGGCTATAATTTCCCGCATGAAACCCACAACCCTCCCCACGCTCGCCGCCGCTGTTGCTCTGATCGCTTTCGCTCTTCCCAGCGCAGCCAAGACCAAAGTTGCCATGACGGACTCGCAAGGCAAAGCCGTCGGCACAATCCTCGTGACGCCTCAAGGATCAGGCGTCAGCCTCAAACTGCATCTCCACGATCTGCCGCCCGGCGAGCACGCCATCCACTTTCATCAGAATCCCAAGTGCGATCCGCCCGACTTCAAATCCGCCGGCCCGCATTTCAATCCCGAAAACAAGAAGCATGGATTCGACAACCCCGAAGGCCATCACGCCGGCGATATGCTCAATTTTGTCATCGACGTAAAAGGGAAGTCCGATGCGACGGTGGAAGACAAAGATGTAACTCTCGGCGACGGATCTCATTCGCTTTTCAGCAACGGCGGTACCGCGATCGTCATCCACGCCAGAGCCGACGACATGAAGACTGATCCCTCCGGCAACTCCGGCGACCGCATCGCCTGCGGCGTAGTCACGAAGTAAGTCATGAAGTAGGACTTGAGGGACGCTAGAAGTCGGCGATGGCAGGCCTAGCCTGTCGTCTGTCGTCATTCCGCCGGCTCTCCCCACTCCACCGTGCGCCTCTCCCGGCTGCTTTTGTGCGCCAGAATCACCGCCCGCATCGTGCGCAGCGCCTGCTCTGGAGTCACATCCAGCGGCGCCTTCTTCTCGATCGCATCCCGAACATTCGCATAAAACCCGCGATAGTCGCCGTGCTCCGTCTTCACTTTCACACTCGGCTCGCCCACCAGACTCAGCATTCCCCACAACTCTTCCGCTTCCACTCCCCAATCCGCGCCCCAGTCCAATCCGTCCGGACACTGCTCGCCCCGTAGCCGCGCCTCCTGCGGATCCATTCCATACTTCACAAACGACCCATTCGTTCCATGAATCAGAAAGTGTGGCCCCGGCGCGTACGCGACGATCCGCGCCCGCCCCATCGCCCGCAGCCTCGGATATTCCAGGCAAACATCAAACGAATCGTCCACCTGTGAGGTCTCACGTTCACAGAATGCCGACGCCGTAATCGCCCTCGGCTCGCCAAACAACACCAGCGCCTGATCGATCACATGCGGCCCCAAATCAAACAACACGCCCGCTCCCGGCTGATCGGCTTTTTCCCGCCAGGCGTTCGCCTTCGGCTCCAACCGAAACCGATCATAGCGGCATTCGTACTCCACAATTGTCCCCAGCCGTCCCGACCGCACAATCTTTTTCACCGTCCCAAAATCACCGTCCCACCGCCGGTCCTGATACACTGTGATCAACCGCCCGTGCTCCTCCGCCAATCGCACCAACTGTTCCGATTCCGCCAGCGTCGGCGCGAACGGCTTATCCACCACTACATCCCGCCCGGCCAACAAACATGCCCGCGCGAATTCAAAGTGCGAATCATTGGGAGTAGCGATCACGCATAGTTGGATTTCCTTATCCGCCAGCAATTCATCGAGCGTGCGCGCCACGCGCACCTCAGGATATTTTTCCTGCGCCCGCGTTCCGCGCCGTTCCAGGATGCAAGCCAACTCCATTCCTGGCACGCCGCGAATCACCGGCGCATGAAACGCCTGCCCCGCCATTCCAAATCCAATCAATCCCACTCGCACCATGCCGAACTCCTTGATCCTCGCTGTACTCTCTACTGATGCAACGTTCGCGATTTACAGTCTTTTGCCGATATTGTCTCGCCCTTCTCTGTCCTATAAACGAAAGAGTGAAGAGAGTTCAGCTGCCACTTGGGTGGAACTCTGCTGAAGCCGAACTTGGGAATGTTAACGCGTTAGGAGGCTTGGATGCGATTCGGACCGTTTCTCGTGATTTCTCTGCTGCTGCTCATTCTCTGGGCTGGCGGCTTTCTGATGTTCCACGTTGCCAGCGGCCTGATTCATCTGCTGCTGCTGTTTGCCGTCCTTTCATTCGTGGCGCACCTCGTCATGGGGTCAAGAACGGCATAGATTTTTGCAGGCCAGCCTTGCCCGCTGGAGCTAACCGGCTCCCTCAGTGTGCAAGGTCTGGCCGTTCTTTCTTCTTCCGACCATTAGCTCGTCTTTTCCTTAGCTCGGCTTTCGATCCTTCACGCGCCGTACAAACTTCAGTCCCGACCATACCTCCGTCACCGCGCAAACTTTCACATCCACCAGTCCCGCGTCGAGTCCAATCCCGCGCACCACGTTTTCGTCGACGTCGGTCGCCACGCCAGAACTCTTCTTCGGCCAGCTCACCCAGAGCATTCCCGCCGGAGCCAAAGCCTTCGCCAGCCGCGTGAATTCCTTCGTCAATTCAGTCCGCGACTTGCTGAACAGCATGACAAAATCCATCCCGTCGCCCTGCTTGAGAACTTTGCACTCCGCCAACGCGTCGGACAATTCCGCGAGTACCTCCGCCGGAGCATTCGCCAATTGCGCGCGAAACCCCGCCTTGATCCCCAATTTTTTCGGAAGTGGTGTCCCAGAATATCCCGGCATTCCGCCGTCCGTGAGAAAACCGACGCCTTTGACTTAAGCTAGGAGACAGAAGCTAGAAGCTGTTTCACTGCACCGGCGCGTACCATCCCCGCCGCGCCCTCACCCGGAAGTTTTTCCGGTCGATCGCCACAATCTCAATCGTGCGGAAATGCCCATCCGGCTTCAAGTCCGCCGGCTTATAAGACACGGCATACTGGCTGCGCAACTCATCCTGAATTTCGGCGAATGCATTCGACACTTCGCGAATCTGGAAAGGAAAAAATGCGCGCCCTCCGGTCGCGTCGGCCATGCGCTCCAGCACCTTGTCGCCCGCTCCCTTGGTCCCGCTCACATTCGTGCTGATCGTGTAGATGATAGCCTCCGCCCGCTGCGCCATTTCGATCGACTCCTCGCGCGTCACATGGCTCTGATTGTCATCGCCATCGCTCAGCAGGATAATGGCTCGCCGCGACGGCCCAATCTGTGGCGCCTTCAGCAGCTTGTCGCGGCAGGCGTAATACAGCGCATCGTACAGCGCCGTCCCGCCGCCCGGGCGCAGCTCGCGGACGCCCCGCGCCAGTTTTTCCGTATCATCGGTAAAATCCTGCGTCACCTCCGGCGTCGCATCGAATCCCACCACAAAGGCCTGGTCGTACCGCTTGCGCACCGTCTGGTTCAAAAACTCGATTGCCGATTCCTGCTCGAACTTGAACCGGTCCCGCACCGAACTGCTGGCATCGATCAGCAATCCCACCTGCAGCGGCAAATTCGTTTCCGCGTGGAAGCTACGAATCTCCGTCGCCGGCTTGTTGTCATCCACGAATCGGAAATCGTTCTGCTTCAAATCCGTCACGCGCTTCCCATGCTTGTCCGTCACCGTGAACACCACATTCACTTCGTTGATGCCCACCCGTATTTTCGGGACATCTCCTGCGTCAGCCCCCGAGCCAGCGCCATTTTCTCCCGTGGCTGGGACCTGCGGCGTGACCTCCGCCGCCTTGGGTGATTGAGAAGGAGATTCCGCGGAAGACTGCGAGGACGAGGTCGGCTGAGGCGAGGAAGCCGGCGCCGTCCCAGCCTGCGCTACGCCGGCCTGCGCCCCGCCCGCCTGCGCCATGCCAAACCGCTGCGCTCCCGCCACCAGCAGCAAAACCGCTACCCACGCCAGGATTGAAGTTCTCAGGAAGACGTTTCGCGTAGCCATGCCCCTCATTTGATATCTATTATATCTATCCCCGCAACCGCTCCGGATTCGTTCCAACATCTTTCAATTTCGGGTTGCGCAGCGCCATTCAGTACGATAGATAGATTTCGATTTTGGTGGCGCAGCGCTTTCAGCGCTGCGATGAAAGACCCCTATGTCTGAGGGCTTTAGCCCCTGAGGTGCGGACGCGTGAGCCATATCTGACTTACCTGTTCCTATTCCTCCAGCTTCCCCAAGAACTGCTGCAACTCCACCGGCAGTTCGCTCTTCAACGCAATGATGTCTCCTGTACTAGGATGCCGAAATTCCAGCTCCCCCGAATGCAGAAAATTCCGCCCCAACCCAATCCCGGGTGCCCCATCCTTCTCGCGCTTTTTGCGAGAGGATGGGGATGTTGACTTTGCGTTGGATATAACCCGCATCTCCCCCGGCGCCCCATACATCGTGTCCCCCACCACTGGATGCCCCATCGCCGCCATATGCACTCGAATCTGATGCGTCCGCCCCGTATCGATTTTCACATCGAGCAAGGTAAATTTCCCAAACTTCGTATCCAGCCGCCGCGCCACGCGATAGTGCGTCACCGCCGAGCGCCCGCCTTCCAGCCGCGTTGTCATCCGCGTGCGCCGCACCCGGTCGCGGCTGATGCTCTGCGCCAGCGTCCCCGAATCTTTTTTTACCCACCCATGCACCAGCGCCACATATTTCTTTTTCACTTCCCGCGCCGCAAACTGCGCGCTCAGCTTGCGATGCGCCTCATCGTTTTTCGCCACCACAATCAGCCCGCTCGTCTCTTTGTCCAGACGATGCACAATCCCCGGCCGCAACTCCCCGCCCACCCCCGACAACTTTCCCAGATGATGCAGCAACGCATTCACCAGTGTCCCGCGATTGCGCGCATCATCAGTCGCTCCCGCTCCCGCATGCACCATCATTCCCGCCGGCTTGTTGATCACGGCGAGATCGTCATCCTCATAGATAATGTCGAGCGGAATCTCCTCCGCAACAGCCTTCAGTGGCGCCCGCTGCGCCTCGCCCAGCACGGATATGCTTTCCCCGCCGCGCAGCTTAAGCGAAGCCTTCGCTGGAGCATCATTCACCAGCACCTTGCCATCGGAGATAAGCTCCTGCACCCGCGCCCGGCTGACGGACTTCAACCTCGCCGCCAGAAACTGATCCAGCCGCTTTTCGGCATCGTCTGCCGCAACCGAAATAAGAATGGGAAACTCTTCCGGCATTCGCAGGAGGATACCAGACGCTCTCTTCGAAAGAAATGTGGCGGAGCGAGGGTGGCTGCGGGATTCCGCGTCCCTAGCGGGAAAGGTTCCGCGTCCGCAGGACGCCTGAAAATAGCCCGGCGTTTCAACGCCGGGAAGGTCCGCAAATGCGGACACGCATCCCGTAGGGATGCCTGAATTCGATCCCATCAATCGTACGTCCGGAGGCGGAAGGTCGTAGAATGATGCTGGTTAAGAGCGACGCGATGAAATATCGAATTGCGATGTGGGCGAGTGCGGGTTTTCTTGTTGCCGGCCTGTGGGCGTTTTTTGCCTTCGCAACCTTCCCTTCGACCAACGAAAGACTGCGGGATGTCTGGACTCTCGTCTGTTTAACTTGCCCGGTTGCGATCGCAGGCCG
This sequence comes from uncultured Acidobacteriaceae bacterium, assembly GCA_963773675.1. Classification (GTDB taxonomy): domain Bacteria; phylum Acidobacteriota; class Terriglobia; order Terriglobales; family Acidobacteriaceae; genus Sulfotelmatobacter. The sequence goes on from CAVZCG010000013.1 coordinate 675,693, forward strand.
ACATTACCCTATTAGCTTGTACGAAGCTCTAGCCGCGAACGCTGTCACGTATGCGCTGGTCGGTCTGATGGTAGAACGGCTGCGGGCTCAATGGCATCACGCGAAATAACTCAAAACGATCCGCCACTGCATAGCCCACGCCCACGCCGCCACGTTCTTCGCACATACTCCGGCCCGGAAGAAAATCAGTCCTAAACGCTGACCGGCTGCTTGCTCCTCACCGGAACTGCCGTCAGCCACCCATGCCGATCCGCTTTTTCCCCGCGCACGATGGCGTAAAACTCCTTCTGAATCGCCTTCGTGATCGGACCCATTCCGCCCTTACCCACTTTGATTTTGTCGACCGAGCGAATCGGCGTAACCTCCGCCGCTGTGCCGGTAAAGAAAGCTTCGTCGGCAATGTAGAGCATCTCGCGCGGAATCATCTGCTCAACAATCGGGACATTCAAATCGCGCGCAATCTGCAACACGGAATCGCGCGTAATCCCCGGCAGCACCGAGTTCCCCAGTGGCGCCGTGATCAGCTTCTCGTGATGCACCAGGAATACATTCTCACCCGACCCTTCGCTCACATAGCCATTCACGTCCAGCGCGATGCCTTCGGCGTAGCCGTTGACGATGGCTTCCATCTTGATCAGCTGCGAGTTCATGTAATTCGCGCCAGCTTTCGCCATCGCCGGCAGCGTGTTCGGTGCTAGCCGCGTCCACGACGAAACACACACGTCGCAACCGTCGGTCTCGCCGCCCAGATATTTTCCCCACGGATAATTAATGATGTAAACCTCGGTCGGCGAGTTGAACGGATTCACTCCCGCCTCGCCATACCCGCGCAGAACGATCGGCCGCACGTAGCAAGGCCACGCCCCGTTCTTGCCCACGGTTTCCAGCATGGCTTTCACCAGTTGGTCGCGCGTGTAATCCACGTCAATGCGGTAGACCTTGGCGGAATCGAGCAGCCGCTGAATGTGCTCATTGGCGCGGAAAATCGCCGGCCCCGAAGGCGGCGCGTAGCAGCGGATCCCCTCAAATACCGACGACCCGTAGTGCACCACGTGCGACATCACATGGATCGTCGCCTCATCCCAGGGAATGAGTTTGCCGTTGTGCCAAATGTATTCCGATTTCTCGATTGCCATGCGGACTCCCTTCAGCAGTCTTCTATTAACGAGGCTGAATCCGTCCTCTGGAACTGCAGGGAGCGAGGCGGGAAAACCCAACCAGCGTTACAGCACATTATAGCCGACGCCGATGTCGCGGTTTGTCGCAAAACCGTCTTCACGCCATCCTTACTCTACTGTTTCTAAAGCGCTTCTCACCTCGACATAACCTTTTACAAGCCCCGGACATTGTTGTGACACCCGCTCTGGCCGCCGTCGCTAATCTCCAGACTGTAAGCGGGTTGCAATACGGAAGCGGGCTGAAACCTCAACCTCGAAAGCAAGCGGTTCGGAGCCGGTCCCGAGTAATTCGCAACAAGCTAAATAAAGGAGCACAACATGAAAAAGATAATTTTGTTATTCGGGCTGCTCGTAACACTTGCGATTCCTTCAGCGCTGCTAGCCCAGAGCGGGTATTCTCAGACCAACCTGATCTCGAACACTGCCGGAGTAGCCACTACTACCGATTCACATCTCGTGAACCCCTGGGGAATCTCGGCCCTTCCCGGCCAGGATTTCTGGATCGCCAACAACAACAACGGTACTTCTACCCTCTACGACGGCAATGGCAACCCAAATTCCTTGGTGGTGACCATCCCCGGCGCAGGAAACAATCCCAACGGCAATTGCACTCCGGGTTGCCCCACCGGAACCGTGGCCAACGCCACCGGAACCTACTTCACCGGTGGATCCTTCATCTTCGATACCGAAGACGGCCTGATCGTGAGCTGGCAGTCCAGCGACAACACGCAGGCGACCATCGCATTCGATAACTCCGCCAGCGGCGCCGTCTACAAAGGCCTCGCCTTGCTCAACAGCACTTCACTCTTGGCGGCAAACTTCAACAGCGGCAAAGTTGACGTCTACAATCAAACTTTTCAACCCGCCACGCTGGCCGGTTCTTTCACCGATCCCAACCTTCCCGCGGGATTCGCTCCTCACGGCATCCACGTGATCGGTAACCAGGTCTACGTGGCCTACGCGATGCAGGACACTCCCAAGCACGACGCCATGCCAGGCGCAGGCCTGGGGCAGGTGGATATCTTTGACTCGACCGGCAACTTTGTGAGCACCTTCGTCGCCTACAGCGCACAGACTCCAAACCATCTGAACGCGCCCTGGGCCGTGGTGCAGGCTCCCGCCAGCTTCGGCGCCTTTGCCAACGATATCCTCGTGGGAAACTTCGGCGACGGCACTATCAGCGCCTTCGACACCCAGGGTAATTTCATGGGTCAGCTCACCGACTCTTCCAGCAATGTCCTGGTCAATCCCGGCTTGTGGGAGATGGTCTTCGGCGGAAGCTCAAACGTCGGCACGGCAGGCACTTTGTATCTGACGGCCGGAGGCAGCAACCAACCCAACTTCCCCTCCGGTGGCAGCACCACCGCCGTTTTCGCCAGCCTGATCCCAGCGACTGCGGCCGGCAGCGCAAATTTCTCTCTGAATCTCTCTGCCCAAAGCGCCACGGTCAACCCAGGCGGCACGGCTACCCTCATGATCACTGCCGCTGCGGTAGGAGGATTCAGCGGCCAGATTTCGCTGACCTGCTCTGCGCCCTCTGGCTTAACTTGTTCCTTCAATCCTGCAACGATTGCGCCCGGCGCCCCTGCCGCCACTCTGACCATCTCCGCCAACTCGACCCCGCCCCCCACCGGCTACACTGCGCCTAGCATGGCCGCTCTGCTGCCCGGATTGGGCTTGTTCGGAACCGTTCTTACCGCTCGCAGAAAGAAATGGTTCACCCGCAAGAGCATCGGGTGGATGAGCGTGTTGGGCTTGCTGCTCTTCATCTCACTCTTTGCCCTGGGCTGCGGCGGCAGCAAATCAAACAGCTCTGCCACTACGCCCGCAACGGCTCAGGCCACTTTGATGGTGACCGGCACATCTGGCGCACTCAGCCATACCAGCGCCGTAACCGTCACGATTAACTAAAACCACACTGGGCAAGGACGCACTTTCTACGCCCTTGCCCAGTCTTACTTTTTCGCATTCCCACTCTGGCACACGTCCCCAAAAAGAACCCCGCTCCGTCACCGCAAGGCCTCTCCCCTTCGTGCTACAAAAGAATCGGGTTTCCCACCCCGCTCGCCTCCGGTAGTCCGCGCGGGAAGAAAAGCCTCCGAGCCTCATCTCGATCAAAGGTGGGACTCCATGCTGCGCGCCTCGTTCCTTACCACTCGCGTTCTGATTTGTTCATTCCTCGCTGCATCTTTCGCTCCCCACGCCCTCGCTCAGGACGCTGCCACAGGCGCCATTCAAGGCTCTGTTCTCGATCCCGCTGGCGGCCTCATCGCCCAAGCCTCCGTGGTCGCCGTCAACTCCGCCACCGGCGCGCGTTACTCCATCACTTCGAACGCCGAAGGCCGCTTCACTCTCGAACTTCTACCTCCCGGCGATTACATTGCCCGCGCCGTCGCCGACAAAATGTCTCCGCAGGAAACTCCGCTCCTGCACGTCGATGTCGGCGCCACGGTCGAACTCGATTTCCATCTCACGATCGCTGGACTGGAGGAAACCCTCACCGTTTCCGGCGCCCCGAAACTCGTCGATGCCAAGTCCAGCGCCGTCTCCACTCTCCTCGACGAGCGCGCCATCGCCGATCTCCCCCTCAACGGCCGTCGCTTCTCCGATCTCATGCTGCTCTCGCCCGGCGTCACCCAGGATCCTCGCAGCCTCACTTCCGCCACCAACGGCGATCTCTCTTTCGGCGGCCTTCGCGGATTCCAGAACAGCTTCCTGGTCGATGGCGGCGATTTTAACAACGCCTTCTTCGCCCAGGCTCGTGGCCTTTACCGCGCCCCTTACCAGTTCTCCAACGAAGTCGTACAGGAGTTCCGCGTCTCGACCAACTCCTACGGCGCGGAGCAAGGACGCGCCGGCGGCGCCGTCGTGAATGTCGTCACCAAGTCCGGCTCCAATCACTGGCACGGCTCCGGTCTCTATTACATCCGTGACAGCGGATTCGGTGCCGCCGATCCCATGATGACCTTTAAGCCCCACAGCCGCCAGCAGCAAGGCGGGGCCACTCTCGGCGGTCCCATCAGGAAAAACAAAATCTTCTTCTTCGGCGGCTTCGATCAGCACTACTTCCACGTCCCCGATGTCGTCGAATTCCTCGACGGCACCATGACCGTCCAGCCCCAGGCCGGTACCGGACCGTACTCTCCCGGCGATTATGAAGCCAGCGATCAGGCCCTGGTTTTCGCCGCCGCCGCTCACCTCACGTCGCTTGCTGGATCCTTTCCCGCCGCGCAAATCGGCAATGCCTCCTACGCCAAACTCGATATCAATCTCACTCCGCGCAATCAGTTCGCTCTGCGCTTCAACTCTTCCCGCTACTGGGGATCGAACAACGTCTTCCTCGATCCTGCCAGCCCCGTCACCTATGATTCGATTTCCGATAACGGCGAAGAAACCGTCTCCACCGAAACCGGTTCTGCCTCTCTTACTTCCGGCCTGACCTCGCGCCTCATCAGCCACCTCCGTGCCCAGTTCTCGCGCGACCTTCGCCAGTCCTACACCAATACCAGCGACACGCTCATCAAGATTCCCGACATCATCAATGGCGTCGGCCGCTCCGACCTGCTTCCCCGCGCCACGCGCGAACACCGCGCCCAGCTTGCCGAAACCCTCAGCCTCGATACCAGCCGCCACTCCTTCAAGTTCGGCGGCGATTCCCTCATCACCTGGATTTACGATTTCTTCCCCAGCCAGCAGAGCGGCGAGTATCTATTCGACATCATCAAGGTCAATCCCTTCACTTTCGAGCCCATGGAAGCCGGCCTTCCGCTCACTCCGCTTCGCGCCTACGCCCATGCCGACCCGAAGTACTACATGCAAAACTTCGGCTCGGCCGCCTCCAATCCCAACAGCAACGACTACGCCGCCTTTGCCCAGGACGCCATTCGCGTTACCGACCACCTCGCCGTCAACCTGGGCGTTCGTTGGGATCTCCAAACCTTCACCACGGTCGGACTTCAATCCAATCCACTCTTCCCACCGTCGGGCAAAGTTCCCTTCAAACCTTTCAATTTCGGCCCTCGCGCCGGACTGGCTTATTCCCTCGGCAAGAATCGCCCGCTCGTGATTCGCGCGGGTTATGGAATGTTCTACGTTCGCATTCCTCAGATCTACAACTCAGCCATCGCTACCGGGAACGGAATCACCGACGCTCAGGTTTTCCTCAACAACTCCAACTACTACGACCACCAGGTCTTCCCCACCTATCCCAATCCTCTCGTGAGCTGCCCGGTCACCGCAGCCTCCTGCAATCTCCCGGCAGGATTCACCGAAGGCGTTACCAACAACGTCTCCGCCTTCGCTCCGAACTTCGTCACGCCGCGCGTGCAGCAGACCAGCCTTACTCTCGAGCGCGAGGTCGCCGACCACACCACCGTCGCCGTCTCCTATCTCTACGTTCATGGCGAACATCTCATCCGCGCCCTTGACGTCAACCTTCCACAACCTGCCCCCCTCGCCTATCCCATCTTCGACTCCACCGGCTCCATTTTTCAGAATGGCTACTACACCGTCGATTCCTTTGCCACCTGGCAGTACACGCGATCGCTGACCTGTCCATTTCCACCCTGCATCAATCCGCTTGGTCGCCCCATCGCGCAACTCGGCACCATCGACGAATTCCAAAGCGCCGCCTCCAGCGTCTACAACGGGGCAACTCTTTCCATCAACCGCCGTGTGGCCCGCGGCACTTATCTCCGCCTCGCCTATACCTATGCCCGCGCCATCGATGATGGTCAGGACGCCCTCGTCGCCGGCGAGCCTGCCACAGTGCAGAATTCCTATGCACCCAATGCCGAGCGAGGACCGAGCGTCACCGACCAGCGCAGCCGCTTCGTCGCCGCCTTCTCCGCCGAGCCTCGTCCCTTCCATCGCGGACACGAACTCCTCGGCCACATTTTCAACGATTGGAAACTTTCCAGCATCGTCACCGCGGGCAGCGGACGACCCGTCAACGCTACCGTCAGCGGCGACCCCAACCAGGACGGAAATTACGACAACGATCGTCTCCCCGGCTACAGCCGCAACGCTTTCACCGGTCCCGACTATTCCTCGACCGACCTTCGCCTCGTCCGCAAAATCCACCTCGGCCAAGGCTGCCGCCTTGAATTCACCGCTGATTCTTTTAACCTCTTTAACCGCGATAACCAGCGCGTAACCATCACATCAGACGGCCTTACCGCCGAAGCCACCACCTTCACTCAGTACACGACGACGGTCGGCAACGTCACCTACCCCGCCTACTACCAGCAGCCCCAAAATTTCATGAAGCCGAACGCCGCCTTCGCCCCCCGCCAAATCCAACTCGGCCTGAAAATGATTTTCTGATCTGCTCGTGTGGAGCGGACACTCTTGTCCGCTATTTGTGCATCTGCACGGCAAAGGGTGCCCCATGTTTCGCGCATTTTGCGAAACGTGGGATTCCACCGTTCTATCCCTCTAAGGATTCCAACCCAGTCGCACAACGGATGAGGGACAGCCGTCCTCGGCTGCCCGCGAAGCGAAGCTCCGCAAGGTTTTCAGCCGCCCGCGTAGATGAATTGCACCTACATCTCATCCGCCGATACAATCTCCCGGGGTGCTCGAAGAAAGGACAAACATGCTCGGCGGCTTCTACTTCAGCGTCGCCCCCTACGACATCGGCTTCTGCGGCGACTGGCTCTGGGACAGCGATGACATTGTCATTTACGAAGATCCCGACCATGACGGCTGGTACCTCCCTACAACGTAAGGCTAGGGACCTACGTCCACGTCATGTACCTCGGAACCTAGCGATCTCCGTAAGGCAGCGCCACGAAAAAGGGTGCCCCATCCTTGCGCGTTTTTTGCGCAAGGGTGGGATTCCACGGACCTAATCCCTTTTAGTGATTCCAATGGGCGTCACAAACTCATGTAGGGACGGCCGCCCTCGGCTCTCCGCGGTGGGAAGCTCTGCTTCTCAGCAATCTACCGATGCTATCGAAGACCCTCTCTAACCTTCCGGCTTACGCCAAATGTTGCAACTTTTTTCACTTTCTATGCTTGACTTCCAGTCAATTCCTTGTAATAACTATTCGGTCCTACCGGACGGGTTTGGGGGTGTATTTGTTTGGCGGAAATTCGACTGCAGGAGGGCGAATCCCTCGAGAATGCGCTTCGCCGTTTCAAGCGCAAGGTGCAGCAGGAAGACATCATCAAGGAAGTTAAGCGCCACTCCTTTTACCTGAAACCCGGTGAGAAAAAGCGCGTGAAAGCTGCGCTCGCTCGCAAGCGCGCTCGCAAAAAGGTTCGCAAAGAACAAGACTGAAACAGCACGACTGAAGGAGTAAGCATTGAGGGCATGAAAGGGTCGCCCCCTTCCCGGGGCGGCCCTGCTCCTCTGGTCCCCACCAGCGGAGTTGCATTGGGATTATTTCAACACTCATTATTCTTCGGCATTTAAGTAGGAATAGCTGTACCCACGCTCCGTTCCAGGTGCGTGGCGGGCCGAGTCCAGGGGCAGTTCGAGGGGGGATGTACACAACCTGTGTTTGCTCTTCGCCACCGCCTTCCCCGCGGGTTGGCCGGAGCGCACGGGCACAAGGGAGCCATCCTCAATGGAATTTCAGGATAAAGTACTGACTTGCATCGACTGCGGTGCCGACTTTGTCTTCACCGCCGGGGAACAACTTTTTTTTCACGACAAGCAGTTCCGCAACGAACCCAAGCGCTGTAAAACCTGCAAGTCTAAGCGCGTGGCCGTCCTCACCGCCCCGCAAACTCAGGGGAACGCGCACCATTTCTCGCGCGTCGAAACCCGCGCCACCTGCTCGCAATGCGGCAAAGAAACCACTGTCCCATTTCGGCCAACGCAGGGGAGGCCGATTTTTTGCCGGGAATGCTTCACTCAGAAAAAAAGTGTAGCGACGGCCTGAACGGCTTCACTTTTTTATGACGGCGTAAAAGCGGGTGAGGCGCATAAATCCGGCAGTTGCGCTACGATAAATCTGTGCCCACCTTCCACGTGGAAAATTTTGGATGCCGTGCCACGCAAGCGGATGGCGCGGCGCTCGAACGCCAGTTCGAAGCGCGCGGGCTAGGGCGCGCGTCCGCCGATCACGCCGACTTTGTGATTCTGAATTCCTGTACGGTCACGAATTCCGCGGATCAAGATGCGCGGGCTGCGATTCGGCGGGTGCAGCGGCAGAATCCACTGGCGAAAATTATTGTTACCGGATGCTACGCGCAACGGGCGCCGGAAGAAGTTGCAGCTCTGGCGGGCGTCACGACCGTCATCGGCAACTCACACAAGCATCAGCTCGCGGAACTCGTGCTCGGCGAAAACTTTCGCGAAGATAAAACGTTCCTGCCTCTTTCCGCTCTGACTGAGAATCGAGAACTGGGAAGTGAGAACTCGATTTTTGTCTCCGACATCTTCGCGCACACGGAGTTGCTGGCCGCGCCTGTTTTCGAATCGGCAAACGGCGGAGTTCACGAGAACGAGCGCACGCGTCCGAATCTAAAAATTCAGGATGGCTGCGACAATCGCTGCTCGTTCTGCGTGATTCCGAGCGTGCGCGGGCAGAGCCGGTCGCTTCCCGCGTCGCAAGTGATTCGCGAGATGAATGCGCTGGTGGCCGCAGGCTATCGAGAAGTTGTGATCAGCGGAATCAATCTGGGAAGATGGGGACGGGATCTAGCTCTCAGCTCTCAGTTGTCAGCTCTCAGCGAAACTCTCGAATCACATGAACGGCGGCGAAGGCCTGACGGCCAACGCCTGGTGTCTCTTATCCGGGCTATCCTCGCCGAGACGCGGCTTGAAAAACTGCGCATCTCTTCGGTCGAGCCTATGGATTGGTCAGACGAACTGATCGCGCTGGTCGCGTCGTCGCCGCGTATTGCAAAGCATGCACATGTTCCGCTGCAATCGGGGAGTGATGCGGTTTTGCGGCGCATGCATCGGAAATACCGACCGTGGCATTATCGCGAGAAGATCGAAAAGATTCGCGCGGCAATGTCTACGGCTGCGATCGGCGCCGATGTGATGGTGGGATTTCCGGGCGAGACGGATGCCGAGTTTGAATGCACGCGGCGACTGATCGACGAGTTGCCCTTCACCTATTTGCACGTCTTCACCTACTCGGCGCGTCCGGGAACGCCAGCCGCGGCGATGGCGAAACAAGTTCCGGTTCAGATAGCACGGGAGCGGAATAAAATTTTGCGCGACCTTGCCGCCGCGAAGAAGGAAGCGTTCATGCAGTCGTTCGTGGGCGAGCGACTCGATGCGATCACATTGAGCGCTATTCACAACGGTCCCGAGGGAGAGTTCACGGAAGCGCTCACCGACAATTATCAGAAGCTTTTTCTGAAGGGACGGCACGAGGCCAACCGCTGGATTCCGGTGCACATCGAAGAAGTGAGAAACGGCGCGCTGGTGGGAACATCGGCGGAGACAGCGATGCCGATGCCGGTTTTGCGCGCCGGGGAAGAACTGCACTTCACCGAGGCGTGACACCGATTTCGCGTGAATCGGTTTGAGTTGCAGTCGCGTTTGGCCTTCTGGTTTTGCGTCTGATTTTCCGCACAGGCTTACGCTCGGTCTCGCCGCTAGTTTGCGGAGGCTGGGCTGATTTTATTCCTCCTCTCCATTGCCGCAGCAAATACCAGGACTCCAGGTAGCGGTCGTAGCGTGCGCCACGTTTCCAGGGAGAGAGCCAGATGGATCCTTTCTGCTTGCGGACGATTCCGACGGGAATGATGTACCAGATGTCGGCTGGGATGACGTAGGCGGCGATGAAATCGACCTCTTTCAGCAGACGAAGCATTCTCTTTTCGCTGGGCAATCTGCAGCCGTAGGAGCACGGTCCGACGCGATGGATGGTGGACTTTACCTGAACGCGATAGACCAAGCCGTCGCGCTCGACCATCAGATCGTAAGGGGCGGAGTTTCCCCAAGGCTTGGAGACGCGAAAACGTTGTTCGATGGCGCGCGCCAGAAAGCGGATTTCGGCCCACTCTCCGCGTTCGGCGGTATTCCTGAAATGACTGGTCCATAGACTCATTGGTGGTGTGGCCTTCCTAAAACACAAAAGGCGCGACCTATGGGCCGCGCCTCGCGCTCTTTTCAATTTTTACTCTCTATATATAGTATATCAATTGGCAAAGGGTGATTGGGACATGTTTGCTATAAATATTTTGGCTTTGGTTGCTAGGAGATAGGGGCGATCGTGTAAGTTCTGCCTATTGACAGGAAATTGAGTCCCCTTCGGCTCGCTCAGGGTGACGGGTCCGATTCGTGCACTGTGGATCCCATGTCTCGCAAAAGAGGCGAGACATGGGGCACCCTCGTTAATCGATTGAGTCAGATTTGTTCTGGCTCTTCGGGATCGGGTTCGCGGACGGGGGCGTCGGGATTTTCGGGAGGAGAAGGCGGTTCCTTGATCGGGGGTGGCATGGGTTCGGCAGGGGTGCGGAGACGGAAGGGTGGGAGCGGCGGCGCGATGAAATTTGGGTCGAGATGCATGGCATTCAGATGCGGGAGTTGGGCGAGGGGTTCGGGGGTCTTAAGTCCTTAGGCTCGTCGAATCCCCACCCTCTCGCAAAAAACGCGAGAAGGATGGGGCACCCTCGGTTGTGATGGTCCCGCGGCGTCGCTGTAAGTCGTGCGGTGGAAATCCCCACCCCTTCGGCTTCGCTCAGGGCAGGCTCTCTCGGAAAAAAGCGCGAGAAGGGTGGGGTCACCCTCGGTGGTGATGATGTCCACGAGTGGGAGGGGTTCGATTTTAGATAGACGCACACTGCGGGAAAGCGCATCTAAGGTCTGAATCCTGGACCATGCACGGCTCGGTCCTGGTTTGGACTCTACGAAGACGAACAGTGTCAGCGGACCGGCGGAGGGTATAAGGCGGTGACGTTCAGATTTTTACTGTTTCTCTGAATCGAGCCAACATTCTATCTACACCGGTCCTTGAGTCCAATTGCAGGCGGTGATTCGATTTCATGGGAAGGCGATGCGTTGAACGACACACAGAATCCAGCAGGAAAGGCGAGAGCGAAATTCGATTGGGTGAGCCAGCGTTATTCCTGCTCGCTGCCGGCTGTATTCAAGGAGCTGAGAACGCAGGTGGAACAGGATGTGAAGACGCGCAACGGACTGCGGCCTAACAATGCTCCGTACGAGTTTTCGCTGGCGGATCATAATGGCGGCTTCCGGGTTTCTCTGAAGGGGAAGGAAGTGGAGATGGGCGTCAGCTTCAGCCTGGCCGAGCACGCAATTTTGGTGCGAGATGATAAAGGGATCGAGATGTTTGCCGTGACTCTGACGTTTAGCGATCAGGGTGAGTGCAAGCTAAGTGTGGACGGTGAAGATCGCGATTACTGGCAGGTGCGGCGCATGGCGCTGGAAGAACTGATGTTCCACAGCTATTAGAAGCGAAGAGTGATGACATTCTGTTCCGATTCCGCATGTTATAATCTTTTATTCTCAGTCGCTTAGAGCGCGGAGGACAGTATCGATAAACGTTTTATCCGAACCAATGACCGTATACGAGCGCGCGAGATTCGCGTGATTGGCGATGAAGGGGAGCAGATTGGCGTGATGCCCCCGTTCGAAGCGCTCAAATTGGCCCGCAGCAAGAATCTGGATCTGGTCGAGATTTCACCCACCGCTCAGCCTCCCGTGTGCCGCATTATGGACTACGGGAAATATTTGTATCAGCAGGAAAAGAAAGAGCGCGAAGCCAAGAAGCACCAGAAAACGATCACCGTAAAAGAGGTCAAGTTCCGCATCAATGTGGACGACCACGATTACGAGACGAAGAAAAATCACGTGCTGCGGTTTCTGGATGGAGGAGACAAAGTTAAGGCGACCATCTTCTTCCGCGGGCGCGAAATGACGCGAACCGGGCTGGGGCGAACGATCCTGGAGAGGTTGATCAAGGACGTGGAACCGCAGAGCATTGTGGAGTTCCGCCCGCGGCAGGAAGGGAACACGCTGCACGCGATTCTGGCGCCGAAGAAATCGGCGGCGGAGCGCGAGAAGGAAAAAGAGAAGGCCGCCAAGGCGAAAGCGAAGGCGGAAAGACAGGAAAAGATGTTGCAGGAAAAGATTGCGCAGGGCAAGTTGGCGCCGGAGAAGAAAGATGAGCCGGCGGCACAAGCGGCGGCCGCAGCGTCGGAGGCTCCGAATCCGGGGTCGCAGGCTTAGGGCGCAGGTTTAGGAAAGTCGCCGTGGAGGGACGCGAGTGGCGTCCACGATTCCAGAGCAACTGAATAGTAGAATTGAAACTCAGAGCTGACGGCCCTGCGGCTGGCAGCTGATTCCGAGGAATTATGCCGAAATTGAAATCGCACAAGGGCGCATCGAAGCGCTTCAAGAAGACGGCCAGCGGCAAGGTGAAGCGGGGACATTCCGGCCTGCGTCACATGCTGAGCTCGAAGGCCAAGAAACGGAAACGCAAGTTGGGTACGGCCACGCTGGTGAGCGATGGCGATCTCCGCAAAGTGAAGCGGATGATTCCGTACCAGTAAGTGAGTGGCCAGTGGTCAGTGGCTAGTGGTCAGAAGGCGCTTCGAGTCTCTGACCATTAACCACTGATCACTGAGCACTGCTTCAGGCGCGTGAAGAGGCCATGAGATCGCCGCAATGGCGAATCGTCCTTGCCTCCAGCCGCCAGTACATAGAAGGTAAAAAGGAGAACAGCCATGCCACGTGTAAAACGCGGAACCAAACGCCGCGCCAAACGCAAGAAAATATTAGACCGCGCGAGCGGATACTTCCTCACTAAATCAAAACTGTACCGCTCGGCGAAAGAAGCGGTCGAGCGCGGCCTCAAGTTCGCTTATTCCGGACGGAAGCAACGGAAGCGGCAATATCGCTCGCTGTGGATTGTGCGGATTGGAGCGGCGGCGAAGCTGAACGGGCTGAGCTATAACCAGTTCATCCACGGCTTGAAGAAGGCGGGGGTGGAACTGGACCGCAAGATTCTCGCGGACCTGGCGGTGAAGGACGCGGCGGCGTTTAAGAGCCTGGTGGAACAGGCGAAGGGCGCGCTGGCGTAGGGCTTGCCGGGCGGTCGGCATTTTTTTCGCGCACCGAGACCGATCTTTTCTGATTTCATTTGTGAGAATCAAAATCCCCGCCCTGTCTCTCCAAAGAACGGAGAGACAAGGGACGGGGCACCCGCATTCTGACTCGCTGCGAACAAGCGTGGCCTACAAGGTTACAAAATTGACGGATTACTCGGCGGAGGCGCTGGAACGCGCCGCTGGCGGGTGCGTTCGTGCGTGTGCGGAAGAAGCGGCGTCGGTTCGCAGCGAGGCGGAATTGAAAACGTTCCGCGACCGGTGGATCGGGCGGAAGAACGGAATACTCACGCAGATTAATGACTTGTGGTTGAAGGGCGCTCCCAAGGATGCGAAGCGCGAGGCGGGGATTCGCGTCAATGAACTGAAGGCTCGGATTCAGGAGCTGGTGGAGGGAGCGCAGGTCGGCAAGGATGACAGTGCCGCGGGAGAGGAGCGAGTCGACATAACGCTTCCGGGCATTCGGCGTGCGATCGGGGCGGAGCATCCGGTGATCAAGACGACAAACGAGATGGTTCGGGTGTTTCAGAAGCTTGGCTACTCGGTGGCGGATGGGCCTGTGGTGGAGACGGACTACTACAACTTTGAGGCGTTGAATTTTCCGCCGAATCATCCGGCGCGGGATACGCAGGATACGCTGTTCATCGCGGGGCAGCAGGGGAAGGCACAGCGGGAGCGGTTGCTGCTGCGGACGCATACGTCTCCGGTGCAGATTCGGACGATGGAGAAGATGCGGCCGCCGATACGGATTGTGATTCCCGGGACGGTGCACCGCAATGATCCTCCGGATGCGAGCCACTCGCCGATGTTTCATCAGATTGAAGGGCTGGCGGTCGATAGCAACATTACGTTCGGCGATTTGAAGGGGACGCTCGATCACGCGATGAAGGAATTTTTTGGATCGAGCGTGAAGACGAGTTTCCGTCCGTCGTTTTTTCCGTTCACGGAGCCGAGCGCGGAGATGTATGTTTCGTGTTTCATCTGTGGCGGGAGCGGGAGGCGTGGAGCGGACCCGTGCCGTCCGTGCAAGCAGACGGGTTGGATTGAGATTCTGGGCTGCGGCATGGTCGATCCGAATGTGTTTGAGTTTGTGAAGGACAACGGGTACGACCCGAAGAAAGTTTCGGGATTTGCTTTTGGCATGGGTGCGGACCGGATCGCGCTGTTGAAGTATGGAGTGGATGATTTGCAGTTGTTTTTTCAGGGGGACGTGCGGTTTCTGGAGCAGTGGGCGTAGCTGTGGCGAGTGTGTGCTAGCTGCCGGGAAGCAGGTTCCTCGCTGCGCTCGGAATGACAAGGCTTTGATTATGTCAAGCCTCGGTGACTTCCACCGAGTTTAAGCGCGTAAACGTAATGAAACTTTCTTCACAATGGATTCGCGACTTTGTTGATCTCGGCGTCGATGACCGGCGGCTGGCGGAGGATTTGACTGGGGTCGGGATTGCGGTGGAAGGGATCAGCGGGTCGGGCGCGGATACGGTGTTCGAGATGGAGATTGGGACGAACCGTCCGGACGCGATGAATCATTACGGAGTGGCGCGGGAAGCGGCGGCGATTTATGACTTGGCGTTGAAGCAGTTGTCAGTTGTCAGTTCTCAGTTCTCAGCAAAACCTTTGCACGATGCGCCATACCCGATCACGGTGGAGGAACCTGCGCTTTGTCCGCGGTTTTCGGCGCGGGCGATTCGGGGGACGAAGATCAAGGGTTCGCCTGAAAGGATCGCTCACCGGTTGCAGTTGCTGGAGCAGCGGCCGATCAGCAACGCCGTGGATGCAACCAACTACGTGCTGTGGGAGATGGGGAAGCCGACGCACGTGTTCGATATGGATTTGCTTGAAGGCGGGCGGCTGGTCATTCGAAAAGCGAAGAATGGCGAGAAGCTGAAGACGCTGGATGGAGTGGAGCGCACGCTGACCTCGGAAGATTTGGTGGTGGCTGACGCGAAGCGACCGGTCGGACTGGCGGGAGTGATGGGCGGGTTCGACACCATGATTACCGACAAGACGCGGAATATTTTGATTGAGTCGGCGTGGTGGGATCCGGTGACGGTGCGGAAGAGTTCGCGGCGGCATGGGATTCATACGGATGCGTCGCACCGGTTTGAGCGCGGTGCAGATTTCGAGTCGACAATTTTGTCGTGCGATCTGGTGGCGGCTTTGATTCTGGAATCGGGCGGCGGAGAACTGGTGGGCGACGCGGTCGATGTAGTGTCGCGAAAATTGGACCAGGCGCCGGTGGTGCTGCGGATTTCAGAGGTGCGGCGGATATTAGGCGGCGATCTGGAAGAAGGACACATTCTCCGCATCCTGAAGAAGCTTGGGTTCAATGCGGTTCCCGCGGGATTGTATGGCGGCGAGTTTTTCGTACACATTCCGAGCTGGCGGCTGGATGTGGAGCGCGAGATTGATGTGATTGAAGAAATCGCGCGGCTGCATGGTTACGACAAATTCGAAAATACTTTGTCGACGTATAGTGGCGCGGTGGTGGAAGCGCCGCACGCGGCTGTGGACGCGAGGTTTCGCGAGCGAGCTTTGGCTTTGGGATATGACGAGGCAGTGTCGCTGACATTTATTTCGCATGCGGATGCGGAGATGTTTGGATTTTCGGGAGAAGAGGTGAGTACCTCAGCGGCTAAAGCCGGGAGTCAATCGGAAGATCAAATCGCAGCGCTGGAAGCGCTGCGCCACCCAAGAGCGCTGGGGCACACAGAAACATTGGGACACCCAGAAACGCTGCGGCACACAGAAACTTCTCGACGAGTGCTGGAGCTGGAAAATCCGCTGAGCGAGGAAGCGGCGGTGATGCGGACATCGATGGCCCCGGGGATGCTCGACATGCTGGCGTGGAATTTGAATCGGGATTCGGAAAACGTCCGGCTGTTTGAGATGGGACGAGTTTACGAAATGCGGGGCGGAGAACGGGTGGAACCGGCGCGAGCTTGCCTGGGAGCGACAATGGCGGCGGTGGAAGGGTCGATTCCTGTGGGGGCCATGCTCGACGTAAGTAAGAGTTCGACTTCCCCATCCAAGCCAAAAGATGGCTTGGATGGGGCACCCTGGTTTTCTCGGGCGGCGGAGGCGTTTCGCTCGTTCAAGGGTGATGTGGAGAATTTGCTGGCGCCGTTTGCGTATAGCGAGCTGAGTTTCGATCGGGAGACGGCGGGATATTTTCATCCGGGAAGATCGGCGCGGGTGCTGATGGATGGGGCGGTGGTCGGGCAGTTCGGGCAGATTGCGGAGGAGGTGAAGGCGCAGCGGAAATTGCGGCAGGATGTTTTTCTGGCGGAGATTGATTTGGGACAGTTGCGTGGACGCGGACTGCGGGCGGTGAGGTATGCGCCGCTGGGGAAGTATCCAGCAGTGGAACGGGATTTTTCGTTTGTGTTTGGCGATGAAGTGGAGTTTGCGGCGATGCGGCGGGCGGTGATGGGGCTGCGGTTGGGAGCGCTGCGGGAGTTCAGGCCGGTAGAGATTTTTCGCGGCGGATCGATTGGGGCGGGCAAGTATTCGATTCTGCTGCGAGCGAAGCTGCAGTCGGAGGAAGGGACGCTGCGGGATGAGCAGATTGCGGCTTGGGCCGGGCAGATTGTCGGAGCACTGCAGGGGTTGGGGGGAGTGCAGCGGGCGTAGGGCTTACCTCGGGGGCTAAAGCCCCGGTTCCATATGTAAGAGATAGTTAATCGCAGCGCTGGAAGCGCTGCGCCACCCAAAACCGGTCACGCCACCCAAAACCGGTTTCGCCACCCAAGATCGGTCACGCCGAATCGGTCTGCCCAAGATCGGTTACGCTACCTTAAAATCCGTCACGCCCTCCGAGATTGGTTACGTCGCCAAGAGCGGTCGTGCGGTGGTTTGGGTTGACACGTAGGGATCCTTCGACTGCGACGATTGCTTTCGCTTCGCGAAAGCAATTGCTTCGCTCAGGATGACAGATCGCGATCTATTTCTTGTGCTAATCTGCGTGCTATGGCGGACGTTATTTCTTCTGCATCCATTCACAAAAAACATTTTCTGAGCGATAAGGTATCGCAGTTTACCGAGTCGGTGATCCGGGAGATGACCCGGCAGGCGATGCTTTATGGGGCGGTGAATCTGGCGCAGGGGTTTCCGGATTTTTCGGCGCCGGCGGAGATCAAGGCGGCGGCGCGGGCGGCCATCGATGGCGACGTGAATCAGTATGCGATCACCTGGGGCGCGAAGAATTTGCGGAACGCGATTGCGCGGCAGATGGGTGTGTGGCAAGGGATTGCGGTCGACCCGGAACAAGAAATTACTGTGTGTTGCGGATCGACGGAGGCGATGATTTCGACTTTGCTGGCGGTGTGCAATACGGGCGATGAGGTTGTTATTTTTGAGCCGTTTTATGAGAATTACGGGCCGGATTCGGTGCTGAGCGGAGCGCGGCCGCGGTTTGTGAAGCTGCGTCCGCCGACGAGCGAAAATGGCGAGTGGATGTTCGATGAGAAAGAATTGCGAGCGGCATTTGACAAGCACACCAAGGCCATCATTCTTAATACGCCGAACAACCCTACGGGAAAAGTGTTTACGCGGGCAGAGCTGGAGTTGATTCGCGATTTGTGCATCGAGTGTGATGTGCTGGCGATTACAGACGAGATTTACGAACATATTTTGTACGACGGGACGGAGCACATTTCGATGGCGTCGCTCGAGGGCATGCGGGAGCGGACGGTGACGATCAATGGAATGTCGAAGACCTACAGCGTGACGGGATGGCGCGTGGGATGGGCGGTTGCGCCGGAGAAGATCACGAATGCGATCCGGAAGGTGCATGATTTTCTGACGGTGGGAGCGCCGGCGCCGCTGCAGGAGGCGGGAGCGGCGGCGCTGAGTTTGCCGGCGGAATATTATGCGAAGCTGGCGGAGGGATATCGGGTGCGGAGGGATCATTTGATGCCGGCACTGGAGACGGCGGGGTTCAAGTGTTTTCGTCCGCGGGGCGCGTATTACGTGATGACGGATATTTCGGCGTTTGGATTTGAAGATGATGTGGAGTTTACGAAATATTTAGTCAAGGAGATTGGAGTCGCGGCGGTGCCGGGGTCGAGTTTTTATCGGGATGCGCGGGATGGGGCGCGGCAGGTGCGGTTTGCGTTCTGTAAAAAACTGGAGACGCTGGACGCGGCGGCGGAGAAATTGGGGAAGCTGCGAGCGCGGTAATCAGGTTTTGAAAGTTCCTACCTGGTCTTCTGTTCTTCGACTCTTCTTCAACCAAAGTTTTCCTCAGTCGAGGTTACTTCGACCAATGGCCGGTCGAACTCAGCCGATGTAGCGGAGACCTTTCACGATCTCGGTGCTGGCGGCGGAATATGAGGGGATGATGCCGCTCAGGAAGCCGACCAGAGTGGCCGTCGTCACGGAGACGGCCAGCGTGCCCCAGGTTGCACGCAGGCCGTTGAATAAGCCGGTCATCTGTGGAGCGTCGGCCATGAAGCGAACCATGGCGGCGCCGGCCATCGCTCCGAGCAAACCTCCCAGCAAGGCCAGCGCCATGCTCTCACCTACGAACAGGGTCAAGAGGAGCTGCCGGGTGAAGCCGAGCGCCTTCAGCACGGCGACTTCGCGGGTGCGTTCGCGTACTGACATCGCCATGGTGGTGGCGGTGACCAGCAGGATGGCAAAGGCCACGGCCGCGCAGACGCCGAGGATGAATGCCTTTACGTTGCCGAGCGTGGCGATGAAGTCGAGGGCAAAGGCCTTTTCTGTTTCGGTTTTGGTGGGGTAGGGAGAGTTGTGAAACTTTTCGTCGATGGCTTGGGCGACCTGGGTGGCGTTTTGCGGTGAGTCGACCATGATGGCGTAGAATCCGGCGAAGCCGCGGAACCAGGGAACCGATTCTTCGAGGTATTGCTCGTCGAAGAAGAGAGTGTCAGAGGGGATGGCGGCGGTGTAAATGCCGCGAATCGTAAGTTCGAGGGTGACGGGGAAAATGTTGCCTGTAATCACTACGCGGTCGCCCAGCTTCCAGCCATGTTTTGCGGCTAGCTTGGAGTCGACCATGCATCCGGCGCGGTCGTGCGTCCAGGCTTTCAACTGGTCGTCGGGAAGTCGATTTTCGGGATACGCCTGCATGATGGCTTCGGGATCGGTAGCAAATTGCGCGAAGGCATTATTGGATTTGTCATTCATGTACAGCCCGCCAAACCAGGTCATGGGAGCGACCGCGATTACGCCGGGGACGGCGCGGATCTGCTGACGGTGGGAGGCGGGCAGTAGATTGGCGAGCGAAACGCGGTGGCGCTGCAGCAGACGCTGGGCGGACTGGGGCGTGCCCTTATCGACGTAGAACCGCTGCCAGATGGTCATCATCAGGGTTAGAAGCAGCATGGAGAAGGCGATGCTGAGCACGGTCAGGATGCTGCGGCGCAGGTTGCGAAAAGCGTTCTTGCGAACGAATCCGGGGAGGGTCACGAAAGGCGCATCTCCTAAGGAGGGTTCCCGGCTAGCGCGGAAGGCGCTGCCGGTTGCAATCATGGAAATTATGCGAGGGCAGGGGCCAGAAGTGCAGTGATCTGGGGCACGTTGCGTGGTGAGGGAGTCTTTAGGGCAAAAAAAAGAGAACAAAGTCAAAGGCAGCGGACAGGAGTGTCCGCTCCACACTAATTATTGTGGTTGCGGTTCGTGGGCCATGGCGTAGTATCCGGCGCGGGTTTGGATTTTGTAGCCCTGTTTGGATTTGAGTTCCAGTTTGCGATAGCCGCCGTCGAGGACCGTGTTGGTAGAGGTGTAGCCGATGTTGTACTGGCTGCGGAGCTCGGCGGAGATCTGGTCGAAGGCTTCTTTGAGTTTGTCGAACTTGTTGCCCACGTTGATGACGCGGCCTCCGGTGGCTTCGGTGAGCTTGCGCATTTCTCCTTCGCCGCTATAGCTCATGCCCATGCTGTAGTAGCCGCCGCGATCGGCGCAGAGCAGGACGTAGACGATGGCATCGGCTTTCTGTGCGGCCTCGATGGCGTCCCTGATTTTGAGTTTGCTGCCTTCGTCCTCGCCGTCGGTGAGAAGGATCATGGCCTTGCGGCCGACTTCTTTGGCGAGCATGTCGTGGGCGGAAAGATAAACCGCGTCATAGAGGACGGTGCCGGGAGCGTTGTGTACTGGAACCGGGCCTTGTCCGAGGCCGGGGATTCCGCTGCCGCCGCTGGAGACACCGCTATTGATCTTTACTTTGTTGAGCGCGGCTTGCAGGCGGTGAACGTCACTGGTGTAGTCCTGGATCAACTCCGACTCGACGTCGAAGTCGATGACGTAGGCCTCGTCCTTGGGGGTGAGAACCTGGCGCAGGAAGGCTCCGCCGACTTCTTTTTCCATGTCGAGGACTCGAATCTGGCTGCCAGATGTGTCGATCATCATGCCGAGGGTGAGCGGGAGATTGGATTCGGCGGTAAAGTATTTGATGGTTTGGGGCTTGCCGTCTTCGAAGATCTCGAAGTCGTCTTTGGTTTGGTTGGGGATCAGCGCGCCGTGCTTGTCCTTGACGTTGAAGAAGACGCCGACCACGTTGACGTTGACCTTCAGGGTCTGGTCAGACTTTTCGGTGTCGGATTGTCCGGCGTTGGATTGGGGGGGTTTAGAATCCTGAGCCGGAGCGGCAGGCGGGAAGGCTGACAGGGCAGCGATGAGAAACAGGATCGAGACAGCGGAAAGTTTGGGCAAAAATCTCGGTTTCGCGGATAGTTTGGGCACGAATGATTCCCTCTCGAGGTTTTTGTTAGTCTAGTCCTTGGGAGTTAGATGCACCAAATGGGTTGGTCCAGCATCCCAAGCTGGTAGAGTGGGTTTATTTTTTGCAGCTGGATCCGGAGAAGGAACGGAAGGTGACTGTGAAGGAGCAAACCGAGCCTCAAAAGAGAGCACGGACGAGCGTAGCCGGATGGATGGCCACCGTTCTAGTTGCCGGATGTGTCGGCGGATTCCTGGGGATCGGCGCTGGCGAAGCTGCGGCGCAAGCCTCCGGGGGGCAAACACCGGCCCAGCCTGCGCAGAATCAGCCCGCGCAGAATCAGCCGGCACAAAATCAGCCTTCGCAGACTGACAACATTCCGGATGCGCCGACAGTACAACCGTCGGCGGCGCCGCCGGAGCCCTCTCCAATTCCCAAGCCGGAGGAAAAGAAACCGGCGACCGAGGACAGGAATCCGTGGACGAACCAGCCGAATACGAAGCCAGCCGCGGCGAACCCATTTCCGGAGGACGACAATACTCCGGCGCCAGCGATGCCTCCGGTCAAGACAGTGCCGCCGGGTACTACCGCAAAACAGCCTCCGCGCTCTCAGGAGCAGCTTTATACCTTTGTGGTGCATACCAACTTTGTGCAGGTACCGGTCACGGTGAAAGACCGGGAGGGGCGGATGGTGGATGGGCTTTTGCCCACGGACTTCAGCGTCAAAGAAAATGGGACGTTGCAGAAGTTAACCTTTTTCAGCAGTGATCCTTTCGCTCTGTCGGTGGCGATCGTGCTGGATCTGGGCATGCCGGATGCGGATGTGCAGAAGGTGAACCAGACC
Source organism: uncultured Acidobacteriaceae bacterium (assembly GCA_963773675.1). Classification (GTDB taxonomy): domain Bacteria; phylum Acidobacteriota; class Terriglobia; order Terriglobales; family Acidobacteriaceae; genus Sulfotelmatobacter. Next base: position 697,432 of record CAVZCG010000013.1, read on the forward strand.
TTTTCGGCGCTGGTGGGTGCGTTCGCGCCATATGACGAAGTCGCGCTCTACACCTATAGCAGCACGGTGAGTGAGGTCAGCGATTTTGCCGGGGCCGGCCGGAAACTGACGCAGCTATTGAATCAAATGAAGACGGAACGCGGGCACAATAACGGCGTTCCGGTGCTGAGCGGTCCGCTGGCGCCGAATGGACCGATTGTGAACGGCGTCCCGGTGGGCAGTCCGACGGAGCCGGTCTATACGCCGCCGAAGGAGGCGCACGTGTTGAACGACGCCATTCTGAGAGCAGCGCTCGACCTGAGCAAACGGGATCGCACACGGCGGAAGATCATTTTTGTGATCAGCGACGGACGGGAGTATGGCAGCGAGGCCAGCTACCGGGATGTGCTGCGGGTATTACTTACGAATGAGATTCAAGTGAAGGCGGTGGCCCTTGATACTGGGGCGCTGCCAGGGTACAGCAAAATCGAGCGGCTGCATTTGCCGCACGAGGGCTATAGCGACATCCTGCCGAAATACACGGCGGCCACCGGCGGCGGAACGCCCTATAAGGAACTCACGCAAAGCGCGATTGAAGACAGCTACGCTCAGGCCATGGGAGACGCCCGCAACCAGTACACGCTGGGCTACACGCCTGCCCGGCCGAAGACTCCCACGGCTTCGCCGTACCGGAGCATCGAGGTGCTGGTGAACCGGCCGGGGCTGAAGATCTATGCCAAGGATGGATATTATCCGGCAGTGGCGGCGCGGTAGGGCCCGGAGTTCTGAAAAATTCCCGAAGATTAGCCTGCTTTGGAACAGCCTTTTGGCCGGGGGTCACCTGAGTAACCTGCCGGGCACCGCGCGTGTGTGATATAAAAGCCGCGAGCCCCCAAAGGGATATTTTTGCGCGCGGAAGCCGCCTACGAAGGTGTGCGATCGGCGCATATTGAGGAAAGCCTTGAGTTTCATCAACTTCGCAGCCCGCGAGATTAATTGCAAAATCGTGTATTACGGCGCCGGGCTGGGTGGCAAGACCACGAACCTGCAGGTGATCTACCAGAAGACCGCGGAACAGCAGAAGGGGAAGATGATCTCCCTGGCCACGGAAACGGAGCGGACGTTGTTCTTCGATTTCCTGCCCCTCGATCTGGGATCGGTGCGGGGGTTCAAGACGCGAATCCATCTTTATACGGTGCCGGGGCAAGTTTTCTACGATGCCAGCCGCAAGCTGATTCTGCGAGGGGTGGATGGCATTGTTTTCGTGGCGGATTCGCAGGAACAGCGCATGGACGCGAACGTGGAAGCGCTGGACAATCTGATGTCGAACCTGCAGGAGCACGGCTACGACTTCAACAAGATTCCCTACGTCCTGCAGCTGAACAAGCGGGACCTGCCGAATATTCTCTCGCCGGAAGCGCTCAACAAAGAGCTGCGCAAAAAGAACGAAGCGGTGGTGGAGGCGGTGGCATTTCAAGGGGTAGGCGTGTTTGAGACGCTGAAAGAAATTGCCAAGCAGGTGCTGACCGAGCTGAAGGCGGGCGGATAAACGTAGTTTGTAGTTTCCAATTTCCAGTTTCCAGTTTCCAGTTCGTCTTTCCAGTTCATCATCCCACACCAGGTTTTTCCGTCACTCCGTTTCACTTACTTGGTATCATCTCGAAGCGCAGCGGAGATTTCTTACCCCGCTAACAAACCCCAAGGAGACCCTCATGGCACGAGTCACCGGAATCGGCGGCGTCTTCCTCAAAGCCCGCGACCCCAAAGGCCTGGCCGCCTGGTACGCCCAGCACCTCGGCATTCAGATCGCCGACTACGGCGGTGCCAGTCTCCTCTGGTCCGACGAAGTCCCCGCTGGTACCGGCCAAACCGCCTGGATGCTCTTCCCCGACACGACCAACCACTTCGGCGCCCCCACACAGCGCGCCATGATCAACTACCGCGTCGACGACCTGGAAGCGCTCCTCACCCAGCTCCGAGCCGCCAACATCCCCATCGACCCCAAACAGGAATCCTACCCCTACGGCCACTTCGCCTGGATCACCGACCCCGAGGGCAACCGCCTCGAACTTTGGCAACCGCTTGTCGAGACACCGTAGAGCGAAGGACCGCTGTCCATTTCCTCGCAGGTGCCAGGGGTGATGCCTGAGCCATGACTGCGCTTTAGGCAATTCGTCTAGAATGGCAGCCTCAGAGCGGAGATTCCAGAAAGGGCGAGCAAGCAAGGCGGATGTTTCACGGGTGGAGAATGAAGAAAAGTGTTTGGAGAGCGATGATCGAAGTGGGATTCATCGTCTTCCTGTTTTATGCCAACCTTCTGATGGGAGAATTTGAGCGCTCGGGGATGGGGCGGAGAAGGGGATTCGCGTGGGCGATCGAAGATGTGTTTACCACGACTAATTTTGTAATTGCGATGAGCGCCGCGCTTATCGGGTATGTTCTGTTCGAATTTCTGCGAAAAAGATTTTAGGCATGCGACGGTGCGCGGCGGAGGAGCGCTCACCGATGGAGCGATGATTCGTCTAGAATGGCAGCCGCACGCGGCTTGATATTGGATCGAAATTGTTCGAAAGGGGCATCATGCGCAAGTTAACAACTTCGTTGTTCATGTTGTTGTTTTCTTTATTTCTGTTTTCGCAAATTTCGTTTTCGCAGGGTAGTTCGGAGCACGGAATTGACGTCACCGATTTGGATCGGAAGGCGGATCCTTGCACGGATTTCTACGAGTTCGCCAACGGGACGTGGCGGGCGAACAATCCGATTCCGGCATCGATGACGCGGTGGAGTAAGCGGTGGGCGGCGGGAGAATCGTCGAAAGACAAGCTGAAGGAAATTCTGGAGACTGCGGCCGCCGACAAAAGTGCGGCGAAGGGCAGCACGGAGCAGATTATTGGCGATTACTACGGAGCGTGCATGGATGAGTCGCGAGTGAATGCGCGTGGCATGGAGCCGCTGAAGCCGTGGTTCGCGCGCATCGATGCCGCAAAAAATACGGCGGACTTGCAGCGGGTGATGGAAGATATGCACGACATACTGGTGGCGGATCCGTTTGCCTTTGGCAGCCAGCAGGATCCGCATAAACCCTCGTGGGTGCTGGCCGATATCGGCGCGAATGGGCTCGGGCTGCCGGATCGCGACTATTACCTGAAGCCGGAAGAGCGATTCAAGGAAGCGCGAGAGAAGTATGTGGTCCACATTACTGCGATGTTCAAGCTGGCGGGATGGGACGAGAAAAAGTCGGCGGCCGCGGCGCAGACCATCATGGGGATGGAGACGAAGCTGGCCGAGGCATCGCTCGATAATGTGACGCTGCGTGATCCGGCAGCCACGGACCACAACACGACGTTTGCACAGTTGCAGGCGATGGCTCCGCATATCGACTGGGCGGAATATTTCAAGCATAAGCAGATTCCGCAGGATGTTGACATGAATGTGGATCAGCCGAAGTTCATGCAGGAGCTGGACCGGCAGGTGCACGAAGACTCTTTGGCGGATTGGAAAGTTTATTTGAAGTGGCACCTGCTGAACTCGACGGCGAGCTCACTTTCGACGGCTTTCGTGGAGGAAGATTTCGCTTTCAACGGGAAGTATTTGAGTGGCACGACCGAGATGAAGCCGCGCTGGAAGCGGTGTGTGGAGTCGACGGATCAGTATCTGGGTGAGGCCCTGGGGCAAAAGTATGTGGAGAAATATTTTCCGCCGGAGGCCAAGGCGCGCATGCAGGAGATGGTGCGAAATCTGCTGGCGGCGATGCGGGATGACATCCTGAGCCGGCCGTGGATGAGCGATGACACCAAAGAAAAAGCGATGGCGAAGATTGCCACGTTTAATCCGAAGATCGGGTATCCGGACAAGTGGAAAGACTACAGTCATGTGGAGGTCCGGCGCGATGCGTTTTTTGAGGACACGATCGCGGGAAGAAAGTTCGTGGAACAGGACGATCGGTTGACGATTGGCAAGCCGGTGGATCGCGGGCGCTGGGGCATGACGCCTCCAACTTCCGATGCCTATTACAATCCGCTGCTGAACGAAATTGTTTTTCCGGCGGGGATTTTGCAGCCTCCGGCGTTTGATATGAAGGCGGTGGATGCGGTGAACTACGGCGCGATCGGGGTGGTGATCGGGCACGAGATTTCGCACGGGTTCGATGATCAGGGTGCGCAGTTCGATTATTTGGGACGGCTGCGGAACTGGTGGACCGATGCGGACCTGAAGCAGTTTCAGGCGCGGGCGGCGTGCGTAGCCGATCAGTTCGACAACTACTTCATCGAGCCGGGCGTGCATCATAACGGCAAGCTGGTGCTGGGCGAAAGCATTGGAGACCTGGGCGGGGCGAAGGTCGCATTTCTGGCTTACGAGAAGTCGCTGGAGGGCAAGCCGCGTCCGGCGGACATTGATGGATTCACGCCGGAGCAACAGTTTTATATTGCGTGGGGGCAGTTCCGCGGCGATGAGATACGGATCGAGGCGCAGCGGCTGATGATCCAGACCGATCCGCATCCGATTGCGAAGTATCGGGTGATCGGGCCGCTTTCGAATCTGCCGGACTTCCAGAAAGCGTGGAGCTGCAAGGCAGACTCGGCCATGGTGCGGGCGGAGGGGAAGCGATGCGACGTGTGGTGAGGCTGTCGCAGGCGTGCGCGATTAGGCGCGCAGCCAGACTTTGTAGCGGTATTTGATTATTTTTTCCTCGCCGGCTTTCAGGGTGACTTCCCAGGTTAGGCGGGAGAGCGGATTATCGACAGCGATGGCCTCGGCTAATTTGTCGGCCTTGCCGTCGTCGGTCTGCGATTCCACGGTTCCTCGAACGCGATCGGCGATGCTCAATCGAACTTCTTTACCCTTATAGTTCTTGACGGTGAGAGTGCCTTCAACCGTGACTTCGTCGTAGTTGTGGTTGCGGCGGCGCTGGATATCTTTTTGGCGATCGACTTCGTTTTCTTCATGAGAGGCGCGAATGTCGGTGGCGATGGTCAGCTTGAGACTTGAAGTGGCGCTCTTGGGGTGTAGGGCATGGTGTCCTGCGCGAGGGGCTTGGTACCGGAGATGACCATGGTGGGAGCGCTGGTCCAGGGAAATTTTCCGGTGTTTTTTAGACGCAGGGAGTGCCAGATATTGTCCTTCTGGGAGCGATCCGTTCCCGGATTCGGGATGTTCTGAGGATTGCCGAAGCCATCGACGCGCGGCTGGTCTTCCAGGTTCCATTCATAGATGTGCTCGTAGTTCACGGCTTCGGAAAACACGTTGTAAGTGGCGCGCTCACCTCGCGCTAAAGTCACATTTTTTCGGTTGTACAAAAAGAGATCTTCTTCCTGGGCTCCTTGTAGTTCTTCGACGCCGGACGACAGACTGGGGGCTGCGGCAGCGTCAAAACCAGCAACACCGCCGATCATCTGGCCCGTGAGGGCGTTGGAATAGCGTGCATTTGTACTATCTTTGCGCGAGGCTGCCTGCATGAACTCTAGCAGGCTCTGTTGCAGAGCCATCGGAGAGGGAATGTTGGAGTAGGCAAAATTCGGGACGCCGACGACGAAGAAGAGTTCGGCATCTTTCAGATCCTCGGCGTCGTTGACCAGCACGGATTGCATGGTGATCTGCGCGGTCTTGTCGTCCTGCAGGGAGATGAGATACGAAGGAGTCCAGCCTAAGCCGTGTTCGAGATATCCCATGGTCAGGTTGGCGCGCGTAGTGGTGCCTTTGATTTTGAAGCGAAGCGCTTTGCGATCTTCTTCCTGTGGGCGGTCGAGTATGGGATTCTCCGGCAGAATGACGCGCGCAATGTTGTGGAAATAAAGAGCCAGAAGCTTGCCCTCGGATTTGAGCAGGAGATATTCCGGCATGGCCGGCTGAGGCGGGGGCACGGGAATCGGATAGAAATTCTGGTCGGTGGGATTCGGCGGCGTAGGCGGCGGGCCTGATTTTTCGGTGTGCCGGAAGCCGACGATCTCGCCCGTGTACTCTTTTTGATTGCTATCGATGACGGTGACGACTTTGCCGGCGTTGGCGAGCAATACTTCCGCGAGGACCGTGAGGTTTTGTTGCGCCGAGATTTTGTAGTGGTGGGCGACGACCTCATCCAGGGATGTGCCGGCGTCATTGGGGGCGATCCACAGGGAGCCGAGGGTTGCGTTCGGGACGGGGGAAAGATTACCGATGCCGTTGTCGAGACGCACGTCTCCCTGCTTTACTACGAAGGCGAGGCCATTCTTAAAGGCAGCGACGGCCGTCGTCTTAAGGTCGGTTTCCGGCGCCTCTCCGGAATGGGCGGTGAGCGACCAGGCAAGGCATGTGCAGGCGAGCAGAGCGAAGCGGCGCGGGAATTTCATCGAGACCTCCGGAAAAGCAATCGATCATGATTATGGGTTGGGAAGTGAAGGAGAGCGAGAGGCAAGTAAGGTTCTGGCTCGCAGATGTGGCGAAAGCGCTAAGGAGCGCGCCCTCGGCCGCATGTCGATTACTGCCGTACTGACTCTTTCGGGCCATTTCCCTCGACACTCGCCTAGGCTACGATCAATCTGCCCGAATTTATCGAGCGAGTACGTTTTTGGGGAAGGAACGATCAGGCAGTGTTTATGGAATATACGGAGTTTGTAACCAGGCCGGTGACGGACCGGCACATCATCATCAAGCCCGAGCCGCATCCAGTAAGGCCGATAAGACCGACAGCGGTTCCTGAGGGCGGGGCCACGATATTGTTCGTATTGGCAGCGCTTACCGCAATGGTATGGGCGGCCGCCAAACGATATGGCGTACGGGTTGGTGGAAAAAATTAGACGATCTGGTGGGCTCCCTGCGGGAAGGCTGAGCGGGAGGCGACGAAGAACTAGTCATCTGGCTACTTAGCCTGGTCGCTTTCGAGCTGCGACAGATATTTCTGCACCATCGCAACATCCTCGGGGTCGGTGGCGAATTTCAAATATTCCCGCAATTGAGCAGTTGCTTCGGGACGATCGCCCTTGGCCGCGTAGATTTGCGCGAGCAGGAAGTGAAGCCGCGGATCGGTGTTATTGCGATCGATCGCGGTAGCCTTCAAAGCACTCTTTTCCGCTTCGGGTAGATGATGCAAGTGCAGGTTGGCCTCGGCATTGTAGGCATAGGCTGCCGGGTCGGCGGTGGGGTCAATTTCGAGGGCGCGAGTGCTGAGCTTCAGCACATCGGGCCAATTCTGGGATCGAGCCGAAATATCGGTGAGGCAAAGATAAGCGGGTAGGTAATGGGAACTGACCGAAAGCGGGCGCGAACAGGCATCCTGGGCTTCTTCAATGCGCTGTTGTTTTTGCAAGACCTGACCCAGCAGAACCCAGGCGGCGGGATAGTTGGCGTCCTGCTTTACGGCCTTGCGCAAGTGACGCTCGGCATCGGCAATTTTCTTTTTCCGGAGAGCGGTGCAGCCGTCGGCATACTCCATTTGCGTCTTCACCGGAACTTGCAAGTCTGCGACTTCGACTGTGCCCGCCTGCAGACCATTCAACGGAGGAAGGAAACAATTGTTTCCAGTTGGGTTTTTTGGCAAAGACGAATTATCGCCACTGCTGTAAACCACATTGGTTTGATCCAGGGTGGGCGGGAACGGAGATCGTATCTGGACTGGAGCTGAGGGAACTGGCGGTGCGGGCAAGCCTTTGTTCTGGGCCTGCCCCGACGTTCCTCCCATTAGGATTGTGACTGCGCACAGGAAAGTCAGAGTAGAGAGGCTAACGCGAGGAGCAACCGATCTCCGTTTCACGAGTCACCTCCGCTGCAGCGTCAAACATTGCGTTCGAAGTGGGGCCGTGGACTTTTGATCTTGTAAAATTGTAGCCCGTTTCCAGCTGCCTGGTCCATCCAGAAGTGAAGAAGGCAAACGGGGCGTCAGCTGGTCCTGCTTTCTACTTTGGCGTTGGCGGGAGCAACCCAAGCTCCTTCATGAACCTGAGTTGGTCGAATTCGCTCCATTCTTCAGTGATTTGTCCGTTCACGATCCGCCAAATCGTGATGCCGCGGCCCTCGATCTTTTTCCCGGTAGCGGGAAGGCCATTGCCTTCGCCGGTATTCGTGCCGGTTACGCTATAAAGCACGGTGACCAGATCGCCTTCGGCGATTTCCTCCAGCACCGTCATTTTTAGATCGGGGAATGCGAGCTTCCATCCGCGGGCGGCGTCCTGATCTTCTTTGAGGCCGGCATCGCGATGGACGCCATGGTTTACGAAATTTCTGGCATAGATTTCGTCAGCTACCTCAAACCTGCCCTGGTTGAAGATCTCGTCGAAGACACGACGGGCAACAGCTTTGTTCTGTTCCAGACCATTGTGGGGCGCTGCCGAAGCCGGCAAAACTGCGGAAAGCAGCGCAAGCAAGGTAAAGAAGACGGTATGAGTTCTTATTCTGGCCATGTGGCCTCCTGGTTACGGCAGGTCTGATTCTTCAGACCGCCGACAAGGCCAGTATCGGGTCTATACCTAGGTATAGGGTCAAGGGAAAGTTTGAGGGCGGATTTGCTTGATCTAGCGGGCTTTGGCCGCCCTCAGCTTCACTGCGGCGGCTTGAACTGGCTTTGGCTGGGCATTGAGTCCCACGCGAATTTGCTTCAATGCCTGGTCCAATTCTTCGCGCAGTTGAATGGAGACTCGGATTTGCTCATTCATGGCCTGGAGTTTGCTCTCCCCCAGTTTCAACGCCTGGCGAAGGCACTCCCGTGAGCCTTGCTGGTAGGGAGATGCGGCACCGGCGTCAGTGGGCAAAATCCACAGCTGCAAGACGCGGCGAATTTCAGCCAGCTTGAAACCGAATCGCTGCATCTTCTTGATCACGGTTACGATCTCAAACTCGGCCTCAGAGTAAATGCGGTATCCCGCGCCCGTCCTGCGTGGCGTGCGCATCAAGCGCCGCCGTTCATAAAAGCGGATAGCCTGCACGCTGACGCCGGCCCGCTTCGCGAGTTCCCCAATTCTCATACGGAATGATACCAATGGCAGCAGGCATCGCCTCTGAATACGGAAAAAACTGTATTGCGATGGAAAGAGAGGTAGGTGTATTGGGTGTTTATTGGGTTTCAGAAACCTACGTTACCAACCCTGCAGTTTTGTGGCGCGAATCCAGTATGTCGTGGCCTCGGCAGTCATGATCGCTCCCAAACCAAGACGATTGAACCGATTTGGACTGGTCTGAACAAAGACAGTCCGATACTTCACACCAGCAACGCTTTGACTAAAGCGGCAAAAAGATCTCAGGAATGGAGAAAATTATGAAAATCGTAGTGATCGGCGGCAGTGGACTCATCGGATCAAAGCTGGTCAACAAGCTTCGTGAGCGCGGACACGAAGCGGTAGGGGCATCACCCGATTCGGGGGTCAACACTGTCACGGGTGAGGGACTGGCCGAAGTTCTGAAAAGCGCCTCGGTGGTGGTTGATGTATCAAACTCTCCCGACTGGGAGGACGCAGCGGTGCTGAAGTTCTTCGAAACATCAACTCGTAACCTCCTGACCTATGAAGCCGCCGCAGGGGTAGGACATCACGTTGCGCTATCGGTTGTGGGGACGCAGCAGCTGGGCGAAAGCGGTTACTTCCGCGCCAAGATTGCTCAGGAGAAACTGATCAGAGAATCTTCGATCCCCTACTCCATCGTACAGGCGACGCAGTTCTTCGAGTTCCTCAAGGGGCTTGCCGATATTTCCATGGTCGGCGACAAGGTGCATTTGCCACATGTGTTTTTCCAGCCGATGGCTGCCGACGATGTCGCGAGTGCTGTGGGCAGGATTGCAGCAGGTCCGCCGGTAAGCGGCGCCGTCGAAATTGGAGGCCCGGAACAGTTTCGGCTGGATGAACTAGTCCGGCGGCGCTTGGCCTCGCTCCAAGATCCCCGCGACGTCATCGCGGATCCAAACGCGCGTTACGCTGGAGCGAAACTCAGCGAGAGAACGCTGGTTCCGGGCAATAACGCACGACTCGGCGAGACCCGTTTCGAAACCTGGTTGACTCAGCCCGCAGCAAAGATTCGCAGTTCACATCCTCAGCCCACAGGCGTCGCGGTGATGACCAAGGAGAAAGAGAGTCGTAAAAAAGCTAGCTGACAGCGCCACCGCGTACCACTGGTGAGCGGGTATGGGAAGGTACACCGGTCGTAGCCTCGCTCATGTTCTCGTCTTCCCCGCCCAGAAGAAGGCAACCATTATCGCGCAGAAAAAAGGGGCGCCGGAAGTTCCGGCGCCACGAGGCTCGCGAGATGCGGTCAAGCGAGTTTTAAATTCGACAAAAGTTTATTTGCTCTCCGCGACGGGGCTGGCGCCGTAGTCGCGGCGATTGTTGACGGCGGTGCGGGCGGCGCGGGCGGTCGGCATGTTGGCGGCCGCGGCTCCGTAGCGTTCCAGCAGAACCGGCGCCATGGTGTTTTCCGCTTCCTTGACGAAAATCATTTTGTTCTCCGAAGCCATGTCGACGCGGACGAAATCGCCCAGCTTGACTTGTCCGGTGGCGACCAGGTTGGCTAGCGGGAAAACCAGATTCCGTTCGATAGCGCGCTTCAGGTGACGCGCGCCGTAACGCGGGTCGGTGCCTTCCTTCAGAAGGAACTGCTTTACGCCGGAGGTGCAATTGAAGACGAACTGGTTGGCGCCGGCGGCCATAAGAACGCGCTGCTGGACCATGCCGAGTTCGATTTCGAGGATCTGGGCGAGGTGCTCGTCGCGCAGAGTTTTGAAGACGACCGTTTTATCGATGCGGTTCATGAACTCGGGCGTGAACTTGCGGCGAGCGGCCTCGACGGCGGTGCGCTGAATCTTGTCGTCGAAGTTGTTGTCGACTTCCACGGCTCGGGGCGCGAAGCCGAAGCCACCATCGATCAGATCGGTCATCTCGCTGGCGCCCAGGTTCGAGGTCAGGATGATGATGCATTGCGAAAGATCGACGCGGCGATTATCGCCTAGGGTGAGCGTGGCTTTATCGAGAATGCCGAGCAGCAGTTGCCAGAGCGAGTCGCTGGCCTTCTCAATTTCGTCGAAGAGCAGAATCGAGAGCTTCAGTTTCTCCGTGAACCACTGGTTCAAGGCCTCCTGGGTGAGAAGCGGATGGGTCTCGCGATGGCCGAGGTAGCCCGGAGGCGAACCGATGAGCTTGGCGATCTCGTGGGAGTGTTGGAACTCGGCGCAATCGATCTTGATGCAGGCGCGCGAATCGCCGAAGAGAGCTTCGGCCATCGCTTCCACCACGCGGGTTTTGCCCGAACCGGTGGGTCCGAGGAAAAGCAGGTTGCCCACGGGACGTCCGGGAGCGTTCAAGCCGGCCAGAAACATCTGATAGATTTCGGCGACCTTCTCGACGGCCTGATCCTGGCCGACGATCTTGCGGCGCAGGGCGGCTTCAAACTCTCCAGCATCGTTGCTGCGGCGGTTCGGATCCAGGACGGTTGCGAGATTCGTTCTCATAAGGTCATTGGTCCGGCTTGCACCGGGCGCTTCGTTCCTTTTCCAGGCCGTATCCTCGGCCTTGGCCAGATTCAAGGATCCGGACCCTTTTTGCGACTCCCCTATCTCCTATAGATGACAAAATATGTCACTTGGAAACTTGTCGCTTGCCAGGCCCGATGGCGCGTCCCTGATGCCTTAGGAATAAGCAAGCCGCTGGCCACGGTGGAACGCTGGATTGTGGAAGCGAAAACTCTCTAACGGCAGGAGTTACGTGCCCGGCCCCAAGATTAGAACAGGCGCCAATGAAAAGATAAAGAGGTTTGAGAGAAATACTTTGCGCATGAGGGAAGGGACTGTTCCGGGCGGGTCTTGGCGCAGGAGAGAGATGAGGCGGGGAGCGTTTGGAAGTTTTTCTGGGCTCAATCCGTTTTTCCTATGCTTAAGGATGAGGGATGCATCTTCAACGAGCTTTCGCGACTCGAACAACGGGGAGATGACCGCTAGTAACTAGCAGGTCGGGAGCGTGCGCGATAGCATCGCGATTGGGGCCGTTCCCGGAGGATTTCTTGCGTCGCTCGTCAATTCTAACCATCTCAGCAGTTTCGTGTGTCCTGTTCGGCGTGGCCGCGATGCGGCTGAACTTGCGGTTCTCGTCGGCTCAGGCAGCGGCGCAGACCGCACAAGCGATTCCGGCCGTGGCTGCGGCGACGCCGCAGGGCGAGCATCTGGAAGCGGTGAGCGCGACGCTACCGACAACTTTGAAAGCAGCGGATATTCCTTCGCCGGAGGTTTCATCGCTTCCCGGAACGCTGGTTTACAACGCGAAGCGCGGGGACACGATTCCCGGCATCGCTCATCAATACTTAAAGAGCACTTCTTATCTGACTTCGTCAGAACTCGCCGAAGCGATCCGCGGAGCGAATGGAAATCGGGCCGGCAACATGCTGAAGGCGGGGGAGCAGATTACGATTCCGGGCATTCTTCCCGCGCCGATCGTCGAGAAAACCGTTCCTGTGGCGAAGGATTTTGAAGTGCGGGCGATCTACCTCACGGGCATCATGGCGGCCAGTGATCACGGAATTCGCATCATCCGGCACTGGCGCGAGGTCGGCGGCAACGCCGTGGTCTTCGATATTAAGGATTCCGATGGGAGCGTGAACATTCCGTTCGAGCACTCGCTGCTCGGCAAGCACCAGGTTTACATCCACGATCTGCCGAAGTTTGTGCACTTCCTGCACTCCGAGAATATGCACGCCATCGCCCGCATCGCCATCTTCCGCGACGAGCGCATGGTGGTTGAGCATCCCGAACTGGCGGTGCAGTCGAAGAGAACGAAGCAGCCGTGGCGCGAGAATGGCAAGCTGGTGTGGACTGATCCTTCGCAACCGAAAGTGCAGGAGTTCGATATCGCGCTGGCGAAGTTCGTAGCGCAATCGGGAGCGGATGAAATTCAGTTCGATTACGTACGTTTTCCGGCCGAGGGCGATCAGAAAGATGCAAGCTTCGTGTTTCAAAACGAACATCCGAAGTGGCAGCGCTCGGACGTGATTACCGACTTCCTGAAGAAGGCTTATGCCGAACTGCATCCTACCGGCGTGCTGTTTTCGCTGGATGTTTTTGGCGTTATGGCTTGGCAGCGAAGCGTGGATCTTTCGCACACCGGGCAGGACATCGTCGGGATGGCGAAATATTGCGACGTACTCTCGCCCATGATCTATCCCTCACATTTTTTTGGCATGGATAACATTGAGCATCCGGGCGACGCGCCGGAGCACTTCATTGGCGAATCGATGGAGCGCTTCGAACTGATCACGAAGGGCAGCGGAGTGGTGATACGGCCGTGGCTGCAGGCCTTCCATTGGCGGACGAAAACTTACTCGCCGGAATACATCAAAGTGCAGGTTGCCACCGCGAAGGAAAAAGGCGGCATCGGATTCTTGTTCTGGAATGCGGCCAACGACTACAGCAAGCCGTACGCGGCCATGCCGGAGATGAAGGCGGCGAAGGATAAGTATTTCCGCGGAGATGAATTATCTAGCAGCGCCGTGAAGGCGAGCCTGACGCCTGCGATTGTGCCGCCAGCGCAATAACAGCAATCTGCTGAAACTTCCGGCGAAGAGCGATCAGCTCTTCGCTTTTCTTATTGAGATGCCCAGGTCGCGCAGTTGTGCGTCGCTGACGGGAGTGGGTGCGTCGACCATCAGGTCGACAGCGCGGGCGGTTTTGGGGAAGGGAATCACTTCGCGCAGGCTTTCGGCGCCGGCGATGATCATGACGATGCGGTCGAGGCCAAGGGCGATTCCGCCGTGCGGAGGAGTGCCGTACTCGAGGGCTTCGAGAAAGAATCCGAAGCGGGCGCGGGCTTCGTCCTCGGTCATACCGAGGGCGCGGAAGATTCGGCTCTGCACATCCTGGCGGTGAATACGAATCGATCCCGAGCCGAGTTCCGTGCCGTTTAGTACGACGTCGTAAGCGAGCGCACGGACGGCGCTCAGCGGCGATTGCGGATCATTCACGGACTCGACGCCGGACTCGAGCAACTTCATATCTTCTTCATGCGGCGAGGTGAAGGGATGATGCGCCGCCATCCACTGCTTGGCTCCCTCGTCCCACTCGAACATGGGAAAATTTGTGACCCAGAGAAAACGAAAATCCTGGGCGGGGTCGCCGGTCTTCTTGAAGATGCCGTGACGGTCGGCGTACTTCTGCGCCAATGCGAGACGCAAGAGGCCGGCCGAAGCGTAGATGGCGAGCTCCTGTGGTGTTACTTTGCGGTGCGCGGGCATGGCGGTTTGCGGACCCGACTGTGCGGAGCCGGCGACGAGGACGACCAGATCGCCTTCCACGGTGCCGGTTTTCTTGGTGATCGCGGCGGCGGCCTCGGGATATTTGTTGGCGACGCGTTTGAAATCTTCGAATATTTTTGCGCCGCCTTTGGAGTGAAACATCGGCTTGATATCGTCGCGCTCTTTGCGTGAGAGTTCGCCGACGTTGGGCGTGCGGATGGCGATGACCGGCAGATTCGGGCTGATGGCCAGTTCATGCAAGTTCGCGGGCGTGAAACATTCGCGAACGTCGGTGAAGGCGGGCAGACGCAGATCGGGCTTGTCGATGCCGTAGAGGCGAATGGCTTCGTCGTAATCCATGCGCGGGAACGGAGTTTTGATTTCGGATCCGGCGGCGCGAAAAGCGGCAGTGAGAAATCCTTCGACTACTTCCCACACGCGCTCGGGCTGGGGGTAGGACATTTCCAGATCGATCTGGGTGAACTCGGGCTGGCGGTCGGCACGGAGGTCTTCGTCGCGGAAGCAGCGGACGATCTGAAAATATTTATCGAAGCCGGAGATCATGAGGATCTGCTTGAAAAGTTGTGGCGATTGCGGAAGCGCGTAGAACGTCCCCGGCTGGACGCGGCTGGGGACGAGATAATCGCGTGCGCCCTCGGGAGTGGAGCGAGTCATGAACGGGGTTTCGATTTCGAAAAATCCCTGGGCGGAAAGATAGTCGCGAATGGCTTTGGCGACCTTGTGGCGCGTCTCGATGTTGAACTGCATCACGTCACGGCGGAGATCGATATAACGATATTTCAGGCGCGTTTCTTCGTTGGTGAGAGCGGTGTCGCTGGGCAGAAATGGCGGCAGCTTCGACTCGTTGAGGATGCGCAACTCTTCGGCGACCAGTTCCACTTCGCCGGTCGGCATATTGCGGTTGACGGTGTTGGGATCGCGCAGTTTGACCGTGCCCGTGATGGCGATGACGTATTCATTGCGCAGGGCCGCGGATTTTTCGTGAATGACGGCATCGCGCTCGGCGTTGATGACCACCTGGGTGATGCCGGTGCGGTCGCGCAGATCGATGAAAAGCAGGTTGCCATGGTCGCGGCGGCGGTTGACCCAGCCCATGAGAACGGCTTTTTTGCCGGAGTCGGAAGCGCGGAGTGCTCCGCACATATGAGTTCGTCGAAGATCGCCTAGGAAGTCGAGCAAAGTGTGTCCTTACAGTGAGAAATGCGGATGAATGCTGAACCTAGGATTATAAACGGTGGGGATGGGCAGAGGGCATCCAGGGCCGATGAATATCGCCCGCGTGCCCTTTACGGGACTAGCGATGTGCGTGATTTATTTCTTGTTGGCTTTTCCGTCCATCACGGTCGACCACTTGGTTCCATCCTGTGACATATCGAAGGTGAAGTTGTAGGCCGTGGGCGAGGTGATCTTCATGATGAAGCGGCCTTTCATGGTCATGCCTTCCATCTTTTCGTCGCTGGTCCAGGTCCAGGTGTCGCCGTCGATCGTGCCGCGGGAGTCGTCGAATTCGCCGAAGCTGTTGAACTCGCGATAGGTGTAGGCTTTGTCGTCGGTGGAGTATCCCAGCACGGAGAGGCCCACGCCGTTGCCCATTGAGCTCTTGTAATCGGAGTGGCAGATGACGTAGAAACCGCCCTCCATCCACTCGCACTTTTCGTTCTCGGTCATCGAGCCGCCGGGGCCCATCATGCCCGGCTTCATGGTGCCGTCGAGAGTCCAGGTGCCCACAAACATGTCCAGCTTCTTGAACTCGGGTCCGGGCTTGGGAGGCGGCGTTTGGGCTGAGGCCGCTGCTGACATCAGGACTGCCGTGAGAATGATTCCGAGGGTCTTCATGGGTGCCTCCTGAGTGCGTTCGCGCATATCGGTTCGACGGCAGCGACATTCTACCGTTAGCGGGGGAAAGGTCAATGGGAAATCGAAAGTCCCGTATGGGCTGCGCGCGAGGGGCGCTTAAGCGAGCGCGGCTGCTGCTGATATCGTCTACCAGTCGCCCCAATGCGCGGCGGTGGCCTGATGAAACTTCAGCTTCCACTGATCCCCGTGCTTGACCCACACCGAACTGAAATGCTGATAGCGCGGCGGCGGGCCTTGATCTTCTTCGGGGGCCTCGCGCACGATGGCGTCGTAGGTGACGATGGCACCGTCATCGCCAAGCGCTACGACTTTGATGTCGTAGGGCGTCAGTTCCAGCAAGCCGGAGTCGCCCAGATTGTCAACTGCCTCCTGGCCTTCGAGCAGTCTGCCATCGACGCCGACCAGCGAAAAGTCCGGGCTTAAGATGCGCTTGAAGAAGGCGCCATCGTCCTTCTTCTTAGCCTCGATCAGAGTTTTCTCGTTGGCGATTGCGGTTTGCTCCAGTGCGCCGGGAGCTTTGGAGGCGGCTGGAGTCTGCGCCGCGAGCTGGGCAGCGGCGATGACACAAGATAGCGATGCATAGCAAAGCCAGGAAGATTTCACACGACCCCCTTCAATCGAGTTCTAAACTGAGATTCCGGGCAGCCCATCGATACTGCGCTGGTTCTTCCGTTCACGATAAGCCTTCAGGCCTTCCGGACCCTGCTTGCGGGCCCAGGCGTTGAGCTGTTCGCGCTCGCCATCATACTTGAAAAGCGGGACGCCGTAGCCGCACGAGTCGGTGACGCGGGTGAGTTCGACGACGATGATGGCGCGGGGGTTCTGGTGGGCAGGAAATTTTTCTGCGAGTGCGGCGAATTCTTCCTTGTGCGGCTCGAACACTCGGCCGTGGCCGTACAGGCGGAAAATATTTGGCGGACCCTGGAAGGCGCAGAACATCAGAACGATTCTGCCGTTTTCTTTGAGGTGAGCGATGGTCTCGACGCCGCTGCCGTTGAAATCGAGGTAAGCGACGGTGGTGGGGCTGAGGATGCGAAAGGTGTCGAGACCTTTCGGGGACAGGTTCACATGGCCGGCGGGATCGAGCGGCGCCGAGGCGACGAAAAATATACGCTGCGCTTCGATGAAACGCCGGGCAGCATCGTCAAGCATGGAACGGATTTGGCCCATGGTTATTCCAGGATCTTCCGTGGCAGATCGGCGCGGGGAACGGAAATCTGCTCGCCGGTTGCCAGATTTTTTAATGTGAAAATATTGGCCTGCACTTCATTTTCGCCGACGATCAAAATGTATTTTGCTCCCGCCTTGGTGGCGGCCTCAAAGGATTTTTTCAGGCGAAAGTTTTCATCTCCCAGGTCGGCGACGATCTTGTGGCGACGCAATTCGCGCGCCAGGCGGGCGGCTTCGGGGTTCATGCCGGCACCGAGAGGGGCGATGTATACGTTCGGTTTCTTGAGTACACTTTCTGCCGGCAAGGATTCCTGTAGCGACATGACGAGGCGGTCTTCGCCGATGGCGAAACCGATTCCGGGAGCTGCGGGTCCACCGAGGGCCTCAGAAAGCCCGTCATAGCGGCCGCCGCCGAGGATTGCGTTCTGGGCTCCGAGAGCGCCGTGAGTGAATTCGAATGCCGTGCGGGTGTAGTAATCGAGGCCGCGCACCAAGCGATCGTTCAAGGTGAAGGGAACTCCGACCGCGGTTAGGATCTTCTTTACTGCGTCAAAATGTGCGCGGCAGGCTTCATCGAGAAACTGGCTGATGCGCGGGAGGGTGTCGATGATGGGCTGATCCTCCGGGACTTTGCAATCGAAGACGCGGAGGGGATTGGTGACGGCGCGGCGCTGGCAATCGACGCACATCCTTCCAACTACCGGCTCTAAAGCCTTGCGCAGCGCATCATTGAAGGCGGCGCGATCGTTGGCGCAGCCGACGGAATTCAACTCGAGAGTCCAGCCCTTGATTCCGAGGCGATCGAGGAGCGTGGCCAGCATTTCCAGCACTTCCGCGTCGCGTGCGGGAGAGTCGCTGCCCGCCGACGCCGGACCGATGACCTCGGCGTCGATTTGATAAAACTGGCGATAGCGGCCTTTCTGCGGGCGCTCGCGGCGAAACATGGGGCCGATGCAATAGAGCTTGTTCAGGCCGCGATCCCAAAGCTTGTGCTCGATGTAGGCGCGGACGATGCCGGCGGTGGCTTCGGGGCGGAGCGTGAGCGATTGTCCCTTGTCGCTTTCGGCGCGGCCACGGTCTTCCCAGGTGAACATTTCTTTCGCAACGATGTCGGTTTCTTCGCCCACGCCGCGGGCGAAGAGTTCGGTCGACTCGAAAATCGGGGTGCGAATTTCCTGGAAGTTATAGGCGCGGAAGACATCGCGGGCGACAGACTCGACGAAGTTCCATAGCGCGGTGTCGGGCGGCAGAAGGTCTCGGGTTCCTCGGACGGCTTTGATCATTTATAAAAGTTCTCGGTTCTCAGTTCTCAGTGTTGATAGAAAAAGCATACTGGGCGATATGGATCCTTCGACTGCGTGGGACGGTTCGCTTCGCTCACTGTCCTGCTCCGCTCAGGATGACCGGGCGCGAAAAGTTGTTACATCAGCGCTCGCGCAGGTAATCCTCTTTGTAGCCCAGATAATTTGTGGCGTAGCGCATGATGGTTTCGTCCTCGCCGTCTTCCAGTTTGCGACGGAATTTTCCGGGAGAGCCCATCCATAGCGACCCGGGCTCGACCACCGTACGCTCGGGAATTAGGGTACCGGCGGCGATGATGGATCCAGCGCCGATCTTCGCGCCGTTCAGAATGACGGAGCCCATGCCGATGAGGCAGCGGTCCTCGATGACGCAGCCATGCAAAGTTACGGAATGGCCCACGGTGACAAACTCGCCGACCGTAACGCCGTAGACGTTTTTCATCCCGTGCAACACGCTGCAATCCTGAATATTTGAATGAGCGCCGATGCGGATGGCGTAGACGTCACCGCGCAGGACCGCGTTCATCCATACGGATGCGTGCTCGCCGAGAACGACATCGCCGATAATCTGCGCCGAGTCATCGACGTAACAGTTTGCGGGAATTGTGGGCTGCAGGCCTTTAAAGGACCGAATCATTCCTTGCTCCGACAAAATCGATGGATCGGAAAAGACAAGAATAAATAGTACCAGCAGCGTTGCGCTATCCTTCCGTTCTTGAGGGAACTTTGCCATCCGCGGTGGCATCTGCGAAACTGGCCTATCCCTCAGCGGCTGAAGCCGCGAGTTTATGCGCCGCGGAGCGGCACCCTTCGGCTTCGCTCAGGGCGGGCTAGAAGTCGTGCCCTTCCCGTGCTGGTCGGCGAGCGGGAACCGGAGCTGAGAAATTCTGATGGGGCGCATTCATTTACTTTCCGAGCAGGTTGCCAACAAGATCGCCGCAGGCGAAGTTGTGGAGCGGCCTGCGTCGGTGGTGAAGGAGTTGCTGGAGAACGCGCTGGACGCGGGCGCGACGCGGATCAAGATCAGCGTGGAGGCGGGCGGGAAGAAGCTGATTCAGATTACGGACAATGGCTGCGGCATGGTGCGCGACGATGCCATGCTGGCGTTTGAGCGGCATGCGACGTCGAAGATTAAAGATGCGGAAGATTTGCTGAGCGTGGCTACGCTGGGATTTCGCGGGGAGGCGCTGCCTTCGATTGCGTCGGTGTCGCGGTTGCGGCTGGAGACGTGCGCGGGAGAGGAGTTCCCACGTCTCGCAACCCCGGCGAGACATGGGGCACCCGCGGCTATGGAAGGGACAGAGAAATCCCCACTCAAGCCAAAGGACGGCTTGAGTGGGCCACCGGCACCTAGTTCGGGGACGATTATCGAGATCAATGGCGGGAAGATGGCGCGGGTCGAGGAGGCGGGGCTGCCACAGGGAACGTCGATCACGGTGCGGGATTTGTTCTTTAATACTCCGGCGCGGAAGAAATTTTTGAAGGCGGAGTCGACGGAGTTGTCGCACATCGCTTCCCTGGTGACGCATTATGCACTGGCGCATCCGGAGAAACATTTTGAATTGCATTCGGCGACGAATGCCATGCTGGTCGCGCCTCCGGTGGCGGGATACAGCGAGCGCGTGTACCAGGTGTTTGGCAAAGAGACGCTGGACCAGTTGATTCCGGTGGCGGCGGTGCAGCCGCTGGAGCGCGTGGGACTGCCCCAGCCTCCGCCGTGGAGAAGACGGGAAGTGGAGGACGAGGAAGAAGGCGCGCGGGGCGCGGGCGCTACGCCGGGAGAGATGCGGCTGCATGGATTTGTTTCGAAGCCGGAGATTCAGAAGCTGAATCGTAATTCGATTTACGTGTTCGTGAACGGACGGTTGATTCGCGACCGACTGGTGCAGCATGGGCTGACGGAGGCTTATCGAAATATTATTCCGCCGACGGTGTATCCGGTGGTGCTGCTGTTTCTGGAGTTGCCGGCAGGCGAGGTGGATGTGAATGTGCATCCCTCGAAGACGGAGGTGAGGTTTCGGCAGTCGACGGTGTTGCATGATTTTGTGCGGGATACGGTGCGGGCGGCGCTGATGAAGGCGCGTCCGGCGCCGCAGTTCACAACCGAGATTCATGCGCACGCGACGGCGAGTTCGGGGCTGACGCCGGGAGCGCGGGAGTGGGAGCCAGTTTCCGATATCGTTGCCGAGTCAGGAGCGCGAGCATTTTACGATCCTGCGGGAGGAGCTGGGTTTGCGCTGCAGGCGCCGGTGGCTCCTCCGGTTTCCGCGCGGTTTCAGTTTGAGGGCGGGATTGCGGTGGAGGCGAATGCCGCGATTCCGGTGGCGCGGCGACTGGAGAGTCAATTCGCGGAAGCGATCCCGGATAACGGTTGCGCTCCGGAACTCGAGGTGCGCGAAGAAGAGCCGACGCTGGCGGCGCTGGCGACGCTGCGGCCGCTGGGGCAGATTCGCAATTCGTTTATCCTCGCTGTGAATGAAGATGGATTGTGGATTGTGGATCAGCATGTGGCGCACGAGCGGGTGCTGTTTGAGCGGGTGCTGAAGCAGCGCGCAGCGCAGAAGGTCGAGAGCCAGCGGCTGCTGATGCCGATCGTGCTGGAGCTGTCTCCGGCGCAGCAGGCGGTGTTTGCGGAGATTGCGGATGAGCTGCAACACAATGGATTCGAGGCGGAGCCGTTTGGCGCGCGCAGTGTCGCGGTGAAAGTTGCGCCGGCGGGAGTGGATGCGGTGGCGGTGGAGAAGATGCTGCATGAGTTGCTCGATCAGATTTCGCGGGAGGAGCAATCGCTGAATCTGGAAAAGATTCGCGGGCGGATCGCGGCGTCGATTGCGTGCCATGCGGCGATCAAGGTCAACATGCCGCTGGAGCAGAATAAGATGGAGTGGCTGCTGGCGGAGCTGGCGAAGACGGATCATCCCATGTCGTGCCCGCATGGCCGGCCGGTGGTGCTGCGGTATTCTGTAAAGGATATTCAGAAGGCGTTCAAGAGGATATGAAGACGGGCAGTTAGCAATTGGCAATTAGCAGGGATCGCTCCGCCCATGGCGCCACTGCCAATAGTTCCTGGCCAATTGCTAATTGCAAATTGCTTTCCTTATGACCGAACAGGAGCTGCAGCAACTGCGGCGGGAGAAGTGGCGGCTGGATGGGAAGGCCATCCGGACGATCGAGCAGGCGCGCGCGTTTGTGGAAGGCGTGGGATTCTGCCTGATGTATCCGGTGCGTCCGGCGATGCCGGTGCCGACGTTTATTGGGGCGTTTGTGGGTTCGGACAACCGGCTGCCGACCTGGCAGCATGCTTACTCCGATCCGCGGGCGGCGGAGGCGACGGAATTGATGGTGCGGCTGCTGCGGGAGCGGTCGGCGTACGAGGCGAATTTGTTTGAGGAGAACAACGCGTTTCTAGTGGCGGCTTCGGTGTTTCCTTATTTCTATGCACTGGTGGGGGAGCGCAATCCCAAGCTGGCGCCGAAGGCGGGTCCGCGCTCGGGTTACTCGCAGCTGGCTTGCGATGCGTTTGAGTTGGTTCGGCGCGATGGGCCGATTTCAAAGCACAAATTGCAGGAGGCGCTCGGCGGCAGCGTTTCGCTGGCGGTGCTCGACAAGGCGCTGGGCGAGTTGCTGGCGAAGTTGCGCATCACGCGCGTGGATTACAAGGCGAACGAAGGGTCGTTCTGGGATGTGCTTTACCGCTGGGCGCCGGATGCGGTGCGCGAGGGTGTGGGATTGTCGGTGCAGCAGGCGCTCTCGGCGCTGCTCTCGAAATATCTGGATTGCGTGGTGGCGGCTGAACAGACGGAACTGGAAGCTTTCTTCGGAAGATTTGTGGCAAGGTCGCGGGTGAAGGAAGCAGTGAATGCGCTGCTGGCGGCGCGCGAGTTGAGCTTTCTGCATGTGAGTGGAAGATCGATGGTGCAGATTACGCCGGAGAAGGAAGCGGCGGCGGCCCATCCGTCAGCCGTTCCCAGAGTCAAAGCGAGAACGGGAGATGTGCGGTGATTTTGCGGTGCTTTGCAAGATAGGCGGAGCCCGGTGGCGACATGAATCAGCAAAAGCGCAGTATTGGCTACTACTCCTATAGCCAGATTAAGAATACGACAACAGCTGGTCGCCTCGGCGCGATGGTAATCGGGGCTGCATGGGTCTTCGGCGGCTTCTTTAGTTATTGCGCGCATGATTAGTGTCAGAAAGGCGGAAGTCCATATATGGGGATCGCCTGATTCCCACGCTATCGGCTTCATTCTCGGGATCAGCCTCATCGGCATTGGAGCGTTTGCCGCGCATGTCGGCGTGATCTATTATTCGCGAAAACTATATAGCCGGGTCTCAGGGCTTAGCCGCTCCAAGAGACATAGGGTGTCGGCAGATCCAGCGCCTAAGATTTGACCTACGATGCAGCGCCGGCGGTATGCCTGAAGGCATACCTGATACGAATCCGTTCTTGCGATTACACGACTTCCTCCGATTACAGCGAGCGCAGGAGGTCAAGCAGTTGCCGAAAGAAGGCGGAAAACCTGGGAGTTCGACGTGTACAATCTAGTCGCGAAATGACTGAGAATCCTCTCGACGAACAATCCCAACGCAAACTCATCATTGCCATTGACGGGCCGGCGGGCGCGGGCAAGAGCACGATCGCGTCGCGGCTGGCGCGCAAGCTGGGCTATGTGAATTTGGAGAGCGGGGCGATGTACCGGGCGCTGGCGCTGAAAGCCATCGAACAGGATGCATCGTTCGACGATGAAGGTACGCTGGTCAAGCTGGCGCACGAGTCGCGCATACAGTTGGAGCCGACGCGGGACGGAAACCGGACGCTGCTGAACGGGCATGATGTTTCGTCGCGGATTCGGGAGCGCGATGTGACGGAGGCGGCGTCGCGGGTATCGGTGCATCCGGGCGTGCGGGAGTGGATGGTGGCGCGGCAGCGGGAGATGGGCGAGGGCGGCGGCGTAGTGATGGAAGGGCGCGATATTGGGACGAAGGTTTTTCCGGATGCGGATTTGAAGATTTTTCTCGATGCCGACCCGGTGGTGCGCGAGCAGCGGCGGATGGAGCAGCAGAAGATCAAAGGCGTGGTGGCGGCGAATGTGGCGGCGGACTTGCGCGAGCGCGATCACCGCGACCGGACGCGGGCAGCATCGCCGCTAGTGGCGGCGGCGGATGCGGTGGTGATTGATTCGTCGAAATTGAGTGAGGATGAGGTGCTCGCGCAGGTGGAAGAGTTGGCGATGAAGAAGTTGGGAGAGTGAGTTGGTGCGGCCGACGGGGGCTCAGCCCCGAGTGCACTAACTATAAGTCGATTCTCGCCGAATGCGGAGATACCAATGATGCGACATTTTCTTGCTCTAATGCTTTTCGCCTTGAGCGCGGTCTCAACCCACGCTCAGCCTTCGTTGCCCTCGAGCTTTCAAGCGAAGACGATCCACAGCCCGGAAGGTTCAGACATTTTTGTACGCTGGGGAGGCAGTGGCCCCGTGGTAGTCCTGATTCATGGGTACGCGGAGAACAGCGATTCGTGGGCTCCTCTGGCGGCTGATCTCATGAAGGACCACACGGTGGTGGTGCCGGACCTCCGCGGGATTGGACGATCGTCCAAGCCTGCAGATGGCTACGACAAAAAGACTCAGGCCAAAGATATGCGCGCCGTTGTGACCTCGTTGGGATACGACAAGACGTTCGTTGTTGCTCACGACATCGGCAACATGGTGGCGTACGCCTACGCCGCGATTTATCCCGACAAGGTTGAGAGGTTGGTCGTCATGGACGCACCAATTCCTGGGATTGATCCGTGGAACGAGATTCTCCAAAATCCGGCAGTCTGGCATTTCAACTTTCACGGACCGGATGCGGAACGGCTGGTGGCAGGACGGGAGCGAATCTATTTTGACAGGATATGGAACGACTTTACCGCCGATCCTGGTAAGCCTGACGAGGATACCAGGAATTTCTTTGCCGCCACTTATGCGCAGCCTGGGGGAATGCGGGCAGGGTTCGCACAGTTCACCGCGTTCTCGCAGGATGCGAAGGATAATAAGGTCTTCGAACAAACGAAGCTGACGATGCCTGTGATGGCGGTTGGTGGAGAGAAGTCCTTCGGTCCGTTGCAAGCCGTGATCATGCGTCATGTAGCGACCAAGGTGCAGGAGGAGGTAGTCGCAGGTTCGGGACATTGGCTGATGGAGGAAAAACCCGCCTATACGGTGACGCTGATTCGTAAATTTATTGACGGTCCAGTGGTTGAGCATCGTGCGGGCAGTGCGAGTGGCGACTCAAACGAGGAACGCCTCACTCCTGCGGAGTACAAGTTTCCGCAAGTGGGGAATCCGGGTACGGGAAGCTCAGGGGTTCGCGGGATTCAGACTGTTGTTCTGAAAGGCAATCCAGACCAGGCAGGCGTTTATACGATCATGCTTCGCATCCCGGCACATACACAGATCGCAGCGCACTCCCATCGCGATGACAGAGTTGCGACAGTGATCTCCGGCACATGGCATTTCGGGTATGGCGACCGGTTTGATGAGGCCAAGCTGAAGGCCCTGCCTGCTGGCAGTTTTTACACCGAACCGCCCTCCCAGAATCACTTCGCAGCAACCGGTGACGAACCGGTTGTCGTTCAGATTACCGGTTTCGGTCCATCCTCGACCGAGTACGTGGATGCCACGCAGGATCCCCGCAAATCAGCCAGGCCGAATTGAATCATCGACAAGATCCGAAAGCAGAGAGTCGCTGAAGCGCCGCTCTTTCACGGTTGTTTCTATCTATTCCTTTGTTGCATAGGCAAGACGCAAGATCAACGGCAGCGGACAGGAGTGTCCGCTCCACACGGTCCATCTCGAAGGCAGGTGCCTCCGCCAGCCTTCATGCTTAGTTATCGGTCGGCTCGACTTTTGCTTTGGGGGCGGGCAGGGACTTGGCGGGCTTGGCCGGGGTTGCGGGAGTGGCGGGAGTTGCGGGGGCAGCGGTGGCGGAGACTTTGCGAATCTCGATGCCATCGTGCTCGTTGTTGATCACGATGTGAGACGTTCCATTTCCCACGCTGCCGGTGGCGGTGCCTTCGTGGTCGCCATTCTCGATTTTCAACTCTGGAAAGTCGGATTGAATTTCGCCGTCGCGCGTCCGCGCATCCACGCGAAAGGCAGCTTTGTCGGGCACTCTTAACTGGACGTCGCCGTTGCGGCTATCGATCTGCACATTCCCCAGCGAACGCATGGATACGTCAATTCCGCCGTTCGAATCCTGCAGTCGCACGTCGCCGGATACATCTTCCAGGCGAATCTGCTTGGAGCGAGTGGTCAAGTGGACGGGGCCGGCGATTTTTTCCGCGTGCAGGTCATCGGAGTCGAGATCGAGTTCGCCCTCGAGCTGTGAGAATTCCATGTCGGTGCGGGAAGACTTGAAGGCCACGGTCTTGCTGATGCGCGCGAGTTTGACGCTCTCCTGAAATTCGCCGTCGAGTTGAGCAGAGCCTTTCACGTCGGTGACGGAGACTTCGTTCAGGCGGCCATCGATATGGACGTCGCCGGTGATCTGCTCGACCTTGGCGGAACTTTTTTCCAGATTCAATTTCACGTTGCCGTTGACGTCTTCCACGGAGGTCTCGCCGTGCTGGTTGGCAATCTCCACCTCGCCGTCGCGTCCGGTGACGGAGACATCGCCGCGACGCCCGGTGATGTGCAGTTCCATCTTGCGGGGGATTGAGATATCGAGATCGGTTTGCACGGAGTGGTCACCGGCGCCCTGGGTCTTGGCGTCGAGAACCATCGCGTTGCCGGCAACGGTTATTTCGGGCTTGGTGTGCTGGTTATATTTGTCGGCGTCACTCTGGCTTTCGGCGCCGATGCGCTTGCGGACCACGACGGTGATTTTGTTGTCGTTGGCGATGCTGACGTGCACCGCGCCGTGATCGTTGTTGACGCGCAGACTGGTGACGGCGGGCGGAATATCCTGTTCGAGGTGGTCATCGAAGTTGTAGGTTTCGCCGAAGATGTTATCCAGATCGCCGTCGTCGATGTTCATGTTGTCGCGGATTTCGCCCCAGTTGAAGCGCGAAGCCTGGGTAGCGATGAGTCCGCAGACGACGATGACAATGACGAGGAAAACTCCGCCTGCGCCGATGCCGCGGGAAGGCAATCCGTCGCGCTGGGCTTGCTGGTGCTCGATTAGTTTGATGACTCCCCAAAGGATCAACAGAAGGGGCCAGTAGTGAGCGAACCAGGTTCCAAGGTGCGCCCACGACAGCATGTGCAGGTTGCCCAGGAGGAAGATAATTCCGAGGACGATCAGGACGAATGGTCCAGCAATCGATCGGCGGGGACGCCGCGGGGGAAGTGGAGCCTGAAGCGGAGTCTGAACGGGGCTAGACATTGCGCACCTCTCCGGAAGGCGTTGCGCCAGGGTCGGATGACGAGGGCGGCGGAGGCGGCGCGACGGCGGTAGGCGTGCCGGGCAGCAGCGGGCCGACGTGTCCGGCCGAGGAAGCATTGCTCTGGAGCAGTTTCACGACGCCAATCACCAGCAGGATTGCGGGCCAGGTACGTTCGAAGCTAGCGACATGGAAACTTTGGAGCAGGAACAGCGTGCCGAGTGTGACGAGCATCGACGGGCCCATGATTTTGCGCATGCGGCAGCGATCGCACTGGCAACCCATGCGGTGACCGGCGACCAAGCCCCACTGCCGGGCGAACATCCACCCCCCGAGGCCGATCAGGATGAGCGGCCATAGCCGGTCCATGCCGAACTCCCAGATATTCATGGTGTGCAGCAGGAAGAGCACGCCGAGTCCGATCAGAATGATCGCAACGGTTGGAATGTTCTTGCCCTCGCTTTTTTCTCCGAAACTGAAGGCTTGTGCGAGGCCGAAGGGATCGGGCGCGGGCTGGCCTTCCTGAAGAGCGCGGGCGGTGCGCACGGCATCGATGATCTGGTAGACGTAGAAAAATGCGATGCTGATGCCGAAGAGGGCATCCCAACTTCCGGCATGATCCGAGGCGAAGATCAGCAGTCCGAAGATCAGCAGGTGAGCCAGTCCCTTGGCATATTGGGAGCAGTAAACGGCACCGACACCGAAGGGAAAGAATCCGGCGAGAATGCCGGCGACTGCCGGATTGGGACCTGAGCCGCCCGAAGGCCTCGTCGGCACTATGGGCGGGGGACCGGGCGGATATATGGTTTGAGCTGGCGGCACGAATGCCGCAGGAGGGGCTGTGCTTTCCAAACGGGCCGCGAGGCAAGGCTCGCAGTAGACGACTCCGCGAACGTCGCGGGTGCAGTTGGCGCAGAGCGGCTTACCGCAGGTGCGGCAAAACGCGACTGCAGCCGTATCGTTGTGCGTGGCGCAGTTCATACGAACCTCCTGTACGTGGTCACCGACACTACAGGCAGATCCGGATTTGACGGATCCTGATTCAACGGATCAAAGACAGATGGACCCAGAGGAGCGCAGGCCAGAACGAGATGATTTTCCGTCTGGCTGTAATTGCGCTCCTGCTTCTGTTCGGGCTGTTGCGTTGTGTCGTTCTTGTGATCTTTCTTTTCCGGCGCGGGCTCGGCGGGCGTGACGTTGCGCTTGAGTTCGCGCACGCGCGATTCCACCTCATACACGAACCGGATGTTTTCGTAATACCGCACTACGCGGGCTTGCGTATTGTAGTACGTGTGGCGTATGGCGGCGGGACGCAAACTCACCTGGCGAAGATCGGCGGGTTTTACGCCGAGTACGCTCAAGGCCACCGACAGCGAGAAGAATGCCATGCCGAAGGACATGGCAAACCGCGGCTGCCGGACCGTGGCCCAGATCGGTTGCATCGCCCCAAACGCCCACGCCTGTGCCTTCTCGACCCAGGTAACGCGAGGCTGCGGCGCAGATACGTTCACCCGCAGGCGTTGGGTGTCAACGCCCGTTGTGGATGCCAGGATATTCGTAACCAGACTGACTGGAGGTTCCACCTCCGTGAGATCCTTCAGCCAGTTGCGGCCCGCCTCGACTTCGGCGAACAGCGGCCCGCAGGCGGAACAAGTCCGCGCGTGGGCCTGGAAGCGGTCGAGTTGAAGGCCGGTCAGGACGCCATCGAGCGCGTCCGTGAGCAGGCTATCGAACTCGTGACACTGCATTCCGTTGCTGGTTGGGTCTGGCATCACATCACCTGCCTATAGGTACGTTGTAGAAGGCGGGCAAGTTCCGCCCGCCCACGATTTATTCGACTTTTCACAGTTCCCTCCGGAACCTTCAAGACGGTAGCGATTTCGCGGTAATCAAAATCCTGTAAGTCCCTTAGAATCACAGCTTCACGAAGCTCAGGCGAAAGCTTGCCAAGGGCTGCGTGAACGGTTTCTCCGACCTCCCGGCTGCGTACGTGCTGGTCGGGAGGAGCAGATTGGTCCTGAATTTGCTCACTGAGGGGCTGGGCGTCCTCGTGTGCGGAGGATGCGGCATCCAGCGAGTCGGTGATGCGGTACTGCTTGGTTTTGCGGAAATGATCGACCAGCAGGTTGCGGGTGATGGTCGTGACCCAAGTGACGAAGGCACCTTTCGAACTGTCATAGCTTGAAAGGGTGCGGTACATCTTGATGAAAACTTCCTGCGCGAGGTCTTCGGCGTCATCGGCCGATCCGGCGAAGCGATAGCAGATGTTGTAGATACGTCGATTGTAGGTCTGAACGATTTCTTCCCAGGCAGCGGCGTCGCCAGCTACACAGCGGCGGACCAGCATCGCGACTACCTGGACATCCTCCAAATGGAGCTCCCCCGGAAAACCGGCCGTCAGCTATCAGCCTTCAGCTCTCAGCTCTCAGCAAAACTTTTGTCATTCCAACCGGACCCGAGGCCGGTGAAGAACCCGCTGTTCTCGACAGCTCTCCCACAAGACAGTACGCGGATGTAGAGCTGTAAGTTCGGCAGCACAACGATGCCGATGTAAGTTGTTCGAAACAGGGCATTGTAACAGTGGGGATATTGTGCGCAGCAGGGCTTAAGTATTGCCTCTCAAGGGACATTCAAAGCAGGGTTCGAGGAACAGCCGGTTGCCAGGATTCTGGTGGTAATCAGCAACGGTGAGACTACTCTAGCAGCGTGAGTTTGAAAGACCTTCCCCCGTTATGGGATTGCTTCCTGTTTCCCCGGTGAAACAACATGGGTGATGGCTACACTGCAGCTTGCAGCGGCTCACTATCTGCGGAACGAGCTTCCCTGGGCATTGGGATGTTTACAATCACGGCTGTACCTGAAGCATTCGATTCGATTTTCATCTCTCCGTGGAATTGACGTATACGCTCTCGAATTCCCCTGATGCCAACGCCGGAGCCGCGGGACTGAATGTCCAACAAGCGCTCGGGCGGTATGCCTTTTCCGTGATCCCGCACTTCTGTTCGGACACTCTCTCCTTCGCAAGCTACCCGGATAAGAGCGGTCTTGCTGCCAGAGTGCCGGTAGATATTTGTTAAGCATTCCTGCACCAGACGAAAGATGGCAAGCTCCATAGCGCTCGACAGTCTTCCAACATTAGCGGCAACATCCAAAGTGATGGCTACGTCACTGCGTTCTGCCAGCCCCTCGACGTAGCACTTGAGCGCGGACGCGAGACCGCATTCGTCCAGTAACGGCGGATGCAAAAGGTAGGAGGTTGTTCGAATTTCGCGGTGTAGTTTTTGAACTACTTCTTCGATCTCTTTGCCTTCCTGAGCCAACTCTGGAGCAATGACCTGCGCCCGTTCCACCAGCTGCGCAAGACTCAATCCAAGTACTGTCAGCGTCTGACCAGCACTGTCATGCAACTCACGGGCAATACGCCGTCGTTCTTCATCCTGCGCCCTCATCAGGCGCGTCATATCATCGGCAATCCGAATCTTCTCGGCTGCCTCTTTCTGGTCATGGACGTCCAGACAACCGCCAACATATCCTTCAAAGGTTCCATCCGGCGCGTAGCGCGGCACGCCTCGATCCAGTATCCAGCGGTATTGCCCCGTGTGATGCCGCATCCGATACTCCACCTCAAATGGACGGCGAGCCTCGAAGTTGGCAACGTAGGTTTGCAGGCAGCGGTCGAAGTCTTCTGGATGCACATTCTCGGCCCAGCCATTGCCAGACTCTTGTTCCAGAGTGCGCCCAACGAAATCCAACCATCCCTTATTGAAGTAATAGCAAAGCTTGTCCGTCCCCGACATCCAGACCATGACGGGCGAAGCATCCGTAATCACGCGGAAGCGTTCTTCGCTTTCCTGTAATGCTCGCTCAGCCTGCTTTTGTGCGGTAATGTCCCGCGCCACTTTCGAGGCACCGATTACACGCCCCGATGAATCTCTCACGGGAGAGATGGTCAGTGAGACATCGAGGAGGCTGCCATCCTTCCGCCTGCGGACAGTGTGGAAATGATCTATGCGCTCCCCTCGGCGGAGACGCGCGAGAATGCCTGACTCTTCAGCGTGGCGTTCGGGTGGAATGATCAGGGTGATATGTCGCCCGATCGCTTCTTCAGGGGGATATCCAAATATCCGTTCCGCGCTTTTATTCCAAGTCGTGATGATGCCATCAAGGTTCTTGCTGATAATGGCATCATCGGAGGAGGCTACAATGGCAGCCAACAGACCCGTTATTTCTTCTGCTTGCTTTGGCTCGCGCATATCCTGTGCCGACGCACCTAACCATCTCAGGCTTGTTGTGGAATACTGGGCGAGTGCTCGCTCAGACTCCTTTTATGCTAGCCATTTTGCGCGGAGATACCAAATACAGTAAACACTGTAGGGGAAGCACGGGCCACTAGTGATTTCGATCACCGTTGAAAAACAAAACCAGCGTTATGCTTCCGCGGTAAACCGGTCCAGGCGCCAAAGTAATATTATTCATGGCCCTGCAGTTCAAATCTGAGCTCGTAGTTCTTGCGTTTGTCACTCTGGGTTGGACGTCGCCCTGCTTTGGACAAACCCCTCAGGAAACGCCGGTGCCTAATCCGGAACGCCGGGGGATAGCTTCAGCCGGGGAACAGCTGCCCGGTCAGAAATTGCCCGGAAGCATCAGAGGAACGATCGTTGATCAAAGTGGAGCTGTCGTCGTCGGAGCCCGGGTGAGGCTTACTGGGGAAGATCAATCCCTAAACCAAGAGGTGCTATCCGGCAACGATGGGCAATTCTCCTTTGCCAACATCGCTCCCGGACCTTTCCAGCTAACCATTACGTCGGAGGGCTTCGAAACGCAAATATCTTCTGGAATCCTGCGTCCAGGGGAGATCTACGTTGTCCCGTGGATGCCATTGGCGGTTGCGACCGAGAAAACTGAGGTGCAGGTCAGACTCTCGCCGACCGAAGTGGCGGAAGACCAGATCAAGGTTGCAGAAGAGCAGATCAAGGTTGAAGAGAAGCAGCGTGTGCTTGGCGTCGTTCCAAATTTCTATACCATCTACATCCCCGGTGCAGTTCCCCTCACCCCGAAGCAAAAGTTCAAGCTTGCCGGGAAGACGGCGGTAGATCCATTCACTTTCGTATTTGCGGCGGGCTTTGCGGGAATTGAGCAGGCGCAAAATCGCTTCAGCGGATATGGCCAAGGCGCGCAAGGTTATGCAAAGCGCTTCGGCGCCAGGTACACCGACACAGTTACGGGCACGTTCATCGGAGGCGCCATACTGCCATCGCTTCTGAAACAAGATCCGCGTTATTTCTACAAGGGAATCGGGAGCAAGCGATCACGGTTTCTATATGCGATTGCCAATTCAGTGATCTGCAAGGGCGACAACGGACACTGGCAGCCAAGTTACTCGGGCATCATCGGAAGCCTTGCGGCGGGCGGTATCTCGAATCTCTACTATCCAGCGCATGATCGCAATGGAGCGGGATTAACGTTCGAAAACGCACTCATCGGGACTGGCATAAGTGCCGCCACCAAAGTCTTTCAAGAATTTTTCTTCCGGAAGTTGACACGGAAAGTTCCTAACAACGCCCCGGCTAAACCCTAAAACTCGATCGGCAAGAACTTATCTTGTTGGCGTAACATCCCCATTACACTCATTGACCCCGCGGCGCATTTTTCCCGAATCGCGGGCGTTCGGGAAACCAAACTCACGCTGGTCGGCACGAATGTGGTGACGGCCACTGCAACGCGATTCTGAACCTCAGAGACTAAGGGCTCCAACTCAGCCGGGATCTTGCTCAACGGTGCAGATTGTGAAACCATCAAATGTTGAAACACAAAGGGAAGAAATGATGAAAAAGTTGCTGATCGTAGTCGTCTTTGCTCTTAGCCTGTCGGCCGCGGCTCAATTACCCTTGGGAAGCGTTGGC
Source organism: uncultured Acidobacteriaceae bacterium (assembly GCA_963773675.1). Lineage (GTDB taxonomy): Bacteria > Acidobacteriota > Terriglobia > Terriglobales > Acidobacteriaceae > Sulfotelmatobacter. The sequence continues at coordinate 730,194 of CAVZCG010000013.1, forward strand.
AACGTTCAACCAACATTGTGTCCAACAGGGTTTGTAACTGGAGCAGCTTGCTCCACGGCAACCGTATCTTGCCCAGATGAACCAGACATCCAAATAACGTTCGGCACCTATGGGAAGCCTACCAACGGAACTGTAATCCTTCTCAACGGGAATGGAGGCACTGTTCCAGCGGGCTCCGGAGTAGCGTCGGCATACAAGAAAGCCGGATTATCATTGATACAGTTTGTTTTCGCAACGTTCTGGGAATATGGTAATGGCAATCTCAAGCAAGCGGCGTGTAGACCAGCAACTGTCTTTAATCACTTCTACAATCCTGATGTACCTTACGCAGCGCAGGTAACTAGCGCTGGATCAGGAGCAATGGGATATGCGCTAGCTTGGTACGGAATGGCTCATGAATTCAAAAATGTTGAACTACTCGTGGGCCCGGTATTTTCCAACATAAAATTAGGATGCGAAGTACCAGAAGCGTCTGCGATAACAATTATCCCAACGGATGGAGCTTCATTTGCGGATAGCCCGCTGTATGACAACGAATATACATTTCTAACTAAAATATTTGGCGTAGCGTGCTTACCGACAACAGACACACCCCCTGCTCATAATACTTTATGGGCATCACAGAGTATTGTTTCAGCCGGTGCCATCCTGTCATATCCCACAACAAGGTTAGCTGCTTGGGGATGTGATAACGGTTTGAACCCATCGTCCGCTCAGTCATATCTATTCCTATCTGAAGTGAAAACGCCTTGGACGTTTACGGCGATCACTGACTGTGATGGAGCAGAAGGAGTTGAGTCTGGAAAGACTCCTGATGGGGTAGTGGGACTAACAGCAATTGAAGACGATATGATTAGTGCCATGACTCCTAAGTAAAAGGGAAAAACGATGCTGAGGTTCACAAAACTCAGCCGCCGTTTTACTGGTCATCGGTCTCGCGCTTTCCTTCATCGGGCCTCCTCAAGACCCGGCTGTAGCACGTTAGACTTTCCCGAAGCGCAGGTGGGAACCTGCTGTTTTATGCCCAGAATACAACTCTTCCCCACGCCATCGCACTCATTGCTCAGGTCAATGGGTGGAAACTCCTGGTTACAACAGTAACGCCGCACCTTAACGGTTTCTGCTGCACAATTATGAAGACATCTGTCTTCTTTCTCGCAAGCCGCGGCTTCATCATCCTAATTTTCTGCATACGATTCGAAGATGAAACAAGGGAGGAACCGATGAAAGTTCTGGTGGTCGAAGCGGAAGATACGGTATTGAAAGCGACTGGCGTTATGCTCAACAAGCTCGGTTATCAAGTTGGCCTGGCGCTAAACTGCGATGAAGCGTTCCGCATTTACTGCGACAACGGACCCCATGACCTTGTTGTCATCGCTCTGAAATTCCTCCGTAGCTCACGCGCCGGAGGGGCCAAATTTATTGATGACCTGCGGCAGAAGAATCCCAAACAAAAGTTCGCGTTTATCACTGCATCGCCGGTTCTGAAAAAGCCGTTTTCTCTTCAGGAATTGGACGATTTCATGGGCGCCTTTCGGCGGCCTGCGAGTAGCCGCTTTGAATAGCCTCCAACGGCCCTCTGGGGAACTGGGCCCGATTGGGTACAGTCTGGGGAGAGGGTGGCGCGAGCGGCAATGAGTGGTAATCGCTCATTGCAAGAGTTAGGGTCCGTTTTCGTACAATGACCCGGAGAAAGCGGCAAAGAGTTTTGCAATTTTGACCAGACCTATAGCCAGCCGCGATAAGCGTGAGCACGGAATTCGCCTTTTGATCTCGCCTGTATACCTTAATCTAGGGGATGACAGCTCTCCAAGGCTGCGATATGCTGCTTTACGCTCGGGAGTGTCGGTGCCGGGCCGCGAGATCCTCGCCTCCATGCGCAGAAGACTCTTTGCTAGCTCATCCACGCCCGGGGTTTCCAATATCAGGATCGGGAGGTAGCCATGAAGCGATTCGTTCTGACGGTTTTACTGGCCCTGGTCTTTCCGTCCGCAGCTCTAGCCAATACCGTAACGATTACTAACAACGACGGAACTCTTGTGGCAAGTGCCAGCGGTCTATCCCTGGTGTCTGACATGACCTCGATCTCCGGTGGCTATGGCTCGCCTAGCGGTTCCGATATCGGGACTGTGAGTCTTACCTTGGGGCCTCTGCTGACGGGGAGTCTGCTAGCCGGGGGAACTTTCAGCTACGCGTCGAGCACGTTCTCGCTCAGCGTCAATCCAGGGGTGATCTCAAGATTTCCGCAAGGCGGCACACTCTTTAGCGGCGCATTCACTTACTGTGCCTGGTGTAATCGCCACAACAATGGCGGCCTGGGACATGGCCCAGTTAGCTGGACTCTCCTGTCGCCTGGGACCTATATGCTCGAAGGTTACGTTTCAGGCGGTTGGGCGGACGGTTGGGGAGGATATGGGCTCATTGAGGAGGTTTACACCGGTTCGTTTAATGCGAACGGAGTCTTTACGGCGACCAGCGGCCGCGGGGTTTCCCAAGTGACTCCCGAGCCAGCCACTTTCGGATTGTTCGTAACAGGATTGGTTGGTATGGCTGGAATTGTTCGGAAGAAGCTGAAGGTGTGAGCTTTCCCCACCCGTTCACTCGACTTCGGGCATGCCCTTGACTTATCCGCCTTGATCTGGGGCTCGGTCTACTGCACGGAAGATTTCCTGCTACTACACAGCGGAGGACTTCCGCATAGGCACATGGGTGAACAGGCGCTACCCTCAATTGGCGTAACATCGCGATTACACTCATCATCCCGCTAAGGCGAATCCCACTCGTCGGCTTCGATTACCCGGTCCTCTGGCGAAAAGGATACGATGTAGTACTCGGGAACGAGCGGCACGAACGAATGGGAATACACGTATTCCACCGCACAATTCCTCTCCGGGAAACGGATCACGCCACATTTCCCCTCGTGATAGTTTGGCTTTCCCATCCTCCCGATAACGGATGCACGAGAGTCCCCGATTTGCACTGACGCGAACGACTTTTCCGCTTTTGTATAGCGGCCAAAAGCGATAGCGGTCTTGACGGCAATCGCGAGTAGAAGGCACAGACTGAGGAATCAGAGCGACGCGGACCTTACGCGAAATTGCCATTTCCATCTCGTCGAGATGGTACTCGCACATTCCCTGGGATGCCGCAAAGGGATCAACCCACTTCGATTCACTAACGAAATCCTCCTAATCTGCCGATACTTCAACGGAGACGAGATCATTGCTGGAAACGAGAGGCGCAGTCATGGCCCAGTGCGAACGGCTCAACGGGTGCCCTTTTTTCAAGAAGATCCAATGCCTGCCAAGGACAGTTGAGCAACTAGTAGCGACCTACTGTCAAGGAGATAACACCGGCTGCGCGAGACTCTGGGTCGTATCGGCGGAGTTGCGGCCTCCAGAAGATCTTTTCCCTAACGAACGGGACCGCGCCCTGCGGATTCTCAGCGATGCTGGGAAGCCACTCAAAGCTGCCCTGGAAAAGATGCCTCCCAAAACGTCTCCAGGTGAGTTTTGATCGGTTTCCGCAGGATCTGTTGATCAAACTCTGATCGCTTCGCGCTCACGGCATCTGAGTGTAAGCCCCTGGTTTCGACAGCGACCACGGCAAACCCGCCCAGTGTCCCCGAAATCGGAGCCGCAACGGCTGTCATTCACCTAATTACAACCTCTTTTATCAACTTCTCTGGCCCACGCTTGCCACCGCTGGCACCGCTCTTCTCGTCGTGAGCCAGCCAGGCGGAGATGAGGAACAGCACGCGGACATCGCAAGGGACGGGACTGTGTGGCGCCGGTGCACACGCTCGCGAGTTCCCTGCGCTCAAGAATGTAGCCTGGTAGTCCCATTGGAATTTGAAGGCAAACGCCCTATTCTGGCTAGTCGAATGTCGAGTCGCGCCCCCGCAATTGAAGTCAAATGCCAAAGGGAAAGAAAGCTAAAACCGACAGGCAAGACCCTCCACGTCGAACAACGCTCCAGTGGCTGCGCGCGGAGCGGTTGCCTCTGGCCGCTTGCGGCGTGGCCTTTCTCATTTATTCGCGTTCGCTGTTTTGCGGGTTTAAAGGTGATGATTTTCCGCAAATTGTGAACAACCGACAGGTGCAGTCGTGGGAGTACTTGCCGCAACTTCTGGGCTCCAATCTTTGGAGTCAATTGAGCGACCAGCCCGGTCGGTTTTATCGTCCAATATTTTCCCTGTGGATGTTGTTGCTGCACACCTGCGGTGGACTTGCTCCCTGGTTTTGGCATCTTTCGAGCATCTTGCTGCATGTTGCGGCGACCTGGTTGGTGTTCCAGATTTGCCGGCGGCTGACGGGGAACGATGCCGGCGCGGCTGCAGCGGCCGCGATTTTTGCCGTCAACCCGATTCACGTCGACGCCGTCAGCTGGGTTTCTGCAAGTTGCGAGCTCCTCTTTGCGATCTCCGCGCTGGCAGCAATGCTGACATTGCTCGACCCGCTATTGCTGGACACAGACAAAGACAAGAAAAACGGCCGTGCAGAAGCCGGTCATGACAATCTCCTCTGTCCCCGCGTGTGGCTCAGCGCGGTGTGGTTCGGCGCCGGTCTCTTTGCCAAGGAAACGGGAATGGCGATGCTGGCGATTCTGCCGGCGATTGCTTGGATACAACTGAAAGACCGCGTCGCCGGGAGTCAGAGGCTCTGGAGAGCTGCCTTCCCTTATGGCGTGGTGACCGCAGGTTATTTGGTGGTGAGATGGGCCGTGATGCGCCGCGTGCGCGCCGCAACAGCGGAGCATAGCTGGGCGAATGTCGTCTTCAGTGCTCCCTCGATCCTGCTTTTTTATCTGAAGAAATTATTTTTCCCGTGGAACCTGGGCGGCACCTACGTCAACCCGTTAGCGGCATCGCCCACTCCACTCTTCTGGCTGCAGTTGTCTGCGGTCGTAATTGGTGCTGCCGTTATCGCGTGGCTTGCGATTCGTTACCGGTCGTTTTTCGGCCTTGCCGCCGCTCTGATCGTGATCCCTGTGCTGCCGGCGCTGGCCGTGATCCGGATCTACGAGCAGGGGTGCACGACGAATGACCGCTATTTATACCTGCCGTCGGCGGGGGCTTCGCTGTTGGTTGCACTGATTGTCCAGAAAGTGTGGTCTCACGAGAGGCCAGCCAAAGTAACGGCAATCGTTGTTGTGAGTCTCGTCTTTATGACGTTTTCTGTCATGACGATTTCCCAGCAGAAGTATTACCAGGACGACATCGCCTTTTATTCTCGAGTGATTGAAGTCAGCCCGTCAGACGCGTATGCGATGGATCTGCTCGGCAATGTCTACCTGGATCAAGGGCGCCAAGACCTTGCACTTGAGCAATTCCAGAAAGCAAGCCAGATTGCTCCGGACAACCAGAAGGCTAAGGCCTCTCTTGCCCGCGGACTGTTTGCGGCAGGAAAATACGGCGAAGCTGAAACCGTGCTGAAGGGTGAGTTGCAGTCTCCGCAACTGACCTCGGAGTGGCGGGAGTCGACGCTGCTATGGTTGGCCAACGTCGAGATCAGCATGGGAAACCTGACCGGCGCGCAACAACTCCTGGAACAGGCCGAACACAGCGACGACCGGTTTCCCCAACTCCATTGGATGCGGGGAATGCTCTACCAACGACAAGGCCTGCTTCCGCAGGCGCTGGCAGAATACGAAAAAGAATTCGAGATCACGGGAGACGAACTGGCGCGGCAGCGGGCGGCGTCAGTGGAGAGGCTGATTCAATCTGGTTCGGCGGGGCGATCCTTGACAAACCAACCGTCGACTGCAATCGGCATCCGCTGAGGGTCGCAGCGAGATTTGAACAGTCCTACGCCCCGAATGATACCGGGATATTTCCTTCCGGATGGTCAGCTACCAGGAAGGTGGGGAAAACCGGTACTTGGTGTTAAATCGTGACGGAAGTATGTACTTTACGCAACTGGGCCGTAGCCCATATCCTGCAAACTTCGTTCTAGGCGCTCTTTCTCCAACAAACACTGTCGTATTTGGTCTCGAATGGCTATGACCTTTGCAATGTCAAGATCATCCTTGGAAGGGACGTGAGGTTCGGAGTTGCCGCGATTGGGGGCCCAATCTTCTTTTCGCTCAGTAAAGCGCACATCGGTGCTCTCCCGCTCGAAACGAAGCAACTCCAGCTTGTTGTGAAGATGATCAGAAACCGTGCCGTAAGAGTTGCCTAGGGCGTGAGCCGTCGATTTCAGTTTAGCCAATTTCTCCTTTGCGTCGCGCAGTTCCCGAATGACCCGCCCAATGGCGGCATCTTGATCCTCGTTCGTCATAATTAAGCCTCGCATCCACGGTTCCAACTTAGCACTATTTTATACTTGACACAACGATTGCGTTATGTATAAAATAAGTACATGGAAAAACGACATCAGCTATCGAACTCCGAAGTGATCGAACAGATGCCGCTCGTTTGCTCGAATGAAACGGCTGCCGTCGAATTTCTGGAAAAGCAGCGCTGGGGCAACACCCCTTGCTGCGTTCGCTGCGGCAGTGTAGACGTTTATCAGATGAAGGATGCCAAGACCGGAGAACGCAGCAGCCGTTATCTGTGGCGCTGCCGGGATTGCAAGGAGCAGTACACCGTGCGCATCGGAACGATCTATGAGGAATCGAGAATTGCTCTTCGCCACTGGTGCTATGCGTTCTGGCGAGGCGCCACTTCGAAGAAGGGCGTGTCGGCTCTTGAAATCAAACGGCATTGCCAGATCAGTTACAAATCGGCATTGTTCCTCATGAACAGGATTCGGTTCGCGATGGCCCCGGATGGCGATATCCCGAAGTTGACCGGTATCGTTGAGGCAGACGAGGTTTATATCGGGCCCCGCAAGCCGCGCTACAAAGGTACGAGCGGGCAGGGACGTGCGACGAGCAAGACTCCGGTGTTCTGCGCCGTGGAACGGGGCGGTCAGCTTCGCCGCCGCGTTGTTGCCGATGTAACTGCTGCCACCTTGCAGAGCGCGATCCGCGACGAGGTCGACAGCCGCGCTCGCCTCATGACAGATGAATACTCGGCGTATCGGGGCCTCAAGAAAACATGGGAAGGCGGTCATGAAACCGTGTGCCACCGCACAAAGGAATATGCCCGCGCCGATGTTCACGTGAACACAGCCGAGAGCAGCCACGCCCTCATCAAACGCGGACTCATCGGCATCTATCACAACGTCAGCCGGGAATACCTCCATCGCTATCTTTGGCAATTCGATTTTCTCTGGAACAATCGGAAACTCAACGACGGGGAGCGCACGGTTCTAGCCGTCCGCGCCGCCGAAGGAAGGCGGCTCATGTATAGGCCGTCGGTCAATTAGCCATGACCAGCCAAACAAAGAAATTCATAGAACTATGCGATATTCTGGCGCTGCACTTCGAATGTAAAGACTGCAAGGCAACGTTGACCGTCTCGGCATCGCAGAGCTTGAGAGATGGCACGCTTTACAACTGTCCAGCTTGCAAGGAATCATGGGCCCTGGTGAACGGCGGAGGATGCGAGTTAACGATCAAGGAATTCCTGGCCGCGTTTCAAAAACTCCAGAATACGCTGAGCGGTGAGCCGGGTTCATTTCCGGCTGGCTTTCTGTTGCGAGTTGAGATCAAAGAGGAACTGGAGTCTGACCCACAAGTGTGAATATGACAATTAAGAAATCAAGCAAAACATCCGTCACTCCCGGCCCGAAGCCCGGCCTTCTCAAGATCAAAGGCAACTGGAAGGATGCGGTGAAGAAATCGCTCGGGAAGAAAAAACCAGCAAGCGGCTGGCCTAAATAATGAGACCCTCGCACTTTCTCGCTTCGGCATTGTTGGTCACGGCATCGGCCTTGGCCCAGCAAGCGGGCTTCGAGTTCCGTGGAATGCGCACCGGAATGACTGAGGTTCAGATTATGGCTGCGCTGAACAGCCTTCGCAAGGATGGCAGCTCCCGGGCCGAATGTCCTCATCTTCAGGGCGGGAAGATGTGCGGTTTTTACAACCGCAACAGCTCGTATGCGGCCTTCATGGACTCCGCTGACGTGGTCTCCGCAATCTCCTACTATTTTGAAACCACTGCTGAGGAATCACCGGAGGCCTTCGTGCGGGCATTGTCCACAAAGTACGGGAAGCCCACCGTTGAACGCCGCACCTATACCAACGGCTTGGGAAATCAGTTCACTGCCCCAAGCTATGCCTGGCTCCGGGGCAGACAAGTCCTCTCCGTCGAAGAGGTCTGCGGCGAGGTCGGGAAGCATTGCGTTCGCATCGACGATGCGAGCAAGATCAAACCCGCGAAGCCTACTATTTAGGCCGTTGCGTAAAGTACATACTTCCGAATCGTGATTACACTCATTGACCTTGGGCCGGGCCAATCTCAATGAGTGACATCGCCTGGTTGCAACAGTTATCCTCGATTCACTTTATAATGTTGACCTTCGTAACCCTTTGAGGAGCGGCTGAATGGTCACTGTCGCGTTCTTGGCACTCGTGATGCTGGCTCTCCTCAACATCGCCTTCTGGTCGGTGATGCGAATCCGCCTGATGAGGATGGATTCAGCTAGGGACAGAATCGAATGGCTGAGTTTCCGTAGTGGTGACGATGTTTTGGACACGTATGCAGCACTGTTTCCCCACAGCGTGCTCCCACGTTCTTGCCGTCTTGTTTTCTGGACGGCAATCGTAATTTCCGCTGTTGGACTCTGCGCCGTTGTCATTCTGAAGATATCAGGCCGGTAGCTGGCGAAATATCCCCATTACGCTCATCACCTTGGCGGAAGCGGTCCTATTTATCCTCAGGCGAGCCGAGCCGCCTTCGCAGTGTCGCGCTGCCGTAGTCGCCACGGGTGCAGAACTTACAGGTGCAGAAGGGCGGCTTACCCTTCGCCTTTGGGGAGAACCTCCAGCCGATCACCTGAGGTAGTCGCCGAGTTTTGTGAATTTCGTTTGCCTCGATACGACGAGGTACCACAACTTCCCAACCCAAGGGATCATCGGCCTTCGTAAACTGGGCGATTGCATCGGCGGCCGTAACAAGACGATGAGCCTGCCCATAGTGGCCGACCCAGACTAGCTGTTCATCAGGAAGTCGAAAGTAGATGCCAGCAATCGGGCCCTGATTTCGCCGCTTCAACTCCCTCAGCCACTGGTGAGAGGCATAGAAGTTGCGCGTAACGGGCACAGCATAGACGCCTTCGGGTGATGTCCCGAGAGCTTTGCGCCGACGAGCGATTCCACTTCGGCGAATCCGTGGTATGCGCGACTCAGTCGTCAAATGAACAAACATCGCCATCTGCGTTACTGTTGGAGATTGTACAGGCCAACTTGCTCCCAGCCGATGGGCGGAACTTCAGATGGTTGTTGCAAAATCGCGATTACGCTCAATAACGGGTTGGCTTAACTACGCTGTCGTCCTTAGGTTGAGTTCCCAGGTCTCCGCCGTAAGATTCTTCCCAAAGCTGTGATGGTTTTTTTCGTGCACGATCCGGAATCCTGCCTTTTTGTAAATGCCTCGGGCGGCATGAAGAATGCTCTGCGTCCACAGCGTCATCTTCTGGTACCCTGCCTGCCGCGCGAATCGGATACATTCCTCCACTAGCCGCTTGCCAATACCCAGTCCACGCGCTTCCCGTTCAACGTGCAATAGCCGCAGCTTTGCAATTTCCTCCGATTCCTTCGCGACGAAGACAGCACCAACCCTTTCCCCATCTTTTTCGGCTACCCAGGCGCGCTCACGCTTCGGATCGTAATTCTTGATGAATTGCGCCACAATTTCCGCCGCCAGAGCCTCGTATGTCCCATCCCACCCATATTCCTCGGAATAGAGAATTGCTTGGCGATGAACGACCCAGCCCATATCCCCTGGCTCGTGCTGTCGCAGCAAATAAGGAGTTTTCGGTTCCGCCCTACCCCCTAATAGCCTGCGGACGATCTGCACCGCTTCTACCAATTTCTGCCGCTCCGCGAGCGAGAGTTCCTCAAGCATTGCGGCAATATCGCGGTTCGAGCGCTCGTCAAGCGGTGCAAACGCTTTCTGGCCCCGGGTAGTCAGTGAAAGAAACCTTTCTCGTTCATCGGTCTTTGATTGCTCCCGCCGTACCAGCTTCTGGCGTTCAAAATCCCGCAGGATGCGGCTCATGTATCCGGCGTCCAGCCCAAGCTCCTTGCGGATGTCAGTGGCTGTGGACTGCTGGCGGTGCGCTAGCTCATACAACACCCGAGCCTCGGCCAGAGAGAAAGGGTTGCTCGCCATTCCATCCAGCACGCCAATCTTGCGGGTATAAAAGCGGTTGAAGGCGCGAATGGCGCTCACCTGTTTGTCGATCCCAAACTCCTTCATGGGCACCCTCCAATGAAATTGACAATAGCATATATATACTTGCCGTAGTCAACTATATGAGGCGTCGGGCACACCGGCAATGGGCGACCGGTCAACTAACGCTAAATCGCGACTACACTCATTGACCGATTGTGAGGCGCGCGCCTGGATCAAAATCTACGTCCTGGAAAGCTCAAAGCGCGATCGTCAAGTCTACTTTCGTAGTCGTCAGACGTCCTCGAAAGTAGACATTTCTTCCCCACCCTAACGCCTTGAACCCATTGGTCCGCGCAAGAGCCGGCTGCTCGAGTCAACAACTTACGCCATAAAATTCCGCCATTTTGAAATGTTCCAGATGGAACGTTAGGCGCGAACTTCCGGCGCAAGGCTACTCGCTGGTGAAATAGTCGACGGTTACGGGATTCTCGAAGAGCGAGTAGTCGCGGGTGACGACGGTGATGCCGCTATCGGTGACGAAGTAGCGGGAGCGGTCGGCCTCGGTGTCATAGCCGATGGTGGTGCCTTCGGGGAGATGGACGTTGCGGTCGATGATGCAGCGGCGGACACGGCAATGGCGTCCGACGGCGACGTGCGAGAAGAGGATGGAGGAGTCGACCTCGGAGTAAGAATTCACGCGCACGTCGGGAGAGAGTACGGAGTTCTTGACCGTCCCGCCAGAGACGATGCAGCCGTTCGAAACGATGGAGTCGAGCGCGGTACCCATGCGCTCTTTTTCCGCGAAGACGAATTTGGCCGGCGGATACTGGCGCTGATGGGTGCGGATGGGCCACTCCTGATCGTACAAGTTGAAAATCGGCGACACCGAGACGATGTCCATGTTAGCTTCGTAGTAGGCCTCGAGGGTGCCTACGTCGCGCCAGTAGAGAGCTTCCTTCTTGTTTTCGTCGATGAAGTCGTAGGCGAAGACGCGATAGTCATCCACCATCTTGGGCAGAATGTCTTTGCCGAAATCGTGGCTGGAATTGGGATCTTCGGAATCTTTCAGCAGGACCGGGATGAGAACGTCGGCATTGAAAAGATAGACGCCCATGGAGCCGGCGACCTTCTCGGGATTCAAGTGAGAACGCAGCGCCGTGGTAGGGGGCTTCTCTTCGAAGCCGTTGATGCGGCCGTCCTTATCGACATCGACCACGCCGAAGCGGGTAGTCTCCGTGAGATCGATTTGGATGGTGGCCAGGGTGACGTCGGCAGCGGAATCTTCGTGCTGCCTCATCATCTTGCCGTAATCCATTTTGTAGATGTGATCGCCGGAAAGGATGAGGACGTACTTGGGCTGCTCGGAGCCGATGGAATAGATGTTCTGATAGACCGCGTCGGCGGTGCCCTGATACCACTGGTCGCTGACGCGCTTCATGGGTGGAAGGACTTCCACGAATTCGCCGACCTCGCGGCCGAGAATGTTCCAGCCTTCGCGGATGTGGCGATTGAGGGAGAGGGCCTTGTACTGGGTGAGGATGTAGACGCGGCGAAGATCGGAGTTGAGACAGTTGGAAAGAGTGATGTCGATGATGCGATACATTCCGCCGAAGGTGACGGCGGGCTTGGCGCGGTCGCGGGTGAGAGGATACAGGCGTTCTCCAGCGCCGCCGGCAAGAAGGACTCCGAGAGTGTCTTTCATCGGACTGTTACTGACTTTCGAACGGACTGAGTTCGGTTTTCCGCTGCCACAGAAAACAGTAGATGGTAGCACAGGGCCATGGGGTTGGCGCTGAATCGGAGGTCCCTTGGGATGCCCTGATGTTCTCTTTTGTTCTCTTTGGGAATCAGGGGAGTTGGGTCGAGTTCTCCGCGGGATTCTGACGGTAGGTAGCGATCTGTTTCTTCACGGCGTCGAGGGCGCCGAAACCCCAGAGATAGGCGGGCTCGATATCGTCGTTGGTATTGGCGTTCCATCCTTCGTCGGGCGAGCTGAATTCGTTGAACTGGTCGACGATCAGAAAAATGGGATTCAGTTGCTGGGCGTAGGTCATGAACGCGCCGAAGGTGACGTAGGCCCGATCTTTTCCGAAGCGCAGCGCGTCGTCGGGACAATAGGGCGGAGCCTCCGAGTTGGGGCACCCCCATCCGCTCTGACCCGCGGTGGCGATGGACGCAGTGAAGTTTTCGACTCGAGAACCATTGCTGGTGATGACTTCGTTGTAGGTGGGGTAGTAGGGGCAGAACGGAGCCACGGTGCAGGTGGGGTTGAGGCGATCGACCACGCTCCAGAAGCCGTAAGCCGGGTTGATCTCGATGGGGCCATCGGGTGTGCCCTGCGTGGCCCATAGGCCGGGCTGGCTGTCGAGGTACCCGGCGATCATCTTGAACGTATATTGGCTTGCGATCTCGGGATGCTTTTCCAGGAATTCCCTGATTCGAAACCACAAAGGATTGTCTGACTGATTGGGATCCTGCGCCGCGCCGAGGTAAATCAGCATGAGAGGCTTGCCCTGGTAAATCACATTAAGGTTGGGATAGCGGCGGATACGCGCGCCAAAGTAATCGATTTCCTTTTCGAAGGCGGTCTTGCCGTCGAGATCCTTGAACAAGACATTCGGGTCGATGCCGCCGAGCAGCGGGATCAGCTTCGGCGTGGTTCCAAGCCCGGACCATGCAGGATAAAGATTGCCAGTGTTGTTGCGGATGTTTTGGTTATTGACGCGGAAAGAAGGTGTGCAGTTCCGAACGTATTTCTTGATGAACCATTCGCTATTGAAGATGCAACTGACGTTATTGGTTAGATCGATGGTAACGGCGTCGATGCCCATGTACTCCATCCAGGCGACGTGCTGGGCGATGACGGCAGGATCGGCGCTGTCGTAGCCGCCGCCTACGGATTGCATGTCGGCGGACTGCAGGAGGGGCATGGCGGAAACGCCTTGAAAGGTGACCGCGTTGGGACCGAACCAGGCTTCATATTCCATGACGACGACGTGGCTGTTGGCATCGACTACGAGCGGGCCGGCCGGCGAAGAAGAGGAAGCGGCTGCCAATGCGGGTAAGAAGAGAAGCGCGAGAGCTAGCGAAACGGTTTGCCGGGGAAGAAGAGGAGCTTTCATAGATCGATGGAACCCGGCGGCTTCAGGAGAAGTTTCGGCGGTCTTGGGGAAAACTAAAAAAACTGAGACGAACGTTTCAGCCGACTACTTTTCGTCCTCAATTTTGATGCGAAGCTGCTTCAGGAACTTGAGATCCTGGTCATTGATTTTGAATTCGGGATTGGTGGAAAGAGTGGTGACGAGGGAAGTTTTGTCGGAAGTTTTTTCGCCCTGCTTGCTAACGCCGATGGTGGCTTCGAGGACTAGAAAAATATCGTAGCCGCCCTCTTTGATGCGAGAGACGACTTCGGCGATCTGTTCAGAATCGGAGAGAGATTCGTTGATGGCTTCGCCGAGTTCCTTCATTAAGTCTTTCAGTTGCTGGTCCAAGTGGTCCCCCGATCGCCGTACGGTGAAAAATTCTTCACTAACGTTTAGATGCCTGGAGCCGCGCAACGGTTCGATGGCGGCCAAAGGTTTGGGTCATTGTAGCTCCAGAGGCTGTTAAAATCGAGCGGTGAGTAAGGTTTCTACTGCACGGAAGTTAGGGGTAGTGGCGCAGGTGGCAACGCAGCAAGCCAAGCGCAGCCGGACCCTGCGTGCGGCCAGCAGGGCCTTGGCTACCACCGGGCGGGCCTTCGGGCGGGTGTTGCATCAATTGTGGCTGGAGGTTACGGGGGTTGTTTTCCTGATCATGGCGCTGAGTCTGGGTGCGGGTTCGGTGCGGGAGTACGGAAAATATCATGCCGGACAGGCAGGCCCGGGACGGATGGCGCTGGCTGTTTGTTGCACAGTGATCTTTGCGTGGTTCGGGGTGAGTTCGTTCTGGAAGGTGAAGAAAAAGGGAAAGAGCGGGGCGCGGTGAGGTGGGCAAGAGTTGAGGCGCTGTACGCGACAGCAGGTTCCTCTGCGCTGCGCGCTTCGGAATGACAATCATTTTTTGCCGTCGGAATGACAAAGATCTTTTTCTGGGGGAGTGAGCGGCGGGGTTAGAAAAGAGTTGGTCATCATGGCTGAGAGAGTAAAGATAGCGGATCCGAAGCCTGGGGCGGAGGTGGAAACCTCTTCGCATATTCCGGTGAACCCGCTGTATACGCCGGCGGATCTGAAGGGCTCGGATTATGACGGCGAAGTCGGGTATCCGGGGGAATATCCGTTCACGCGTGGAGTGCAGGCGACGATGTACCGCGGGCGGTTGTGGACCATGCGGCAATATGCGGGCATGGGCGACGCCGAGGAATCGAACAAGCGCTACAAATATTTGCTGGCCAACGGGACGACCGGGCTTTCGGTGGCGTTTGATTTGCCCACGCAGATTGGAATGGACTCGGACCACGCGCTGGCGGCGGGGGAAGTGGGCAAGGTAGGTGTGGCGATCGATTCCATCGAGGATATGGAACGGCTGTTCGCCGGCATCGAGCTAACCAAGATTTCAACATCGATGACTATCAATGCGACGGCATCGATTCTGCTGGCGTTGTATGTGGCCGTGGCGCGGCGGCAGGGCGCGGACATCCGGCAACTTTCAGGCACGGTGCAGAACGATGTTCTTAAGGAGTACATCGCAAGGGGGACATATATTTATCCGCCGCAGCAGGCGATGCGGGTGATTACGGACATGTTTGCCTGGGCGAAGGAAAACGTTCCGGAGTGGAATACGATTTCGATTTCCGGTTACCACATGCGCGAAGCGGGATCGACGGCGGTGCAGGAAGTGGCGTTCACGCTGGGCAACGGCATGGCGTATGTGGAGGCGGCCGTCAAGGCGGGGCTCGATGTGGATAAATTCGCGCCGCGGCTTTCCTTTTTCTTTAATGCGCATAACAATTTTCTGGAAGAGGTGGCGAAGTTCCGCGCGGCGCGAAGAATGTGGGCTCGCATTATGCGGGAGCACTTCAAGGCGAAGAATCCGCGGTCGTGGATGCTGCGCTTTCATACGCAGACGGCGGGATCGACGCTGACGGCGCAGCAGCCGGAAAATAATATTGTGCGCACGGCGATTCAGGGATTGGCCGCGGTGATGGGCGGGACGCAATCGCTGCATACGAATTCGTATGACGAAGCGCTGGCGCTGCCCACGGAGCAGGCGGCCAGAATTGCGCTGCGCACGCAGCAGGTGATTGCCTACGAATCGGGCGTGGCGCAGACGATCGATCCACTAGCAGGATCGTATTACATCGAAGCGCTGACCAATGAGATTGAGAAGCGGGCAGCGGAATATCTGGGAAAAATTGAAGTGATGGGCGGCATGCTCAAGGCGATTGAGCGCGGATTTGTGCAGCAAGAGATCCAGAACGCAGCCTACGAATATCAGCAGGCGGTCGATCGGGAAGAGGCGATTGTGGTTGGAGTGAACCGGTTTGAGGTCGAGGAAGAGAAGGCGATTCCGATTCAGAAGATCGATCCCGCGCTGGAACCGAAGCAGGTTGAGCGGGTACGGGCGCTGCGGGCGCGGCGGGATGCGGGTCCATGGAAGGCCGCGCTAGAGAGCGTGGAGGACGCGGCGCGATCAGGCGCGAATGTTATGCCGCGGATTCTGGAAGCGGTGGATGCTTATGCGACGGTGGGTGAAATTTCCGACGCGATGCGGCGGGTGTTTGGCGAGTACCGGGAAGCGGTAGTGGTCTAGTGCTCGTCGGAAGTTTTGTAATCGCAGGCATGGCGGCAGGCGTCGCAATACATCAGGCCGTCCGTGCAGATGCGAATGTCGAGCTGCGACTGACAGAGGCAGCAGAACTTGTCGCAGATGCACTGATCTTCCGGCATCTCGCACTGGCCGCAACGGTACTTGGCGTGGCCGGTTCCGGTGGACATAACAGTAATGTAGCGCTGCTGCCAAGGCGGGGGAACGTGCCGTTGGTAACCAGCGGCGCCGGGGTAAGGGCTCACCGCAGCGGCTGAAGCCCGGTTCAATTTTGCTGGGCTTACGGCACCCTTCGGCTTCGCTCAGGGCTGGCTAAAAGTCGTGCCCTTCCCGAACCGTTAGAAAAATGCACGATATCTTCCGAGGTAATCGCACAGCCTCCGTGCCATATAATTCTCAGCAATGACCTTCCAACAGGTGCTGGATGGAGCGGAAGTCCTCGCGCAAAGCGGGGATCCGGGCGTGACGAGTGTGGAATATGACTCGCGGCGAGTGAAGCCGGGGTGCGTGTTCGTAGCCATGCACGGGGAATCCAGCGACGGGAACCGGTATATCGATCAGGCAATTCAAGCGGGAGCCGTAGCCGTGGTGACGGATTCGGCGGCGGAGAAACCGCGCGAGGGCGTGGGCTGGGCGGTCGTTCCGAATGGGCGACGGGCGCTGGCGCGCATCAGTGCCAACTTTTATAAACGGCCGGCGGAGCGGATTGCGATCACGGGAATCACCGGGACGAATGGGAAAAGCACAACGGCATTTCTGGTAGAAGCGATTCTGACGGCGGCGGGGCGGAAGAGCGCGCTGATCGGGACGATTGAATATCACGTGGCTGGAAGAGTGTTGCCGGCGCCGCATACCACGCCGGAGGCGCTGGAGTTGAATTGCATCCTCAATGAGGCGCTGGGGAACGGGGCGACGGATGCGGTGATGGAAGTTTCGTCGCATGCGCTGGCGCAGGAGCGCGTGTATGGCGTGCCGTTTGATGTTGCCGTATTCACGAATCTCACGCGCGATCACCTGGATTATCACAAGACGATGGAAGAGTATTTTGCAGCCAAGCGAGTACTGTTCGAGGGCTGCGGAACGGACGCGCCGCGCGCGGTAGTAACGAACGTGGATGACGAATATGGCGCGAAGCTGGCCGAATTCAGCCGGAAGAAAAGCGCGGTGGTGCTGAAATATGGATGGGAGCGCGGCGATCTGCACGCGGAACACGTGGAGATTACGACGCGCGGGACGCGCTTCGATCTAGTGACGCCGGAGGGAAAGATTGCGGTGTTCTCCGCACTGATTGGGCGCGTGAATGTTTACAACATTCTGGCGGCAGCGGGAGCTTGCTACGCACGCGGATGTAAGGCGGACGCAATCGCTAACGGGATCGACAAACTGGCGTGTGTCCCAGGAAGGTTTGAGCGAGTGGACTGCGGGCAGCCGTTCACCGTCGTCGTGGACTATGCGCACACCGACGATGCGTTGCGGAATCTGACGGCGCTGGCGCGGGAGTTGGTTTCTGGCGCGGCCGTGAAAGGCCGAGTGTTGACGGTGTTTGGATGCGGCGGAGATCGGGACCGGAAGAAGCGTCCGCTGATGGGCGAGGCGGCGGGGCGGGGAAGTGACTTCGTGGTGCTGACGTCGGACAATCCGAGGAGTGAGGATCCGCTGGCGATTATCAATGATGCGGTGGTGGGTCTACAGAAAACTGGCGTGAAATACAGTGTGGAAGCTGACCGGCGCAAGGCGATTGCGCTGGCGATCGGCGAGGCGCGGCCGGGAGACATTGTGCTGCTGGCGGGGAAGGGGCACGAGAAAGTGCAGGTCACGCGGGAGGGCGCGGCTCCGTTTGATGATTTGGAAGTGGCGCGCGAGGCGCTACGGGCGGCGGGGTATGAGTGCAAGTCCGCTCAGGCTGGGGCTAAGGCATGAGGCTGGCGCTCGGCAAAGTTGCGGAATTTATTTCTGCGGCGGGGGAATTTGCGCCGCAAGAAACCGTGCGTGGGTACTCGATCGATTCGCGAACGGTGGAAGCGGGCCAACTTTTCTTTGCGGTGAAAGGCGAACGGCTGGACGGGCACGACTATGTGGAGCAGGCGCTGGAAAAAGGGGCGGCTGCGGCGGTGGTGCGAAAGGATCAGGTCGGGCGGTATCCGGGCAAGACGCAGTTGTTGGCGGTGGAAGACACGCTGGTCGCCATGCAGACGCTGGCCACAGCGGTGCGGAAGTTGTGGGGAAAGCCGCTGATTGCGGTCACCGGTTCGGCGGGGAAGACGACCACGAAGGAAGCGATCGCGCATGTGCTGAGCGCCCGCTTTCGGGTGCTGAAGTCGGAAGGGAACTTCAACAATCATTTTGGCTTGCCGCTGATGCTGCTGAAGCTGGAACCGGAGTATGACGTCGCCGTCATCGAGATGGGGATGTCGCATGCGGGAGAAATCCGGGCGCTGGCGAAGATCGCGCAGCCGGAGATTGGGGTAGTGACGAACGTGGCGGCGGTGCATCTGGAGTTTTTTGATTCGTTGGCGGGGATTGCGCGAGCGAAATATGAGCTGATTGAGTCATTGCCGGCGAATGGAACCGCGATGTTGAATGCCGACGATGAGTATGTCTCGCAGTTTGGGCGAGGCTTCAAGGGAAAAGTTGTGATGTATGGCATGCGGGCCACGGCCGATGTGCGCGCGGAAAAGATTCAGTCGAAGGGAACTGAGGGCACAGAGTTCGATGTGGTGGTGGGAGGCGTGCGCGAACGTGCGCTATTGGCGTTGGTGGGCGAGCACAATGTGCGGAATGCGTTGGCGGCTGTGGCCGTGGGATTGGAGCGCGGGCTAAAACCGTCGGAGGCGATCGGAGCGCTTTCGACGCTGGAGCCGGCGGAGAAGCGCGGGCAGGTTCTCCAGATGGGTAACATCACGGTGATCAACGATTGTTACAATTCGAATCCGAAGGCGCTGGAAGCGATGGTGGACGCGCTGGCCACGATGGCGGCGACGCGGCGCATCGTGGTGGCGGGCGAAATGCTGGAACTTGGTCCGAGCGGAGAAGAATTGCACCGGCAAGCGGGTAAACATATCGCGGAGAAGAAGATTGATGTGCTGGTTGGCGTGCGTGGGCTGGCGCAGAGCATGGTTGAGGCCGCGAAGGGAATCCGAGGAGAGTTTGTGGCGTCGGCGGAAGAAGCCGGAGAGTGGCTGGCGCGCGAGGCGCGCGATGGAGACGTGATTTTGTTGAAGGCTTCGCGAGGTGTGAAGCTGGAGAAGGCGCTGGAGACCTGGAAGGCCCGGCGCGACGGCAAGAATTGAGACGATTACGGGACGGAGGCTGATTGCTCTACTGGCTGCTGTTCGTGAAGCTGCAACATTATTTTCCGCCCTTCCGCATCTTCCGTTATCTGACGTTCCGCACTGCGTTTGCCAGTCTTACCGCGCTGTTTACCGCACTCATCGTCGGTCCGCTGGTGATCAACCGGCTGCGCGAATTCCAGATTGGACAATACATTCGCGAAGAAGGTCCGAAGGCGCATCAGAAAAAAGCGGGAACGCCGACCATGGGCGGACTGCTGATCGCGATTGCGATTGTGGTACCGACGCTGCTGTGGGCGGACCTGAGCAATCGCTTTGTGTGGATTGCGGTGTTTGCGACGTGCGCGTTTGCGGCGATTGGATTCACGGACGATTACACGAAGGTCGCGCACCGCCGGAATTTAGGGCTGACTGGAAAAGCCAAGCTGGGTCTGCAGATTGCCACCAGCGTCATCATTGCAGTGATGCTGATTGCGATGCAGACCTATGGGATGTATTCGACCAAGCTGATCGTGCCGTTCTTCAAACAGTTTCATCCCGACCTAGTGGTGCAGACCCTGGAACGGTATCCGCATTTGTGGCCGCTGGCGTTCCTGCCGTTCATCGCGTTCGTGGCGCTGGTCATCGTGGGATCAAGCAACGCGGTGAATCTTACCGATGGGTTGGATGGGCTGGCGATTGGATGCACGGTGATTGCTGCGGGCGCGCTGACGGTATTGACGTATGTGAGCGGGCACGCGACGTTTGCGACTTACCTGGAAATTCCAAAAATGCCGCAGGTGGGCGAGTTGACGATTTATTGCGGCGCGATGGTGGGATCGTCGATTGGATTTTTGTGGTACAACGCGCATCCTGCGGAAGTGTTCATGGGCGACGTGGGATCGCTGGCGCTGGGCGGGGCGATTGGGACGGTCGCGGTGATCATCAAGCAGGAACTGCTGCTGCCGTTTATTGGCGGAGTTTTTGTGATCGAGGCGATGTCGGTGATTCTGCAGGTGGGATCGTATAAGCTGCGGAAGAAGCGGATTTTCAAGATGGCGCCGATCCACCATCATTTTGAGTTGATGGGGTGGTCGGAGTCGAAAATTATCGTGCGCTTCTGGATTGCTTCGCTGGTGTTCGCGTTGTTCGCGCTGACGACGCTGAAGCTGAGGTGAAAAAGCAGTGGCCAGTGGTCAGTGATCAGTGGCCGGCATAAACCTCTAGGTCTGCTATTTGTTTTGGCTGGTCACTGGCCACTAGCCACTGACGACTTCTTGACGATGGAACTGAAAGACAAACGCGTGCTGGTGGTGGGACTCGGAAAGTCGGGAGTAGCTTCGGCGCTGTTCTTGAAGGCGCACGGGGCGCGGGTATCTGTGTCTGACACCAAGAGCGGAGACGAGCTGCACAACGAGATTCCGGTGCTGCTCGATCATGGGATTGCGGTTGAGACGGGCGGCCACGGGGAGCGGACGTTTCGCGGGCAGGATTTGATTGTGGTAAGTCCTGGGGTTCCCGTGGATGCGGCACCGCTGGTGCAGGCGCGATCGTTGGGCGAATCTGTGATCGGCGAGATTGAGCTGGCGGCGCAGTTCTTGCCAGGGCCGATTGTGGCGATTACTGGATCCAACGGCAAGACAACGACAACAACGTTGACCGGCGAGATTCTGACGGCGGGCGGGCTTTCGACGCTGGTGGGTGGAAATATTGGCACGCCTGCGATTTCGCTGGCGGAGCAGGCCAAGCGCGAAACGGTAATTGTGCTCGAGGTATCGAGTTTTCAGCTGGAGACGATTCAGACGTTCCGTCCGAAGATCGCGGTGGTGTTGAATGTGACGCCCGATCATCTGGACCGGCACCGGACGCTGGAAGCTTACGTGGCCGCGAAGGAGCGGATCTTTGAGAATCAGCAAGGGGATGACTTCGCGGTGCTGAATGAGGATGATCCGACGTGCGTAGCGATGGCGCAGCGGACGCGGGCGCAGGTCTTCTGGTTTAGCCGGCAGAAAGAAGTGAAGCAGGGAGCGTGGGTGCGGGATGGGAACATTCTGTTTCGCGATGAGCGAGGGCAGCGCGAGATCATGCAGGTTGCGGAGATTCCGCTGAAGGGTGCGCACAATCTGGAGAATGTGCTGGCGGCGGTGTGCGCGAGCGCGCTGATGGGATGCGCGCCGGAGAAAATTCGGCAGGCGGTGCGCGACTTCAAGGCGGTGGAACATCGGCTGGAGTATGTGGCGACGATCCGCGGCGTGGATTATTACAACGACTCGAAGGCCACAAACGTGGACGCGACCATCAAGGCGCTGGAGTCGTTTCCGGCGAACATACACCTCATTCTCGGCGGCAAGGACAAGGGCAGCGACTACTCCGTGCTGAACGATCTGCTGCGGCAGCGGGTGAAGCGCGTGTACACGATCGGCGCGGCGGCGGCGAAGATCGAGTCGCAGATTCAAGGCGTCGAAGTGGTGCACGCGGAGACTTTGGAGAATGCGCTGCGCAAGGCGAATGCTGCGGCGCAGCCGGGGGATGTGGTGTTGCTGGCTCCGGCGTGCGCGAGCTTCGATCAGTTCAAGAGCTATGAGCATCGGGGGAAGGTGTTTAAGGAGATTGTGCGGGGGCTAGGGTAGGGCGTTTACGCGCCGCGAGTGAAGCGGTGAACGGAATGAATTCGTGTCGTCCCTGAAGGGGGCTTGTTCCGTTTGTTGAACGTAGACCACGAGCACACCTAAGCCGTAGGGCTGGAACTCCTTTTGAGGCCACCGGTCGCGAAGTAGCGCAAGGGATCCTTCGACTTCGCAAATGCTTCGCGTTCGCGAAGCATTCGCTCCGCTCAGGATGACAACCTATCTGAATATCTGGCCAGGAACCAAAACAATCAACAATCAAAATTCTGAATCAGCAATTCGGTCTGCGCGTCTCCGTGACTCCGTGGTGAAATGAGTTTCCATGGCAAAGCGGGTGAGTGTGGATCGCTGGCTGTTTACCGTCACCATGCTGTTGGTGTTTGTGGGGCTGGTGATGGTGTTTTCGGCGTCGGCGGTGATGGCGCGGGAGCGGTTTGGATCGCCTTACGCTTTCTTGCTGAAGCAACTGATCTGGGCGGCGGCAGGATTGGTGGCGATGGTGGTGGCGATGCGGGTGGACTACCGGCGCTACAAGCATCCGGCGCTGGTGTTTTCGCTGATGGGTGTGACCACGCTGCTGCTGATCTCGGTGTTTTTTCTGGATCGATCGCATAACACGCATCGCTGGATACATGCGGGCGGATTCTCCTTCCAGCCGTCGGAACTGGCCAAACCGGTGCTGATTTTGTTTCTCGCCTACTTCCTGGAGGGCCGAGCGAAAACCATGGATGACTGGCGCAACACGCTTGTGCCTGCGGCGGCGCCGGTGCTGGTGCTGCTCGGGTTGATCGTGCTGCAACCGGATTTGGGTACAGCGATCGCTTGCGCCGGGATCGCGGCTTGCATCCTGTATGTGGCGGGGATGCGGTTGCGGTATTTCGGATATGCCTTTGCGACGTCGCTGGTGCCGCTTTATTTTCTGATCTTTCACGTGAGCTTCCGGCGCGACCGCATCCTGGCGTTTATGAATCCGTACGCGGAACGGCAGAAGGCCGGGTTCCATCTGATTCAATCGCTGATTGCCGTGGGCACGGGCGGGGTGACTGGAACTGGGTTGATGGAGGGGAAACAGAAACTGTTTTATTTGCCCGAACCGCACACGGATTTTATTTTTGCCGTGACCGCGGAAGAGTTGGGGCTGGTGGGCGCGATGTTTGTGGTGACGCTGTTTGCTATTTTTCTGTGGCGGGGGATGCGCGCTTCGTGGCGGACGGAAGATGTGTTCGGGCGATATCTGGCGGTGGGAATTACGAGCATGGTGGTGCTGCAGGCGTTCATCAATATCAGCGTGGTGCTGGGCATGATGCCGACGAAGGGGATTCCGCTGCCGCTGGTGTCGTATGGAGGATCGTCATTGTTTGTGACGCTGGCGTGCGTGGGCGTGCTGCTGAATATTACGAAGCAGGCGGAATAAGAAATTGCCACGGATTCGCACGGATCTTCGCGGATTAAATACGACAGAGGAGGATGCGTGAGGAGGTTACTTTCTTTGCTGCTTTGTCTTGGTCTGGGAGTGACGGCACTAGCTGTGGCGCAGAAGACGGAGCAGCACCAGAGCGTCCAGATGCCGCCGCAGGTGCCGATGTTCACTGCGGCGGAGCTTGCGGCGAAGGTTCCGGCGGCGAAGCCGGAAGACGTGAAGTCGATGGATGCGATTTTGGCAGCGATCTACGACGTGATTTCCGGGCCGGCGGGCGGGCGCGACTGGAACCGCTTTCGCTCGTTGTTTCTACCGCAGACGCGTTTCACGCAGGTCAGCACGGGGCCCGACGGGTCGAAGGTAATTTTGACATGGAATGTCGACGAATTTGTTCGCGATGCCGGCGAGGTCTTCGCCAAGGAACCGTTTTACGAAAAAGCGATCGTGAACCAGCCGGAAAGTTTCGGAAATATTACGCAAGTGTTCAGCAGCTACGAATCGCATCGCAGTTTAACTGACAAGCCTTTCGAGCGTGGGATTAACAGCATTCAGTTGCTGAACGACGGCACGCGCTGGTGGGTGCTCTCGATTTTGTGGGACACGGAGCGGGCAGGGAATCCGCTGTCGGCGAAGTTCCGGAAATAAAGATGGCCACGGATTTGCACGGATCGTCACGGATATTCCATCCCGTATTCCTTTATCCTTGCGAATCCGTGTTGATCCGTGGCACTGGTTTATAGTCACCTCATGCGGGCCATTCTGGCGGGCGGCGGGACGGGCGGGCATGTGATTCCGGCGCTGGCGATCGCCAACGAACTCAAGAAAAATTATCAGGCTGAGGTGCAGTTTATCGGGACGGCGCGCGGGATCGAGAACCGGCTGGTGCCGGCGGCGGGATATCCGCTGCAACTGGTGCGGGTGGGAGCGCTGAAGAATGTCAGTCTGATGACCCGGGCGAAGACGGCACTCGATTTGCCGCGCGCGGTGTGGGATGCGGGCCGCATGCTGAATGAGTTTGCGCCCGATGTGGTGATCGGCGTGGGCGGATATGCGTCCGGTCCGGCGATGATGGCGGCATTGGTGAAGCATATTCCGACGCTGGCGTTTGAGCCGAATGTGGTGCCGGGATTCGCCAATCGCGTGGTGGCGAGGTTTGTGTCGGGAGCAGCGGTGCATTTTGAAGAGACGGCAAAATATTTTCGTCACGCTCAGGTGACAGGCGTTCCGGTGAGACGGGCATTTTTTGACATTCCGGTTCTCAGTAGTACCAAGCGCGGAGGAGCGCCAACTCTGCTCGTGTTTGGCGGAAGCCAGGGGGCGCACGCGATCAATGAGGCGATGATCCGATGCTTGCCGGAGTTACGGCGGCAGGCGCCGGGGATTCACATTATTCATCAGACGGGGGAGCGTGACTATAATGACGCGCTGGCGGCGTATGGTGAATTAGGCGAATCGGCGGAAGTTTTCAAGTTTATTGAAGACATGCCGGGAGCGTTTGCGCGGGCGGATCTGGTGGTGTGCCGCTCGGGAGCGAGCACGGTGGCGGAAATTGCGGCGGCGGGAAAGCCTGCGATCTTTGTGCCGTTTCCGCGGGCGGCGGACGATCATCAGCGGGTGAACGCGGAGGCGCTGGCGCGGTCGGGTGCAGCGGTGGTGGTGGAGGAATCGAAGCTGGAGGGAGTCTGGCTGGCGGAGACGATTGCGGCGTTGCTTGGAGACTCACGGCGGCTGCGGGTGATGAGCGAGGCGGCGAGAGGTTTGGCACATCCCAATGCGGCGCGGGATATTGCGGCGATGGCGGCGCGGGTGGCGGGGATGGAGGAAACGTAGCCACGGATTAACACGGATTTTCACGGATATTACGCTCTTATTCTCAACCGGAGCGGCCTCGCATTCGCTAGACACTTACTTCGCTCAGGATGACAAAAATAGGAAAAGGGTATGAACCGAAATTGGGGACGTCGGTTGGGTGCAGTCGCCATCGTGCTGCTGGTTCTGTTTGGAGTCTTGTATGCGGGCGACTGGCTGGTATGGCGGTCGCGCGTGGCGCGAGGTACGGCGTTCGGGACAGTGGAAGTTCATCAGTTCCTGGCTACGTCGCTGAAGGGCAGCAAAACCGAGTATGACCTGGTGGGCACGATTCAGGAGCAGTGCAGCCGGTCGATCTTCCCGCAGCAGGGGAATCCCGCTTGCTGGTGGCTGGAGAGGCATAACTCGCAGTGGGAGTGAAAAACAATTGGCCACGGATTTGCACGGATTTTCAGGGATACTGATTTCTTAATTGGGTCATGGTTGAGTTCGATCCGTGCGAATCCGTGTAGATCCGTGGCTGAAAAGTTGATTTATGTTTGCCAAGATTCAGCAGATTCATTTCGTGGGGATTGGTGGGATCGGCATGAGCGGGATTGCCGAGGTGTTGCTGAATCTCGGGTACAAGGTATCGGGATCGGATCTGAAAGGTTCGGCTGTCACGCAGCGGCTGGCGGGCCTTGGCGCCGTCGTGTTTGAAGGACATCGCGCGGAAAATATTGCGGGAGCGGAAGTGGTGGTGACGAGTTCGGCGATTGCGGCGGAAAATCCTGAGGTCGTGGAAGCACACAGACTGCATGTGCCGGTGATTCAACGGGCGGAGATGCTGGCGGAGTTGATGCGGCTGAAATATGGCATTGCGATCGCCGGCATGCACGGGAAGACTACGACGACCTCGATGGTGGCGGCGGTGCTGGCTGGGGGCGGGCTCGATCCTACGGTGGTGGTGGGTGGGCGCGTGGATGCGATGGGATCGAATGCGCGGCTGGGGAAGTCGCAGTATCTGGTGGCGGAGGCGGATGAAAGCGACCGGTCGTTCTTGAAGCTGTCGCCGATTCTTTCGGTGGTGACCAACATTGATCGCGAGCACATGGATTGCTACCGCAATATGCGGGATGTGAAGAAGACGTTTCTAGAATTCATGGACCGCGTGCCGTTCTATGGGATGGTGGTGGCTTGTAACGATGATCCTTTGTTACGGCGATTGCTGCCGGAGGTGCAGCGGCGCACGGTGACGTATGGGACGAAGCGGGGATCGGATTTTCTGATCAAGATTCGCAAGACCAGTGAAAGTCAAAATCCCCACCCTCCCGCAAAAGACGCGGGAAGGGTGGGGCACCCGCTCAACAGTTTTCAGGTGCGCTATCGCGGAGAAAACTTGGGCGAGTTCACGCTGCATGTGCCGGGAGTGCACAACGTTTTGAATGCGACGGCGGCGATTGCGGTGGGAGTGGGGCTGGATATACAGACGGATGCGATTCGGGCGGGGCTCGACCAGTTCCGCGGAGTGGACCGGCGCTTTCAGTTGCGCGGGCGCGCGGCGGGCGTGAGCGTGATTGACGACTACGGGCATCATCCTACGGAGATCAAGGCGACGCTGGCGGCGGCGCGGCAGTGTGGGTTTCGCAAAGTTCATGTGGTTTTCCAGCCGCACCGGTATACGCGCACCCGCGATCTGATGGATGAGTTCACTACCGCGTTTGGCGATGCGGACTCGCTGTTTGTGCTGGATATTTATGCGGCGAGCGAGAAGCCGATTGAGGGGATCAGCGGAGAAGCGTTGGCGCGGGCGATCCACGAGAAGGGTGGACGAAGCGCGGAGTATGTGAATTCATTCGCGGATGCGGTGAGTGCGGCGGCGGCCGCGGCGGAAGATGGAGACATGATTCTTACGCTGGGAGCGGGCAGCGTTTCGCAGCTGGGGGCGATGATTGTGGAGAAGTTAAAGGAGCGGGAGGGTTAGGGAACCAATCCTCGACTCTACACGTATCTTCCATTGCTAACGGATTTGGGCGGGGTTCGTCCAATCTGCCATAAGGGGTTGAAGCCATGAAAAATACACAGGCATGGGGATGGCTGGCGGCTGGGGTGCTGGCGCTGGGGTTGAACGGGATTTATCAGGATGGCGGCGCGGCCTGGGCTCGGCGAGCGGTGACCCATGTGATGGGCGACATCAGCGCGAAGACCGGAGGGGTGCTGGCGCTGGCTGCAGGGCGGGCTGACTGGTTCATGGCAAAGACCCAAGCGGCGACGGCACCGGATGAGACTGCGTCCTGCCGGTGGGCGACCGAGGTGGCGCGTTTGAAGACTCGATTTGCCCGGACCGGCTTTGTCCGGAGCCAGAGTGATATGGCGCGGCTGGAAGCGATCTCAGCCCGGGAAGAGGCACGGATGGCCCGGTTGGAGGCGAATCGGGCGCGGGTGGAGGCGCAGGTTGAGGCGCGGGTTGCCCGAATGCGCGTGATGCCGGCGTCGTTCAATCCGGTGAGTTGTCCGCGGGTGCGCGTGAGCATTCCGCGGGTGGAGATCTCGATTCCGGGAGTGCATGTGGATACGGTGAGTCTGGGGAGCGAAGAATAAGTTTTCCTCCTGAAAAAGGCGGACGCGGAGTAATAACCGCGTCCGCCTTTTGTTTTCTGAACGAAATTCTTAATAGGCGCGGCCGGGCTTCGCCCTGGCCGGGACGGGCGAAGGCGCCCGTCCCCACACGGGCCAGGCCGGACAGCCGAGGGCGGCTGTCCCTACATGAGCTTTTCTGCGGTGATGCCCAATGCGATTCCTGGCTGTGCAAAAGTGCAATATTTTGTCTGTCTCAAATCGCGAAATGAAGTTATAGTTTGAAGGCTCAGCGATTCCACAGCGACAACTGACCTGAACTGATGGCACGGAAATCAGGACCGACCATCTTGCAGGAAGAGTTGTACCCACCCAGCGCTGGAACTGCGCGCGAGGAGATGGACGACGCGCGTCTGGTCGACCTGGATGTGGATGAGGAATCGCCATTTCTGCGCGGGCAAAAGCGCGTCTCCGCCCGTAGAAGTTCACTTCCGAAAAAAACTGCAAACCGGTTGTTGTGGGCCGTAGTAGCTACCGCCGTGGTATGCGTGGCGGGCTTAGGTGCAGGCGCGCTGTATCACTACGGCGAGCACTCGTGGCGTTTCCGGGTGGAATCGAGCGACAACATTGAAGTCACGGGCATGCAGAACGTGACGAAGGCGCAAATCATGGAAGTGATGGGCGCCGACATCGGGCGCAACATTTTTTTCGTTCCGCTGGCGCAGCAGAAGGCTCAACTGGAGCAGATTCCGTGGGTGGAATCGGCCAGCGTGATGCGCTTTGTTCCCAACCGGCTGAAGGTGGAGATTCAGGAGCGCACGCCGGTGGCCTTTGCGCGCGTGGGACCGCGGATGTCATTGATCGACGCGGGCGGCACGCTGATGGAGTTGTCCCCGAAACACAAGTATTCGTTCCCGGTGATTCTGGGAATGAATCCGGGCGAGCCGCTTTCGACGCGAGCGCCGCGGATGAAGGCTTACAGCGAGATGGTGCGCGAGCTGGATTCAGGCGGTGCGCGCTATTCGCAGGATCTGAGCGAAGTGGACCTTTCCGATCTGGAAGATGTGAAGGTGCGGGTGAATGATCCGGCGGGCGATGTGCTGGTGCACTTGGGATCGTCGGATTATCTGCGGCGCTACAAAATTTATGTCAGCCACGCCCAGGGCTGGCGGCAGCAGTTCCAGAGGCTGGAGTCGGTGGATTTGCGCTATGACAACCAGATCATCGTGAATCCGGACATCGAGCAGAGTGCGAAGCGGACTCCGTTGACTCCGACCATGGCGAAGGCGGCGGCCGCGGCGGGAGTGAGACCAGCGTCTTTGTTGACGCGGGTGGGGCCGAATGATCGTCCGGTGCCGAAGCCGGCGTTCGAACTGACGGCGAAGAAACTTGATCCGAAGGCGGCGGCGAGCGGAACGAAAAAGCCGGGCTATAAGCCAAAGGTCAGCAGAGTCTCTGTGAAGTCGGCCAGTTCCACGGCAGGGAAGAAAACCCTGCCAACGGAAAAGGCTGCGGCATCGGAAGCTGCCAGAAAGCGGGCCGCGATAGTCGCGGCGAAGCGCCGGGCGGCCGAACACAAGAAGCTTGTGGCGCGGAGCGCGGATGCGGCGGCAAAGGCTCCGATTCATACGGGTGGACAGAAGCCGAGTCCGGCGATTGCCAAGACTCAGGCGAGCCAGGAGCCGAGCGATTAAATTTCAAGTTGATAACGTGCGATGAATTTTATCGGGGACTCATTCAGAGATGGCGAAGCAGCAGGGAAATGTTCTGACGGCGATTGATGTGGGCAGCGCGAAGACGTGCGCGCTGATGGTGGAGGTCACGGACGGAGGCCTGCGCTATCGCGGGCACGGCGTGGCGGAGTCGCGAGGCTCGCGCAAGGGCGTGATCGTGGAACTGGACAAGGCGGTTGCCGCGATTCAGAAAGCAGCGGAAGCGGCCGAGGATGTGGCTGGCGCGGCGGTGGAGCACGCGATTGTCGGCATTGGCGGAGCGCATGTGCGCGGAGTCAACAGCCACGGCGGGATCAGCCTGGGGACGCATCCGCGGGAGATTGGGCGCGATGAGATCAAGCAGGCCGTGGAGCGGGCGCGGGCGATTCCTCTGCCGGCGGATCGCGAGGTGCTGCATTTGTTGCCGCAGGAATTCATTCTGGATGATCAGGCCGGGGTGCACGATCCGCTGGGGATGATGGCGGCGCGGCTGGAGGTGCGAGTGCATCTGGTGACGGCGGCGGCAAGCGCGGTGCAGAACGTGATCACGGCGGTGAATCGCGCCGGCGTCCATGTGGATGACACGGTGTTTGAGCCGCTGGCAGCGGCGGATTCGGTGCTGCGGGCCGATGAGAGGGAGTTGGGCGTTTGCCTCGCGGATATTGGAGCAGGGTCGACGGAGCTGGTTGTTTTTCTGCAAAGCGCGGTGGCTTTTACGGGAGTGATCCCCGTGGGCGGCGATCACTTCACCAGCGACTTATCGATGGGCATGTGTACGCCGCTGGCGGAGGCGGAAAAAATCAAGAAAGTGTACGGGAATGCGATCGTCACGCTGATCCCGGAGGGGAATGAGGTGGAAGTGCCGTCGGTCGGGGACAGGCCTTCGCGGTTGCTGCCGCAACGGCTGGTGGCCGAAATTCTCGAGCCGCGCGCGCGCGAATTGTTCGAGATGATGCGGGACACTTTGCGGCAGAGCGGCATGTTCGACGCATGTCTGGCGGGGATCGTATTGAGCGGTGGCGGGTCGCGGCTGCCGGGGATTTTTGATGTGGCGGAATCGGTGCTGCGACGTCCGGTAAGGCTCTCGTGGCCGACGCCGCTGGCGAAGATGCCAGCTACATTGGCCGAGCCGGAGTATGCCACGCTGCTGGGCATGGTGAATTACGGGCAGCGGGCGCGAGTAGCGCGCGGGTTTCAGGGGGATCGATGGGGATCGAGATTGAAGGCGATGCTGGTGGGGTGAAGGAGCGCAGCTGTGGGCGGCGGTATGGACATGACGGACTTGCGCAACAAGGCTGAATCCGGCAGCTGCGTTGCCCAGAGCGTTCTAGGAATGTGCTATCTGAGTGGGATTGATGTGGAAGTCAACTATCAGGAGGCATTTCGGTTGTTGTCTGCCGCTGCCAATCAAGGGGCATCGCGGGCTGTGGTGAATTTGGCGCGAATGTACGCAGAGGGGTTGGGAGTTCGCAAGGACGTGAAGGAAGCGATGCGACTGTACAAATCCGTGTCGAGCTCAGAATTTCTCGCACTGATTGCGCTAGCCCGCATTTATTCGCGCGGAGTTGAAGTCCCGGTTGATTCCGCTGAAGCGCTCCGGTGGTATTCGGCGGCTGTCGAGTGGGAAGGGCGGGTTGCGGATTGCGAGGAAATCAAGGAAGCGAAGGCCTACGTGGGAAGGATGTGAACAGCGGACGCAGAAAGCAGGTTCCTCGCCGACTAACGTCGGCTCGGAATGACAAACTTCAACTACGGAACTAGCGGAAGAAAATCAGTACACAGTGGAGAGTTATGACAAACGATTCGAGCATTCGCATCAGCTTTAACGAAGAACCTCTTAACGACGCCAAGATCAAGGTGATTGGCGTGGGCGGCGGCGGCGGCAACGCGGTGAACCGCATGATCGATGCTGGAGTGGAAGGCATCGAGTTCATCGCGGCCAACACGGATTTGCAGGCGCTGCGGATGTCGCATGCGCCGGTGAAGCTGCAGCTGGGCGTGAAGCTGACGAATGGGCTGGGCGCGGGCGCGAATCCGGAAGTGGGGCGCAAAGCGGCGCTGGAGGACTCGGACAAAATTATCGAAGCGCTCGAGGGCGCCGACATGGTGTTCGTGACTACCGGCCTGGGCGGCGGAACGGGCACGGGCGCGGCGCCGATTATTGCGTCGCTGGCCAGCGAGATGGGAGCGCTGACCGTGGCCGTGGTCACCAAGCCGTTTTCGTTTGAAGGGAAGCGGCGCATGACGCAGGCGGAGAAGGGCATTGCTGAACTGATGGAATCGGTGGATACGACGATTGTGATTCCGAACGAGAAGTTGCTGGCGGTGGCGGAGAACGCGGGATTCTTCGAGTCATTTCGCATCGCCGATGACATCCTGCGGCAGGGGGTGCAGGGAATTTCCGACATCATTACCATCCCCGGCATCATCAACCGCGACTTCGCCGACGTGAAGACGATCATGGCGCGCATGGGATATGCGGTGATGGGGACGGCGACGGCGAGCGGGCAGATGCGGACGATCGAGGCGGCGCAGCGGGCGATTGCCTCGCCACTGCTCGAGGCCGGTACGATCGATGGAGCGCGCGGGATTCTGATCAACATCACGGGATCGGCCTCACTGAAGCTGGCCGAAGTGCAGCAGGCTTGCACCATCATTCAAACCGCGGCGCATGAAGACGCGAACATTATTTTTGGCGCGGTGCTGGATGAGAAGATGAAGGATGCGGTGAAGATCACGGTGATCGCCACGGGCTTCCGCGAGATTCCCCGTTCGCAACAGAGGCCGGTGGAGGTTCATCACTCGTTTGCGACCTCGCATGATAACGCCATGGATTTTCCGGATCCCGGCGGACCGGCAGAGCCGGTATCGCCTTTTTCCGATTCATTCCCGGAACCGGCGATGGAAGAGCACCGGATGGCGGAGCCAACTCCTGTGGCGATGGGTCACGCGGCGGCAGAAGTGATCTCGCTGGACAGCATGCGGAACGCGATGGTGGCGAACTTCGAGCAGGAAGATCTGGATGTTCCGGCATTTCTGCGCAAGCGCGGGGAAGTGATGTGAGGCCCGGGAGCGAAGGGCGAGGAAAAACTTTGCCTACTGAGCAGTGCCTTTTCAGTAATGAGGTAATACGTTACCGAGGCAGCGGTACCGAAGTAATTCCCGTTTAAGTACTTGTTCCATCATGACTTATATCCAAATTGTGATTTGGTTCCAGAAAAACTTTGTTATTGCCTGAAATCCAATAACTCTCGTAGTATCGATAAGTTGGGGAAAGTTACCAGGGGATGTGGTAACTGGCAGGCTTCGTGCATCGAAGTAAGTAGGGAATCCGGGGAACAGAGGAACGATTAGAAGATGTCAAAGTTGGGAACGCGCTATCTTCGTCTGATGGTGGTGGTGGGAAGTCTGGTTCTGGCGCCCGGAACGTGGGCGGCGCACGTCAACCCGCACCCGCAGAATGCCAGCAAGCCCAAAGCAACGCAAAAATTGAGCGAGAGCCAGCGGACGCGGCGTCGCATGCGGCATTTGGCGCGCAGCCGAAGCGCGAGCGCCCATAGTGCGAGTTTGACGCGAACCTCGACCGGCAGAACCCCAACTACCAGAAGCTCGACTGGCACGCGGCGGCACAGTTATCACGAGCGCTTTTACATGAGTTCCTTCGCCGAGGGAATTACCGGCGGTGACCTGACGGATGGGGAAGATCCGGTGGTGCGCCAGGCGGCGATCGACGCGCTCGGCAACATGAATGGCACGGTGGTCGCAATCGAGCCGACCAGCGGCCGGGTGCTGGCCATGGTGAATCAGAAGCTGGCGCTCTCGAGCGGTGCGCAACCCTGTTCGACCATCAAGCTTTCGGTGGCGCTGGCTGCGCTGAGCGAAGGACTGATTTCCAAGGAAACTGAAGTCTCCCTCGGTGGACGCTATCGCATGAATCTGACCGAGGCGCTGGCGCACTCGAACAATGCGTATTTCGAGGCGGTGGGACGCAAGCTGGGATTTGAAAAGGTCGCCTACTATGCCCACCAGTACGGCTTGGGCGAGCTGGCCGGTTATGACATTCCAGGGGAGCAGTTGGGAACCTATCCGGATGAAGTGATCCCCGAGAAACTGGGCGGGGTGGGGAAAATGTGTTCCTTCGGCGAGGGCATTTCGATGACCCCGCTGCAACTGGGAGCCATGGTTTCCGCCATCGCGAACGGCGGGACGCTTTATTACTTGCAACATCCCACGACGGCGGAGGAGATTACAGACTTTCAGCCGCGCATCAAGCGGCAGTTGGATATCGCGCCGGCGATTCCGGAAATATCAGTGGGGATGGCGGGAGCGGTGCAGTACGGCACGGCTCGCCGACTGGGGCTCAACTTCAACGAAGAAGAAATTTTGGGTAAGACCGGGACCTGCTCGCACGATGGGACACGCTTTGGCTGGTTCGCGTCCTACGCGAATACGAGCAGCGGCCGCATCGTCGTCGTCGTGTTTCTACAAGGCGGACGGCCGACGTTTGGTCCTAAGGCGGCAGAGATTGCGGGCCACATGTACCGCAATCTTTACGATCACAACTTCTTTCTGGCAGGTCCGTTGCGACCCGCGGATACGGCTGCGGCGCGGTAAAGAGCGGAGCATCTGAGTCAAGCTTAAGTCAAGCTGTCTAATTCCAGAAGTCGATAATCACAAGGGCCTCCTGCCGGAGGCCTTTTTTATTTTCCTGCCCAAACCGCAGGATCCTGCGGACCTAATTAGCGATTTCTGAATTAGCGATTTCTAACGCGGAAGTCCTGCATGCTGCCGATGTACAGCCTAGCAGGCTGCTGAAAAACTACTGCTCTTCTGCAAGGCAATCGTGTTAAGAGTGGAGCATGCGAGGCGTAGATCATCAGCAGAGTCAGATGTTCAGTTATCTGTCGCCGGAGACGCGGGTGCGGAAAGATCATCCGCTGCGGGCGATCCGGTCCATGGTGGACGAAGTGCTTGCCCAGTTGTCGCGACGGTTCGACCGCATGTACGCGAGCGCGGGCCGGCCGTCGATTCCTCCCGAGAAGCTGCTGCGGGCGCAGTTGCTGCAGATGCTGTACTCGATCCGCAGCGAGCGCCTGCTGATGGAGGAGATCGATTACAGCATGTTGTTTCGCTGGTTTGTGGGATTGAACTTGGACGAAGAAGTGTGGGACGCGACCACGTTCACCAAGAACCGGGACCGGTTGCTGGAGGCCGAAGTGGCAAAAGAGTTCCTGGGGCAAGTGGTGGCGCGAGCGCGGACGAAAGGTCTGACGTCGGACGAGCACTTCACGGTGGACGGGACGTTGCTGGAAGCCTGGGCGGGGGCGAAAAGCTTCCAGCGGAAGGACGGAAAGACCCTGCCTCCGCCGGACGATCCCGGCAACCCCACGGTGAACTTTCACAGGGAGAAGCGGTCCAATCAGACCCACGCCTCGAAGACCGATCCCAATGCCAAGCTGGCGCGCAAGGGTGCGGGCAAGGAGGCCAAGTTGAGTTACAGCGGGAATCTGCTGGTGGAGAACCGGAACGGGCTGATCGTGAATGCGGAAGTGTTCGAGGCCAATGGTACCGCGGAACGCGATGCGGCGCTGATCATGCTGGAGCGGATTCCCGGTACCAAGCCGGTGACCGCAGGCGGGGACAAGGGATATGACACAGCGGATTTCGTGGCCGAGTGCCGCCATCTGGGAGTCACTGCCCACGTGGCACAAAACGATCAGCGCAGAGGCGGGAGCGCCATCGATGCGCGGACCACGCGACACTCTGGTTATGCCATCAGCCAACGAAAGAGGAAGCGCATCGAAGAATGTTTCGGGTGGCTGAAGACGATCGCGCTGTTGCGGAAAGTGCGTCATCGCGGGATTTTCAAGGTGGACTGGGTATTCACGTTCGCCTGTGCCGCTTACAACCTGGTGCGTATGCGGAACCTGAGCCAAGCGGTGGTTCAACCTGGGTAAGTCGCGGGGAACAAGCTTCCCGACATACCTTAAAGACTCAAACACAGAAACAGGTGCCTGAACGAAACAGGAAATACATCATGAACGTCAATTTTTCAGCAGCCTGCTAGAGGCTCCGCGCCGGGGAAGTCCGGTCCGGAGCGTGGAGGTAACAACGACCGCGCCAGGCGCGGCGGATAGCACTTGATCAACTAGATGAATTCCTTCCCTGCAATGAGCGGCAGTTACGACCACGGATTGGTGGCGCTTTCCATTCTGTTGGCCATGGTTGCGTCGTATGCCGCATTGGATCTGGCGGGGCGAGTGACGTCGGCGCATGGCCGGGTTCGTGCCGTCTGGCTAAGTTGCGGCGCGACTGCAATGGGGCTGGGGATATGGGCGATGCACTACGTGGGCATGCTCGCCCTAACCATGCCGATGGCGGTTTCTTATTATCTCCCGACCGTGATCCTTTCGCTATTGGCTGCGATCGCGGCTTCGGCCGTGGCTCTCCTGGTAGTCAGCCAGCCGAAGATGAGCTTATGGCAAGAGATCAGCGGCAGCATGATGATGGGCAGTGGAATCGCAGGCATGCACTACATCGGCATGGCCGCCATGCGCTGTTCGGCCGCGATTGTCTATGACATCCGACTGCTAGTTCTGTCGATCGTACTGGCCATCGCCGCTTCTTACGTGGCCTTGCAGCTTTGTTTTCGAGTTCGGGATGAGAAGCGAACGAGTTGGCGGAAAATCATCAGTGCGCTGGTGATGGGCAGCGCCATTCCGCTGACGCACTATACCGGGATGTGGGCAGCGAAGTTTTACGCTTCCGGCGTCGCCCCGAGCTTGAACGGGACGATCAACATTTCCGCGTTGGGCGTTGTGGCTATCAGCGGGAGCACGCTGCTCATACTAGCTGGGGCGATCGCTCTGTCGTTCTTCGACCGGTTCGTTGTGGTACACAGATTCGATCTCAACACGGCGCGGGAACGCGAGTTGTATTTTCAGACGATGGCAGAGGCGATTCCGGAGATCATCTGGACGGCAACTCCCAACGGCGACGATGACTTCTTCAACCGGAGGTGCTTTGAATACACCGGGGCGACGCTGGAGGAGATGCGCGGGGCAGGATGGAAGACATTGGTGCATCCGGACGACATAGACGGCTGTTTTTCAAAGTGGCAGAACGCGCTGCGGGTGGGCGAGCCCTACGATGTGGAATACCGCCTGCGCGGCAAAGACGGGAACTACCGGTGGTTTCTGGGGCGAGCGAATCCCATCCGCAACTCGACCGGAGAAATTATCAAATGGTTCGGAACGTGCACCGACATTGAGAGTCAGAAACAGAACCAGCAGATTCTGGAAGAGCAGATTCTGGAACGAACCACGCAATTGGCAGACGCCAACACCCGGTTGCAAGAGGAGATGCTGGAGAGAGATTTCGCACGGAATGCGCTGGATCAGCAGAACGCACTCATGATGAAAGAGCTGGAAAAACGTTCGGAACGGGCGACGATGCTGGCGAAGATGGGAGAACTGCTGCAGAGTTGCGTCAGCCGGGAAGAAATATTCGCGGCTGCCCTGGGTTTTGCGCCCAAGATATTTCCCACCGCCCGTGGGGCAGTGGCTTTGCTGAATGGCGGACGCAGCCTGGCGGAGGTGATCGGATCGTGGGCCGACTGCCAACTTCCCACGAGGGAGTTTGAGGCCGTGGATTGCTGGGCGCTCCGCACCGGACACCCGCATCTGGTGGTGGCCGGCGACACGACGGCGCCTTGTGCTCACGCGACCGGTGTGCAGCACACTTACTTGTGTATTCCGATTTTGGCGCAGGGCGAGACTCTGGGCATCCTGCATCTTCAGGCGACGGATGAAGTGCCACAGCTGAATTCGGCAGAACTCTCGTTCAAGACCACATTTGCGGGGCAAGTTGGGCTCTCGATCGCCAATATAAGACTCCGGGAAGCGTTGCATACGCAGTCGGTTCGGGACGCCCTGACCGGGCTCTACAACCGACGATATCTCGAGGAGGTACTGGATCGCGAGGTGCGGCGCGCGGGGCGTGCAGGACAATCTCTGGGTGTCCTGATGCTCGACCTGGATCACTTCAAGCGCTTCAACGACACGCATGGCCACGACGCGGGGGACGCGGTATTGCGCGAGACGGCATCTTTCCTGTTGAAGAATGTCAGAGCGGAGGACTTCGTTTGCCGCTTTGGCGGAGAAGAATTTGTGGTGATCCTGCCCACAGCCGGTGTAGACGGGGCGCATGCCCGGGCGGAACGATTGCGCTCGAAAATGAGAGAGCTGAACATCATGTATCAGGGAAAGTCGTTGGGCATGGTCACATTTTCAGTCGGCGTGGCGGCATTTCCCGAACATGGAATGTCGCCCAAGGACTTGATGTCTGCCGCCGATGCCGCTCTGTATGAGGCCAAACGCGGCGGGCGCGACCAAGTGGCCGTGGCGTCGGCCAAAGGCGCGGACGAGATCCCGATTCCTATTGTGGAAAAATCTGGGTTGGAAAAGTCTCCGGCCAGCTGGGGTTAGTTTCGCCGCGAGCTTCTAGTTGTTCACCTAAGGTTGGACTCGACGATTTTATCTTTTCCGCTCGTCTCGCTCAACGACGCCGTCTTTGATGTTCACTACGCGGTGCGCGTATTCGGCGATATCGTGCTCGTGGGTGACCAGCACAATGGTGTTTCCTTCCTGGTGCAGGCGGTCAAACAAAGCCATGATTTCGTTTCCGGTCTGCGAATCGAGATTGCCGGTAGGTTCGTCGGCCAGAATGATGGAAGGCTTGTTGACCAGGGCGCGAGCGACGGCCACGCGCTGGCGCTGTCCACCGGAAAGTTCGTTCGGCTTGTGAGTCATGCGCGAGCCCATGCCGACGGCGGTGAGCGCGGCTTTGGCGCGTTCGATACGTTCGTCGGTGGCAACGCCCGCGTAAATAAGCGGAAGCTCAACATTGTGCAGAGCGGTGGCGCGAGCCAATAAATTGAAGGTCTGGAATACGAAGCCGATTTCCTTGTTGCGGATGCGGGCCAGTTCGTCGTCGTCGAGTTCGCTG
This sequence comes from uncultured Acidobacteriaceae bacterium, assembly GCA_963773675.1. Lineage (GTDB taxonomy): Bacteria > Acidobacteriota > Terriglobia > Terriglobales > Acidobacteriaceae > Sulfotelmatobacter. Next base: position 768,560 of record CAVZCG010000013.1, read on the forward strand.
ACCAGTTGGCTGTTCAGCCAGTACTCGCCCTTGGTGGGCGTGTCGAGGCAGCCGATCAGGTTCATCAGCGTGGACTTGCCGGAGCCGGAGGGCCCCATGATGGCGACGTATTCGCCGCGCTCGATGCGCAAGTTGACGCCGCGCAGAGCGTGCACCTGCTGCTCGGAGCCCATGTCATAGGTCTTCCAGAGATCGACGGCCGCGATCATGCAGGACTGCGGGGGCGCGCTGACGGCGGCGGACGGCATGCTAAGTACTTCGGCGGTAGCCATATTTTTCTCCTGCTCCGGTGCCACTGAGTTCTCCGTGTGTGAATTCGATTCCGTGGGCTCCGTCTGCTGTTGCGACCGTGAAACTTGTACTCAAGACTGTGATTCGAGACCTCTGCTACGAGACCGGCTTGTCCGTTGGACGGATGAAGCGGGCGAACGTCATGACGATTCGTCTTCCTTCTTCGGAACCGAATTATCGATCTTGACGCTACTTCCAGAACGCAGTGTGCGCAAAACCTTGTAACTGCCGGTAATCACTTCGTCCCCTTCGCGCAGGCCGTTTACTACTTCGATATCGGTGGTGCCCGTGATTCCGGTGGTGACGGGCACGAATTCTGCTTTCTTATTGCGAATGACGAAGACGCCCTGCACGTCCTGCTGCGGATCTTTATTGCTATTGCTCTTGGATGCGGTTTCCTTGGGTGCAGGTGCCGCCGCATGCACAGAACCGGGTGTTGATTTTTCTTGCTCCAACTGAGCCTTGGTGCGAACGGAAAGGGCTTGAATCGGAATGGAGAGGACCGCACTTCGCGCTCCAGTTGTGATCTTGGCCGTCGTCGAGAGGCCGGGTCGGAGATCGGGTGGAGGGTCGGTGACGGTAACGACTACCTTGAAATCCTTAGCTTCTTCGCTGGCAGTTGCTTGCTGAGAAGTTGCCACGCCGGTGGAGCGCACGATGGCGTTGTCGCCGATTTCGGAAACTGTTCCGTGGAAGATTTTTCGGGGAATGGCGTCGATAGTCACTTCGGCGGGCTGCCCCAGATGAACGTTAACGATGTCGGTCTCATCCACTTTCACTTCAGCGGTAATGACGGACATGTCGGCCAGCGTCAGCAGTGTGCTGCCGAGGGCATTTTGAATGCCGATGACCACCGACTCGCCTTCGCGCACCGGCAAGTTGGTAACGACTCCGTCGTAAGGAGCGCAGTAGGTAGTTTTCTGCAACACATCCGCGACCCGAGTGAGATTGGCGCGCGCCTGAGCGACATGGCGGTCGGCGGAGTCTTTCTGAGCTTTGGCTTGGGCGACGCGCGCTTTGGCCTGCACGAGGCCGGCGTCGGCCGTGGCCCATGCATTCTGGCGGCTATCGAAATCGGATTTCGAGATCAGGCCATCATTATAGAGATTCTGCGCGCGATCCCAGTCGAGCTTATTGCGCGCGTAGTCGGCTTGAGCGCGCTGCAGGTCGGCGTCGGAGGTCTTCAGCGCCGCGTCGGCGGCAATGGCGTCCGTTTCCGCGGCTTGCACCGAAGCCTGGTTGGCGCTCACATCGGCTGTGGACTGCACGTTTTCCAGTTGAGCCAGCAATTGCCCCTTCTTTACGTGATCCCCTTCCTTCACGTACAGGTGGGTGATCTTTCCATAAGCATTGGCGCCGATGTTGACGTAAGTTTTTGGCTTAATCTCCCCCGATGCGCTCACCACGGACGCCAAATCCTGGCGCTGAACCTTTCCGGTCTGTACCGTGACCACATTCTTGCTGCTCTGATACACGGTGAAACCGACGATGGCGGCCAACACCACCACTACGCCGACGCCAATCGTAATTTTCTTCCAGGTTTTCATTGTCTCCGTCACCTGTCCGGGGCTTGGCGTTTGTTACCCTGCAACCTGCAGTTCGATCTCGGATCTTAGCCAGCCCGGGGACACCGGTCTGGCGGACACGTCTTCAGATACGTTCCTGCCAACAGGAAAGTTCCATTGAGAGACGCGCGAATGAGACCTGCCTTGGGAAGTCCAAGAGCCGAGATATCGGACCCGGAACCTGCAATTATAGCTTGCTCCCAGCCAGGGTCGTAGTCTCAATCCTGACCCTTCTTCGTTATGCAACTTCTGGTTTGTTCGGGCAACTCGGAGCGACCGTCGCCGCTTCTAACAAAGGTTGGTTAGGGCTGGCAGGCCTTTCTTTTACTGTGACTTAACCTTGCATTCGCTCGATTGGGAGCCTAGAATACTGGACGAAAGCTTTACCGTCGCAGGAGTCCCTCTCATGGTTCGGGTTCGTTCCCGTTATCTCTCGTCTCTTGTCATCTTATTCGTAGCCGCGGGCGTTGCCGGCCCGGTCAGAGCGCAAAGCGACAAGCCGGCTACTCCCAGCCAGCCGCCAGCGGGCACGCAATCAGCCTCGGTAGCGGCGACCGACCCCCAAGCCCAACCTGCCGACGATACCGATCCGCTCAAGCGCAAACCGAACGAGAAACAGAAGAAGGCGCAGAAAAGATCCCTGAACATCGAGCTTAGCAAGACTTACAAGAAGTGGCTGAACGAGGACGTCGTCTGGATTATCACCGACCAGGAACGAGCCGCATTCAAGCAACTTTCCAACGATGAAGAGCGCGATAATTTCATTGAAGCTTTCTGGCAGCGCCGGGACCCCACTCCCGATACGGAAGAGAACGAATACAAGGAAGAGCACTACCGGCGCATCGCCTATTCCAACGAGCATTTTGCAGCCGGTATTCCTGGCTGGAAGACCGATCGCGGCCGTATGTACATCATGTACGGTCCGGCGGACGAAGTCGATTCGCATCCCTCCGGCGGATCGTACGAGCGCCCAATGGAAGAAGGCGGCGGCGAGACATCCACATTCCCGTTTGAAACCTGGCGCTATCGTTACCTTGAAGGTATAGGTCAGGAAGTAATGATCGAATTCGTCGATACCTGCATGTGCGGCGACTACCACATGACGATCGACCGCTCTGAAAAAGATGCTCTCAAGTACACGCCGAACGCCGGCCTGACGCTCTACGAGCAGATGGGAATGTCGAGCAAGGCGTCGCGGTTCACGGGCGGTATGGAGCAACTGGGAGCGGGACCGATGAGTTCGGATCTGCAGACCAAAGAGTTCGACCGTCTGGAACAGTTTGCGAAATTGCAGGCTCCTCCGCCGGTCAAGTTCAAGGATCTGGAAGAAATTGTTAATACCAAGTTGATTACCAACCTGATGCCCTTCGACGTACGCACCGATTATGTGAAGGTGACGGGCGACACGGTGCTGGTACCGGTCACCATCCAGATGAAGTACCGCGATATCACGTTTGCCAACAAGGATGGCGTACAGCGCGGTACGGTGAATATCTTCGGCCGCGTGACTACGTTAACCGGCCGCGTAGTGCAGACTTTCGAAGACACGGCACAGGTAGACGTTCCGGCGGAGTTGCTGCCGCGCACCGCGGAGAACTCCTCGGTGTACTGGAAGGCGCTGCCGCTGCGACCCGGACGTTACAAAATTGAGGTTGCGGTGAAAGATGTGAACGGCGATCGCAAAGGACTGTGGAGCCGCGGCATTGTGGTACCGGAGTACTCGGACGATAAACTCTCGACCTCTTCTCTGATCGTTGCCGACCAGATGGAACCGGTGCCCACCAAGGATGTGAGTACGGGGAGTTTCGTGATTGGCGTAACCAAGGTTCGCCCGCGCGTGGCTCCGGCGGACGGCAAGCCTGCGCTGTTCAAGCGGAGTCGTGACCAGAAGGTAAACTTCTGGATGCAAGTCTATAATTTGGGCGTGGACGAGAAGACGCACAAGCCTTCGGCCACTTTCGAGTTTGACATCGTCAACATTGCGACCAACAAACCGGTGGTTCAGAAGACCGAATCCACGGACACGATGGGCAATGTAGGCGACCAGGTGACGCTGCAAAAGTCGATTGCCTCGGCAAATCTGCAGCCGGGCGTATATCGGATCGAAATCAAAGTGAACGACAACATCTCCAAACAGGTTGTTGATCCTTCAGCGACGTTTGCTGTAGAGTAACCGCCTGTTTGATTTCCCGGGGGTAGGAGTGAAGCTTCGCCAGCTCGGAACTTGGGCGGTGATCATAGCGTTGTCGCTTCCTGCGTGGGCCGCTGAGCGGCCAGGGGCGATCTCGGGATACGTGCGCGACGCCTCTGGGATTCCCCAGATGGGCGCGGTGGTTGAGATTGTCGGCACTGCGGCTCGCACTTGGACCGTGTTCACCGACGGCGCAGGGTTCTACTACGCAAGCGATCTGGTGCCCGGCTTATATACGGTTAAAGTTTCGGCAGCTTCCTTCTTGCCTGCCTGGCGGGACAAAATTGGATTGCATCCCGGCACCAGCACTCACCTGAACATCACCTTGAATACATTGTTGAATGCCATGCGCGTCGGCCCACTGCGCGGCAGCGCCGATGATGACGATTGGAAGTGGACGTTGCGTTCGGTGGCGAATCGCCCCGTGCTGCGGGTGTTCGACGATCCCACTTTGAGCGCCGACAAGTCGGATCGAAACCTTACAGGCAGTCTTTCGTTCCTGGCGGGTTCGGCGGCTGGCGGTTATGGCAGCGGCTCGGACATGAACACGGGATTCTCCGTGGAGCGGTCCATTTTTTCGACGGATCGTGTCGGTTTGAGCGGGAACGTTGGCTATGGAGACGGGCTTCCTGACTCGGTTTTGCGGGCGACGTACTCGCACCAGTTACCCGACGGTTCGGGGCCTTCCATGGGGGTTGCGATTCGTCGTTTCGCACCCTCGGATCCGAATCTGCATGATGCTTCGCTGCAGGCATTGGCGCTCTCCGGCGCAGATGATCTGTCGCTTGGCGATGTGGTGGAGTTAAGGTTCGGCAGCGAACTGCAGACCATCCAATTCCTCGGACGGGTGACTGCATTCCGGCCTTATGGTTCCCTGGACCTGCACGTTTCCCCAAGTACGGTCGTGGGATACTCGTACGCGACGTCGCTGCCGACTCTGCGGGATGACAAGGCTTTTGATTCAGCGCCGGCGGATGTGAATGGAGGGTTGAACCAAAGCGACCCGCGGATCAGCGTATCCAACTTTTCGCAGCAGCTGGAAAGCGCTCACCATCAGGAATTGAATGTGTCGCGGCGGATCGGCCGGAACAACATGCAGTTGGCGGTTTTCAGCGATCGCGTGGAAAACACGGCCTTGCTGGGTACGGGCGAGGTGACCGCGGCTGGCGGCTTCCTTTTGCCTGATTCTTATTCCGGTACGTTTACGTATGCCGGGGGCACGCTAGACACTCACGGCCTTCGCCTGGTACTCGAGCGCAAGCTTTATTCCGATCTCAGCGCTACGCTGGATTATGCTTGCGGCGATGTGCTGGATCTCGCCAAGCCGGATGTCCAGATTCAGAACGCCGGGCAGTTTATCAGCACGCAGCGCCGTCAAGCTGTGGCCGCGAAGTTCAGCGGCAACATTCCCCGCACCCATACACGGTGGATCGCCTCTTACCGCTGGGTGAATGGTTCTGCCTTGACGCCGGTGGATATGTTCAACGCATCGCCGGGACAAAGTGACGCTTTCCTGAATCTCTTTGTGCGGCAACCGATTCCGACCATGGGTTTCCTACCCGCCCACATGGAAGCGCTGATTGACCTGCGGAACCTGCTGGCGCAGGGCTATGTGCCGGTCATGGGCCAGGACGGCCAAACGGTTTATTTCGTGCAATCCGCCCGTTCGGTGCGGGGCGGGGTAACGATCACCTTCTAGACTAAAGTCCTCCCCAAAATAACTCCTTCGGCTGGAAGCGGTGGCGGAGTACCTTATTCGTAAAAT